>JAHHHO010000017.1 GCA_019359315.1 Myxacorys californica WJT36-NPBG1
GATTCCGATGCTTAAGCAAGGATTATGAGGTGTATTGGGAGGTGAGTGAAGCCATGATTTATGGTTCTTTGATTCGTCTGATGGTACGACGATTGGCTGCTTAAGATTTACTTTATGAATCAGCTCTAAGTTCGTAACATCAAGTGCAGAAAGTTCGCCCTTCTCCAGAAGCTGTACGGTTACTTGTAGCCAGAGGTAATAATCTTGCTCGTATAACGTAGAGAGAGCTTGTAGATGTTGTAGAAGATAACGTCATGTCGAAGTTCTCAGAAAGAATATTAGAGCTCTTCGGATATTAGAAGTCTGGCGCGGTTCTTTTACTGTGCTTTGTACTAATTAGGCTACGCTTTCTACCTGAGTTAGGCTACGCTTTCTACCTGAGCAATCCTTATAAATGTATTGCTATAAAAAATGTGGGGACAGCATTAAGCAATCTCCACATTTCTTCTAAAAAATTCTATTAGACTGTGCCTCTAAGCCATTAGGATAATGCTAAGCGCTGAGCATAAATTCCGGGTGCATACGCTTCAATAACCTTTCCTGTTTGAGAACAGGTAATCATTAAATAGTCACAACTGTGACATTGAGTGCGAGTAAGTTGTCCCACCGGAACATGGATGCGTTCAGCATAACTACCGCAGTTTGGGCAGCGAACCGTTTGAACTGTTTTCATCTTCATCTTCCTTAATGTTTAGCTAATTTTGATCGATAAAAAAGGTCTGCCTAAGGTCCCAGATATTAATTTTCAAAGTCCGGTATTGTCAGATACCAAATTCTGAAAATTACTACTGATAGAGAACACTGCTTGTTTGTCTATTATTGCCAGAGTTTTTAATTTGATCTCTAAAATCTATTTTTATTTTAAATTCTTCTAAGGCTGGGATCACCTATCGGGAGTGTGATCCCCAAGTTTGAGAAAGCTGTAGTTTAAGATACGAAATGCAAAAATACTCGCTCAAGAACTAGAGTGATTCTGCTCTATGAAAGGGCTCTAGGCCAAGAAGCTAATCGCTAAAACTTGCGTAATATCCCTTATAAAAATCAATACAAAGACGTTACTGGCGTTTCATTTTTAGGAAACGGCTCGTTAAGAAATCTAACGGTTCAGGACACATAAACTACAAAAGTCAGAGATGATTCTCTGAGATCAATCTACGAAGAAGGACAGGCATTAGGAGCAGGCGCTTGAGTTTCTACTAAAACAGTTTTGACACCTGACACACGAACCAATTGAGTGACGACTAGTTTGGCGCGATCGCTGGCCTTCTCCAGCACTCCATCCGCACATGCGGCAGTTTGAATCTTCTTCAATGCTTCTTCTTGTGCCAATCGCTGCAATTCTGGAGCTGTATCGGGTCCTAACCCTAAAAATCCGCGATTGTAATCATAAACGCTTGATTTCGTGACATCAATTTTTTTATCTAATAATTGCGGTGGCGGTAAACGTAACCGCAGCGTATCTCCTGTCACTTGCACATCGGAAGGGTTAAGCGCGCTCAGATCGACCCCTGCCCGAACCTCACCCCGAGCAATGTAGAGCAGCTTCGTGGTTCCCACAACTACACCTGCGATCGCGGCGTCCTGCTGCGTCGGCACCACCGCTTCCATTGTATAAACGGCGGTTGTTAGTTCGCTCGCCTCCCGAACCTGCTGAATCACCACGGAACGAGTATCCACCTTTGGTGCAGGTGGCTGACTATTAAACAGCGAGGTTAACCGCTCTAGTACGTTGTTGCCCGAGCGTCCTAAATTAACCAGCGTGACGATACCAACCAACGCCAAGCTTAGCGTTAGCATTCCACTTAAATTTTTAAACAATAGAGGAGTTCCCCGATTTGGACGCTTTTTACCGCGCATGTGCCCCACCTCAACGCCTATCCCCGTCCTCAGTTAAGCAGAAAAAGAAATTCTTATAGGGGAAATTTTAATTGAGTACATATTGATTAAATCAGTTTCAAAGCATTGACAACAGGATTTCTAACGATGTTGGTTAGAAATCCCTTGTACTTTGAGTCAGGTACTCTACAATTTTTGGTATGAAATTTTGATTGTTTCAATTCTAAGTAAGCCATGACTAGACACCTCCAGGATGCAACAATTGTGGTGATGGCTGGAGCCGTCACAACGCCCGAAAAAACTAGTCAAACGACGCGGCAAACTTATCCAAACTATAAGATCATTGTGTTGAATGACGATTTCAACACGTTTGAGCACGTCGCCGAGTGTTTGATGAAGTACATCCCAAACATGAACGGCGATTTGGCTTGGAAACTTACTAATCAAGTCCATTTTGATGGACAAGCGATCGTATGGTCAGGACCGCTAGAACAAGCGGAACTGTACCACATGCAGCTTGGTATGGAAGGACTGACACTGGCTCCGCTGGAAGCGGGTTAACTGAGGAGACATCATGGGAGACGAGGAAAAGCAGGGGCGACTCGTGTGGAATCATTCGACTCACATTCCGGGGCTAATTCCTATTCTAAAGCGGCTCACTCAATGCCCTGGAATTCAGACGATTACCCCTGGCGTGATTAGCTCCGTCCGCTCTCACGCGCCTCAGTTAAAGCTAAAAATCTCTGTGCCAATTCGCGGCGGCTATAAAGTAATTGCGCGTCAAGGAAAGACCGTGCAAGAAGTGTTTGTGCTGACGACTCTTGATCAAACTCAGCTCGAAGTGGCGATCTTGCAGAGCTTGGCCTAAGCCAAGCGCTCACATTTTCAACTCCAAATAACTAAAATTACTCCGTTTGCCGTTGAGAAGCGGAGAAGCGGTGCATGGGCAAACTCAGGGCACATGAGAAGGTTAATAAGTAGGAAATCACCGCTGTCCACTTCAGACTGAGCATAAAGATGTCCCAATCAGGAGAAATCCACTTCTGGGCACCCACCGCCACAAGATGCACAATCCAGTAGGCAAAACTCATAGCGAATAGCGTTAGATCTGCCGCATCAGCATCATCTGCCTGAGCCGATTTTCGATTCACTACAATGTATAGACCAATGACACTTGCAAAGAATGAAAGAAGCTTTAGATATTCGTGCCAAACAGGATGAGACATGAGCGTTTCAGATAAAAAATTTCGGACTGGCAATCAGTCTAAAGGATGAGGCTGGAGATCTTCTACAAACTCTTACAAACAGCAATATTTGACGAGATTAATTTACAAAAGTAAAGACAGATATCAGTCGAATTACTAAATGGATTTACCGCTGATTTATCACCCTGATTACGTTGTGCCTTGGTCATTAGATCATCGGTTTCCAATGTCAAAATTTAAGAAACTTTACGAGTTGCTATTAGTGGATGATGTCGCAACAGGATCACAATTTCATTGCCCACAGCGATCGCCCCAAGAGTGGCTTGAACTCGTTCACACATCTGACTACGTGAACGATTATTGTGAAGGCACGCTAGATCCGAAAGCTCAACGGCGCATTGGATTACCGTGGAGTCCAGCTCTTGTAAATCGTACGTGCGTTGCCGTTGGAGGAACGGTTCTCACCGCTAAATTGGCCTTAGAGAGCGGACTAGCATGTAACACTGCAGGTGGTACTCACCATGCGTTTCCCAGCTACGGCTCGGGGTTTTGCATTTTTAATGATCTAGCGATCGCGCCTCGAGTCGTGCAAACCCTGGGGCTTGCTCAAAAAATTCTCATTGTTGATCTCGATGTGCATCAAGGCGACGGAACCGCCTTCATCTTTCAAGATGATTCCAGCGTCTTTACCTTCTCCATGCATTGTGAAATCAATTTTCCGGGTACAAAGCAGCAGAGCGATCTAGATGTGCCCTTGCCTGAAGGCATGGAAGATGACGAATATTTGCAGACATTGGCAGAATATTTGCCGGATCTACTGACTCAAGAGAAGCCGGATCTCGTATTTTATGATGCTGGCGTTGATCCGCACTCGTGCGATCGCTTAGGTAAACTCGCCCTCACCGATTCAGGATTATTTCGTCGTGATATGCAAGTCCTCACAACTTGTCTTTCGCAAGGCTACCCGGTCGCATGTGTGATTGGAGGCGGTTACGGAGATGATATGGATGCTTTGGTCTATCGTCATTCTCTCGTGCATCGCGCTGCCAGTGATCTCTACCGCCAATATCGCTTGTAGACAGCTATTCTCCCCTAAGCACCTCTGCGTTTAACTTCAATGCTGGAAACATGAGAGAAGCGATTAGCGCCCAGCGCAATTCAAAGAATTGTCTGATTCGCTAAAAACAGTTTCTTCATAGGGCTGAAACCGAGAGGGCTAAAGCAGCAACACCCAACAATTCCGCCGCTAAGCTTGGCGACGGATTGATAACTGCAACGGCTCATAGGGCTAACTCACCGCCGCAGGTGACTCAAACTTATAGCCAACCCCGCGAACAGTTTGAATGAGAGCAGGCTGACTCGTATCGATTTCAATCTTTTTGCGGATCTGACCAATATGGACATCAACCACGCGCTGATCGCCCACATATTCGTAATCCCAAACCTCCTGAATCAGTTCAGCTCGTCGCCAAACTCGACCCGGATGACTTGCTAAGAAATGTAACAAATCAAATTCTAATGCCGTCAAGGGCACAATATCTTCATTCAGCTTGACTTCGCGTCGGACTGGATCGATCAGCAGTTTGTCAAACACCAAGCACTGCTGCTCAGCGGTTGTCACAATGCGCTGACGCTTAAGAATTGCACCAACCCGCCCACCGAGTTCGCCTAAGCTAAACGGTTTTGTAATGTAATCATCTGCACCTTGAGCGAAGCCACGGAGCTTATCGGCTTCATCCGTCCGGCTGGTTAGCATCAGCACAAAAACATTTGTGCGGCTCTGCATCTCTTGACACAGGCTGTAACCATTAGCATCAGGCAAATTCACATCCAAAATGACTAAATCAGGATTGAACTGCTCAAACATTGCCATTGCGGTTTTTCCGTCCTCCGCAGATTCCATTTGGTAACTCTGTTTGGAAAGAAAACGGTGAATGAGATTCCGGATAGCCGGGTCATCGTCAACTACGAGTATCTTGGCTGGAGCCATGACCATAACTTTGCGCTGCAATCGTGAATTGAGAAGGACAGTCGGACTTGCGGAGCTTCGGGTATCCAGGTCTATCTGTATGACACAGGATATTCTGTATTACACAAGATATATTGAGCATCAGCATTAGTATGCCTTAGCTTTTGACGAAAATATCGAGTCTTACCTTGGTTTCCGTAAAAAAAGCTGGCGAAGTAGAATAGAAATACGAGAGAATAAACGATTTTGTTTAAGACCTCAAATCTTTCTAAAGTCAAAGATTCATCGTCTAAACTCTAATGGTCTAGACTCTAAGTGTAATCACACGTGCGATGACCTGTGAGGCGACATAACCTTCAGGAAAAGGTGGAGTAACAGCGAATGAGCGACAGTCCCTACGAAAAACTTGGTGTTCCCGAAGGTTCTTCGTTTGAAGAAATCCAAACCGCCCGGACTCGGCTAGTAGCAGAGCTAGCTGGGGATCAGCGTAAGATTTCTGAGATTGAAGCTGCCTACGATGCCGTCTTAATGGATCGCCTGCGTCTACGACAAGAAGGCAAGATAAAAGTTCCAGAAGGAATTCGATTTCCAGAAAAGGCCGCGCCAGCCGCACCGCCGCAAGCCCTTGCGCCTGCCAAATCCTCTCAGTGGCTACAGAATTTCATTGATTCGCCCAGTTCTGTTGATATTGCCCTACCGGGTGGCATCTTGGCAGCCATGGGGACTGCTATTTATTTCTACCCTGTAGATTCTGTGCTACAAGTGGCGATGGCGATCGCGACGGGTTCGACGCTCTACTTCATCTATCGAAAAGAGCAAAAGCTGGGGCGAGCCGTGCTGCTAGGGGTTGGAGGATTGGTGCTAGGGTTTGCGATTGGGGGTCTACTATACGGACTGATTCTCCCGCATGTACCCGGTCTACCGCGAGATGATGTCTTCATCAGCTTGGTGACGTTTCTAATTCTGTGGCTCGTTAGCAGCTTCACAAAATAGCTTCACACAATCGCGTGGTAGCTTCACCTCACGAAGAGCAAAGCGATGGCGGCGGGGACATTCCAGAAAGATAGTTTAGATTGGCAGTTTCAACAGTTTTGGTGGCGATTGGGCGAATGGATTGAGCTGCATTTTCCCAAATTTGACGCCCCTACGGTTCCGAATGCGCCCCAGTGGAACTTCCCGATGTGGTGGTTTCAAGGGACGTTTTGGGCGATTGTAGCTGCCTTGGTCTTGTGGCTAGGTTGGCAACTGTATCAATGGCTTAATCCATATTTTGATCCAAACCGTCCGAGGCTCTCTAAGCGGCTAGATCGCAAAGTAGAGTCTAACGATCGCGATCGCACGATCGCCTTTTGGATGCATGAGGTTCAACGGTTTCAGCAGCAGGGAAACTACCGAGAAGCCTGTCGTGCCCTTTATATGGCCACGCTACAGCGACTCAACGATACAAAACTTGCTCCTCATCAAGCCAGTCGCACCGATCACGAATATTGGAATCTAGTGCAGCTGTTGCCGCGATCTCACGCTTATCAAACGCTGCTCAGAACTCATGAGCAGCTTTGCTTTGGCAACGCCACCATTTCAGCCGAAATTTTTAATCAATGTCAGCAAGCTTATAGCGACCTTGAGCGCAATTCTTTAGATGAGGAAGGAAAGCGTGCTGAAGCGTATTGATCGAAGAATTCTGGCGGGAGGCCTTGCGATCGCAACCCTCATTCTTTTAACGCTATTCATTGCTCCTAAAAGCAACCCTCAAATCAGCGGCTCTACGTTCAGTCGTGCGCCCGATGGCTACGGAGCGTGGTCTGCCTATATGGAGCGCCAAGGGACACCCATTAGTCGCTGGCAAAAGCCCTCTGAAGCCTTTGTCAGTTCGCGTAAGGGTACGAAAACAACCTTTTTGCAAGTTAATACTGGCTGGTTGCCCTTCAGTTTTTCTCAAGCTGAACGAGAGTGGGTGCAGCGGGGAAACACGCTGGTTGTTCTGGGAGCAGGCACTCCATCCGCAACGGAGGCTTCCTTCACCACCATTCAAGAGGGTGGCGTCAGGATTGATACAGGGCGACGGGAGAAACTGACCGATCAAAAGTCACCGATCGCAGATGGTAATGAGACGTTGTTCTATAGAGGTGAGCCGCTGTTGCGCGATCGCTATGGCACAATCGTTTGGGAAACGGCGATCGGCAAAGGTCGCGTGATCTATTCAATTACTCCCTTTCTGGCTGCTAACGCCTATCAAGACGAACCGGGAAATTTTGCGCTTTTAGAAAAATTAGTCAAACAGAACGGTAACGCCATTTGGGTAGATGAATATCTGCACGGATATAAAGAAGCAGAAGTTGCACAACGAGAAGATGCTCAGAACTGGTTCATCTACCTGCTCAAAACACCGTTGCTTCCCGTAACGGTGCAAGCTGGCGTTTTGCTGCTGGTTCTAATTTGGGCGAGTAACCGTCGATTTGGGCAACCTGTTCCTCTAACCGAGTTGGCAACCGAGAATAGCAGTGCTTACATCAAGGCATTAGCAGGAGTATTGCATCAAGCGAATCGTAGCGAGTTCGTTGTTGATGTAGTTGGGCGCGAAGAGCAGCTTGGAATCCAGCGATCGTTGGGGTTGAGCGATTCTCAGCTAGTCGATACCGCAACGCTAAAGGCTGCGTGGATGCAGCAAACCGGACGCCCTGAAGAAGAGTTAGAGCAAATTTTGCCGCGGGGTCTGCACTTTAGTGCTCAAGATCTGCTGGCTTGGCTCAGTCGAGTTCAAGAGATAAAAAAGCATCTCCCTCGCTCCTGACGACTAGATTAGCCGCTTATGCGGCTAGACTCGACGAGTGGATTCGTTCTGCTGATAGACCGGAATCAGTTTTTTCTTAAGCCAAATGGTTTCTCTAGCGTGTAGATAACACGGATCAGGATAAAGGTCGATGGCTCGATCGAAGCACTCCAGCGCATTGCCATACGCCTGCATCTCGGTAAGCAGCAAGCCTCGGTTAAACCAGGCCTGATGGTGGTCAGGCTGCATCAGCACAGCACGATCGTACGACCCCAACGCCTCAGCAAACCGCTTTAGACCCGATAGCGCATTTCCTCGGTTGTTCCAGGCTTCCGCAAAACTTGGAGCAAGCGAGATCGCCTGATCAAATGCCGCGATCGCCTCGCTGTATTGCTCTTGCTCACAAAGCTGACATCCCTGCTGATTCCAAGACGCCGCACTCATGTCATTACCTCTAACTCTATAGCTTTTAGTTTGAGAGAAACTGGTTCCCTCGTCTGGGGGAGATTCCTCTACTCGATATGATTCGGTTGGCCTGTAGTAGAGATTGGTCTTGTCTCTTACACTAAAAGTGAAGTTTGCCTAAACGTCTTGTGTCTCAACTGCTTGATCCGCACGTTCTGATTGAACTGATGTTAGCGATCAGCCTCAGCGCTGCTTCTGGCTTTCGAGTGTTTGTGCCCTTACTTGCTCTGAGCGCCGTATCGGTATTAGGGCACTACGATTTGCCACCAAACTTTGACTGGATTGAGAATCCTCAAGCCTTGACGCTATTCGCGATCGCTTCGGTTTTAGAAGTGGTTGGCTACTCGATTCCTTGGTTTGATCACGCCTTGGACGTTCTTGCGACCCCAGCGGCAATTATTGCAGGCACTGTGGTTGCTGCCTCGGTTGCACCTGATATGAACCCGCTGATCCAGTGGACGCTTGCGCTTGTGGCAGGCGGCGGAACGGCTGGACTGACGAAAGGTTTGCTAAATCTATTGCGAGGCACATCAACGGCAGCTTCAGGCGGACTGGCTAATCCGATTTTTGCTGCGTTAGAACTGGTGATGTCTATTTCGCTATCGGTGTTAGCCTTTACTGTGCCTGTCTTAGCTGGCGTTCTAGTGATTGCGCTGTTAGGGTTTGCGCTCTACAAACTTGTGCAGCTAATCGCTCGATTTCGCCGCCCCAAGCCAACGGATTTACCCTCCTAACAGATATTTCAACTGAATTTGAACCTTGGTTGATGCGCCTGCCACTCGAAACACCGTTTCCGAGAAGCTTGGAGCGCTTAAGCGAATCGCCGGATTTTTAGAGAATCCAAAGCCTTCTGTAGGAATGCCAAGTCCGTTTCGATTCGCTTGTTTGTCACTATTGGCATCGTGCAACACCGCGATCGCGTAATTCCCAGGTTTAAGATTCTGAATCTCGACTTCAAACGGACGGTTCGTGATTTTAACGCACTGATTTCGCACCGCATTGGTCGTTTCGGTGGGAAATCCTCGATTGCTTGCAAAAATGCTGTAGCAGATATTTCCCTGCTGACTCCGCAACCCATCGACTTCAACCTTCAGTTTGGTTGACTCTGCTGTCGCGTGCGAGGCAGACATCAAGCTACTTAATACAGTTAGCAAAACAGCACCAATTTGAACTGACCTCGCCATACCGCTCCTTGCAAAAGATGTGACTTCTACTAGGGTTGCACAGAAACTGGTGTTCCGACCTCAACCTGCTCAAATAGCTGGGTCACATCCTTATTCCACATGCGAAGGCAACCATGTGACACCGCTTGTCCAATTGACTCGGGTTGATTTGTGCCGTGAAACCCGATCTGAGTTTTACCATCTGTCCAAATACCAATCCAGCGCACCCCAAGCGGATTGTCATAGCCGGGTTGAATTTTATTGCCCGTCTTGAAACTAGTGAAAACAGGATTCACTTCTTTATTAAGCACCTGATGTTCGCCGACGGGAGTTTCCCAACCCGATCTGCCGATCGCAACCGGATAGCTGGCAATCACGGTTTCACCGTCATACACATAGACCCGCCGCTTTTTCAACTTCACCACGAGCCGAACCGTTCGATTTTGATCAGTTAGACCCGCAGGCGAAGCATCTTTTGGACCCGTAGGCGAAGCATCGACGAGTGAATCGGGCAATGACTGAGCCACTGCTGCCCAAGGTGTTAGCCCTAAAACAAGAATGCTGAGAATTAGAAGCGATTGGCTTTGCCAAGCTCCGAAGGATCGCTGAACCATAACCAAACATCATGAACTTAGCCTTCTACAGATCGTTGGAACACACCTGTTCGAGCAAGGCAAAGATCTTTTCTCTCCCGCCTTTTCCTTAGATATAGAATGTCCTATTTCTGCGCTTCGCTATCACAAGCTGCGAAGAATCATTCTTCTGATGTAGAGCAACGTATTTGTTGACGTGACCCGTTGACTGAACCATCGCGACGACAGATTCAATCGCTATAGAAAATAGACTAAAAAAATAAATCAGACTAAAAAATTTGAATCAAGAAACTGCTCAACAAGGTAGGGGCACTCAGTTGGAAATGTTTCCACTGGCTTTTGCGTTTCTTTCGCTGCATCTCGGCGAGCGCGTCGGTAATATTTCTCCACCCACTCTGAGTCTCGAAGAAAACGTTGCAAGCTAGGAGTATCTTCCAAGCAATCCTGAATCTTATCTCGGCAGTTGGAGAGGGTATCATCCGAACTTTTGGTTCTTCGCTCGGGCTGATACTGGCATTTAAGTAGGTGCATCAAAAGGAGCTGTAAGTAGCTGCCAAGTTCTCTCTGTTCACTACGCCCCAACGCTTCTAATTCCTCTACCAAATTTTCAACGTCCAACCCTGCCCAGCATCCATTCCGCAGGCACTCCGCTTGCTGTTGCGTCCATTGCAGGAAATCTTGATCATAAAGTGTTGCTTTACTCACTTTACTCATTAGTCGTTGCTCCCCTGCCCGATAATGTGTCAAGCTTCTTGCCCAATGTAAGACTGTGCAACAATTTTACCTTGAGATTTTTAGCTTGGCAGAATGATCAGCCTGACAATGTATTGCTCTACAAATATTGCTTTACCAAGCTGTACAGAGAAACTTAGAGTGATGAGGTTGATGCAACCATGTAAGACTTTATGCTTCAGGCGTCTACATTTATCATCTTCTGGTGAACAATTTCTTTGCAAAAGTGATGCTCCGACACTCCGTTCCCTCTACTTGTAAAGCATAATCGGGGGCATCCCTCGTGCCTTTTCCTATCCCCTCTTGCCCTAGCAAGATAGAATGAATCCAGCAATTCTCAACATTAGCTTTAGCAAAGAACATGGGCAGAGTCGTTGGTATTGACCTGGGAACTACAAACTCGGTGGTGGCGGTCATGGAGGGCGGGAAGCCAGTGGTCATCGCCAACGCAGAAGGCACGCGGACAACTCCTTCCGTTGTTGCCGTTAGCAAAGACGGAGAACGGATGGTGGGGCAACTCGCTAGACGGCAAGCCGTCCTTGATCCACAAAATACATTTTTTGCAGTAAAGCGCTTTGTGGGGCGCAAATACGCCGAGCTTTCGCCCGAATCGAAGCGAGTTCCTTATACGATCCGCAAAGATGAGGCGGGCAACATCCGAATCAAATGCCCTCGCCTCAATCGCGACTTTTCGCCTGAAGAAATCTCGGCTCTAGTTCTCAAGAAGTTAGCCGATGAAGCCGCTCGCTATTTGGGAGAACCCGTGACCGGGGCAGTAATCACTGTGCCTGCCTACTTTAATGATTCTCAGCGTCAAGCGACCCGTGATGCTGGACGGATTGCCGGACTTGATGTAAAGCGGATTTTGAATGAACCGACAGCCGCCTCGTTGGCTTACGGCCTCGATCGCGTCAGTCAAGAAACAATTCTTGTGTTTGATTTAGGTGGCGGTACGTTTGATGTCTCGATTCTAGATGTGGGCGATGGTGTCTTTGAAGTCAGAGGCACGAGCGGTGACACACAGCTGGGCGGCAATGACTTTGATAATAAAATTGTCGATTGGCTGGCAGAGCAGTTCTTAGAGCAAGAAGGCATTGATTTACGCAAAGACCGTCAAGCGCTTCAGCGACTCACGGAAGCTGCAGAGAAAGCCAAGATTGAGCTTTCCGGAGTGAGTGTAACCGCCATTAATTTACCGTTCATTACCGCAACGGAAGACGGCCCCAAGCATTTAGAAACCCGGATGACGCGATCGCAGTTTGAGGGATTGTGCGGTGATCTCTTGAGCCGTCTGCGGGGTCCTTTGCGTCAAGCGTTTCGGGATGCCGAAATGATGCCCGATGACATTGACGAAGTGGTGCTAGTCGGCGGTTCTACCCGAATTCCGATGGTGCAAGAAGTCGTACGATCGCTGATCAATCTCGAACCAAATCAGAATGTCAATCCTGATGAAGTTGTTGCTGTCGGAGCCGCCATTCAAGCCGGAATTTTAGCGGGCGATTTAAAGGACATTTTGTTGCTCGATGTGACCCCGATTTCGGTCGGGTTAGAAACGATCGGCGGCGTGATGAAAAAGCTGATTCCGCGCGGCACAACGATTCCTACTCGCCGATCCGACACCTTCTCAACCTCAGAAGATAACCAAACGATGGTCGAAGTCCACGTTCTGCAAGGCGAACGGGAGATGGCATCGGGCAACAAATCGCTGGGGCGCTTCAAGCTGATGGGCATTCCACCCGCGCCGCGTGGAATTCCGCAAATTCAGGTGTCGTTTGATGTAGACGCTAACGGCATTCTGCAAGTGACCGCGATGGATCGTACTACCGGGCGCGAGCAGAGTATTACCATTCAAGGTGCATCGAATCTGAGCGAAGACGAAATCCGGCAAATGATTCGCAGCGCTGAAGAATATGCCGAAATCGATCGACTCCGCAAAGAAAAAGTCGAGAAGCGAAATCGGGCAGAAGCGCTGACCTTTCAAGCTGAGCGTCAACTGCGAGAAGCAACGCTTGACTTCGGCATGACGTTTGTGAGCCCCTATCGCAATCGGATTGAACCGCAAGTGCAGCGTCTACGAGAAGCATTGGCAAACAACGACGATCGCGGTGTAGACATTGCTGAGGCAGATCTCAAAGATGCTCTGTATGACCTCAACCGTGAGGTTTATCAACAGACCAAACTCGACGAAGGCGAAGGCGGCTTCTTCGAGTCGATCAAAAACTTTTTCCTCGAAGACGACGAAGATTACTACTACCCCGAACCTCGTGATCCTTATGGATCATCTCGTGATTACTGGAATGCCGGACAAAGTAGCTATGGGCAAAGTAGCTATGGGCAAAGTAATTACGAACGCGATAACTATACCTACGGGCGTGACAACTACACCTACGGGCGTGACAACTACACCTATGGACGGGATAACGATCGCGGCGATCGTGATAATGCTGCTCCTAGTCGAGATAGCTATGGTCGAGATAACTACAGCCAGAACGACAGTAGGCGTGTTTCCTTCGATGGTGTACCCAACGATCGCTATGATTCTTCAGAGCTTGGCGGAGCCAGCCGCGATCCTTACAGCGGTCAAACTTCGCCGAATCGAGATCCATATAATGATCCTGCGGAGTTTGGCAGAACCAATCGTCCTCCGACCAGCCGTGACCCGTATGCCAATCCAGACTCCTCTAGAGGCCGCGATTCTTCATTGGGCAGAGCCGATCGCTCTGATATAAACCGCGACTCCTACAACGATTCTTCAGAGTTTGACAGAGCCAATCGCCCCTCAACTGGCCGCGATCCATACGCGAGTCCAGACCGCTCCAGAAGCCGAGATCCCTACAGCGATCCGTTGCAGTATGGTGGCGATCCTGCGGAGTTTGGCGGGGCCAATCGTGCCCCGTCGCAAGATCCCTACGGCAGTCGAGATACTTTTAGAAACCGAGGTAACGGGACGCGGCGCGATCCTGATTTCTACGATTCTTCGGATCTGGGCGGAGCCAATCGCGGTTCTCAGCAGAACTACAGCTCGTCGAGACAAGATCCGCCCCGACGAAATCCAGATCTAGAGGCTCCTCGGCGCGATAATGGTTCTGGTTACTCGTCCGGTCGAACTGACTTTGGTAGCCGCCGCTCACCTGATGCTTCAGACTTTGGCAGAGCCAATCGTAGCGATTCCTCTAAAAAACGTCCCGCTCGTCCCAACTATGCCCAAGATAATTGGGATGACGAAGACGATTGGCTGTAAAAAAAAGTGAGTGCAGAGCGAAGAAGTGAGGTATTCTTTCAGTCTTCGCTCCGCACTCATGCTCTATTTCTAACTACCCTCTATGCAAAATTTCCGTAACTACTATGAAATCTTAGAAGTTGCTAGAGATGCGTCAATGGACGAGATCAAGCGCTCCTACCGTCGGCTTGCGAGACAATATCATCCCGATGTTAATCAGGGTGACAAAGCGGCTGAGGAAAAATTTAAAGACCTCAGTGAAGCGTATGCCGTGCTGTCGGATGTAGCAAAGCGATCGCAGTATGACCAATATGGAAATTTTTGGCAACAGCAGGGGTTTCAGAAAAATGGACGGCGCGGACAAGGTGGGGAGGTTGATTTTGGCGCGTTTCGCAACTTCAATGACTTCTTCGATCAGTTTTTAAGTCGGACTTCTGTCAGTTCTGCCGCATCCCCGCGAACCACAACCAGAACTGCCCCTCGCCGTGAACCGCCCCGTGCGCCAGTGGAAGATGTTTTTCGTCCGGGCACGAGCAAAACGAGTTATACCGTTAGTACCCCGCGTCCGCCTGCTCGTCGGGATGCCGAAGCCAGGTTAACGGTTCCCCTAGAAAAAGCCTACGCAGGTGGGCGGGAGCGAATTCGCCTAGAAGACGGGCGATCGCTAGAAGTTAATATGCCGTCTGGAATGGTGTCGGGTCAACGCGTTCGGCTGAAAGGACAAGGGGTAAATGGCGGCGATCTGTATCTAAAAATTGAAGTTTCTCCTCATTCTTTCTTCAAAGTTGAGGATGCTGACATCGTGTGCCAGTTGCCGATCACACCCAGTGAAGCGGTGCTAGGCGGCGCGATCGAAGTGCCAACGTTAGATGGCATGGTGAAAATGAATATTCCAGCAGGAGTGCGATCGGGGCAACGACTGCGCTTAGCGAATAAAGGCTATCCAATCGGAAGTACTTCTGCGGAAGATGGCGTCGCGCGAGGCGATCAGATTGTTGAAATTCAGATTGCGTTTCCGAAAGAACTAACCGAGCAAGAGCGTGAGTTATACGAGAAATTACGCCAATTTGAAAGCTTTAATCCCCGTCAGAATTTGATTTAATAATTTCTGTTAGAAGAGTCACAGTTGGTAGGAACACCAATCACTCCAGCTTCCGGCATATAGCTTCCCTTCTCGATCGATCGCGGCAAGAGAAAGCAAATTAACGCAGGCTGAAACGCCCGAACCGCAGTACACCAAGATTTCTGGTGTGGACTGAAGATCTGACCAGTGATCGCGCAATTGATCGTCTGATTTTAACTCCCCTTGCTCGGTCGTCACCTCTTGCCAAGGATAATTGACTGCACCCGGAATGTGACCTGCGATCGGATCGATTGGCTCTCGCTCTCCTCGATAACGTTCTGGTTCGCGAGAATCGACTAATGCAACGTCAGGAGAGTCTTTTTTAGCTTTCACTGCTTCTATGTCTACAACCCAATCAGGGCGAGGATTTGGGATGAAGTCTCCTGATTTCTGTGGCGGAATATCAGGAGTGACTGCGCCTCCTGCTGCTTTCCAAGCTTGGAATCCGCCATCTAGAACTGCAACGCGATTGGCTTCGCCAAGCTTCGTAGAATCGTGACCTAAATATCGCAATAGCCACCACAACCGAGCCGCAAATGCAAACCGAGAATCATCGTAGGCAACAACCAAGCTAGAGGCGGTAATGCCCATTGCAGAAAGTTTGGCACTTAGCCTTTTCGGATCTGGCAAAGGATGTCGTCCGCCATGTTTTTGAACCGCGCTCGATAAATCCTGATCGAGATCTAAATAGTAGGCTCCTGGAATATGCCCTGCTTCGTACTGTTGCCGTCCGAGTGACGGCTCCATTAAAGCAAAGCGACAGTCGATCACAACGACTTGAGCTAAGTTTTCTTGGAGCCATTTGGCAGAGACAATTGGAGACTGACTGAGCATGATCTTTATCTTGCAATTTTATAGCGCTTGCCAAAGCCAATGGCACAGCCTCTACTCTATCTCACGGGCGGGTTAGCCTTGAAGCTTCTACTCCTGATCAAGATCTGCAAATGAAGTTTGATCCTGTCTAAAGAGAGAAGCTATGCGATCGCAGATTGATGAGAATTAAAGCATGTTGTATAAAACGAATGCTTAGAGAAATCCTATGAAATTTTTACGTCTTGTATCGGCTATTTTGCTGCCTCCCCTAGCTGTGTTTCTTACTACAGGCATTAGCACAGGCTTAATTGTTAATGTTCTTCTAACTGCCCTAGGCTGGGTTCCGGGTATTATTCACGCCCTTTGGTTAATTCAAAAAACGGAAGAACGACGGGAAGGCGTTTACTAAATTAGAAAAGCATCTCAATCCTAGGACTGAGATGCTTTTTGCTAATGCACACCTACTTCAATCAACGTTGAAGAATATTAGGTTGAAGGTTTTACATTCTTCGCCATTTCAAGGAAAGAACTCATATTTGCACCAGGCCGACGACGAGTGCTTGTTGGCTTGGGCGCTAAGTATTCGGTTGCAAAGCTGACTGTTGGCTTCGGCATGTTGAGAGCAACATTGGCAGGGGCCGGAGGCTGCGAACCATTACTGGAGGCAGCACCTACTTTGGCAGATTCCGCCTTGGTAGGCGCTGCTTTGCCTTTATCCGCACCTGTAGCCGACTTGGCTGAAGCTTGAACCGCTTTTGCTGAGTCCCCTACAGAGTTTTTAACTGCTTTGACAGGTTCTGCGTTTGATAACTCCGCTACGGAAGCTTTAGCCGCCTTGATTGGCTCTGCTTTTGCTCCGTTAGAGGCAGCCTCGACTTTAGCGGGTTCTGGTTTAGCGGATTTCTCTTCGTCTGTACTAGGAAGCGGCGCAAACTTAGATTCGTCTGCCTCCATGTAGTAACCGCCATTTTTTTTGCCGCCTAGCAGCCCGCCAACAAATGAAAGAATGCCGCTAAATAGTTTTTTGATGAGATTAATTAAACCGCTCATGTATCACTGCTCCTGGGATGAGTGCTGAATCCTGAAGTTTCTGCCAACTGAAAGACAAATTTAGATAAGACTTCCTTAATCTCATTATCAGTCTCTCCTGGATCTCCTTGCAATACTTCATCCCAGTTTTTTAAAATTTAGTAGGTTCTTTCTGCCTCGCTACTGCTATTCGAGAAGAGTCCTAGCAAAGGTCCAAGAACGGCTCCAAATACGAATCCACCTGCGTGTGCCCAATAGGCGACACCGCCCCGCTCCATGCCAATGTTTGCCGGAACGCCAAGACTAGCAATGCCATAGAGGGCTTGTTGCAGAAACCAGATGCCAAGGTAAGCGTAGGCAGGCAACCGAATTGGAATCAGAATACCCAGCGGAATGAGCGTCAGAATACTAGCTCTAGGAAATCGCAGAATGTATGCGCCCATGACGCCCGCGATCGCGCCACTCGCACCCAGCGATGGAATCGTCGAGTTGGATGAGAAATACCATTGCGAAAGGGCAGCTAACGCTCCACAGGTTAAGTAGAAAAGCAAGAATTTGACGTGCCCTAATCGATCTTCTACGTTGTTGCCAAAAATCCACAAAAACAGCATATTTCCGGCGACATGAAGAAAACCACCATGTAGAAACTGCGAGGTGAATAACGTAATCCATTCGGGAAAAGGCTGATACCCCAGTTCTCCACCGGCAAAGTGCCGCGATAGCTCTTGAGGTATGACTGCCCAGGTGTAGAAGAAGTTTTCGAGTTGCGGTGGTGTTCTGGTGAGTTCGTATGCAAAAACTAAAATGTTGACTGCAATTAACCCATACGTTACATAGGGTTTGATGCGAGTTGGATTGTCGTCGCTGATCGGAAACACGAATTTTGCCCCATAGTAATCCTTTAGCTGGAACAATAGCGAATTTATAGCGATCGCGTCTGTTGATCTGAAGACAGATTCCGCCTATTCACATCAGTTTTGATTAATCGTGTCGAAGAACCCAACGGCTTCAATATGAGATAGACCGCCTTCGATTTTGGCGATCGCTGGAAACGACTCAAACACGTTAGCGGATTTTTTGAAATCCTACTCAACGAACTCAACTAGTGGTGCTGAGTTCGGGCATACCGTCTTTAGCAGCTAAAAATAATGGGGCACAACAAATGCACCCCCAAAATTAGAAATAAAAGTTAGCTAACTGTCGCTACGTCCCCATGCGTTTGATGATGTTCTGCACAATAGTGATGCCAGTAATCGCTTGGTATCCAAATAACCCCGTAATTGCCACATTGATTGCAATGTGACTGTACCGCGCCCAGTCTTGTCCCTTCTGCATAAAGGGCGATAGCGATGCGGAAACGGCAATCATTCCCGTCATGCCTAGTCCAATGAGCAAGTGTGGAGCGACAAACAACTTACCGCTGTTGATGTAGGTTGCTCCCATTGCGCCGATTGAACCGACGACCATAATGGCAAGCACTACCGAGCCAATTTGGTAATGTTTGACATTGAATTTTTCTTTGAGAAGGTTCTTCTTCAGGTCTCCCGTGGCAGTGCGGGCACGCCGCCATTGAAGTCCCGAATACAAAGCGTAGATGGTTAATGCTAGTAGCACCCACATCAAAACGGGATGGACAAACTGACTATAAACTTTGAGGAACTGAAGTAACTCAGAAGGCATAGAGGTTCTTTGTCTAAATGAGGAGGTTAATAAAACTTAGCATATCGTACCTCCTCTCAATTCCCGGTGCTCTGTGAACCTCTGCTCTAGATTTCTGCGCTCAGTTTTAGTGCAAGAAATGGCGAATTCCGGTGAATGCCATGACGATTCCAAGCTCGTTCGCCGCATCGATGGATTCTTGATCACGCAAACTGCCACCCGGTTGAACGATCGCACTAATTCCGGCAGCCGCAGCCGTGCGAACCGAGTCATCAAATGGAAAAAATCCATCACTCGCGAGAATGGCTCCTTGAACCTGTTCACCTGCTTGTTCAAGCGCGATTTTGACAGAGCCAACGCGGTTCATCTGCCCTGCCCCGACGCCGATCGTTGTACGATCGCGGCTCACCACGATCGCATTCGACTTGACATGCTTACAGATCTTCCAAGCAAACAGCAGTTCGGCGAGTTGTTCGGGCGTCGGTTTCTTCTCGGTAACCAGGTTCCACTGGTTCACATCGGCAACGATGTCATCGGCGGCCTGAACCAAAAAGCCACCTGCGATCGCTTTGACCTGTTGAAGTGCGCCCGTCGTCAGATCCGATAGAGTCAGCACCCGAACTTTTGACTTACCCTGTAAAATCTCTTGCGCGTCAGGGTTGCACACTGGGGCAACTACGCATTCTAGAAAGGTTTTCGTCATAGCGGTAGCAGTGGGGGCATCAATCGGACGATTCAACGCCACAATGCCACCGAATGCTGAGATCGAATCTGCATTAAAGGCTTTTTCGTAGGCTTCGAGCAAGGTTGCTCCCATTGCTGAGCCGCAGGGATTGTTGTGTTTGATGATGGTAGCGGTGGGGTCGCTCTCTGGATCAGCGAACTCAGCGATAATCGATCGCGCTGCTTCTAGATCCACCAGATTGTTGTAGCTCAGTTCTTTGCCTTGTAACTTGGTAGCGGCAGCCCAGCCCGTCGGAGTGGCTCCAGTCTGATACCAAGCTGCCTCTTGGTGAGGGTTTTCGCCATAGCGCAAGGGTTGAACTTGCTGTCCGGTGAGGGTGAATGCATCGGGGAGAACGCCTGTTTGCGCTCCTTGGTTCTCAAGATAAGCCGAGATGGCGCGATCGTAGCTGGCGGTATGTTTGAATGCTTGCAAGGCGCAGGTTTGCCGGAAAGCCAATGATGCGACTCCGTTATGCTGGCGCAACTCTTCTAAATAGGAGTTGTATTGATCCGAATTGCAGAGAACCGTTAAATGAGCAAAGTTCTTAGCTGAGGCGCGGATCATTGCAGGCCCGCCAATGTCGATCTGCTCGATCGCTTCGGGTAACGTAACGCCCGTTTTAGCGATCGTGGCTTCAAAAGGATAGAGATTCACCACAACCAGATCGATCGGACGAATCTGCTGGGCTTCTAAATCTGCAATATCCTGCGGTTCATCTCGCCGCGCCAAGATTCCACCATGAATCCGGGGATGGAGTGTCTTCACCCGTCCTCCCAAAATCTCCGGCGACCCTGTGTAGTCTGAGACCTTAGTGACAGGTAAGCCTGCTTCCTTCAAAGCTTGTGCAGTTCCTCCACTGCTGATCAGGTCAAACCCAAATTCTTCTACCAAACTCCGAGCCAAATCAATCAGCCCAGTTTTATTTGAAACGCTCAGTAGAGCTAAACGTGCCATGAGTTCAATCCTGTCAGTTAAGTCGGTCTCTCTCAGGATAAGGGATGATGGCAATGTCGAAGAGGTCAAGGAGATTAGGAAGACGCGAGGAGCAAAAACGATATAGAAGAATGACCTGAAGTTCAAACGTAAGCCTTTAAGCTTTATCGCTGATGCTCAGAGCTTCATCGTTGAATGTTTAAGCATCAAGCCTGAATGTTTGAGCTTCATCGTTGATACTCAGAGCTTCATCGTTGAATGTTTGGACATCAAGCGTGAATGTTTAAGCTTCATCGTTGAATGTTTGAGCATCAAGAGCGAATGTTTAAGCTTCATCGTTGAATGTTTGAGCATCAAGCGTGAATGTTTAAGCTTCATCATTGAATGTTTGAGCTTCGTCGCTGATAGTTTGAGGTTCAGAAAGGAACGATCCAGAGAAATCATCCCCCTCATTTATCTTCTCTGCCGAACTCCCTCCATCCCCTCTATGATCGGAAACGGAGAGTTACCCGCTAAATCAGTGTCTTTGCAAGCTATCACCATTCCACCCCAATCTGGTCAGTCGCCTAAAGGCTTAATTGTCATCCTCCACGGTTGGGGCGCAAGTGCTCAAGATGTCGCCTTCTTGTGTTCCCTACTAAAACTGCCCAACATTCAATTTATGGTGCCTGACGCACCTTTTTCGCATCCTTACAGCACCACCGGAAGAATGTGGTACGACCTCTCAAACATCGCGAGCTTTCGGAGCGACATTAGCCAGCAACCCGACTTGAAAAAGAGCCGTCAACTCCTAATCGATTGGCTGAAATCTTTAGAAGCCAGCACCGGAATTCCTTTATCGCGAACCATTTTGGGTGGCTTCTCCCAAGGTGGCGCGATGACGCTCGATGTCGGAACCCAGCTTCCATTAGCTGGATTAATGGTGATGAGCGGTTATCTGCACAGCGCAATTTCTCGCCAGCCCAGCTACCCGCCTATTTTGCTGGTGCATGGTCGTCAAGACTCCGTTGTGCCGCTATCCGCTGGCCATTTTTCAAGACAACAGCTAACCGCGATCGGGGCAAAGGTGGACTACAAAGAATTCGATATGGGACACGAAGTTTCTCCCCTAGTCCTGAATGAAGCGCAGCAATTCGTCGAAAAGATTCTGCTCTAAGTTTGAAGGATTGCGAACCGAGATTAACGAAACCTTTACTCTAGGTTCCAACTAGGGAAGCTGAAGTAAACTTTAATTAGGGGTCAGCCATCTGTTTCATTAGTTCAGTACAGTAGTCAATACAGCAACAGATGGATTTAGAGGGAGGTGAAAGCCGTGCAGACATTCAAATATACAGAACTCGATGTGGCTAAGCTCACAGAGTCAGACATTCAAACGTTGGCAATTCGGTTGGAGCAAGATGACTATAGCAGTGTCTTCGATGGCTTAAACGATTGGCATTTGCTCAGAGCGATCGCATTCCAGCGTCCTGAACTAGTCGAACCCTACCTCTATCTTCTAGACTTAGAAGCCTACGATGAAGCATAACCGCCTAATTTTGAAGTACAAATTTAAGCCTACGCCGCTCGCTCATCGGGCGGTTTTTCATTTTAATCGCGCCTCGATCTATTAATTGCGCTTCAAGTCATGCAGGGTAAACGCATTCTCTTTGGCATTGGCGGCGGCATTGCTGCTTACAAAGTCTGTCATCTCGTCTCAGCGCTGGCAAAATCTGGGGCAGAGGTGCGGGTCATGCTCACAAAGTCCGCCCAATCCTTTATTACCCCCCTAACGTTTGCCACCCTCAGTCGTCATGCTGCCTACACCGACGATGATTTTTGGAGTCCGGCTCATCATCGCCCCCTCCACATCGAGCTTGGTGAATGGGCAGAACTTTTTGTTATCGCACCGTTAACCGCTAATACTCTCGCCAAACTGAGTTACGGTATGGCGGATAATTTGCTAACCAATACGGTTTTAGCATCCATCTGTCCAGTGTTATTAGCTCCGGCAATGAATACAGACATGTGGGAGCAACAGAGCGTTCAACGTAATTGGAATCAGCTTTTACTTGACTCGCGCTATCATGCTGCGAATCCAGGAGCCGGAATTTTAGCGTGCGATCGCGTCGGTACAGGACGCATGGCAGAACCCGAAGAACTCTTGCCTCACATCCAATCGCTGCTCTACACCGGAGGAACTCGCGACCTCACTGGCAAACACATTCTAATCAGCGCAGGCGGAACCCGCGAACATTTTGATCCAGTGCGCTTCATTGGCAATCCCTCGACTGGAAAAATGGGAATTGCGATCGCGCAAGCGGCTTTGCATCGCGGCGCAAACGTCACCCTAGTTCATGCCCCAATCGATGCGCATTTGCTGGCTCCCCTCAAATCGATTCGTCTTGTTCCGGTCACCAGTTCTGCCGACATGAGGCACGTGATGAGAGAACACTTACTAGACGCCGATTGGATTGTTATGTCTGCAGCGGTTGGAGATGTACAACCAACCCTTTACAGCGCAGAAAAACTACCCAAAAAAGATCTGCCGATTGCTCTACCGCTCGAACCGATTCCTGACATTGTGGCGGAGTTAGCCGCCCTGAAACGTCCGGATCAGCGATTAATTGGATTTGCCGCTCAAACCGGAGATTTTGTCACCCCTGCGATCGCGAAGCTAGAGCGAAAAGGACTAGATGCGATCGCGGCCAATCCGGTCGATCAACCTAATAGTGGGTTTGGCAGCGATACCAATCACGCTGTTTTCCTTGATCGCACAGGTCGCCATGTTGAAATCCCGTCGTGCAGCAAATTAGAAATGGCGCATCGTTTGCTCAGCTTTGTTGATGCGATCGACAACGTTAATCGCTAGTGAACGTTGCCCAAAACGAATTGATCGAACTGCAATAACTCAAGACAGATTGTATTAGTAGTTAAACGCTTTGCGAACAGGAGAGCACAGACTACGATCGCGCGTTATTTTCACTGGTAGCGGTCAAAACAACCTCACTCTTTACATCTACAGCTGAATAATATATGTGTTCTTATCGATTTCGAGGGCGGAAGTAGCCACCCTCAAATCCGTTCTATTTACCATCCCACCCAAAAAACTTAGAAAATATGTGGACAATACTGACTTTATTAATCTATAGTGTTTAATTGTCGCTAAAATTTCAGTTATACGATTTCCTGACAAAATCTATCAGATTAGCTTCTTGCAGAGAGAATCTGAGCAGTGCTTTAAAAAATGCTGTTTAATCAGGAAAATTTTAGAGCGATCGCATCTTCAGGCGAGAAAGCTGAGAATTCCGTCAAGGTTTCCATTTAGCTTCGCGTTTGATCCCAGCAACCGTTGGATACTGACTAGTGCGCTAGCCAAGTCCATCGCTGGTGAAAGCATCCTAGAGTCTAGCTCCAAAACAGCTTTGAGTCGGTTGCCTGAAGTTCAACTCAAAAAAGCGGAATCCGCTACCTCTTGATCTCCTAGAGGCAAGATTCTTTCGGTCTCTAGACCGTAGAGTCCATTGGAGTGACTCAAATCTGCGATATTCAAAATCGCAAGTTTGACATGTTTACATGTAAGAAAAAGGAGACCCGTTACCGTGACAGTCGGTATTCTCGGAACAAAACTTGGCATGACTCAAGTGTTTGACCCAACAGGAAAATCTATTCCTGTCACCGTCATTCAAGCCGGTCCATGCCCGATTACTCAAGTCAAAACCAAAGCAACAGACGGCTACTCCGCCATTCAAATTGGGTTTGGTGAAGCGAGAGCAAAAGTTCTCAATAAGCCGTTGCTAGGACACTTAGCCAAGACCAACACTGATCCTGTGCGTCACCTCGTTGAGTGCCGCGTTGAGGATGCTAGTGAGTATGAACCCGGTCAGCACCTCAAAGCTGACTTGTTTGAAGCAGGTCAACTAGTTGATGTCGTTGGCACGAGCATCGGTCGCGGCTTTGCAGGCTACCAAAAGCGCCACAACTTCAAACGCGGTCCAATGGCTCACGGTTCCAAAAACCACCGCGCCCCCGGTTCTACTGGAGCTGGAACAACCCCTGGACGGGTCTATCCCGGTAAGCGGATGGCAGGTCGCCTCGGTGGAACCCGCACCACGATTCGGAAATTAACCGTCGTCCGTATTGATGCTGAGCGCAACCTCATCCTGATTAAAGGGGCAGTTCCTGGTAAGCCCGGTGCTTTGGTGCAAATTATGCCTGCAAACATTCGTGGCAAGAAGGGCTAAGGAGTAGAGACATGGTGGATTGTGTAGTCAAAGATTGGCAGGGAGCCGAGAACGGTACGGCGTCTTTTGAACTGAAAGTGGCGAAAGCAGAAACCGCAAAAAGTGTGGTTCATCGCGCGTTAGTTCGTCAGTTGGCTAATGCTCGTCAAGGAACCGTCTCGACCAAGACTCGCGCTGAAGTGCGCGGAGGCGGACGGAAGCCTTGGCGTCAGAAGGGAACGGGTCGCGCTCGTGCTGGATCGAATCGTTCTCCGCTATGGCGGGGCGGCGGTGTGATCTTTGGGCCGAAACCCAGAGATTACTCGCTGAAGATGAACCGCAAAGAGCGGAGACTGGCGTTGAGAACTGCCTTTCAAAGCCGAGTTGAGCAGTTGGTTGTGGTGGAGGATTTCGCCTCCAACTTAGCGCGTCCTAAGACAAAAGAACTCGTTGGAGCATTGTCTCGTTGGGGCATTGAGCCAGAATCGAAAGTGCTGATGATTGTCGCAGAGCGCAACGAGAATGTGTATCTCTCGGCTCGGAACGTCGCCAATCTCAGACTAATTTCAGCAGACAACCTCAACATTTTTGATCTGCTCCATGCAGATCACATTGTGGCAACGGCATCTGCGATCGCGAAAATTCAGGAGGTTTATGGTGACTGAACTCGACCCCCGCAACCTAGCGGATATTATTCGTCGCCCGATTATTACGGAGAAGGCAACCCGCTTGCTGGAACTCAACCAATACACGTTTGAAGTTCCTCCTAAAGCGAAGAAGCCTGAAATTAAAGCGGCAGTCGAATATCTATTTGATGTGAAAGTGACCGGCGTAAGTACGATGCTTCCTCCTCGCAAAAAGCGTAGAGTCGGCAAGTACCAAGGGTTTAAGCCTCAGTACAAGAAAGCGATCGTCACGCTTGCCGAAGGCAACTCGATTACACTATTCCCCGAAGTATAAATTCTCAGAGAGTAACCAGTTATGGGTATCCGAAGTTATCGACCCTACACCGCTGGCACACGAGAGCGCAGCGTTTCTGACTTTGCGGAAATTACAAAGTCAACCCCTGAAAAGTCTTTGACCATCTCTAAACATAGACATAAAGGGCGTAACAATCGCGGTGTTATCACCTGTCGCCATCATGGGGGCGGACACAAACAGCTTTATCGCATCATCGACTTTAAGCGAGACAAGCGCAATATGCCCGCAAAGGTTGCTGCTGTTGAGTATGATCCCAACCGTAACGCTCGTCTCGCGCTGCTGTTTTACCAAGATGGTGAGAAGCGCTATATCATTCATCCTGCTGGATTGAAGGTGGGTACAACAATTCAAGCAGGTGCGGATGCGCCAATCGAAGTGGGCAACGCGCTACCCTTGGAGAAGATTCCTCTCGGCACAATCGTTCATAATGTCGAGCTTCAGCCTGGCAAAGGCGCTCAGATGGTGCGCGCGGCTGGGGCACAAGCTCAAGTGGCGGCGAAAGAAGGCGACTATGTGACGCTGAAACTGCCTTCAACCGAAGTTCGGATGGTGCGTAAAGAGTGTTACGCCACGATCGGACAAGTTGGAAACTCAGAACATCGCAACATCAGCTTGGGTAAAGCGGGTCGGACACGTCATAGAGGTCGTCGTCCTCAGGTTCGTGGTAGTGTGATGAACCCTGTGGATCACCCCCATGGTGGTGGTGAAGGACGGGCCCCAATTGGTCGTCCGGGTCCTGTAACTCCTTGGGGTAAGCCAACCTTGGGTGCGAAGACTCGCAACAAGAAAAAGCTGAGTAGTGCGCTGATTGTGCGTCGTCGTCGGAAGACCTCGAAGCGCGGACGTGGCGGACGGGAATCGTAATTTAGGGAGACTGTAAATATGGCACGTTCACTAAAGAAGGGTCCGTTCGTTGCAGACCACTTGATGAAAAAGGTTGAGGCAGCCAGAGCAAAGGGCGATAACCAGGTGATCAAAACTTGGTCTCGTGCTTCAACAATTCTGCCTCAGATGATTGGATTGACGATCGCTGTCCACAACGGTCGTCAGCATGTTCCGGTATTTGTATCCGAACAGATGGTTGGGCACAAATTAGGTGAATTCGCGCCGACTCGGACATTCCGGGGTCATGCAGGCGGCGATCGCAAGGCGCGTCGATAGGAGATAAATTATGGCAACTCAAACAGCAGGAGAAGTAAAAGCGATCGCACGGTACATCCGGATGTCACCGTTCAAGGTGCGGCGGGTACTCGATCAGATTCGAGGGCTATCGTACCGCGAAGCGCTAATTATTCTCGAATTTATGCCCTATCGTGCCTGCGAGCCGGTTCTCAAGGTGCTGCGATCGGCGGCAGCAAACGCTGAACACAATGAAGGCTACAACCGCGCCGATTTGATTGTCAGCCAAGCCTTTGCTGATCAAGGACCTGTCCTCAAGCGATTTCGACCGAGAGCGCAAGGACGTGCCTATCAAATCCGCAAGCCGACTTGTCACATCACAGTGGCAGTGATGCCCGGTGCTTCCGATTCATAACCGTTCTTTACTGCGTTTCTGAGGACATATTTGTGGGACAAAAGATTCATCCAAACGGTTTTCGGCTTGGGATCATTAAAGATCACCAGTCCCGTTGGTTCGCGGATGCAGAACGCTATCCTGATCTATTGCAAGAGGATCACAAGATTCGCGAGTTCTTTCTCAAGAATCCGAAAAATCTTGACAACCTGAAAAAGCCAGGAATCTCTGAGATTCGGGTTGAGCGTAAAGCCGATCAAATCGATCTCGAAATTCGCACTTCGCGTCCTGGCGTGGTTGTCGGTCGCGGCGGTGCTGGGATTGAAGTGTTGCGCACGAACTTGCAGAACGCATTAGGTGACAGCGATCGCGCCATCCGGATCAACGTCGTTGAAGTCGCTCGCGTTGATGCTGATGCTGCCCTGATCGGGGAGTATATTGCTGAGCAGCTAGAGCGGCGGGTTTCCTTCCGACGTGTGGTTCGCCAAGCGATTCAACGCGCTCAGCGGGCCGGCATTGAAGGGATCAAGATTCAGGTTAGTGGTCGTTTGAATGGGGCTGAGATTGCGCGTCCTGAATGGACTCGTGAGGGCCGCGTTCCGCTACATACCCTGCGGGCTGATATCGATTACGCTTACTGCACCGCCGCTACAATTTACGGCACGCTTGGTATTAAGGTGTGGGTCTTTAAGGGTGAAATTATTCCTGGACAAGAGCGAGTTGAAGAAGCTCCGACCAATCAACAGCCGCGTCGTCGCCAACAGCGTCGTCGTCAGCAATTTGAAGACCGATCAAACGAGGGATGAGGGATGAAGGATGAGGGATGAGAGATAAATTCTTTCGGCCTTCCATTCTGCATCTCGCCTCCTGACTCTTATTCATTGGTATCGAGTCATGTTAAGCCCAAGAAGAACAAAATTCCGCAAACAACAGCGCGGTCGGATGGCAGGATTGGCAACGCGCGGCAGTGATCTGAACTTTGGAGATTTCGGATTGCAGGCGCTAGAGCCATCTTGGATTACCGCTCGTCAGATTGAAGCGGGTCGTCGTGCGATGACTCGTTACATTCGCCGTGGCGGAAAAATCTGGATTCGCGTCTTTCCCGACAAACCTGTAACCGCACGCCCTGCTGAAACCCGAATGGGTTCTGGTAAAGGTGCGCCCGAGTTCTGGGTTGCTGTCGTCAAGCCCGGTCGGATCTTATTTGAAATTGCAGGCGTACCCGAAGCAACCGCTCGGGAAGCGATGCGCCTTGCCTCGTTCAAAATGCCGATCAAAACCAAATTTATTGTTCGTCAACAAATTGAAGTTACGGAGGAGTCCTAACTTATGTCTCTTCCCAACGTTGAAGATGCAAGAAAACTAAACGACGAAGAACTTTCTGAGCAAATTTTGGCATCGAAGCGAGAGCTATTCGAGCTGCGGATGCAGAAAGGGACTCGTCAGCTCGAAAAGCCGCACCTGTTCAAACACGCCAAGCACCGCTTAGCTCAGTTGTTGACAGTTGAACGCGAACGACAGTTGAAACAAGGCCAGAGCTAAACGGAGTCGAAACCCAATGGCAGTGAAGGAAAGAGTTGGCTTAGTTGTCAGCGACAAAATGGATAAAACCGTAGTGGTTGCCGTGGAAAACCGCGCTCAACACCCCAAATACGGAAAAATCATGGTTCGGACAAAGCGCTATAAAGCGCACGATGAAGAAAACAAATGCAAAATGGGCGATCGCGTCCGTATTCTGGAAACTCGCCCTCTGAGCCGTACTAAGCGCTGGGCTGTTGCCGAAATTCTAAGCAGTTCCAAGATCTAAGGTCGCCGGAGGCGGACATGATTCAACAAGAAAGTTACTTAAATGTGGCAGACAACAGCGGTGCACGCAAACTAATGTGCATCCGCGTAGTGGGCGGCGGTAATCGCCGTTACGCCGCTGTAGGAGATGTCATCGTCGCCGTTGTCAAAGATGCCCTACCCAATATGGCAGTCAAAAAATCGGATGTGGTCAAAGCCGTGGTCGTGCGGACGAAAAAAACGATTCGTCGCGATAGCGGTATGAGCATTCGGTTTGATGATAATGCCGCCGTGATTATCAACCAAGACGGCAACCCTAGAGGTACCCGTGTCTTTGGTCCGGTTGCGCGTGAATTGCGCGATAAGAACTACACCAAAATCGTTTCCTTGGCTCCGGAGGTGCTGTAATGGCGACGAAAAAGAAGACCGTCACCCGTCACAGAATGCATGTGAAAAAGGGCGATACGGTGCAAGTGATTGCAGGTAACGATAAAGGCAAAGTCGGTGCGATCGAAGAAGTGTTTCCCAAAACCAGCAAAGTGCTGATTAAAGGGGTAAACGTTAAAACAAAGCACATTAAGCCTCAAGGCGAAGGTGAATCCGGGCGGATTGAGACCCTAGAGTTTCCGATTCACAGCTCCAATGTAATGCTGTATTCCGAGAAGCAAAAGGTCAGAAGCCGCGTCTGCTACACCTTTACCGAAGACGGTCGTAAGGTGCGAATGCTGAAGAAAACAGGCGAGATCATTGACTAGCTTCAGCCCCAATACTCTCTATAGCTCCCTGACCAAGCCCAGGGAAAGGATTAAATCAGTATGGCGACAGGACTAAAAGCGATCTACCAAGATAAGGTCGTTCCAACGATGATGGAACAGTTCAATTATGAGAACATCCATCAGGTTCCGAAGCTCGTGAAAATCACGGTGAACCGGGGTTTGGGAGAAGCCTCCCAAAATGCCAAGGCGCTAGAAGCTTCGGTAGCAGAAATTGCAACCATTACAGGGCAAAAGCCAGTCGTAACCAGAGCCAAAAAAGCGATCGCAGCGTTTAAACTCCGCGAGGGAATGCCCGTCGGAGTCATGGTAACGCTGAGAAGCGATCGCATGTATGCCTTTATGGATCGCCTGGTGAATCTTGCCTTACCTCGCATTCGCGACTTTCGTGGCATCAGTCCGAAAAGTTTTGACGGTCGAGGAAACTATACGCTCGGTCTGAGAGAACAGTTGATTTTCCCAGAAATCGAATACGACAGTATCGATCAGATTCGCGGCATGGACATTTCAATCATCACTACTGCAAATACTGACGAAGAAGGTCGTGCCCTGCTCAAGGAATTGGGTATGCCTTTCCGGGACAACTGATGCAGCATCACAGAGGAAACTATGGCAGCTAACGACACAATTTCAGACATGCTGACGCGCATCCGAAACGCGAGCTTGGCGCGGCATCAAACAACAGAGATTCCGGCAACTCGCATGACTCGCAGCATTGCCCAAGTGCTAAAAGCAGAAGGATTTATTGGCGACGTTGAGGAAGTTGGCGAAGGCGTCAAGCGCAACATCGTCCTCACCCTCAAGTACAAAGGCAAAACCCGCAAGCCGATCATCACCGCCTTGAAGCGTGTTTCTACTCCAGGACTGCGAGTTTACTCCAACACCAAGGATTTGCCACGCGTGTTAGGCGGCATTGGAATTGCGATCGTCTCTACGTCAAGCGGCGTGATGACAGATCGCGACGCTCGGCGGTCGGGTGTGGGTGGCGAAGTCCTCTGCTATGTCTGGTAAAGAAGGTTGTTGTCGCAGTTTACTAGAGCAACCATAAAAGAAGTCAGCAGAAACAGTCAAACGAGGAATCAGCTATGTCTCGGATTGGAAAACGTCCTATCCCCATTCCCGCCAAAGTCACGGTCACAATCGACGGGCAACACGTCACGGTCAAAGGACCGAAAGGTGAACTCTCACGGGTTTTGCCCCCTGAAGCCATTGTTGTGATGGAAGGAGACACGATTACGGTGACTCGCCGTGATGAATCTCGCGCCGCTCGTCAGCGTCACGGATTGTGTCGCACCTTAGTTGCCAACATGGTAGATGGCGTATCTCAAGGCTTTCAGCGCAAGCTTGAAATTCAAGGGGTCGGCTATCGGGCGGCAGTTCAAGGAAAAAATTTGAATCTCAACATGGGGTACAGCCATCCTGTGTTGATCGAGCCACCAGACGGCATTCAGTTTGTAGTTGAAAACAATGTCAACGTCACGGTGACCGGAATCGACAAGGAAATTGTTGGTAACACTGCCGCTAAGATTCGTGCCGTTCGTCCGCCTGAACCCTATAAAGGCAAAGGCATTCGCTATGCGGGTGAAGCGGTTAGACGCAAAGTTGGTAAGGCTAGTGGTAAAGGGAAGAAGTAAACTATGAAATTAAGTCGTCGAGATTCTGTTCGTCGTCGTCACAGCCGCATTCGCCGTTCCCTCTCTGGCACACCGGAGCGTCCCCGGATGGCTGTATTTCGGTCCAATCAGCACATTTATGTGCAGGTGATTGACGATGTCGCTCAAAGTACATTAGTTTCTGCTTCTACAGTCGATAAAGACCTCAAGGAGGAGCTGAAATCGGGTTCAAACTGCGATGCTTCAGTAGCAGTAGGCAAACTAATTGCAGAGCGGGCGAAGGCGAAGGGGATCGATCAAGTCGTGTTTGATCGGGGCGGAAACCTGTATCACGGTCGTGTGAAAGCGTTAGCAGACGCCGCTCGTGAAGCGGGCTTAAATTTCTAGGAGAACTTGAATCATGGCAAAGGCTAGAAAAGAAAAGCGCACCCGTGAAAAGGAAAGCGACTGGCAAGAGCGCGTTGTGCAGATCCGTCGAGTGACCAAAGTGGTCAAGGGTGGTAAAAAGCTCAGCTTCCGTGCGATCGTTGTGGTCGGAAACGAGCGCGGTCAAGTCGGCGTTGGCGTTGGTAAAGCGGCAGACGTGATCGGCGCAGTGAAGAAAGGTGTGGCGGACGGCAAGAAGCACTTGGTTGAAGTGCCACTCACCAGAGCCAATTCGATTCCTCACCCCGCAACTGGTGCAGGCGGTGGCGCGAAAGTGATGATGCGCCCGGCGGCTCCGGGTACGGGGGTAATTGCTGGGGGTGCGGTACGCACAGTGCTTGAGTTGGCTGGCGTGAAGAATATTCTCGCAAAACAACTCGGTTCTGATAATCCGCTTAACAACGCTCGTGCAACGGTCACGGCATTGGACAATCTGCGTACCCTTCAGGATGTAGCTGAAGAGCGTGGCATTCCGGTTGAAAACCTTTATGGCTAAAGCGTGTTACAAAATGCGCTATCCAATCCGTTTGTAAACACTTACCCGAAGCGAACATCATGAGAATAGAAGATGCTCAACCCCAAAAGGGGTCAACAAAGCGCGGTCGTCGGGTCGGTCGGGGAATCGCGGCGGGACAGGGGGCAAGCTGCGGTTTTGGCATGAGAGGTCAGAAATCCCGTTCTGGTCGCCCGACTCGACCTGGATTTGAAGGAGGACAAACGCCACTTTATCGTCGTTTGCCGAAGTTGAAGTACTTTACGGTAATCAATGCCAAAGAGTATTCCATTGTCAACGTTGAAGATTTGGCTGAGCTACCTGCTAATGCTGAAGTCACCCTAAAATCATTGCTTGAAGCGGGAATTTTGACGAGCGATCGCGCTCCGCTTAAAGTTTTGGGGAACGGCGATCTGTCTGTAGCGCTGAAGGTGAGAGCCGCAGCATTTACATCTGGTGCTCGCGCTAAAATTGAGGCAGCAGGCGGAAGCTGTGAAGTTGTGACTGGAGCATAATTTCACCTAACTCTAAGACACCCCTTAAAATGTGCGTGGTGAAGTCGTCCTTCTGTGCCGTTCTGGTTGAGGGACGTTTTGCCGTTCTAAGATTATTTCATCTGCAATTCTGCTAATCGTACTGTCATTAAGAACATCCGAATTTAATGTAAGAGGTACACCCTTCATGGTCGTTAGTCGAGATAAAACGCCCAGTGCACAGGAAACCTTTGCTCAGATGGCACAAGCCTCTGGGTTGAGGGGTCGTCTCCTGTTGACGATCGGGGCACTCATCCTGGTTCGTTTAGGAATCTTCATTCCGATTCCGGGCATCGATCGGGCGGCATTTTCTGCCAGCATCGCAAGTAATAGCGCCTTGGGCTTCTTGGACTTGTTCGCAGGCGGCGGTCTGAAAACCCTCGGTATTTTTGCCCTTGGTATTCTGCCATTTATTAACGCATCAATTATTCTACAATTGCTCACGGCTGCCATCCCGGCTCTAGAGGACTTGCAGAAGAATGAAGGTGAGGCCGGACGCCGCAAAATTTCCCAAATTACCCGCTATGTTGCTGCCGCTTGGGCTGTTATTCAAAGCACGCTGTTGACTGTCGGATTACTCAAGCCATTTGCGGAACAGTGGGGACCTGCTTTCGTTGTTGAGACGGTTCTGGCACTTTCGGCCGGCTCAATGTTTGTCATGTGGATTGGCGAACTGATTACAGAACGCGGGATTGGCAACGGGGCATCACTGCTGATCTTTCTAAACATTGTCTCGTCATTGCCGCAGTCGCTAGGGAGAACCTTCGACTTGGCGCAGACGGGCGATCGTACCATTGTTGGGGGTATCGTCGTTCTGTTGCTCGTCTTTCTAGCAATGGTTGTTGGCATCGTTTTCGTTCAAGAAGGCACTCGCCGGATTCCGATTATCTCGGCTCGTCGTCAGGTTGGGCGTCGCCAGTATATGGAAAGAAGCAGTTATCTACCATTGCGCCTCAACCAGGGCGGCGTGATGCCAATTATTTTTGCCTCTACCGTTCTGACGCTACCGGCGTTGATTGCTAACTCGTTTAGAAATAACGTCACGGTTGCCCAGTTTGCCAATTTCTTCAGCCCAACATCATGGTTCTACAACATTCTGTATCTCGTGATGATCTTGTTCTTCAGTTATTTCTACGCGTCGCTGGTCGTTCAACCAGAGGACATGTCGAAGAACTTAAAGAAAATGGGGTCAAGCATTCCGGGCATTCGTCCTGGAAAGGCGACAACAGAATATATTGAGCGTGTTTTAAACCGTTTGACCTTCTTGGGTGCTATCTTCTTAGGGGTCGTCGCGATCGTTCCAACGGTGATTGAAACTGCAACGAAAGTCCCTACATTTCAAGGCTTCGGAGCAACCTCACTGTTGATTTTGGTAGGGGTTGCGATCGATACGGCGAAACAGATTCAAACCTATGTGATTTCTCAGCGATATGAAGGAATGGTGAAACAATAGTGGCGCGACTGATTTTTCTAGGACCACCGGGAGCCGGAAAGGGTACACAATCGAAAATCTTGGCAGACTCTCATTCGATTCCGCACATCTCGACCGGAGAAATTTTGCGGGAGGCAGTGACGAGTCAAACGCCGCTAGGCATGAAGGCTCAACGCTACATGGAACGGGGTGAACTTGTGCCTGACCAACTAGTTGTTGACCTGATTCAAGAACGGCTAGATAAGCCCGATACTCAATCTGGCTGGATTCTCGATGGTTTTCCTCGAAATGTCATTCAAGCTCAGATCCTAGACTTTATCCTGAGCAAGCTCAGTCATGACTACGATCGCGTGATCAATCTCGACGTTCCGGATGAGACGCTGGTAGCTCGGTTGCTCAGCCGCGGTCGCAAGGACGATAACGAAGAGGTAATTCGGCGGCGTCTGGAGGTCTATCGCGATCAAACGGCTCCTCTAATCAGCTATTACGAGTCACGTGAAAAGCTTGTGACAGTTGATGGTAATCAGTCGATGGAGGCGGTTTCCTCGGCATTGAATAATCTCGCTTAAAGTCTCGCTTAGAGTTGAAATAGAAAATCAAACTGGCTAGGATGCAACATTCTCAGCCAGTTTTTGATTGAGCATCGCATCATTTTCGAGTACGGACATCCCGGATGTTGAATCACTGCTGAAAATCAATTTAATGATCTACACTCAAATAGGGTATGATTTGACCCCACCTGTATTTGGAGGAATTTCCGTTTGTCTAAACAAGATCTAATTGAGATGGAAGGTACGGTTGTTGATTCCCTGCCCAACGCTATGTTCCGCGTTGATTTAGACAATGGATTCAACGTCCTCGCCCACATCTCAGGCAAAATTCGTCGTAACTACATCAAGATTCTTCCCGGCGATCGCGTCAAAGTCGAACTGACGCCCTACGACCTCACAAAAGGTAGAATTACTTATCGCCTCAAAAATAAAGGCAGATAAACGCTCCATTGATCACAAAATATGCCAGATAGCAAGATATCTTTGACAAATGCTATAAAAAATTGTTAGGATGCTGTGTTTGTAGCGTTGCCGGAATTAGGCATGAAAGTTCGAGCATCAGTCAAACCGATTTGTGAGAAATGCCGCGTCATTCGTCGTCGCGGTCGCGTCATGGTGATCTGCTCTAACCCCAAGCACAAACAGCGTCAAGGTTAGGCAGTCAAAGATTGGCCGCCTGCTGCAAGAAGGAGTTGCTCTTGCAGCAGGCGCTTCGAGTTGTTCACGGAGTGTTGTTCACACAATTTAAGTGTTGTTCACACAATTTTAAGTCATCACACGTTAGGGAGATACGAGCGTGGCACGGATTGCCGGGGTAGACCTGCCTCGCGATAAGCGGGTTGAAATTGGTCTGACATATATTTTTGGAATTGGACTTACACGCGCCCAGGAAGTAATCGCAAAAACAGGCGTTAACCCAGATACTCGCGTGAAGGATCTGAGTGATGCTGATGTCGCGGCGCTTCGGGAAGCGGTTGAAGGGGGCTATCAAATTGAAGGGGATTTGCGACGATTTGAATCGTTGAACGTCAAGCGATTGATGGACATCGGGTGCTATCGCGGTCGTCGTCATCGAATGGGTTTACCAGTACGAGGTCAAAGAACCCGGACAAATGCCCGGACTCGTCGCGGCGGTCGTCGCACCGTTGCTGGTAAGAAGAAAGCACCAGGTAAGAAATAATGGATAGCTGCCACGAGACGCTTTTTGTGAGTCTGCTTGTGGCAGCTTTCCCTGAGTTTATAGAGAAACAATTCAACATTTTCCTCGATCGACGTACTTGAGAATTTGACATGGCAAGACAACCAGCACGGAAAACGGGACCGCGTAAGGCAAAGAAAAATGTGCCGAGCGGTGTAGCGCATATTCAGTCCACCTTCAACAATACGATCGTGACCATTTCGGATGTTCAAGGAGAAGTGATCTCTTGGGCGTCCGCTGGGTCAAGTGGTTTCAAAGGAGCGAAAAAAGGGACGCCATTCGCGGCTCAAACTGCTGCCGAAGCTGCCGCGCGCCGAGCGATGGATCAGGGAATGCGCCAACTTGAAGTCATGGTGAGCGGACCTGGTGCAGGACGAGAAACTGCGATCCGGGCATTGCAAGGCTCTGGAATAGAAATTACTTTGATTCGCGATGTTACCCCCATTCCGCATAACGGTTGCCGTCCGCCCAAGCGTCGCCGAGTCTAAGGATCGCCCGTTGCAAAAGGGCTAGCCGTGTTTGTTTTATTTTGCTGATATTTAGCAGCGAAACTCAGTTTCGGAGTCATAACAGAGGGCGTTGACCCTCGCAACGAAGGAAAAGGGAGGTTACTCCGTGGCACAGTTTCAGGTTGAATGTGTAGAGTCTAGTTCAGAGAACGACCAGAGCCAATATAGCCGATTTGTCTTAGAACCCCTCGATCGGGGTCAAGGAATGACCGTCGGTAATGCGCTGCGTCGAGTGCTGCTTTCTAATTTAGAAGGCGCTTCGGTGACCGCCATTAGAATTGCAGGCGTCACTCACGAATTTGCGACCGTTCCAGGTGTTCGAGAAGATGTGTTAGACATCATGCTGAACATGAAGAAGTTGGTATTCAAAACCTTTTCTTCCCAGCCTCATATTGGTCGTTTGTTGGTGCAGGGTCCGGCAACAGTGACCGCTGAGCAGTTCGATGTGCCCTCGGAAATTGAGATTGTTGATCCTGATCAATACATTGCCACCCTTTCCGCTGGGGCAACCCTGGAAATGGAGTTTCGGATTGAGAAAGGAAAAGGCTATCGCGGCGTCGAGAAAATTCGCGATGAAACGGCGATGGACTTTCTGCAAATTGACTCTGTATTTATGCCTGTGCGGAAAGTAAACTACAGTGTTGAAGATGGTCGGGTCGGCGGAACGCTTGAAAAAGACCGCTTGATCATGGAAATCTGGACAAACGGCAGCATGACTCCGCAAGAAGCGCTGAGTCAAGCCGCTAATATTCTGGTAGACCTGTTTAATCCTCTTAAGGATATTACCTTTGAGCCATCAGATGATGACTCGGCTTCAGATGACCATCCTGAAAGCCAAATTCCGATTGAAGAGTTGCAGCTTTCGGTGCGGGCTTACAACTGCCTGAAGCGCGCTCAAATCAACTCAGTCGCTGACTTGCTCGACTACAGCCAAGAAGACTTGCTAGAGATTAAGAACTTTGGTGCAAAGTCGGCAGAGGAAGTGGTCGAAGCCCTGCAACAGCGGTTGGGGATCACCTTGCCTCACTCGAAGTCTGCAAGCTGAGTAGTCAAGGATAGAAGGAGGATGAGGCATATAAGGAGAGTAGGGAAGACGCTGCAACCGCAGTTTATTTCTACCTTGACTTAACTCCTCGTCTCTCATCCCTTCCCCTCCAGTCAAACCTTATTTTCATAACAAACTATCATGCGTCACCGTTGCCGAGTCCCTATGTTGGGCAGACCTGCGGATCAGCGCAAAGCCCTCCTCCGAGCGCTCACGACTGAACTGATTCGCAATGGTCGAATTACTACGACCAAAGTCCGTGCTAAAGCTGTCCGCTCTGAAGCGGAAAAAATGATTACGCTAGCGAAAGACGGCTCTTTGTCGGCTCGTCGTCAGGCGATGGGCTATATCTACGACAAGCAGCTTGTTCACGCGCTGTTTGAGCAAGCTCCGGAGCGCTACGGTGCTCGTGAGGGCGGCTACACCCGGATTTTAAGAACGGTGAGTCGTCGAGGCGATAACGCAGATATGGCAATCATTGAATTGACCTAATTGCAGTATGGAATCGATGCCTCAGCCAACGACTCAGCGAGTTGCCTTAGTGATTCAATACTTGGGCACTCGATTTCATGGTTGGCAACGGCAACCGAATCAGCGCACGGTGCAAGAGGAGATTGAGCGGGCGATCGCATCAGTGGTCAACTATCCAGCTGTCATCCATGGCGCTGGTCGAACCGATACGGGTGTTCATGCAGCAGCACAAGTGGCTCACTTCGATGTCGTATCTCAAATTCCGGCGCATCGTTGGGCGAGTGTAATCAATGCTCGGCTGCCAGACGATATCTTGATCCGGGCTTCTGCCGAGGTAGAGTCTACCTGGCACGCTCGATTTTCAGCGTCTTGGCGGCGGTATCGATATACTCTCTATACTGATCCCCGCCCGAATTTATTTGTGCGATCGCAGGCGTGGCATTACTACTACGAGCCGATCAATGAGACGATCATTCAGAAGGCTCTTGATCCGCTAATCGGTCGGCATCATCTAGCGGCATTTCACCGAGCCGGGTCGAGTCGCCCCCACTCGTGGGTCGATGTGCAAGAAGTGATCTGTCAGCGCGACGGCTCATTTGTGTATATCGAAGTGCAAGCTAGTGGCTTTCTGTACGGCATGATGCGGCTTCTGATCGGTTTGCTAGTGCAAGTCGGACGAGGAGCGCTGTCGCTGAGCGAATTTACTCGGCTCTGGACGGAGCAATGTCGAGAAGAGGTTAAATATGCGGCTCCCGCTCAGGGATTATGTCTTTTACGAGTGGGATATCCTAACACGCCATTCTCGCCAGACATCTGGTTTGACACGCAGCCAAAGCTTACCTTACCGCCCGTCACCTCGCCCAAATATTGCCTCACCTAATTCAACTTCAACCTGAAACACTCTCATGGACAACAAAACTTATCTTCCCTCTGTTGCCACGATGGAGCGCAATTGGTACGTCGTAGACGCTACCGATAAACGCCTCGGTCGTTTGGCTACCGAAGTCGCCAATGTATTGCGCGGCAAAAATAAGCCTCACTTTACTCCCCATTTAGATACGGGCGATTTCGTCATTATCGTCAACGCTGAGAAAGTGGTTGTGACGGGCAAAAAGAGCACTCAAAAGCTCTATCGTCGCCACTCGGGTCGCCCTGGTGGTATGAAGACCGAAACGTTCGATAAGCTGCAAGCTCGCTTGCCTGAGCGGATTCTTGAAAAAGCGATCAAAGGAATGCTGCCCAAGAACTCGTTGGGTCGTCAGCTATTCACTAAACTGAGCGTGTACGCGGGACCCGATCATCCCCACGCGGCTCAAAAGCCTCAAGTTTTAGAAATTAACACCATTCCTGGAGGAGAAGGGTAATGCAAGCGACTGAAGGACGGGTAATGTATCAAGGAACAGGTCGCCGAAAGACCTCGATCGCACGGGTTCGTCTCGTTCCGGGTGATGGTCAAATCGTCGTGAACGGTAAGCCTGGCGATTTGTATCTCCAATTTAATGCGGGTTATCTAGCGGCGGCTAAAGCTCCTTTAGAAACATTAGGTCTTGAAGGGGAATACGACATTCTTGTAAATGCTCACGGTGGTGGCTTGACCGGACAAGCGGATGCCATTCGGATGGGCGTGGCTCGCGCCTTGTGCCAGCTTGACCCTGAGAATCGTAAGCCGCTTAAGGTTGAAGGGTACTTAACTCGCGATCCGAGAGCGAAAGAGCGTCGCAAATACGGTTTGAGAAAGGCGCGTAAGGCTCCTCAGTTCTCGAAGCGCTAAGTGTTTGGCTTAGGTCAATTGTTAGAATAGATCAAGCGATTAACACCGAGCGTAACTCCGAAAGAAACGTAGCTTACTTAAACCAGGAGACAGAAAATGGCAAAAGACGGAATTCACCCGAAGTGGTATCCCGAAGCAAAAGTAATTTGCAACGGCGAAGTGGTAGCAACCGTTGGGTCTACCAAGCCTGAACTACATGTGGATGTGTGGTCTGGAAATCATCCGTTCTACACCGGCACTCAGAAGATTATTGACACTGAGGGACGAGTTGAGCGCTTCTTACGCAAATATGGCATGAGCGACGATCGCGCTAACGGCTAGGGTAGCTAGGTTGTGTTGACGGTCGATCCCCGTTCCGATCGTCCTCTCCTAGCGGCAAACCCTATTTTGGCGGTAATCTCATGGCTGAAGCATATCTTATAAGCAAACTCAACTCGGTTGAGCAGACATTTAACGAATTGACAAGGCGATTGGCTGACCCGGATGTTGCAAAAGATCCGGGTGAGTTTCAGCGTGTTGCAAAGATGCGATCGTCGTTAGAAGAGGTGGTCAACACCTATGAAGAATGGCGCAAGGCGGAAGAAGATTTAGCAGGCGCACGTCAGGTTGTTAAAGAGTCGGGAAACGATCTCGAATTGCAAGAAATGGCGGCGATGGAGGCGGAAGAACTCCAGCAAAAAATTAAAGATCTCGAAGTTCGGCTCAAGATTCTGCTGTTGCCCAGCGATCCAAATGATGATCGGAACATCATGCTGGAAATTCGCGCCGGTACCGGTGGTGACGAAGCCAGCATTTGGGCGAGCGACTTGGTGAGAATGTATTCTCGCTATGCGGAGCAAGAAGGCTGGCGCATTAAAATGGCGAGCGAATCTCTGGCAGATTTGGGTGGTTTTCGAGAAGCCATTATGGAGATTCAAGGCGATCGCGTCTACAGCAAGTTAAAGTTTGAGGCGGGAGTTCATCGGGTTCAGCGGGTTCCGGTAACGGAAACTCAAGGGCGAGTTCATACCTCAACCGCAACAGTGGCTGTGATGCCAGAGGTAGATGAGGTCGAAATCAAAATCGATCCAAAAGATATCGAATTGACGACTGCAAGATCTGGCGGCGCGGGTGGTCAGAACGTTAACAAGGTAGAAACAGCCGTTGACCTGATGCACAAGCCAACCGGAATTCGGATCTTTTGCACGGAGGAGCGATCGCAGCTTCAAAACCGAGAGCGGGCGATGCAGATCTTACGCGCAAAACTCTATGACATCAAACTGCGGGAACAGCAGGCAGAGGTGACCTCAAGGCGAAAATTGCAGGTTGGTACAGGCTCTCGTTCAGAAAAGATTCGCACCTACAATTACAAAGATAATCGCGTGACGGATCATCGGTTGGGTCAAAACTTCGCGCTTGCCCCTGTGCTAGAAGGTAACTTGGAAGAAGTAATCCAGACCTGCATCTCGCAAGACCAGCAGGATCGATTAGAACAGTTGGCAGCCGAGACGGGTGAAGAAGCGATTGCGAAATAAGCCTACTAATTTAACGTCGCCTGATTGCTGATGCCAAACTGATTGTTGAGTTGCCGCTTTGAAAGTAAGTTAGCGATCGCGGCTTTGAGGCGAAAGGTGCGATCGCTAGACTTAAAATTAATCGTTGTTGCTCTTTTCAGCAATAACATTTCCCTTCAACGTAATTGTAGAGCTTGTCCTTTACCAATTTCATTACGGATAGGAAATCCAAGAACCGAACTAAAGGTTGTACCTATTTCTAAACTTGGTGGGGCAGGCGCTTCAATTGGTACTCCTAACGTAAGCAATTGAAATAATGCAATACCTGTCACACAATCAAACACTAATCTAAGCCCTGCATTAAATAACACTATAAACTTTGCCCGCGTCTGCAAGTCTCGAACCAGTTTTGATCGTTCGGAATCTCTAACTACTGAAATAAGCGTTTTCTCTAATATACAGATTTTATTGTGCGTCGACTGGTTACATTTAAGGCAAGATCAACCAGTATGGTGCAGATGCTAAGTAATTAAATTCAAATTAGGTATAAATAACTCGCAGTTCTGATGGACATGAATTTAGTTACTTTCATTTGAAAGGCACATTTGGCGTTTGGAACACTGAGCTAATGCCAAAGCCGCTTTAATTTTATCCATTGATGATGCGATCGCACTCCACATCTACATCTGGAAATGCCAACGGTTGAATTATTCCACTTGAAAAGGCCACTTTGTAAGCATATTCTCCATCCTGTGGATTACGAAATACAACCAACTTAAATGTTTTGAGATTCACAACCCAATATTCTGGAATGCCAACTTCAGCGTAAAGTTTACTTTTGATTTCTAAGTCTTTATCGAGACTAGAGCAAGAATATTCGACGAGCCAAAAGATGTTTTCTGGATAAGGATGGTGATTAAAATATTCGCGTCCTAAGCGTTGTACGATCGCTAAATCTGGTTCAGGCTCAGAACTATTGGGTAATATAATGGGTTTTGTCTGCCGAACGGTTGCGCAATCTCCAAGTAAACGAATTAAATACTCACTTGCTTCGCTGTTGCAATAAGCATGAGGTGCTCCTTCAGGAGGCATTTCGACAATTTCTCCTCTCAATAACTCAACATGGCGATCGTCGAGAATGCCAGCATCCACCATGCGGTGATACTCATCTAGCGTCCACTTAGCAGTAATCGTTGTCATCAGAATTATCCCAATGCGGTTGATGATGCTAGTTTGTTATTGATTTATTGATAATAACGTCTCCGAATGAGGGGTAGTATGCCCTTGGCCCTGCCAAGCTATAAAGAATGCGTGTCTTAGAAATAAGATTATTCATTGAAACAGCAAAAGAACCTTCAAGAGATGATGATCAGTTTGCAGCATTACGCCGTGGCTAGAAATTCATAAAAGGCAATGCAAACGCCATTCGGATCGAGAATTGAGAACTCTTGGCTACCCCACGCTTTACGCTCTAACGCTCCATCAAGATAAATCAGCGTTCGATCGCGGCTCAAATATTCCTGATACAGTGCCTCAATGTTTTTCACTTCAATTCTCAACAGGGCCCATTCTGCGATCGACAAATTTGGTTTTTTTGAAGAAATATCTCAATTCCGTCTCTTGCAACAAGTGCTAATTAAGGTTCGCCCAGCGATCGCAATATTTCTTCAAGAGCGAATACGCAGACTCACGGTTAAGTTTGGTCGCGCAAAAAAAGGCAAGGGTTCGTAGAATATTGCAGCACTTATTGACGTTTGTTCAACACCCACTCCAGTTTCTGCTCAAAGTGCTAAGCTTATCGATCAGCTAGGGGTGTCCAGATGGGCTGAGAACAAACTCTTAGAACCTGAGACTGGGTAATGCCAGCGAAGGGAAGCTGTTTATTTGAGGAACCGAATATGCGGACAGACTGGATCGCAAAGCGTCGCGGGCAAGCTAACGTCAGCCAAATGCATTATGCACGGCAGGGCGTTATCACCGAAGAGATGCACTATGTAGCTAAACGAGAGAACCTCCCGGTCGAGCTAATTCGCGACGAAGTAGCGCGGGGGCGGATGATTATTCCAGCGAATATCAATCATCCTAATTTAGAACCAATGGCGATCGGCATCGCCTCTAAATGTAAGGTAAATGCCAACATCGGTGCGTCTCCCAATTCCTCAGACATCTCCGAGGAAATTGCGAAGCTGAATCTAGCCGTCAAATATGGCGCAGATACGCTGATGGATCTATCAACAGGCGGTGGCAACTTAGACGAGATTCGGACTGCTATTATCAACGCGTCTCCCATTCCGATCGGTACAGTTCCGATTTACCAAGTACTAGAGAGCGTTCACGGCAACTTAGAAAATCTCACGCCGGATGACTTTCTGCATGTGATCGAAAAGCACGCTCAACAAGGCGTAGATTACATGACAATTCACGCCGGGTTATTGATTGAGTATTTGCCCCTCGTCAAATCTCGAATTACTGGAATTGTGTCTCGGGGTGGCGGCATCATTGCCCGGTGGATGCTGCAACATCACAAGCAAAATCCGCTCTACACTCACTTTGATGACATTATCGAAATCTTCAAGAAGTACGATGTGTCGTTTAGCCTAGGCGATTCGCTGCGCCCCGGCTGTCAACACGATGCTTCCGATGATGCACAGCTTTCCGAACTCAAAACCCTTGGACAACTCACCCGCAAAGCGTGGGAACACGATGTCCAGGTGATGGTGGAAGGTCCGGGACATGTGCCAATGGATCAGATCGAGTTCAACGTCCGCAAGCAGATGGAAGAGTGTTCGGAAGCCCCGTTCTATGTATTAGGTCCGTTGGTGACCGACATTGCGCCGGGATACGATCACATTACCTCTGCGATCGGGGCAGCAATGGCGGGCTGGTATGGCACAGCTATGCTTTGTTATGTCACACCGAAAGAGCATCTCGGCTTACCCAATGCTGAAGATGTGCGGAACGGACTGATTGCCTACAAGATCGCGGCACATGCGGCGGATATTGCGCGGCATCGTCCGGGGGCACGCGATCGCGATGATCAACTCTCCCACGCTCGCTACAACTTCGACTGGAATAAGCAGTTTGAGTTATCACTTGACCCCGATCGCGCTAAGGAGTATCACGACGAAACGCTTCCGGCAGATATTTACAAGACTGCGGAATTCTGCTCGATGTGTGGTCCTAAGTTCTGCCCAATGCAAACCAAAATGGATGCAGATGCCATCACTGAGCTAGAGAAGTTTCTAGCGAAGGAGAAAGATGCGGCGGCGCCTCAAAGCTAAACAATTGGCTCTCCGTTAAATCTGATCAAGATCGTTGTAGTAGGGTGGTTATTTGCTCGCCCTACTACAACGATTTTAAGTTTAGATCCCATACGCTGTTTTTATGGTTCAAACTAAGCTTGCTGAAGCAGTTAAACTAGCAGACCTTCATTCCTCAATTCGGAGTGCAACGAACGGAAGATGAAACGTTCTTCTATAAATGGTTAGAAGATTTGCCAGAGTTAACCAAACTAGAACAGCAAAGGCCAGACGATGTCCGTCGCCGTTTGAGTAGCTGGCGAGACAGGAATTCAAGTGGTTGCCGAAGATGGAGAAATCATTCAAGGCAATGTTGATATATTGGTATTGCAGCATCAAATTTGAATTGCTGCTATCGGATCTAAAAACTCGGAACTAGTGTTGACCGAGGCAATTCTTTAAGCATTGAGCGATAGGTTGACAGATTTGAAACAAGAAAATTCTATCTTTGGTGCTGTTCTGAATGGTAGCAAATCTCTGTTTCTCAAATTAACATTGTTGCCTGAACCAAGCTATGTGTTGTCAAATGTGTCTTCTTTGCTGAATCGAAGCAATGACTTGTACGGAGTTTTACAGATTTTTAAGAACTTAAGCCAGGTTGATACTGAATTAGGTTGCTGTAAAACATTCCTCATTCCTTCAAATGCTTTTGTATTTCTTCTAGCATATTTTTTAGCTGTGTTAATAGCGTTGTAATTTCTGTCAACTTATTATCTTCAACATATTGCTCAAGCTGTAGCGCGACCTTCTGCATTTGATAGAGTCCAACGTTGGCACTAGAGCCTTTAACGTGGTGTGCTACTTGTGCTAATTGCGCCTTATTTTGCTGTGCAGTTGCTTGAGCGTCATGCCAAGCAGCCACTGCAACTTTCGCTGTGGCTAGATGCTGCTCAGTATCTTCGACAAAAATTTCTAGCAACTCCCGCTCAAATGCAGCATTTCCATCGGAAATTTGGTGCAGATGCTCCCAATCGATCGCTAAATTCATGGGTCTTGATGCAAGTGAAAATTTCCTAAGATATCGCCCCAATACTCTAGTTTCTCCCTCAGCTTTTATTCAGAACGGTCCGTGCAGAGGCGTTTGCAATAATTGTTACACAGTATCAGTGGTTATGGATCCCCCACGCACCAAGTCAGCAGTGCGACGATGCTGATTCCCAGGAGCCAGATGGGAACATGTAATCCGTGAAGGAAGTCTAAAGGAACTAGGATGATCCGGGTGAGTAGCACTCCAACGAATAAAACTGAGAGTGAGAGAACAACTAGCAGCATAATGGCTCTTCAGGTGCGTTTTGAGACTTTGATTGCATGTGGCACTCTCAGAAAGTGGCTCAAGCTGTAGAGTGCTTCTATCAGGACAACATATAAATTTTGAATGGAAGAAATTGGCCCGAAATTTCGCGATCGCCCCCAGAACGATATTTCGTTGCCCATATCAAGTTCTTAAGCCCAAGCTCTTAAGCCAAAAACTTACATAACACTAGTCGGCTTGCAAACCCATTGATCAACAACTTTAACTAGGAGTGGAAAGTGAAACTTTGGCAGAAATGGTTTATTAAACGGCAATATATCAGCAGCGGATGTGTTGGTCTTATTCTTCTAGGAACAGTTCCCACGTTAGCGCAACCTGCAACTTTTGGATCGCTCACGTTGGGATCAAAATCGATGTCTGGAGTGCTGTCTGGATCAACCGGGGGAAATACATCACTCCCTGCAGTCGTCAGTAATCGCGATCGCCACGGTCGAAATTGCCTTGGCTATGGTGACCCTACACCAGATCACACCTTGATTTTGCAAAAGCCCGCTTCAACCCTGCGATTTGCGATTGCAGCGGGGGGCGGTGATCTAACCCTAGCGATCGTGGGACCGAATGGAGTGCTTCGGTGCAGCGATGGTGCTTTAGAAGATGCCGACTGGCAAGCAGGGATGTATCAGGTGTGGGTCGGTACGGTTGAGCCAAATAAAAGCCGAAATTATCGCTTGAGGGTGCAGGGGAAGTAATTAATTTTCAATATCAAAAAAGATAGAGGAAACGCAAATCTCCTCTATCCCCAAATGCTATTGACGAAAGAACTACCCTTTCTTCTCAGGCAACATGCACTTATCGCTGTCGCATCCTGCTGGGCCTTCTGCAATCCCTTCGCCCGAATCGTATCGGCTCAAAGCGCTATAAAAATCGTTGGTGCGCTGACGAGCTAACACTTCCGCTTGCAACTGCTCGTAGGTGGCTTGGTCAATCTTCTCAAACGGCAACCGAGGGAACGGTGCGTCAAATCGGGCTAACAAAGCAGCACTGATATAACCCTCATTCTGTGCGATCGCTTGATGAATTCGAGCGGCTAAAGCATCAATTTCATCCTCGCGCAGTTCGATGGTGGCGCTAGTGTTGTGAGCGGTGTAGTACTTCTGGACTTGCAGATAGAAATCCATTTGCGCCACGGCTGAAAACTTCTCGATCTCGATCTGATCGGCTCCGGGAAGGGTTGCCCACGGCACTTCGACTGGAATTTCGACTAGCCATTCTGTACACCGGGGATCAAACGGGTCGGTTAACAGATTGCCGTTTTCATCTTTGTCAGACTGCGACGGCACGATGCTGTATCCGTAATCTAAACATGCCATGGCGACCGGGTCGTTCTTGCGGAAGGTGATCCGGCGAATAAAGCGCTGGGCTTTGGGGGGATGCCATCCAGGGCTAGCGCCTGTGAGCAGCGATTTTGTCCCCGCAGGCTGAACGGTGGTGCAGCGATTGGGGCGGCGCAGTCCGTGGCGATCGCAGTAGTCCCACACGACGCGATGCACGATCGCGTTCCAACGACTGAGGTACTCTTTCTCACGCTCCTTGAACTGCAAGCCTGTCACGGTGTCCGGTCTGCCTGCTTCCCACCACCGCAGCCACTCTACTCCCATGGCATGAACAAAGAAGTCAAATAAGCCAGTGAAAGAGACGCCAACGATCGGATCGAGTTCGCGAGAGTACTGATAGCGAGGCTCGGTGAATTGGTGATTCAGTAAAGCCGCGACGGAGAGCGCTCCGGCTGTAAACGCTTGCTCTTGCGCGTCATAATCTAGCGGATCAATCTGATTGAGGTGAACTTCGGATAAGTTGCAGTGGAAATTTTCACCCAGAATTTCTCCGCATGGATTCAATCCGTAGCGTCCCAAGCGGTGTTCAATTTCTGCGTCTGGCATTTGGGCGTCATTATTCTGAAGCCACTGTTGCCCTTGACCCGCTTCATACGCTTCAATAAATGCCGCTTTCTGCTGGGGTGTAGTCAGAATGTCGGCATTGGAACGCGCGATCGCTTCCGGCGCATACTGAATTGCGCCTTCACCCGAGTAAAATTGCTTGCGAACCGCATCGATCGCTTCTTGCAGGCTTGGCTTGTGGTGATAGACGCGCGTGTGATTTGCCATCCGTAGCACATCGCGATCGGGGTCAATTCTCCAGTTCCCGTTTGCGTCTTGCTGCCACAAATTATCTTTTGCTGTTGCAAACCCAGCATCATCGCTGCTGCCTTGACGCATACCTGCTGATCGTCGGATATTGCCAGCAACCACGCAGGCCGCCGCTTCATCAATCAGTAAGCAACACTCAACGGGCGATAACTTCCGACCGATTGCGCGATTGAGAACCCTTGCACAGCGATCGTACAATTCGGGGAGCTTCACCGGATTGGCAACGCCACCAAAGCCTTTGAGTCGCTCTCCCGCGGGGCGCACATGGCTAAGGTTAATCGAGACTTCGATCTCTCCAGCCGCAAACCGAGTGTCGCTCGATAGCTCTAATAATTTTTGATATGACTCTACCCAACCCTGACGGCTATCGCCGACGCGAATTGTGACGTGATTGCCGTTGACTGTCGTCTCGGTTTTGTCTTGGCGCAGGTCGGCTATTGCCGTTCCAATCTCGCCCACGAGGTTCACGTTCAGTCGGTTCCGAATAGCCGGAAGTTGCTCGGTGTACTTTGGCTCTAAAACGGCTCCCGTGCCGCTTCCCATCATGGCGAGATCCATCATCAAGCCGAAAGAACGCCAGTCAGTGACATTGGTGCTGGTGCAGTTGTAAGCACCGGAAAAGTTTTCGGGCTTGGCAATCCAGTCTGTGCCGCCGACCCATAGCCAGCGCCCAGAGGGAAGACACCGCATCGTCTGCTGCATCTTCTGAATTAGAGCTTTTTCTTCAGAGGTAAACTTGCCCAGTTCGGCGAGTCCGTTCAGGGTGCGATCGCTCACCTCTTGCCAAGACTCGCGACGAGTTTCTCCCAACTTTCGACTGTAGGTGCGGTAGAAAACGGGATTTGCGGCGGGAGCCGTTGCCGGAAATTGCCCATTCAAGTTGTCTTTAACTGGGGTATCCTGACTATCTGAGCCAGAACGGTCTCGTATACGTGCGATGTCTTGAACCATAAGAGACTCCGTATGACATGTGTAGAATACAGATCGAGTTAGATCTGATGTTGAGACGCTATATAGGCTATACCTAGGGTCAATTTCTTTGCAGAAACGCTATGCGTAGCGTCCAATATACAACTCTGTTTCAATTCGGCGCAATTGTTATTCAATCAGTTCTACTTATATTTAGAGATTAGAGAATGACTGTCTACAATGTTAGAGCAGTCGCAACTGCGTTTGGGCGGGCTCTAGTTCTTCTGCCAAAACAACCTCGACAAGCGGCTCTTGCTGTGCAAGTAGTCGTCTTGCAGCCTCTAAAATCGGTTCTTCGAGTTCTCGCAAATCCTCTCGATTGGACAGGTAAGCTTTTAGCGCGTCGAAGGGCGCGATCGTAGATCCCACTCCCAGTTCTGGCAGGCGCGATCGCGACAAGTTGTTGGTCAATTCTGACTGAATCGTATAGCTGTGAGCCAGCTCTAGCGCTTTGTGAATTCGAGCATCATCAAGGTGATCTAGTTGTTCAGGGCGAATTTGATAATTGAGGCGTACTACTGCGTTCTCAATCAACTCAGGTTTGAGCGCTCGAATTAATGCCGCTTGCGGATCTTTCTTTTCGGAAAGATCAATTTCGATCGTGCGGAACGATCGCACAGGCAACGGGCAAAATTCCACCGTTGTAGAATGGCCGTCTAGCTCAACCAGCACAAATCCTTTATCTTCTTTTTCCTCGCTAAAATCAACTCGCTCAATGCTGCCGGGATAAACAACAAACGGATTTTCACACAAGACTTGGTGCTTATGGACATGCCCTAGCGCAACATAGTTGAAACATTCGCGCGTAAGAAATGACAACGGAATCGTAAATCCTTTTCCAACTGCTAAAAACTTCTCTGCCCCATAGTTGGCTGTATCGGTCATCAGATGCGCCAACAGCACCGTCGGAAGGTCAGGATTGAGTTTACGAATTTCTCCTTCTAGGGCAACGCGCAAGCGATCGAGCAACAACTGCCCGACTTCTGTCATAGATAGGCCCTCGGTTTCAGGACGAGTCAGCAGCGTCGATCGCGTCAACCAAGGCAGCGTAATCACCTGGACGGCACCATTTTTGGTGTTAATTGTATAAGTATCGAGGCGATCGCCAACAATCACATTCGGCACGCCCAAGGTGCGATAAATGCACAAACTCGCGCCGCCTGCGCCTTGAGAATGCTGATCATGATTCCCGACCAGTAAAACTGTAGGAATTTGGGCTTCCACAAGACGGTGAAACTGGCGCGCAAACGCTTGTTGAATGTAAGGCGGCGGCGTCGCATCGGGAAAGGCATCTCCACCAAACAACACCAGATCCACAGGTTCAGACAGGGCGCGATCGATACAGCGTCCCAACGTGGCAACAAAATCCTCTAAGCGAGTATTTAACCCTGTTTCAGGGTTGATCCGTCCGTGGGAAAACCCGCTACCTAAGTGGATGTCGGAGAGGTGAAGAACTTTCATAGAAGAACTTTCATAGATCAGCGAACCGTGCTACGGCGAACGATGCTGGTAAAAATGCGATCGGGGAGAAGCTTTCGTAGTAGTAAAAGTGTACCTGCATTTCCGCCTGCTGGATACCGCAGTTTAGCCGAGCCATCGGTAGCAGCCCGATAAATAACCTCTGCAACCGTTTCTGGAGTGCCGCCAGATTCGCCTGCTCTAGTAAGGTTGGGCAAGACCCTCTTCACAAACGAATCGTAAGCTGTTAGCCCAGGACGATTCGCAATGTCGGCAGATCGACTGTAAAACTCCGTCTTGATGGGGCCCGGTTCAATCAGTTTGACGCGAATGTTGAACGGTTCTAATTCGTACTGCAACGATTCTGAGAAGCCTTCAACTGCCCATTTGGTACTGTGATAGAGGCTATAGAGCGGAAACGTCATCTTTCCGCCAATCGAGGCAATATTAATAATCGTGCCTGACTCGCGATCGCGAAAATGAGGTAGGAGCGATCGCGTTACGTTCATTAACCCAAACACGTTCGTCTCAAACTGACGTTGAATTTGTTCCGGTGTGCAAGCTTCAAATGCGCCTACAAGCGAATATCCAGCGTTATTCACCAAGACATCAACATCACCTACTTTCTCTAACGCCTCACTGACAGCGGTTTCAGTCGAGTTTTGATCTGTCACATCTAGCCCTAAACAGTAAACATTTCCAAGCGCCGCAAACTTACCCGCTTTTTCAAGCGATCGCATCGTTGCGATCACGTTCCATCCCTGCTGCTGAAATTTCAGGACAGTGGCTAACCCAATGCCGGACGATGCGCCTGTAATCAATACTGTTTTTGTCACAATGATCAAAATGTCGATTCACATTTCTTCACCATAACAAGGTTACGGGATGTTAACAAAACAGCAGAAAAAGGATGAAGCGAACATAGTCATTCTTTCATCCTTCGGCGTTGCTGAATCCAAGTAGATTTGACCTCCTGATGAAGTGGGCACAACCCTATTCGGATACCTACTTTTCGGATAAGTATTGCTCCACAATTCGCACAATTCGCTCCGACGCTAACCCGTCCCCAAACGGGCTAATCGCATTGGCCATGGCGGCGTATGACTGGGAATTGCTCAACAACTCAGCCGCTTCACGAAAAATGATGTCGGGATTTGTTCCAATTAACTTTGCGGTTCCTGCCATCACTGCTTCTGGGCGTTCGGTGGTTTCTCGCAATACCAAAACAGGCTTACCCAAACTAGGCGCTTCTTCCTGAATGCCGCCAGAATCGGTTAATAGCAAATAGCAGCGCTGCATTGCCCCGACTAACTGAGTGTAATCTAGCGGTTCTGTCAGAAATACGCGGGGATGACTGCCTAACAACGCCGTCAGAGGTTCGCGCACGGTCGGATTACGATGTAACGGCAATAGTAGCGCCGTGTCTTCAAACTGATCCAACACCTTCAGAAAGCCGTGAGCAATATCTTCTAACGGTTGTCCCCAATTTTCTCGACGATGTACTGTTGCGAGAATTGTGCGGTAGTTGCTCCACTCTAGCCCTGGAATGTCACAGGCAGGCTGACGATTTGCTACTGCCAGCAGCGCATCAATGACTGTATTTCCGGTTTGATGAATCTCGCCTAACACCTGCGATCGCTGTAAATTCTCTACCGATAGCGATGTTGGCGCAAAATGGAGTTGCGTCACCTGCGACACCAATCGTCGATTTGCTTCTTCTGGATACGGATTGAATAAGTCCTCTGTCCGTAAGCCCGCTTCCACATGTCCGACCGGAATTTTCTGATAGAACGCGGCTAACGCGGCGGCAAAGGCCGTTGTTGTATCGCCTTGTACCAGCACTATGCGCGGCTGAAGCGATTGAAACAATGATTCTAAACCGCGCAATGTTCCGCAGGTAATATCAGTCAGCGTTTGTTTGGGCTGCATAATTGCCAGATCTTGATCAGCAGATAAGTCAAACAACTGCATCACCTGATCCACCATTTCGCGGTGTTGCCCCGTCAGCACAACCTGAGTTTTGAACGCCTCAGAACGCTGAAATGCCTGAATGACAGGAGCCATTTTAATCGCTTCAGGGCGAGTCCCCACAATGAGACAAACCGGAATTGGAAACTTCAGCATGGAATTTGTCGAGTCATACGAACAGGAACATATTTAGCACAGCCGTTCAGCGCTTCGCTAATCAAGCTTTCCGCATTGACCCCAGAATCTGGGTCACCTCGATAATCCGATTAAGCAGAACTTGTCTTCACTAGAAATTGTCTTCACTATGGTACAGGAATTCCGGGTAAGGAATGAGGTGGAAGGACAATCCTACATTTTCATAAAAAAATTCCCAGCCGAAGCCAGGAAAAGTCAGACCAGTTCACCGAAAGACGATAACTCTTGTAATGCTAAATCTGTAATGCTAAATCGATAACTGATTGATATCGCAGGTCAAAGGGCAAGACGCATAAACAGACGTATGCAATGGATTTGCTTGTCCATTCAACCAACGCAACCACTCAACTTCTTGGGGATGAATCCCTTTCGCGGTTAGTAAACCCGCCATAAACATAATGGCTAAAGCGTGAATGCCGATCACAGAAATAATGGCAAATAGAACTCCACTTAATGGCAGAATAGCGTGCAATGCACCTGCCAACAAAGCGCCGACTGAAACAACTAAAACCAACAGCGGAAAACCGATAACAATCATGCAAACAGTCAGGGTAAATGTCCAAAGCAGAAAGCTTTTGACTGATGACAAGAAATACAAATTGCCCAAATTTTGGCTGCGTGCTAAGGTCATATCGATTCTCCCAGAGCTAGATTTATTGGTGTGATTAAAAATCTGTTTTAGCGATCCCCGCGACCGCTTCAAGTGAATTTCAGTATAGGTAAATCTTCTTGGGGTGGGAATACTAGTTCAAAAAAAGTTAAACTTCAGCGTCCGTAAATCCTCTTTTAAGCAATTATGCTTACTCCGTAAAATTTAAGGTTAAAACCGCAATTTTCGGCTCTAATTCAAACACTTTTACTGATATTTCAAGCCTTTCAGAGATTTGGTTTAAACGCTGAAAAATAAATGCAAGCAGTGATACTCTGATTTGTCAATCATCTAAAGAAAGACTATAAATTTATTGAATTGTGAACTATTAGCGCGGAAAATTCACAATTAATTAGTAGAGCAATGATGAGAGGTCATTGGGGGCTTCGGAGCTTCACTCGAAACTTCACTCGAAACTTCACAAGACGAATCGCTTTCTAACCCGATTGCCGCCCTTTCTGGATTTTTACATTCCGCTCCTGACACGATCGCACTACTGAAACATTTTTGAGACATTTTCCCTAATCTCTACTTCTCAAGACGTTACTCCGTACAACCGACTGGGAATAATCACGGGGTCAAGGTTGCATCTTCATCAAAACTTATCCTTAAACGTCACATCATCTGGTTAGCTCCACGGAGTAACGCCCCTTGCTTCGTCTGTATTACTTGCTTCATCTGTGTTAGGTGGCAACCTTGTACCGTAGCCCACCTATTTGCTTTGCAGTGTTTTTATGGCAGTGCGTAACCGACAACTTTTCCTACTTGCGTGTCAGATCAGCCTCCTCTGTACGTCTGTAATACTGCATCCGCCTAACCGAGATGAGAGTGAACGCGCCGACGCGATCGAGCTTTCTGCTCGGACTTGGCAACAGGCGAAGCACGAAGCACTTGACCTTGCGGGCACCTCCGCGAAGAAATCAAGCGCTTCGGTTGCAGACTTGATCCTTATTCTCAAGAACAATAAAGCAAACCCCGGCGATCGTTTGAGCGCGATCGCAGCCCTGGGTAAACGGGGAGCCGATGCCAAACCCGCTGTTCTTGTTTTGGCGAAAGGAATCAATTCTAGTCAGAAAGAAGTTCAGGTTAAGACATTAGAGGCGTTAGGAGAAATCGGGCTGGCCGCTAAAGCTGCTGTTCCTGGCCTCGCAAAAGCACTGAAAGATGATCAGCCAGAGGTACAGATCGCGGCTGCCCGTGCCTTGGCAAGCATTGGAAGTAACCCAGAAATCGCTGTTCCAGGTTTAGTTGAAGCCTTGAGCGATCCGAGTAAATCAGTGAGATTGGAGGTGATCGCCGCGATTTCTAATCTAGGAACGGAGGCAAAGCCTGCCATCCCAGAACTGATTCAAATCCTATCGACCTCAGAATCAGAGGTGCGCTTAGCCGCGATCGCAGCGCTTGGAAAACTGGGCGCGGAGGCAAAATCAGCCGTGCCGTTTCTGGCGCAGTCGCTCGCTGACCCGGACACAGATATTCGGCTCAACTCTGCCAGCGCTCTCGGTAGTATTGGCGCTGAAGCAAGCCCAGCCGTGCCGCAGTTAATTCGAGCGCTGAGTCATGCCGATCACAAAACGCGATCGTTTGCTGCGATCGCACTGGGCAGAGTTGGCAGTCCTGCAAAAGCGGCCGTTCCTCAACTCACAAAAACGCTGAGCGATGCTGACAAAGATGTGCGATCGCAATCAGCCGTGGCATTGGGGCGTATTGGGCTAGAGGCGAAAGAAGCCCTGCCCGAATTAGTGAAATTGCTGAGCGACGAGAATACTGGAGTGCGGCTGAACACGGCGAATGCCGTCCGCCTGATTGCAGCAAGTCTGCAAGACAAAGCGCCATCCCTATCCGTCGTCGAAATCCACACCGCTTATACGATTCTGGGAACTGCCTTACCTCTGTTAGAAGATCCTAAAGCTCAGTTCAACGAAGAATTAGTAACCTCGGTGCGGCGATCAATTAGCGTACTGAAAAACGAAAAAGATTCCCGTCCGTTTGAGCGCGTGGTTGAGTGGGGACAGGCCAATCCTGCAATCGCAGGCGTGCTGCTCTATCTAATCGCCATGCCGAGCCTATGGCTCGCGATTCTGTTGATCCGTCCGTCTTGGCTGCTCAAACTGAACAACGCCCTCAAGCCCTACACCGATTTTGAAATTCCCAGTCCAATGGGCGGCAGCATCAAAGTACCCCTGCGGTTTGTCTTATTTGTGGGTTGGTTTCACTACCATCCCAGGGTGCTAGATGCATGGGTCGGTCAGCAAATCGATGGAGCACGCGAAGGCTTTGCTCACAAAAACACCGTCAGCGATCGTAAGGTCTACATTCCGATTCCCGTCGTTCTCGATGGCAACACGGTTCCGGAACTAGCGAATCATGACCTGCACACAACGTTTTGGGACGGGCGGCAATGTCTGCTGATTTGGGGAGAAGGGGGAATTGGTAAAACGAGTTTGGCGTGTCACTTAGCCAAATGGGCAATGGCAGATAAGCGACCCCAACGCCTTTGCCGTCATCGCATGTTGCCCGTGTTGATCGAGCAGGAACTAGACTTTAAACTTCCTGACGGCAAAAATCCTTTCCGAGAAGCGATTCGCGGACAGCTACAGGCGATGATCGATGCGTCAGAACCGATTTCAGATGACTTTCTCGAAAAGCTACTCAGGCAGCGACGCATCTTGGTGATTGTCGATCGCTTATCAGAACTGAGTGCAGAAACTCGTCAGCAGATTCGTCCTGGACATCCAGACTTTCCGGCGAATGCGCTGATCGTCACGTCACGGGTTGAAGAAACGCTCGACGAAGTGCCAAAAACAACGATTAAACCGCTCCGCATTGAAGGCAATCGCCTGTCTTCCTTTCTAGAGGCGTATTTGATGCAACGCAGCAAGCGCGAACTCTTTACCGATTCTGAATATTTCGACGCCTGTAGCCAACTCTCAAAAATGGTTGGTCAGCGCCACATCACCGTGCTCCTCGCGACCCTCTATGCTGAACAAATGATCGGCAAAAAAGAAGGTGTTAACGACGAAAGCACGCTGCCCGACAACATTCCTGATTTGATGCTGAGCTACTTAAATGAGCTCAATCGCGACGCCGCCGACGATGAGCCAACCAACCTAACGGTGCATGAAGACGCGAAAATCATTGCTTGGGAATGCTTGAAGCAATACTATCGCCCTGCTCCTGCCAAACGCGAAGCGATTCTAGCAGAACTGCAATCCTTTGGAGCGTCGCAGGGTGAAGCCAGTCTGAATGAAGAAGCAGCCAAAGCACGGCTGAAGCATTTAGAGAAACGCTTGCGGATCGTGCAAGCGATCGGTCCGGCTCAAGATCAAATTTGCTTTGCCCTCGACCCGTTAGCTGAATGTTTGGCAGCACTGCACCTTGTCGAACGCTATGGCAGCGACCGAGCGTTGTGGCAGGAATGGTTAGTGTTAGCCGATGCGATGCCGGGTGCGCCTGAGAGTACTCAAGGCTTTCTCCTAGCAATGCGAGACTGCTGCTTGACGCGAGGCACAGAAATCAATATTCCTGATTTTGTATTAGAAGGGTTGGGTCAGCGTGTGGGCCTCAGCGCTGAAACCCTGCGAAAATCTCAAATTGAGCAACGAATGCGGCGGTTAACGCCGCTCCTATCTACTGGAGAGACCACAGCGCGGCTAGATGCCATTCGAGAACTGGGCGAACTGGGTGCTGCCGCAAAAGGCGTATTGCCTGCTTTGATCCGAGAGCTTCAAGATCGCGAGTGGCAAATTCGGCGAGAAGTGGCTCGGTCGATGGGACATGTTGGACCAGAAGCGCGACTGGCAATTCCCGCGTTGATGGAGCGATTACGCGATCCAGATCGACGAGTGAGTGGAGAAGCGATCGCGGCCTTGGGCAAAATGGGAACGGGCGCTCTTCCTGCCTTGGTGACAGCACTAGAATCTCAGCCTGCCCATGTTCGCAGTACAGCCGCCTGGGTACTGGCGAGCTTTAATTCTGCCGCTAGATCAGCCGTTCCAGCGCTCACTGCCGCCCTCAAAGATGACGACTGGCAGGTGCGGTGGGTAGCTGCCTACGCATTAGGCTGCATTGGTCCAGATGCCAAGTCTGCCATTCCTGCTTTGATCGAAGCGTTTAGAGGCGAGTATGAATTAGTCAGCAAAGAGGCTAGCCGGACGCTTTGGCGCATCAGCGGAGAAGCAGAAGCGATCGTTGCTGCGCTGAGTGACATGGGACATGCAAACAACAGAAACTGAGCAATGTCCTCCTGGTCTGCCACTCTGAACTAGAGGAACACCTTTAACGCAAAGATGGAAGAGTGAGGGATGAGAAACCAGAAGTAGACTTATTTGAAAGACCAACACTATCCGAAAGGTCAACTGGGCTGAAAGATCTAACTGGATAGTGTTGTCAACGCATCACAATATATTCTCAAAACCCAATTCATCCCTGCGTCACGTTGCCGCAAGGCGTCCCTCATCCCTTTCTCAAACCTTCTATTCTGTTGGCGGCGGCTCCGTTTGCGGTAGTTCGTCAGACACAAAAGTTTCAGGCCAAGGTCGAGTCGTCGTGATGTCTTCCTCAGCCGTTCCCTCGATTCGCAAATCGTCTAGCATCAACGAAAGTGTAGACAAATCAGTTAACTTCATCAGATCTTGCAGTGCCGCGATCGCCGATTGATAGCGCTTCTGAAAATCGTAATGCACCATCTTCGTCAAAATGGCGGCGAGGGGATGGCTGACGATCGCTTTTTCTCGCCATTGCACCTCGCCCGTTTGCGGATCTTCCTTCAATTGGCTGGGGGGCAGTCCAGTTAGGGCCTGAATGCCCATCATGCCCACGGCGTAAATGTCACTATTAAAGCGGGGATTTCCGGCGCATTGCTCTGGTGGCATATAGCCCTGCGTGCCGATTCCAATCGTTCCTGAAAACAAACGATCGTCTAAAATCTGATCGTGCAACGCCTTGACGGCTCCAAAATCAATCAGTACCAGTCTGCCATCGGACTGCCGCTTGATCACATTACTCGGTTTGATATCGCGGTGAATCACATTTTTGCTGTGAACAAAGCTCAGGACTTCCAGAAGCTCTTTCAAAATGGTGACGATCCGGGATTCGGGCAAGTGTCTGCCCAACGACAACTCTTCACTAAGCGGCGGACCGGAAATGAATTCCTGCGCCAAATAAAATTCTTGATCTTCCTCAAAATACGCTAGGAGACGCGGAATCTGATCATGTTCTCCCAAGCGTTCGAGCGTCTCTGCTTCCACCTGAAACAGACGCCGCGCCAACTGCAGATGCCTCGGATTATTTGTGCTAGGACGCAATTGCTTCACCACGCACTGAGGCGTACCAGGGCGCTGAATGTCTTCTGCAATATAGGTTTCTCCAAAACCGCCCGATCCGAGAACTTTCGTAATTTTGTAACGTCCGCCTAAATTTTTGCCCAAAATTTCGAGTTCTCGTTCCTGCAATAGATCCTTAAAGTCGTCTTGCCCACTAATAAGTTCTTGCACCAAGGGAGATCGCGAGTAATGCTTGAGGGTCTTCCGAAACAGTTGCTTGTTTCGGTAGTCGCTGACAAGTCCCGTTCCCAGATACGAGATGCCGACAAGCGAGATCGCGCCCATTGGCGCAACCATCGGCACGATAATTGAGGCTTGAGTTAACAGTACATAAGCAACGCCAGACCAAGACAGCGCGATCGCAAGTGCCCATCCCAATCGAGCAGTTGGTCGCTTGGTTAACCGGAGTAGCCCTCCAGCACTCGCAACCATCAAAAATACCGCTAAGCCGGTGATTTCCGGATTGGGAAACGCAGTGCGCAGCGACCGGAATTCTAGAAGAGATGCGATCGCATTAGCATGAAGCTCAACCCCTGGCATCGTACCCATCGGCGTGCTGATTTCATCCCCTACTCCAGAGGCGACCGGACCAATCAGCACAATTTTGTCTTTGAAAATGCGACCTTGTTGGAGGTAAGCATCATTCCAGTTTTCTGGCGATAGCACGGTCCAAAACGGAATTCGTTTAAAGGTTCCAGCCCCACCGTAGAAAAAAATATTTTCTCCCTGGGGGCTTGCATACTTGACACCACTCGCTTTCAGCGTTGCGTCTGCAAACGACTCAATCTTTTCGGCTCGCAGCAAGTCCATACCCGACGACTCTTGCCGGATGAACTCACTTCCAAACCGATGTACCCGCTCGTCCGGCTCTACAGGAAATTTGATTAAGCCATAGGAAGCGTTAGCTGTGCGAAACGGGCAGAACGGCAGACTGATGCGAGATTGTGCCCCTTGCCGCTGCTCTAATTGATCCAAATCGGTCGCGAGAGTAACTTTTCCGTCGTAGCGTTCCAATACTGATTGCAGTTGCTGATCATCGTCTGATACTAGAATATTGTCGTTAGAGCAATCAGAAGAAGCTTGACTATCGCCTCCAAAACTACTAGGCAAATCCCAGCGAACATCGACCGCTACCGATTTTGCGCCCGCTTGCAGTACTTTCTCGATCGCTTCAGCATACGTCGCTCGCCGGAGCGGCCAACTCGACCCGGATAGCTGCAACAGAGATTCATCATCGACTGCTAAAATCACCACCTGCGTTGGGGAAGGAACTGCTCCCCGGACGCGCAGGATGACACTTTGCGCCTGTCGCTCCCAAGCTTGCAGCGGCATAAACTGAGTCGCGATCGCCGAGCCTGCCGCGATCGCCCAAAACATCATCAATCCATGACCCAACGGCTTCAGTCTCAGCGGCGACCCCCGACCTTGCTCTGGCAGCGTGGGGGCTGCTTCTTCGTCAGACAGCATCAGGGTGCGCTTAGCCGTTGTAGACGAGCTAGGAGCGGTTGATTTCAGTGTGCCTGACCGCAATGTTAGCGTCAGCGATTGCAGAAACCCTGCCGATGATCGTTTCTTGGGCATAAGCGGTTTGGGTGGCAATTTAGATCAGTTTAGATCGTTGGGCAACTGAATCGTGTTAGGAGAATTTAATCCTCATCAATTTAGACTGCATCCTAGTCCCAGTCGGTTCTCTGTAAGCTCGCTCTTTGATCTACTTAATTCTACGACGAGCATTCGATAAATCCTGAAACTGCCCATTCCCTCCCTTTATGTGAAGAATTGGTACTCTCAAAAGTAAAGAAATCTATCTATAAGATGAGGAATTCATTTGATTGATCGCAGTTCACTTTATTGAAAGGGTCTGTATCCAGCGCAAGTTTACCTTGCACAATTGATGTTATAGAAACCTGAATGTTAGAAAAACCGCCGTCTACAGTCGCTGTCAATTTTCTTGATATCCACTCTCTATATCGTTTTCCTATCCACGTTTTCCTATCCAACTGTTTCTCTGTATCTCTTTCTGGCTCAGCGACTCCGGTGGTTAGAGCAAAGTTCCGGCTTGTCAGGCGGCGCTTTCCAAATTTCAAGAGAAGCATATCGTCAGTAGTTTTACATAAATACGTCTGATTCGGGGCAAATCGCCATCCCCAAGTCAATTTGGTTTTGCGTTTTCCTTTGTTTTCCGTTGTTAGAATTAATTATTCACATGCTAGTTTCTACAAATTCTGGGTCTAAGCCTGCTATGCGTTATTTGATGAACCGTCTGTCTATATTTGTGGACGGCAATAATATGTTTTATGCTCAGCAGAAAAATGGGTGGTTCTTCGATCCAAAACGAGTACTGGAGCATTTTACAACTGAGCGCGGCGTTGAATTAGTCAATGCGTTTTGGTACACCGGGCTGAAAGATCCGCAAGACCAGCGGGGCTTTCGCGATGCGCTCATCAGTCTCGGCTACACAGTTAGAACTAAAATATTGAAAGAATATTATGACGATACCTCTGGGCGCTACTCGCAAAAAGCGAACTTAGATATTGAAATTGTGGTGGATATGTTTAATACGGTCGAGCAGTACGATCGCGTCATCTTGTTTAGCGGAGATGGCGATTTTGAACGCGCGATCGAGTTTCTTAGGTCAAAAAATACTCACATTACGGTCGTCTCGACCGAAGGCATGATTGCCCGTGAACTGAGGAATGTCACCGACCGTTATATTGATCTCAACGATATTCGAGCCAAGATTGAAAAAGCTGACTATTAAAACCGCCTACTATCTCGCTACTATCTACAGTAAAAGTCTCTAAACGAGATTAAAGTCCATACTAAAGTCTAGAATAAGGGCTATACGATCGCCATTAGCGATAGCGTTTGATCGAGATGCAGGTTGCCAATCTATTTGAGGGCTACTTGCTGAGATCTGCTATGCCCGTTCTCTACCCCCTAATTGGAGCCATGAACGTTCAATCACAGCCGAATCGAATTATCATTTTTGACACGACCTTGCGCGATGGCGAACAGTGCCCTGGCGCAACGCTTAATGTCGATGAAAAACTGACGATCGCACGGCAACTTGCTCGCCTTGGCGTAGATGTGATTGAAGCGGGATTTGCGTTTGCGAGTCCAGGCGACTTTGAAGCGGTGCAAAAAATTGCTCAAACAGTGGGCACGCCCGAGGGCCCTGTTATCTGTAGTTTGGCGCGGGCTATTCCAAACGACATTAAAGCGGCAGCCGAAGCGCTTAAACCCGCCGCGAAGGGGAGAATTCACACCTTTATCTCAACGTCGGATATTCATCTGGAATATCAGTTGAAGAAGACTCGCGCGGAAGTCTTGTCGATCGCAGAAGAAATGGTTGCCTATGCCAAGTCGTTCGTGAATGATGTCGAGTTTTCACCCATGGATGCCGCACGATCCGATCCAGAGTATCTGTATCAGGTGTTGGAACGCGCGATCGCAGCGGGTGCAACCACAATTAACATCCCCGATACGGTGGGATACATGACGCCGAGTGAGTTTGGTGAGATGATTCGCGGCATCCGAGACAATGTGCCGAACGTCGATCAAGCGATTATTTCCGTCCACGGTCACAACGATTTGGGCTTGGCCGTAGCGTGCTTTTTAGAAGCGGTTAAAAATGGCGCACGACAGCTTGAATGTACGATCAACGGCATTGGCGAACGCGCCGGAAATGCGTCCCTCGAAGAATTGGTGATGGCGTTGCATGTGCGTCGTCAGTACTTTAATTCGTTCTTAGGGCGTCCGGTCGAGTCGGAAGCGCCTCTGACCCAGATTAACACTCAAGAAATCTACAAAACCTCTCGCATGGTTTCGACCTTGACGGGAATGTTGGTACAGCCAAATAAAGCGATCGTTGGGGCGAATGCGTTTGCTCATGAGTCGGGCATTCACCAAGACGGAATGCTGAAGAATCGGCAAACCTACGAGATTATGGATGCTCAAACGATCGGGCTAACCAATACGCAGCAGCTTGTATTGGGCAAGCATTCTGGTCGCAACGCCTTCCGCACGCGTCTGAAGGAATTGGGCTACGAGCTATCCGAGCAAGACCTCAACAAAGCCTTCTTGCGATTTAAAGAACTGGCGGACAAGAAAAAAGAAGTCGGCGATCGCGACATAGAAGCGATTGTTAATGATGAAGTTCAGCAAGTTCCCGATCTATTTCGGTTGGAGTTGGTGCAGGTCTCCTGCGGAAATCGCTCTTGTCCGACCGCAACAGTATCGTTGATTAATCCTGATGGTGAAGAATTGACGGATGCGGCCACAGGAACCGGCCCCGTCGATGCGGTGTACAAAGCCATTAACCGCGTGGTGAATGTGCCCAACCAACTGATTGAGTATTCGGTGCAGTCGGTGACGGCAGGAATTGATGCGATCGGGGAAGTAACGATTCGGCTGAAATATGGCGATCGTATTTTCTCTGGTCATGCCGCTAATACAGACATTATTGTGGCGTCGGCACAAGCTTATGTGAATGCATTAAATCGCTTGTATGCCTCGTTGCAGCCTGCTGAGCCTGTAGCAGCATCCGTTAACTAACGAAGAATTTGTAGAATTTCACTCTTGGTTCTACAAAGCTTCATTCAGTGTTATTTTGGGGTGGTTTATCGCTGCCCCTTTTTGATGTTGTCCTGAACCCTATGCAAGACGATTTACTCCGCCGAGAGCAAGATTTTCACGATCAGTGGGCAAGCACGATCGATATCGACGGGATTCAAGTCAGAGACTATTTTGAAGCCTGTACTGCTCCTGAAAATCGGTTTATTTTGAGGCAGTTGGGCGATGTGCGAGGGAAATATCTGCTCGATTTGGGGTGCGGTGCGGGAGAGAATAGCGTTTATTTTGCTCAACTAGGAGCGCGGTGTGTTGCGACCGATTATTCACCGGGAATGGTGGAGGTTGCGACGAAGTTAGCGGCGCGAAATGGAGTTCACGTTGAGGGTAAAGTGATCAATGCGATGGCAATCGACTTTCCTGACAACACGTTTGATATTATTTACGCTTCTAACCTGTTGCATCATATTCCACACCCTAAAGTGACGCTGCGAGAAATGCATCGCGTCTTAAAACCCGGTGGCAAAGCCTGTTTTTGGGATCCGTTAAAACACAATCCAGTGATTAATGTCTATCGCAGAATGGCAACGGAAGTGCGAACCGAAGATGAAACGCCGTTAGATATCAATCTTGTCAATTACATTAAATCGCTATATTCACAAACGAACTATGACACCTTCTGGTTAGCCAGTTTATGGATTTTTCTGCGGTTTTATCTCATTGAAAAAGTGAATCCAAATGAAGAACGGTATTGGAAGAAAATCATTGTCGAGCAAGCAAGACTAGAGAAAACGTATCTCCGGTTAGAAAAGCTCGATAAGATTCTGAAAAAGTTGCCATTGATGAAACGCATGGCTTGGAATCTGGCAGTGGTGGCGACAAAATAATTTTTTGACAGGCGTTTGAAGTGCGATGATTCAGCGTAACCAGAGTTGGCGATCGTGGGGAATGTATGGTGTGCTCAGTGCGATCGCGCTAGTCATGCTGATTCCTTTAGTGTGGTTGGTGAGTACATCGTTTAAGTCGCCCACCGAAGATATTTTTCAGTTTCCGCCGCAGCTAATTCCCTCTCAGCCGACATTTGAGAATTTTGTTACTGTTTGGCGAAGCAATCCATTTGGGCAATATTTATTTAACAGCACGTTAGTTTCTGTATTAACAGTTGCGTTAAATTTATTGTTTTGCTCACTGGCTGCTTATCCACTAGCAAGGCTTGCATTTCGAGGTCGAGAAATTATTTTTAGCGCGATCGTGGCGACGATTCTAATTCCGTTTCAGATTGTGATGATTCCACTATACGTGTTAGCGGTGAAGCTGGAGTTGCTCAACACCTATCTAGGCGTAATCTTTCCCGGAATTGCTTCTGCGTTTGGGATCTTTCTACTTCGACAAGCCTTTCAAGGGGTTCCCAAAGAGCTTGAAGAAGCGGCACGAATGGATGGCTGCTCAGAACTCGGTGTCTGGTGGCATGTGATGATTCCGTCTATTCGTCCTGCGCTCGTCACCCTAGCGATCTTTGTGTTTATCGGCTCGTGGAGCGATTTTCTGTGGCCTCTTTTAGTGTTAGATCGTCCTGAATTGTTTACCTTGCCGCTTGGCGTTGCCAATCTTGCTGGCACGTTTACCTTAGATTGGCGATTGATTGCCGCTGGTTCAGTCATTTCGATCGTGCCGATTCTCGTGTTTTTTGTGGCAATGCAGCACTACATCGTGCCGACGGAATCGGGCAGTGGTGTGAAGGGTTAGCGAGAACGTTAGCTTGGCATAGCCACCGTTTCCATTTGAAACATCTCTGTTTCAGGTGCGTTGCTTTAGCTTGGCATAGCCACCGTTCTTATTTGAAACAGGAGCATTCCTGCTTTAAGTAAGAACATTCCTGCTTCAGATATGAACGTTCCTGTTTCAAACAGGAGCATTTCCATTTGAAACAGGAATGATGGAACTTATTAAGTCTGCGTTCCTTATTTCTTAGCGATCGCTTCAAACGGTTCAGTCCCCAATGGACTAGGCGTCCATCCATCAATCGTTTTACGCTGCACCAACAACGGCTCAGCATGAACGATTGGCAGTCTCACCGCTTCCCGATGAATAATTTCATCCACTTGGGCATAAAGCTGCGATCTCGCCGGTCGCTCTGACGTCGTTCTCGCTTGTTCTAACAGTTGCAAAACCTGATCGTTTTTCCATTTCCCTAAATCATTCGTCGCATCAGGCCCAAAATGAGGATAGTAGAACGTATCCGGGTCGCCATAGTCTCCGATCCAGCCCATCATGAATGATTGATAGCCGGGAGCTTTGATGCGATCGGCCAGATAAGATGCCCAATCTTTTGTCTTGAGGTTGACCCGAATTCCAACCGCGCTCAAATCTGCGGCAAACGCTTCTGCAATCGGCTTGGGCGTTGGAAAATAAGGACGCGACACAGGCATATACCACAGGTCTAAATCAAACCCATTGGCATAACCTGCTTGCCGCAGCAAATCTTTTGCTTTTTGCGCATTAAACTCGTATTTCTGCAAGTTTGCAGCCTGCGCCCACTCCAGCGATGGCGGCACAAAGTGAGCATCACTGACGGCTGCTCCTTTCCAAAACGCTTGAACGATCGCTTGCTGATTAATCGCATGGGCGATCGCTTGTCTCACTCGCACATCAGAAAATGGTTTGTAGCTGGGATTGAGCGCTAAATAACCAACATTGAACGACGGACGGGTAACAACCGAAACCGCTGTATCTCGCTCAATTTCGGCCTTTTGATCAGGAGCAAGATCGACCGTAAAATCAAGCTGTCCAGCCCGGAGTTGAGCAAGTCTAGCGCTGGCATCTGTAACAAAACGCATGACGAGTTGATTAGATTTTGGCAGCCCTGGTTTCCAGTAGTTAGAATTTTTTTCCAGAACAATGCGATCGCCGCTTCGCCATTCTTTAAACACAAACGCGCCTGTTCCAACCGCGCCGCCCGCTGGAGTGCCATAATTTGCGCCTGCTTTTTGAATTGCCGCCGGGCTAGCGATGCTGAAATAACCCGATGCGATCGTGGATGGAAAGGCAGCAAACGGTTGCTTCAAGACAAACTGAACCGTAGACGAATCAACAGCTTTAATATCTTGAATTAACGAATTTGGTTCACCTTTATATCCGCCAAAAATTTGACCCCAAATCTCGTAAGTCTTTCCAGCATTGCGAAAACTATTGGGGTTATTTTTGTCCCACCAGCGATCGAAGTTAAATTTCACGGCTTCTGCGTTGAAGTCAGTTCCGTCGTGGAATTTTACGCCTTGACGCAGCTTAAATGTATAGGTCTTACCGTCTGAAGAAGCATTCCAAGCGGTGGCTAAGCTCGGCTGTATCTCTGTTGTTCCAGGTTTAAACTCCAGCAAACGGTTGTAGATCTGGTTGTGAACAATCAGCGAATTTCCATCGGTGACATTGCCCGCTTCCAAATTCACAGGCTGCCCACCCGAACCATACACCAAAACACCAGATGAGCCAGCAGCTCCACTTGTAGAAGGATTCGAGGCGTTTTGGTTTTGAGTGCAGTTCGTCAGGATTACTGACAAGGCAAACAACGTTGTGAGAAATCCGATGCGCCAATGTCTAAACAGAGGAAGTGAGCGTTTACGCTGTGCCATTGCCGTGTGTCTTGCTATTACAGCCGAGATAGTCGATTTCTAAGCATAGTATCAATTGTGTTTAGAAAGGAAACTGACGGCTTTCGTAATGCTCTATGCAATTAGCGCAGAGCGCAACTCCGAAGGAACCGCGGGACTCATCGTAAACGCCCCGCGATCGCCAGTTGACAACAGATTTTTTAGCAGTCGCAGATGACATTATTGCTGCCATCTGCTCATCCGCTACCTCCACTACCAAATCTGCTGCCAACACTCTTTAATCCCACTCTCCCGTACGCGCATCTAGTCCCATCCAAGATAAACACTTCAGCATTTCTTGGTGCATCGTTTTCTCGTCTGCATGAAAGCGTCGTCCGTGACCGGGAAGCACCCACTCGAACGAATAGTGGCTCAGTTTTTCCATCGATTTCTTCAACTCATCCCACGAATACCAACACGCTTCTCGGAACCCAACCAAGTGATTTTGCTTGGCAGACCACGCGAGATGATCGCCCGTGAACAAGAATCGATTTTGGTAAAGCAGAACCGTATGTCCTTTGGTATGTCCAGGAACAGGAATGATCAGCAATTCTGGATCGAGTTGGATTGGCTCGAGCCCAGTCAATCTGAGTTCAACGCTCTCCGTGCCGCGAGTAATTTCGTCGGTGTGGAGGATACGATCGCAGCCAAAATGATCATGAAATTTCTGGTGATCGGCAACATCATCACGATGGGTTAGATACAAATAGCGCACGCCTCCCATCGCTTCGATTCGCTTCACAAGCGGCGGTGTAAATCGAGGGGAATCGACCAAAATGTTTCCTTCCGATCGCTGGATCAGGTAGCTTGCTGCCCCGAAGGAATTCTCAGCGTGATAGCCACAGTGATAAACATTCTCTGCTACTAGAATCGGAAAACTCGCTTGAGCGATTTTAATATCTGTCGGTTTGTCAACGGTTCCAATCGATGCGGTAGGACATGCCAAAAGCGCCTGCATTGCGCTTAGGCGTTCGGATTCGGTTTGAGGCTGATGATAGACGATCGATTGAGCGCGATCGCGAGAAAAAATGGCTGGAGCCATCCAACGACAGGTATCGCAATCGATGCAGGAGCGATCGACGTAAAGATCACCGTCTGCGTTTTCAGGGCGTCGTTCAGTGAGGTGAGCCATAGGACATCCAGAATTAAAACGACAAATTTAAACTGTAATTCCTTAATCATAGTCGTTATGAGTATGATTAAGCGATAGTTCTTCATCATTCTCGATCGGCGTAGTGGGACATCCTAAATTGCATCCTCCACTGTGCAAAAAATCGCAAAAATCTTGTGCAAAGATCTGCTTCGAGAAATCGCAGATCTGGATGCGCTATTTCTGTATTCGCGCTATTTCTGGCTACTTCTCGTGCTGATACACCCCTTTTCAGAAGAAATTCTGATAATCTTCTTTACCAAGGGATTGCTTGATAGTTTGACGATTAGCACATCGATCGGGGGCTTGCATGACAGCAGCACTGCTTATTGGGGTTGGTCAGTACGAAGACAAAAGTTTTAGCGCGTTGCCTGCCGCGACAGAAGACGTAAAAAAACTGCAAGACGTTCTGCAACATCCACACATCGGCGCGGTTCGTGCATTAGAAGTGGCGTCGCTGCTCGATCCAGATTTGCAACAGTTGCGCTCCGCCCTGAAAATGCTGACCAACTGCTCATCCAATGAAGTTGTTCTGGTTTACTTCTCTGGATATGGCATTGTCGATGACTATGGGCAATTATTTTTAGCAAGCCGCGCGACCCGACGCGATAAGCTAAACGAGACCGCGCTTTCGATGGCAGAGGTGCAAGAGAGCTTAGAGAACTGTCGATCACAGCAGCAAATTCTCATTCTCGATGGCTGTTTTAGTGGTGCCTATGCTCAAGGTATGGTTGCAGACAGCGATATTGACAAGATCGGACAGCAGCTTAGCGGTAAACGCCGCGTCCTGCTTACGTCGCCGTGGTCACTCGACTACTCGCCTCAAGAAAAATCTGCCCTCTCTACCTACACTCAATCTCTGATCGAGGGTCTATCGACGGGGATGGCAGACGGAATCGGGCATCGAACTCTTGACGGACAAATTTCGATCATCGAGTTGCATGACTATATTTGCGATCGCATTGCTACAAAGCTTCCTGCTGCTAAACCCAGACTCTACACAATGGGTCATGGCTACGAAATTACGATCGCTCAGGCTCCATATCTCGACTTCCGCAAAGAAGCGCTGAGTTTGGCAAGTCAAGGAGAGATTTCTCCGGTCGGAAATAAAATTTTGGATGCACTACAAATTAAGCACGGTGTTCCAGATGCGATCGCGAATCAAATCAAAGCAGAAGTCGTTCAGCCGTTCGAGATCCAACAGAACAAGCGCAAGCAGCTAGAAGACCTCCGCACCAACATTGCCCAAGGTGGACAAATTAGCGACAACACTCAAACCGAGTTGATGCGATTGCAAGAAGTCTACGATCTAAGCCCAGACTCTGGTTCTCGATACGATCTACAACCAGACTCTAATGCAAGAAGGGATACTCCTACTCTCGCTCCTTACCCTGTGGCAGGCATGGCAGCAGCAGGAGTGGCTGATCCAGGTCAACAAACTGTAGCTCCCCCACCCGAAACGTCTCTTAACGCTCCTGACCCTCCAGTTGCCCCAACAGAACTCGACAATCGCCCTTCCACTCGTTTAGAGCGGATGAACCAGTTTCTCCAAGAGCGAAATTTACCGCGCGACTTTTCTTCGGATGGTTGGTTGATTGCACTTGCAGGACTCGCCGTTCTAGCATTGCTCGGAGCCGTTCTATTTGCTGTGTTTCTGCCGCTGCTTCCCCGCTCCGCCAATAACTTCTCTAACGCCGAAGAATTTTTTCAAGATGCCTATCGCAAAAGCCAGGGAAGCGATCGCCAAGGTGCGATCGACAGCTACACCCAAGCGATCACGCTCAATCCCAATAATCCTAACTTTTACTACAACCGAGGCATTGAGTATGCAAAAGCAGGCGATCGACAGCGGGCGATCGCAGACTACGATCAAGCGATTCGCATCGACTCTGCGTTTGCTGATGCCTATTTCAATCGTGCTAACGCCTACCTTGCATCTGGAGACAATAACGCAGCGCTTCAGGACTATCAGCAAGCCGCAAGACTGTACGGAGAGCAGAAACTGAGTGATGAACGCCAACGCGCCGAGAATGCGGCTGCAAGGCTACAAGGGCAGTAGCTTGTACGGAACCGTCAGCAAGGATCAAAGCGTTCGTCCTTCAGTTAGAGCGTCCTAAAATCAAATCGATCAGCGTGTTAATCAAGCGATCGCTCTCCAACGGCATCAATTCTCGACCGTGCATAATGTTTTGAAACATCACATAAGAGACGAGGGAGCCAAAGAAAATGTGAGCGATCGCTTCTGCATCAGAAATATTCAGCTCTGGGTGAGCCTTGAGATACTCAATTAGCAGGAATTTTCCACGCAGAATCACAGTTTGAGAAAACAACTTTGCAAGATCTGGAAATCGCTCTGATTCAGCAATCGTTATCCGCATTAGAGAAATGTATTCTGGGTTGCCTGCAACCTTCGTTAAATACGTCGTTGCAAGTTCTCGTAGCAACGTTTCAGGCGCTTTTGCGTGAGACTCAGACCCGATCAGATCCCGAAATCGCCCAATTGTGATGCGTTCAATCAGCGCGATGAACAACTTTTCCTTATCGCCAAAGTGGCTGTAAATAGTCTGCTTAGAAACGCCTGCTTCGGCTGCCACCCGATCCATACTGGTTCCGGCATACCCAAAGGTCAAGAAAATCCGCGTTGCTCCTTGAAGAATCTGTTCTTGCTTTTGGGTGAGGGGCGGATCTGATTTAGTCGCTGATTTAGTCATAGTGAGGAACCCGAATCGAGATTAATTTTTTCAAATCAGACTTGTCTAATCATACTAGACGGTCTAGTATGATTGGTATAAATCATCAGAAACGATCACGATTTGCCGCGATCGCAAGGTGTACTAATTATGACTCAGACTCTTCCTCAACCTGCTGACAGCCCTCAAGCGGCTGAACCGCAGAAATCTGCGAGACGCAAGCCAAATCCTAGACTACTCATTCCAGTTGTGCTAGCGATCGCGGCACTCGGTTATGGCATTTGGTTGCTGATTCCGCGTCCGGCTGCCACAAGTCTCAAGTTGAGTGGACGCATCGAAGCCAATGAAACCGATATTGGCGCGAAAACGGCTGGACGCATCACCTCAATGAATTTTCGGGAAGGAGATGAAGTACAGACAGGGCAAGTTGTGGCGCAACTCACCGATGAAGAAGTCAATGCTCAACTGCTAGCGGCAACGTCAGAGGTCGCAGCGGCAAGGCAGGCAGAACAGCAAGCCAAACTCGACATTGCTGTCGTCGATAGTCGGATTCAGGAAGCGCAACTCAATCTAGTGCAGTCTAGAGGAGATGCACGGGGTCGGATTGAGCAAGCGTCTTCTACCGTGTCGTCTGCGCGGGCGCAACTGTCGCAGGCAGAGGCGCAGGTGAAACAGGCACAAGCGCAGGTAAAAGAAGCCGAGTCGCGACTGAAATTTGCTCAGAAAGACCGCGATCGCTATGCTCAACTCGTCGCTCAAGGCGCAATCGATCGCCAGCAGTTTGAGCAGTCGCAAACCAATTTTGAAGTCGCTCAAGCCTCAGTTGGAACGGCTCAAGCCACCCTACAAGCTCGTCAAGATGCCGCTAGAGCTGCCCGTGATCAGCTGAATGCTGCCTCTGGTAGCCTGACTCAAGTTGAAACCACGCGGCTCAATCCTCAAATCCGAGATGCTCAGCTAGAAGGACTTTATCAACAACGTCAGCAAGCCCAAGCCAAACTCGCGGCGGCTCAAGCCAACGTTAAAACTGCGATCGCAAAACAGCAGCAATATCAGAAACGCTTAGACTCATTCGAGATTAAAAGCCCCATTCATGGGGTCGTAACGGCCCGACCTGTGGAACCTGGAGCCGTTGTCGCAACAGGTCGAACATTACTAACAGTCATCGATTTGAACACGGTTTATTTACGCGGATTCGTTCCAGAAGGAGACATCGGAAAGATTCGAGTGGGGCAGCCAGCTAGTGTCTTTCTCGATTCCAATCCGACTCAGCCATTGAGTGCTAGAGTCGCTGCGATCGATCCCAAAGCGTCGTTCACGCCAGAGAATATCTATTTTCGTGACGATCGCGTGAAACAAGTCTTTGGAATCAAACTCTCGATTGACGATCCATCGGGGTTTGCAAAACCTGGAATGCCTGCGGATGGAGAGATTAAGTTGAGGAATGAAGGATGAGATGAGGGATGAAAAATTAAGCGTAGAGCCATTTGTGAGGTCAACTGTATGAGTCAGAGTGCCACAACACATTCTCAAAATCCAATACATTCTCAAAACCCAATTCATCCCTCCTCGCGAAGCGGGTCGAAGATCTCCCTCATTCCTCATCCCTCCAACGATGTTCTCCACGTTCACGATCTCCACAAACACTACGGACGGGTTGCCGCCGTTCGAGGAATCGACTTTACAGTGCAGCGGGGCGAAATTTTTGGCTTGATTGGTCCTGATGGTGCTGGAAAAACGACGACCTTTCATATTCTTGGCGGCGTTTTAGAAGCGACGGCGGGAGAGGTTCAGGTCTTGGGGCAACCTGCGCGAGATGCACGGCTAAAAATTGGCTACCTAACTCAGCAGTTTTCGCTGTACCTAGATTTGAGCCTCGATGAGAATTTGCGCTATGTTGCAGGCTTGCGCGAAGTCGATGCTCAGATTTTTCAAGAGCGGCGGCGTAAGTATCTCCAGTTAATGAGTTTGGATCGGTTCAGCGATCGCTTAGCGGGGCAACTCTCAGGCGGGATGAAGCAAAAGCTGGCGCTTTGCTGTGCTTTGGTGTCTCAACCCGAACTGCTGCTGCTCGACGAACCCACGACCGGAGTTGATCCGGTTTCTCGCCGGGAATTCTGGGATGTTCTCGCTGCGCTTGCATCAGAAGGGGTCACCGTCGTGGTTGCCACGCCCTATCTCGATGAAGCCGAACGCTGCGATCGCGTCGCCCTCATGTACGACGGTCAAATTCAAGAAATCGGAACGCCCGCCGAACTCAAGCGCAACTTAGGCTTGCACCGTCTAGAAGTTCACACCTCTGACCTCGCTAGCGCCGAACGCATTCTCACGAGTGCCCCATCCGCTCACCTGATTGATACTCAAACCTTTGGCGATCGCTTAGATGTTCTCGTCAGCGATCCTCAAGCTGGGAAAACTCAAGTCAAACAGCTTTTTGCCCAACACAATTTAGACCTATCTGCCCTTGAATCCGCCGAGCCGACGCTAGAAAATGTCTTCGTGACTCGTCTCCGTCAACAAGGTTCTGCTCCTGAATTTTTTGAATTTCCAAGAGCGCGAGGCGGACAAAGACGCGCCAACGATCAAATTGCGATTTACGCAAATAAGCTCGATCGTAGGTTTGGCGACTTTCAGGCAGTTAAAAACGTCAACATTGAGATCCGCTATGGCGAAATTTTTGGGTTACTTGGAGCCAACGGCGCAGGCAAAACCACAACGATCAAAATGCTGTGTGGTTTACTTCCTGCTAGCGCTGGCGATATCTCTTTAGGCGGAGAGCGTGGCAATCTTCGCACGAGCGAACTGAGACGCAGAATCGGCTATATGAGCCAAAAATTTACGCTTTACGATGACCTCACCATTCTTCAGAACCTAGAGTTTTATAGCGGTGTCTATGGTGTGCCGCGTAAACTCCGCCGCGAAAAAATCGATTGGGTGATCGCCACGTGCGGACTCGAAGGACAAGAAAACATGCTGACTGGACAACTTCCCGGCGGTTGGAAGCAGCGCGTCGCCTTTGGGGCATCTGTGATGCACGAACCAGACATTCTGTTTCTCGATGAACCTACATCGGGCGTTGATCCGTTGGCGCGTCGTCAGTTTTGGCGGCTCATCAACGACTTCGCCCGCAACGGAACCGCGATTCTTGTGACTACCCACTACCTCGAAGAAGCCGAGCAGTGTAATCGTATGAGCTTTATGGTGGCAGGAGAAACCGTGCTAGAGGGCTCTCCTAGCCAAATCAAAGCCGCACAGCCAGGACAACTCGTTGAAGTGATTGTTACTGCTTCAGAGCGTCATGAACCAAATCCAACTCAAGCGGCGTCTAATGTGCTGAAACAGCAGATGGAGTCGTGGCGGGTGTCAATTTTTGCCGATCGCTTACATGTCGCGATCGAGGATCCAGCAGAAATAGACGCGGTGCGATCGCGCCTCCAAGCGGCTCACCTGACGATCTCCTCAATCCGCCCAATCCCTTACTCTCTTGAAGATGCCTTTATCAGTGTGGTTCAACGCGCGCAGGTCAAGCCATGAAGCGAATTTTAGCTCAATGCAGCAAAGAACTGGCTCAATTTCGGCGCGATCGCCTAACGTTAGCGTTAGCGTTCATCCTGCCTGTGATGACGCTATTTATCTTCGGCTTTGCAATTCGGTTGGAAGCCAAGAACATCACCCTGATTGTGCAGGATTTTGATCACAGTAATCTTAGCCAAAGTTATGTTGAACGCTTATACGCCACGAATCAATTTCTTCCCGTTCAATGGAGCGGCACTGATCCGATTCGGGATGGAATTGAACGAGGATTAGCAAAAGCGGCTGTGATTATCTCCCCAGAGTTTAGCCGAGATGTTAAAGCTGGAAAAACTAGTGTTGTTCAAGTCTTGATTGACGGAACCGATGTGAACAACGCTCGTGTGATCAAAAATAGTATTCAAGCGTTCACGAATGTTTTTATCCAAGATCAAAATCTATTGCAGTCGTCTAGCAAAATTTTACCTCGCATTAGGCTTTGGTTTAATCCAGGGCGTCAAGAGTCGCTTTATATTGTTCCGGGTGTTTTTGGGGTAATTTTGGCGATTTACCCATCGTTGTTAGCGGCGTTAGCTATGTCTCGTGAGAAGGAGCAGGGAACGATTCTGCAAATCTATGCGTCCAGCGTCAGCGCAGCTGAGCTACTGCTTGGAAAAGGACTTGCCTATTTTATCGTTGCGATCGGGCAAACGTTATTTGTCCTGGGATTAGGCTGTACGATTTGGCAACTCGGATTTGTTGGAGATCCAACCCCGTTGCTGATTGGTTCGGTTGTGTTTTTGGCTGCCAACATCATGTTTGGATTGCTTATCGGCGTGCGTGCGAGTAATCGATCGGTTGCCGTTCAGGGAGTAGCCACTGTAGGCTTTCTGTTGTCCCTGTTATTGTCTGGTTTTATCTATCCCCTCAGCAACATTCCGTTTCCGCTATCGCTGATCACAAACCTAGTTCCAGCCCGGTACTACATCGAATTAACCCGTGATGCCTTTGTGCGAGGAACAGGTTGGTCAGGCGTATGGTCGGCTCCTTTGCTGTTGGCTTTACTGGCGTTTCTTCTATTTAATATTGCTCGCAAAATTATTCGTCGAATGCAGCTATCTGGTTAGGAAACGGAGGTGGAAGCAGTAGATAGAGTTTAACAATCACGATTTTTAAAGAGCGAATGGTTCTTTTATTACTGGTTTTTCGGTTTTTGCCAATCTTGTCCCATGCGGTCCTATGAAACTTTTTCGACGGTTAATTGAGAGTCGCTTTTGGGTGCTGTCTGTCAAAGAAATTAGTCAAATTCTTCGCAACAAGCAACTCATCTTCCTCCTGGTGTTTCCTCCCACCATTCAACTGCTGATCTTTGGATTTGCACTCAACCCCGATGTGCAGCATCTCAAACTGGGCATTACCGACTATTCCAATACACCCATGAGCCGTGAGTTAATTTCTGCCTTAACTGCAAACGAGGTCTTTGAGGTGAAATCAGCCACTCTCGACGAACAGGCTCTAGGCGAACAAGTCCGACGAGGACAAATCACCGCTGGGCTGGTCATTCCGCCAAACTTCAACCGTCTGTTGAAGAGCGATCAGCCCGCCGAAGTTCAGGTACTGATTGATGCGGTTGATGCCAATACAGCAGGAATCGCCAACGGATATATGAGCCAGATCATCAATCAATTTAGTCGCCAGTTCACGCCAGACGTTGTGCCGCCGATTCAAACGCAAGCGACGATTCTGTACAATCCTGGATTAGTGTCTAGCTGGTTTATTGTGCCGGGAGTGATTGGGTTGGTTCTCAACTTAGGCAGTTCTCTGGTGTCTACGGCGGCAGTTGTGCGAGAAAAAGATACGGGTACGCTCGAACAGCTATTGATGACGCCTGCTGCCGCATGGGAAATTATTTTAGCGAAAGTGGTTCCATTGTTTATTCTGTTGCTAGGAGAAGTGATCTTAGCGCTGAGTGTTGCCACTTTTATCTTCCGAGTTCCCTTTAGAGGAAATATCTTTTTATACCTATTTTTTGCGGGGCTGTATGCCTGCGTCGGTATCGGAATTGGCTTTCTACTCGCAACGGTGTGTCGGACGCAGCAGCAGGCAATTCTGACTTCATTTTTTATCAATCTGCCCCTGATTCAGCTATCAGGCGCGATCGCGCCTGTGGAAAGTATGCCAAAATTCTTCCAGATCTTCTCGCTTGCGAATCCCTTGCGCCATTTTGTCACCATCTCACGCGGCGTTCTTCTAAAAGGAAACGGTCTTGATGTATTGTATCCTGAAGCACTTGCATTACTTGGGTTCGCGATCGTTCTCCTAACGATCAGTACTAATAAATTCCGTACACAGCTTAGTTAGATGCCTAATTAGACAACTGAATCTTTTTTAGGCTAAGCAATGTACTTAAAGGGCGAATAATCATCCGTTCTGAGCAAATTACAAAAAGGTTTGGCGATTTTCTGCGTCAAACGGTATCCTGCTTAAGGTTGCTGACGTTCAAGATAAAATCTGAACCTATTAAATCTGGACTTAAGGGGTGAGAGGTGAGTGCTTGACTTATAATCCTAAATCTCTAATCCTAAAGCCTCAGTTTCTCCTAGACGTTTCATTGTGGGCTAATCGAAATCGTATGAAAACGTGTCTTCATTTATTTGCATTTGGTGTAGGAGCGTTGATCGTCTTGGGTCATACAGAAATGACACACGCAAAGCCTGCTTCTAGTCGTGCTGCCCAAGACGAGCCAGAACCGCCCATCTCGCTTGCTTCAGCTGCAACGGCGACGTTAACGCCATCTGCGATCGCTCAAATCGCGAATGAGTTTGGCGCTTCCCTGCCCTCGGCTCAGTCTGTTAACCAGCTATGGGTAAATGCGGCGAACCCTGGTAACACTGCCAAGCCTATTCCAACTAGCCAAGCAACCATCAGCCAAGCAACGTCCGCTCCAGCCCAAACCACTCCGTTTCCACCCGCTGGTACCTCCACCCCCCCATCCAGCCCAACAACCCCTACTCAACCCAGCCCTGCGCCCAGCCCAGCAACCGTAACGCCCACTCCTCAACCTGGTTCGGCTCCTTCAAGCGCACCATCTACTCCACCGGCTAAATCTGTTCCTGTTCCAGAACAACTTAATCCATCTGCAAATCCGCTTTCATTTCCCACCCGACCCAGTGAAGTCCAGCTTCGTGACACTCGGCAAATTTCTTTACAGCAAGCCATTGAACTTGCCGAGCGCAACAACCGAGATATCGAAATTTCTCGCCTAGAGGTAGAACGCAGTCAAGCAACCTTACGAGAAGCGCGCTCATCCTTTTTGCCAACCTTGAGTTTCGGGGCACGTCTGTCTCGCTCCGGTAGCAATGTGGGCGGCTCATCGTCGTCCTTTAGTTCTTTGGGTTCCTCTGGAACAGGGCTGTCTACAGGTAGTACGGTTGGTGGTACTGGCCTTGGTAGTATTGTGACAACGCCGCAAACCCAAACGTCGCCTCTCTCAGGTCAGACCACGGGAAACACGACAGGTAACGCAACGGGTACTACCTCAGGTAACACAACGGGTACTACCTCGGGAAATACAACCGGAAATACAACGGGTACTACTACAAACAATACAGGTACCACAACTGGCGGCACGACAACAGGTACTACGACTGGCGCAACTGGCCCAACGAGTAGTCTAACCAGTGCTAGTCGAGTTGCCGCTCAGACAGTTGATGGTGGTGATACGAGCGGCACGGTGCAGCAACCTCAGACCTCTACAGGCGTTACATCGCCAACTACCGTAACTGACTTCTCTAATTTAGGCAGTACCAGTTCGGTGCGAACTGCCTTGAGCGGCTCACTGCAACTAAGCTATGACCTGTATACGTCTGGCTTACGCAACGCGAATTTGCGAGCTGCCGAACGACAAGTGCGAGCGACTGAGTTAGCCTTGGAACGCACTCGCGAACAACTCCGGCTCGATGTATCCGGCGACTACTACGATTTGCAAGATGCCGATGAGCAGGTGCGAATCAATCAAGCCGCCGTTGCCAATGCCCAAGCAAACGTGAATGACGCGCTTGCCCAAGAAAGGGCTGGACTGGGAACTCGATTTGATGTTTTGCGTGCCCAAGTGAACCTGGCCAATGCTCAACAGCAACTCACCAATGCGCAAGCCGCCCAGGTGATTCGGCGGCGTCAGCTATCACAGCGATTGAGTTTACCTGAATATGCCAATGTGACAGCGGCTGATCCGGTGGAAGTAGCTGGAAGTTGGGCACTACCGCTCGAGGATAGCATTGTCTTAGCCTACAGAAATCGCTCTGAGTTAGAAGAGCAACTAGTGCAACGAGACATTAGCGAGCAACAGCGCCGCGCGGTTTTATCGGCTAATGGTCCAACCCTCAGCGCAAGTGCTGATTACGGCTTTTCTCAAGGCTTTGGCAGCGATGCATCAACAGGCGATAACTACGCCTTTGCGCTGCAAGCGCGGTGGAACCTGTTTGATGGGGGAGCGACGATCGCAAGAGCGAGACAACGAGAGAAAGATAAAGAAATTGCTGAAAGCCGGTTTGCTCAAAACCGCAATACGATTCGGTTTCAAGTTGAGCAATCCTATGCGAATCTCCAAGCGAACCTCGTTAACATTGCAACCACAGAGCAAGCCGTGACACAGGCGCTAGAAGCGTTACGATTGGCGGTTCTAAGACTGCAGGCGGGCGTCGGAACGCAGACTGAGCGAATTAACGCTGAAACGGATTTGACTCGCGCCCGTGGTAACCGGGTCAGCGCCATCATTGGCTACAACCGCTCTCTAGCTCAATTGCGGCGAGCGGTTAGCAATCTGGCTCAATAATAAGGGTGAAAGCTTATTGGGCATCCGCGATCGCATCAATCGTGTCCCTTATCAATCGTGTCCCTCTGGATAAATGGTATTGGCTAACCTGTGCTCCGTTTAGAGCCTCAACATGACTGATTTTTGAGCAACTAGAAAACCGTTCTGCTGAGTGAAGCCATTTTTTTGAATGGATTTTGAATGGATGAGGCAAAATAGACCATGTGAAGCTTTTATGACTTGCGTTGATCCATTTTTTGTTTCCCAGACGTTTATTCTTAGGTGCATATGTAGAGTCGCAATTGGAAATAGAACGCTTGTAAGTATTTGCTTCTTTACGTTAAAGGACTTGATGACATGACTCTTCGCACTGCCGCTCAGACATTTCTGGCTCGACGTTTACTGGGGCTACAGGGTTTAGGATGGATCGTTGGGATAGTTGTATTGAGTACAAGCAGTGGCTTGGCACAAGAGGCGATCGATACTCTTCCCGCTGTGCAGCCTGACCTTGCTGTACCAACGGCTCCTGCCCCTTCTGCCCCCGCTGAGGCACTACCAGAGCCATCTGTTGCTCCTAGTGAGACTGGCAGTGGAGATGCAGGTTCATTCATCGATCGCACCGATTACAGCTTAGGTGCAACGGAACGCTACGAAACACCTGCAATCAGTGCAGAACGGAATTCTGAAGGCATTTCCCGGCGATCGCAATCTGCTCCAGAATACAGCGCTCCCACCTGGTCATCGAGAGACGCGGTGAGTGTGGCCCCAGTTCAAGTGGGACCCATTCATCTATCCTCTAGTGGAATCGGCTGGAGTTCTGGAGAATCAGCACAGATTGAAGCGCCCTACACTCCGTCAGTAGGACAAGCCTACAGTACGGTAAAAGCCTATTACAATCGCACGGTTAGACCGATCGGGCAAGTCGGCAATGGCGATATTAAGCTGCTATTTCCGTTGTCGCTTCCCGCTTCAATCACGTCTCTATTTGGTTGGCGCATTCACCCCATCACCGGAAATAGCCGCTTCCATTCTGGAACGGATCTCGGTGCGCCAATGGGAACGCCTGTCTTAGCCGCTTTAACGGGTCGCGTGATTATGGCGGACTTTTTTGGCGGATATGGATTGGCAGTGGCGTTAGAGCATGGTCAGGGCAGCCAGCAGACTCTGTATGCTCACCTGTCTGAAGTGTTTGTGAAACCAGGCGAGGTGATTAAGCAGGGAAATGCGATCGGGCGAGTGGGAAGTACAGGAAATTCTACCGGACCGCACCTCCACTTTGAGTTTCGACAGGAAACAACGGAAGGTTGGGTCGCGATGGATGCGGGACTCGCGTTAGAGACAGCCGTGGCAGAATTAGCAAAATCGCTTCAGGTGGCTCAGACTCAAACGAGTTCTACAGCAAGCAAATAAGCTCTGTTTCCAATTGGAGCCGCACATCAAAATCCCATTAAGTTCAGGGCAATATGCAGCCTTGAACTACAGAATTTGGTGAAAATAAGCTCTAGAAAATAGACCGCCAGTGTCAATCTTCTTAGGCTTTCGGTCGAGCCTAGATCTCCGTGTTTTGAGCTTTTAGCGCGTAGGCTCTAAAGCGCTCTAAGTCTGACTTTAGCGTTGCCTCGACCGCGCGACCGAGAAAAAGGTTATCCATCAACTGACCGAGAAATCCAGGAATCGCATAGGCAATGCTCATTTTGACAACGCTGCCGCGATCGCCGCGATCGTAGAACCGAATTGCCCCTCGATTGGGCAATCCATCGACCGATTCCCACTGAATAATCTGATTCGGAATCTTCTTGGTAATACGGGACTTCCAACTAAATTCAAGTCCACCCGTCGCCAGTTTCCAGCGCGACAGTTCTGGATCTTCTGGCAACACCGTTACTGAATCGATCCATTTCATCCACTTGGGCATTTGCTCCAAGTCTGACCAGAGACTCCAAACTTGATCGATCGCAGCCTCGACTTCAACTTGAACCGTGTGTTCCAACCAGTCAGACATAGAGTTAAGTTAATTAGAGAGTTAAGTCAATTAGTACTTGAACAATCCTACACCTTGGACTTTATGACCTGTCGGTTCAAGAATGGCTTGTGCCGCTTGCTTACCGGAAATCGTCGCGCCTTCCATGCTGTCAATGTAATCCTGCGCGGTGTAGCTACCCGCTAAGAAGAAATTTTCGACAGGCGTTTTCTGAGCCGGGCGATAAGGCTCCATGCCAGGATTTTCGCGATACAGCGATTGTGCGAGTTTGACCACGTTAAACCAAGTCATATTTAGTTCACGAGAGGAAGGGAACAGATCGTGAATTTGCTTCAGAGCATGTTGCGCGATCGCTTCATTACTCATGGGCACAAACGGATCACCAGGCGTCAGCACAACCTGCATGAGTGAACCTTGCCCTTCCCGGTAGTAGTCTTTCGGGCTTGAGAGCGCTAGATCGGCAAAACACGAGAAATCGGCATCGGCACTGTAGAGCAAGTTATCAATGCCCGCTGCATGGTCAACTTGTTTACGTGCTTCCGAATCGCTCAATTCTGTCACCCAACCATCAAATCGCATTTGAACCGTAGCCACCGGAACCGCTTCGAGTTTGTAGATGTTGTCGAAGGATTTGATGGTGCGCCATTCTTTGGGCAAAAGGCGCTGGATGCCAGGAACATCGCAGGCGGCCAGATAAACGTCGGCAGTCACAATCTCTTCTGAGTCGCCGTTGGCAATGGCTAATCCAGTTACTTTTGTGCGCTCGCCTTCGCCCTCAAATAAAATTTTGCGCGTTTGACGACGGGTGTGAACCGTTGCCCCTTTTGACTCAATGTATTGAATAATCGGTTTAATCAGGTATTCCGCAGGTGATCCAGCCAGCAGATTCAGCCGCGATGCTTCTGTTTTGGAGGCGAACATCATAAAGATCGTCAACATACATCGCGCCGAAATCTCTTCGGTGTCAATGAAGCCAAGCGCCAGTGCGATCGGATCCCACATCCGCTTGAGACTATTCTGCGATCCACCGTGACGGCGAAACCAATCGGCAAAGCTAATATCATCGAGGTCACGAATCATTTTCATGGCGACATCAGCATTCACCAAACCTGGAACAATCGGACTTGTGCCCAGCGCGATCGCATTCTGCACTTTGTCTTGTAGCGTTAATTGCCCGGTGGTAAAAAATGCCTTCAGCCCATGAAACGGCGCACCGAGCAAAAACCGAAAATCGAGCGTACTAATCTCGCCGCCTCGATTCACGAAGGTATGCACATGCTCTTTGGGCAGCAAATTCTCAAATGCGCCAATTTTCTTGAGTAGAGCAAACAAGTTGTAGTAGTTGTTGAAGAAGACGTGCAAGCCCATTTCAATATGGTTGCCACTGGCATCAACCCAGCTACCCACCTTGCCGCCCACAAACGGACGAGCTTCAAACAGTTCAACCTCGTGTCCTGCGTCTACCAGTTCTACCGCCGCCGCTAACCCTGCCAATCCTGCCCCAACGATCGCAACACGCATTCCGCAATTTCACCTACAACATCCTTTACAGATTTTAACGGTAATGCAGAACCAAGGGAAGCAGATGCGATCAAACCAGAAGATGAAGGCACAATAACGAGCAGTAGTGAAATGGTGTGATCGTCGATGTCTGCTCCTAACCGTACGATTAGCGCAACGCGCAACTTTCAAAGAGACAGCTGGATCAAGCCTTCCAGCCTTGCGCTGCTGATGGTGCTGATGGGAAGTTGTTCGACCTTGCCGACCGCTTACTCGTCGCCTCCGACTCCGCGCCCCGTGGAGCCGCTCCCGTTTGAGAAGAAGGGCTATACGATCGCAACTCCGAGTCCAACGATCGCACCGCTCACGAGTAATGGTGCTCCGGTTCGGACAGTCGTTGCTGTCAAACCTGGAAAGAAGCTCTCTCAGGCAGATCTTGCTGCACTTCTGGAACAGGCAGACGATAAAGCGGTGAGTGCTTCAAGCTTGGCTGAATCGGCTCAATCTAAAGACGATTGGCTGCTGGCCGTGAGCCAATGGCAAAAAGCGATCGCGCTCCTCAAACCGATCGCCAATCAAAACTCGGCTGTTAGGCAAAAACTATCTCAATATCAGCGCAGTCTCGCTGATGCTCAAACTCGCTCAACCACAAATCCCAGGCAACTCGTGACGGAAGGCACAGGCGGCGGATATGGAGTCCCTCTCGTTATTCAATCTGGAGAGCAAACGCCGTCTCCGAGTGCTTCTCCTTCTCCTGGTGCTTCTCCAGCAGCGTCAACGGCTCCAGCTTCGAGTGCGCCCCCTCCTGCGTCTCCTGCGCCTTCTACAAAACAGTGATGTCAGAAAAAATTTAGTGGGCCAGTGCGATCAGCGCACAGTGCAACTCGACAGTGCAATTTGGAAGAATGACGCGGTTCTTCGGAGCCTGCAAAGTCGTTTCCTCTAAAGTTGCGCTTTGCGCTAATTGCAGTTCAGGTATTTTGCTTTATTAGAAAATTTCCTCCGTATCTAGAGAGAGAAGCTTAATCCGAAAAGTCTTTCAAACGTTCACTGGCTTCTTATTACCTACGAAGGAAGAGTCAAGGGCAGCGTTTGATTACTGTGATATACGACAGTACAAAATCGTGAACTTACTCAAACTAAAAGAACGACAAACTAAGAGTTAAGAGTAACGACGTTGATTTTGAAGAAGCTTTCTCACTGACAGCCTTCCGACCAACGGCGGAAAAGCTGCTCAGTAGCTCAGTAGTAAGTGGTTAGTACAGTACAAAGTGGTCAATACAATGAAAACAGATTCAGATCAAGTTAAAACTCCTGGAGTCCAGCACGACAGCGAAACTCCACTTCCTCAAAAGCCCTCATTGCTTTTTATCGTTAGCACTTCGATCGGAGTCCTCACTCTGATTGCTGTTGCTGCCGGTGCTTATTATGGTGTTGCTCAATAAGGTTGGACTGTTTTAGTTAGTGTTTTAGCTAAGCAGTGTTGTAGGTCTACATTTGAAAAATGGATGGAATGTATTATGAAAGATTTGATTTCTAAGGCAGTTGCTTACGTTGGTTCTTTACTTCAAACCCTTCAAGTTAAAAGCCTCTTGGCCGTTGCTCTCGTTGGTTTTCTATTGCTGACGACAAATCCTAATCTAGAGGGCGGTGCCCAGGCTGCAACCAAAGAGATAGACAAGATAGCTCACCAAAATGATTCTGATCGACCCAAAACGACCGGAGAATGGAACAAAGAAGCTCGCGAGACGAAAGGTGATTCTGACGGACGGGCGGGACGAATTGGCAAAGAATCTGTAGAAGCTGTCAAAGATTTTGGACAGATGTATTCCGATACGGCTAAGCGGAGCGTTGATGCGTTGAAGGACAACGCTGCACAAGCAGACTAAGTAAGCTCGCCATTAGTTATAGTCTTTAATGAAAAGCGTCTGATATTTTATATCAGACGCTTTTTTATGTATGCCACCAGAGTTCACTGAGGATCATGTTTCGGTCAATTAAAAATGGGTACGGAGTTTTGTCGATCGCGTCATTTGATCACTCAAGCTATAAACTTGCGATCGCAGATCGGTATGAACATCTCCAAAACTCCTAACAACCCCTAGAACCCTACCCTAGAGGGTAGGATATCTCAGTCAGCTAAACCTAATCTTGAGTACAAGGGCATCCACGCTACATGGAGTAACTTCTAAAGGATGCCAAAACTCCTAGACAGACTGAGAAGCAGAAAAGCTCAATAGCCTTACTAGAAAGCTTTCAGCCACTGCGTAGCACTTCATCGCGGCTCGTAACACTTCTAGATTCTAAAGGGAATATCCATGTCCTCTACAACTCGTAAAGCTGGCACATATTATGTCATTTTGATCGCTGGGGCTGCTGCTCTCGGCGGTTTTTTGTTCGGGTTTGACACTGCTGTGATCAACGGTGCGGTCGCTGCTTTGACAAAAGCCTACAATGCCACCAGTTGGATGACAGGTCTTGCAGTATCTTTAGCGCTGTTAGCATCTGCGATCGGAGCCTTCTGTGCCGGACAAATTGCAGACCGCTATGGTCGAGTCAAGGCAATGGTCATCGCATCTGTGCTGTTTACCATTAGTGCCATTGGTTCTGGAATAGCCTTCACCATTTGGGATTTTATCTTTTGGCGGGCATTAGGTGGGCTGGCCGTCGGTGCGGCCAGCGTGATCGCGCCTGCCTACATTGCCGAGTGTTCTCCCTCCAACTTGAGAGGACGGCTCGGGTCTCTTCAGCAACTCGCGATCGTCGTTGGGATTTTCATTGCCTTACTGACCGACTACTTTATTGCTATATCAGCCGGTTCAGCAGAGTTGCCGTTCTTGTTCGGAATTGCAGCTTGGCGCTGGATGTTTTGGACGGAAGCCTTTCCAGCCGTACTTTATGGGGTGGCAGCCCTATCGATTCCAGAATCTCCCCGCTACTTGGTTGCCCAAGGGCGGGAACAGGAAGCGTCTTTCGTTCTTGGCAAGATTTTGGGAGGCAACGTCCAGTCAAAGATTGAGGAAATTCGGGAAACAGTCCTACGAGAGCGCAAGCCCAACTTTTCTGACTTGTTAGGCAGAAACAACAGACTGTTACCGATCGTTTGGGTAGGCATCGGCTTATCGGTATTGCAGCAGTTCGTTGGCATTAATGTGATCTTCTACTACAGCAGCGTGTTGTGGAGAGCTGTGGGTTTCTCTGAACAAGACTCCCTCAAGCTCACCGTGCTGACCGGAGCCGTCAACATTATTACAACCCTGATTGCGATTTCTTCTGTAGACAAATTTGGTCGCAAACCCCTGCTCCTGCTGGGCTCGGTTGGCATGACCATTACCTTAGGGATACTGACCGTTATTTTTGGGCAGGCTCAGGTAGATGCGGCAGGCAATCCTACGTTAGCTGGGTCGTCAGGCATCATCGCTCTTCTCGCCGCCAACCTCTACGTGTTCTGCTTCGGGTTCTCCTGGGGGCCTGTAGTCTGGGTGCTACTGGGAGAAATGTTTAATAACAAGATTCGCGCGGCTGCGTTGTCGATCGCGGCAGCGGCTCAGTGGATAGCGAACTTTATTGTCTCTACAACTTTTCCTCCGCTATTACAATATTTTGGCTTGGGTACTGCTTACGGTCTTTACACAATAGCTGCCGCAATCTCAATCTTTTTCGTGGCCTTTTTCATCAAGGAAACTAAAGGGATGGAGTTGGAAGAGATGTAATGAATCGGGGTGCAAAATTTCGACTTTAATCACTCTACTGGAGCAATATGGTTGAATAGTCGTAAGCGGCATTAGCAGCATTCGTGCGAGTCTATGCTCAAAAACTGAATTGCCTCATCGCACCAGTTCAACCATTCCATCTCCTGCCGAATGCCATAGCGCAAGGTCATGTATTGAAACTTGCTCTGTGTAGAAAGGGCATCTGGGTTCTCAAAATAGCGTTGCTCGATTCCTTGATAGGTCGATAACTGTTGCAAGTGTTGCTGTCGATGTTGCTCGAGCTCCGCTACGATCGCCTGCGTAGGCACTAAATATCCAGCAAACAGCTTTACCAGTAGATCATCTTTTAAGGAACTGACTTCAGATGGGTGAGCGATCCAATCCCTTAAATACTGTTTTCCCGTTTCAGTGACCGAATAAATCTTCTTATCGGGGCGATTCTCCTGTTGGACAACTTGAGACTGCAATAGTCCCTGTTCTTCTAATTTGGTCAACTCTCGATAGATCTGTTGAAAGCTAGTTTTCCAGAAGAAGCCAACCGAGCCTTCAAACCGCTTTCTCAAGTCATACCCACTACAGGGCTGCTCGACTAAGACCGCCAAAATTGTATGTACTAATGCCATAGGTTCTTGCTTGACATCATTCCAGTGAGGTGAATGAACATTTAATTGAATATGCAACAAGCTGATTGGTTCTATTCAATCACTAAACTTGCAGCAGAAATTGGTCTCAAACAGAACCTCAACATCACTATCACTCAATTCCAACCTAACTTGCTGACTCAGTCTAGAGTGCAAAAGTTACGCAACTTACTTCCTGTAAGAATTTTAAGAACTTACGACATAACATTCACAAATATGCTGAACCAGACGATACCAGTTGAAGGCATTGATGAAGCTTAGTTGAAGGTATTGATGAAGCTTAAGTGAAATTGGGATAACAAAGTCGGACTTACTGTTTGATTTCGCGTCACCAAAATCATGACCACATTTCCAAAATTGAGGACGGAGACATGGCGCTAGGGATCAAACGAGGCACAGTGTTAACAGTTGCTGCTCTGCTTACGGTGCTATTGCCGATTCAGTCGGGATTTGGGAAGGAGAGAAGCGCGTCTAAAGCTCCTTTAGCTGGGACTGCCTCTCAATATAAGGAAAGAAGCGCGTTTAAAGCTCCTTTAGTGGCTGAGATTGCGTTTCAATATGCAGTGACTGAACCGCAAGCGGCTGTGAAAATTTTGGACCAAGCGCTATCCATGGCAGAGACAATGCCGAGTGATTGTTATAAAGCGGTGCCTCTAATGCGAGTTGCAAACGGGTACACGCTAGTGGGGCAAACAAGTAAAGGCCAACAATTGCTCACGAAAGCATTTCAAGTTGGCCACGCTCAGACGATCGCAAACTGTACCCTCAGCGCGACCTCACCGGAAGAATCGTTGCTCAACAGAGCGGGTGAATACGCAAAAGCGGATTATTACGATTTTGCGCTAGCAATTATCCGAGGAGTTGATAATTGGTTTCGCCCGATCGCAATGGTAAGAATTGCTGCAGCTTATCAAGAAGACCAAAAGCCCGATCAAGCGAGGCAAATTTTAGACGAAGCGATCACCATTGCTCAACGCAATCCGGATCGTCAAACTGGACGGCAAATCCTCCTGGGAATGGTCTTTGAACTCAAGCGCATCGGACAATCAAAATTCCTACTACCAACACTTCAGCAAGCTCTCGAGAGTATCCGCGCTCATCCTCAGTCGCAATCGCAAGAGGATAAGTCTTGGGACATCACTCAAAAACTGCAAATCTCCGAGATGCTAATTGGGAGTGGACAGAAACCGCAAGCGATCGCACTGCTCGATCAAGTCCTACCGGAAATTGAGGCACTGCGATTGACTCAGTTTCCATCAAACAAAGTCTATTCTCTAACCAATGTGGCGACTCAGTACGCCGCTGTAGGGCAATTGAGCCAAGCCAAGACGGTTTTAGCGATGGCTCAATCCAGAGCACAGGCATTAAAACCATCTCTTCGCAATTCTGCCTTGGCACAAGTCGCAAGGGGGTATGCTGAAATCGGACAGTTGCAGACGGCGCGGCAGCTGGCAGGTCGAATTGGGACGCGGATGGACCGGGAGCGAGTATTTCAAGCGATCGCGATGCAGTATGCCAAAGCTGGAGAAGTCGCTCAAGCGGTGAAGTTGGCGCGATCGCTCGTAACGGCAAAAGACTTGACCCTCTCTGAAATTGTCAGATATTATCTGGCGAACCAGCAGTATGACCAGGCCTTGCAAATTGCTCAACGGGAGCGGGTTAGAGGCATCCTACCTGAAGTCGCGCTGGCTTATGCTGAGGCAGGCAAACCAGAGCGGGCAAAGCAAATCGTGCAGTCGATTCAACCGCCTTCTAACGATTCTGCTCATTTAGATTGGTTGATGCCTGCTTTAGCCCAATCATTCGCTCGAAATGGACAATTTGAGCAAGCCTTACGAGTTGCCCAAGCGACACGAGCAAAAGAGTATAAGAGCCGAGCACTGATCGCGATCGCTGCTCAATACAATGCTAAAGACCGAGTTGCAAATCGAACAAAAGCCACTAAAGTTCTAGATCAAGCCCTTCAGGTAGCGTTGTCAATCAAATAGCAGAATCTTGTCCTCGCAGCGCAGAGAGTTCGCAGTTTTGAGGGCTTGACATCAATTGGGATTGTCAACTTAACAGTTCAAGAGTTTTCTGGTTGAGACATATAGTTAATTTACGGAGACCAGAATGCTGATGCTTCGGGGTAAATGTACTTATTCTCAATCAGTAGGGCTAGATTGCGTTAAGTTGACGATACCGGACAGGATTAGTCATGGCATTGTTGATCGCTTGATCCCAGTGAAATCGCACCAGTCGTTTGCAGTTCACTGGCACAACTTTGAAGAACCACCCCAAGCTCGAGGAATCACTTTTTCGAGCTGAGATTTTTCAAATCGAGCCAGACTCAACAAATCTGTTGACTGATTCGCAAAGCGCTCCGTCGGCATGGCAAACGCGATCGCGGCAAGATAGCCAGCATTTGCCACAACTCGCTTGACTCTAGCATCGTAATTGCCATACGGATAAGTAAAGTACTGCACCGGGCGAGCGAGCTTTGATTCAAGAATTTTCTTCGAGTCCACAACTTCTTGGGTCAGCTTTTGATCCGAGAGTCTGGTTAGCGCAGGATGAGTTTTGCTATGAGAGGCAATGGTCACGAGGGGATCATTTGCCATCGTTTTCAGGTCTTGCCAACTCACATGCGTTCGTCCGACATTCACACCAACTGAACTGGTGTGAATCGAGAACACAGCCGGGTATCCATATTCTTTCAAGAGCGGATAGGCGTATTGATAGTGCCCTCCGTAGCCATCATCGAACGTCAGTAAGATTGGTTTTTCAGGTAACTGGCTGCCTGTGCGCAGATGAGCAATCAAGCGATCGAGGCTTATTGGCGTGAGCTGACTCGACCTTATTCGCTCAAAGTGCTGTCTTAATTCTTGAGGCGTCAAGTCATAAGCGACTTTCTTTGCAGGTAGAATGTCGTGATACATCATGACTGGCACTCTCGCGTTTAAAGCATCGGGGTGCAACGTTGGGAAGGGTGCAACTGACAATACTGGAGCATTTGAACGACAGGCTTGCAAAGGGCGTGGCAGTTGTGCCATCGCATCAGACCGAGAAGCAGATTGTGCAACACCTGAGCAGGCGGCAATCCAAAGAATCGTGGTCAAAACCAGAGTAAAAAAGCGGTTCATCGTCTTGATATCTGATGCTTGTTCATTAGAGATACAAGACAACAGCAAGGTTTACCGCAAAGACTCGAGGAAGTAGTTGAATCTGGCAATCGTCTCTTCATTGACCCCCATTGGTCTTTCGGTAGTCACTATCTCACGCCTTAACTGACGTACGCCAGTCGAATATGCCTTTGTTGAGGTCAATTCTAGAACACTACCCCTTTTAACTGTTAGTAGGGTTGTTACAGGCTCAGAAACCTCTAATCTATCTAAGCTGCTGAACTAAGGCTGTTGTTTCGGGCAATAGCTTAACGTCTTACAAACATGCTTCAACCCTCATCTAAGTTTCGTGATTGAGTTAGCAGCGGAGATAGTGCAATTTGCGTATTGAATTTATTATCACAACCTATATATTCAAAAGCTCAGCGCGATCGCTGGTCTAAACACAATCGCGCTAAGCTTTATCTTCACATTCTATCTTCTGTCTATGGAAATAGAATCATAGTCAATCAATGTGCATCCTTTCTTCAGATCTGAGTAGATGCAGTGATAAACAACGTCCATTGATTGTTCAAACTAGTAGCGGTTCTCTAGTTACCGAAAGCATCCTTGATACCTTCTACAGCTCGCTCAACAACGTTCTTGTTGTTGTCGATCGCTTCCTGAGTCCGAGTTGCATCTTCTTCTGCTCTCTTCTGAATTCGAGCCGCATCTCGCTTGGCTTTACCTGCAATAGGGTTATCATCATCAGTTGCTTGATCAACTTTAGCGGCATTGCTCTTAGCAGCGTCCTGAACTTTGTCTTTCACATCTCGGACAAAACTCTTGTTGTCTCCAGCAAATTCATTTACTTTCCCTTCAGCCTTACTGCCTGCATCCGCAATCAATGTTGCAGCAGGACTAGCGAGGGCTGAGGTGTTTGAGAAGAATGCACCCTGCCAAACAAACGCGATCGCGGATACACAGAACAAGGTTGTAACGATCCAGCGTCCCATCATCGAAAGCGTTTTCGTTAAATAGTTCAGTTTCATAGAATACAATCTCCATAAGATTTATACTCTAACGTTCTACTGCATCTGGTTCATCAGCCAAATCGCCCCTTAGGCAGAGGTTCTGGCAAAATGAGGCGCTAATCAAACTCATTCTTTAGATAGCTTAAAATGAACGGGCGTCGTGCAATCAGTCTAAAGTATTCTAGACCTGTTTACTTTTGAATAGATTGATCAGTTGTTTTCTGCGGCTGAATAGGCTTCAGTCCAAGACAAAATCTTGTGAAATTGATGCGCCTAACCAACCCCTCATACAAGCCGAGCGTTCCTATAAGTGAACCTGTACTGATGACGATAAACTTCTCCAAGATTCCTGTATTCCACTGCACAACATGAAATCCAATCATCACAACCACCGTTTGATGAAGGATGTAGAACGGGTAGGATGCTTCGTTCGCGTATTGCAGCAGCCGAGTCTTAACGTTTAGGTGCGATCGCGCTAGACTCAGCAGCAGCAGCACCCAGCACCAGGAAGTAAAGCCCCGAAACGCTTGGTAGCTCATATAAGCAGGGGAATAGCTTCGGTCTGGAACCGTGTCGGTGATCCACAATCCAACCAAAATTGACATGCTAGCGATCGCAATCCCCATGATCCACGCTCGCTGTCGATCAACGATTTGCCCAAATCGGCGATCGCTGCAAAAAATGTAGCCATACCCAAAGTAAGAAAGATAGAGCAAGACATTTGCCCAATCATCGTAGAGATTCTGAAAGCCAATCCATCTAGGGCGAAGCAGTCCTTCAATCAGCGCTAGAGGCAACGCAGGATAAGCGATCACCCCTGATCGTTCTAACCTGGTTGCAATCGAGGTATACCAACGCTGTGCAGATTGCTGCTTTAAATAAATAAAAATGGGTAGGGCAATGAGCGAAAACACAAAAAGATAAACGATAAACCACAGATGCGCCCATTCAAAGTTTCCAGTTGGGCGAATGCCATTAAAGAACTGCGGATAAAACTGGAGATAAGAAGCCTTATATTCACGTGTATTTAACAATCGGTAGTAAACTTGGGGAGGAACTAAAACCAGCGTGCCAAATACAAAAGGAATAAACAATCGCTGGAATCGCTCCTTTGCATACTGGCCCGCTGTACGAGTTTCTAGAGAAAACCAAGCGGCGGCTCCTGATAGAAAGAAGAACATCGGCATGTGCCACTGATGCACAAACGAGATAAAGACTCCCAACGCTGGACTTGGCACAGCATTCGTCACATAAAACTCTCCCAAGTTGCCCCGATAAAAAATGGCGGCGGTGTGGAAATAAATCAGGAGCAGCACCGCTAGCACTCTGAGCCAATCGAGATCATAACGTCTTTCAGGAATACTCTTCATAGTGGCAATGCTCCCTCCTTCTCCGACTACTACAGAGGATTCTACTGATTTCGGCATCAAGTTGAACAAGATGTTGCCTGCGATTAGCGTAGGGTGCACCTCCTTGGAAACGGCTCTACCAAACGCCTAAGGATAGCGGCGAGTTTAGCTATTCAACGCCCAAAGTTAAAGATATGAAACCCAATGATGAGAACGGAAAACCGCAGAGCAGCAACAGGCAGGACTCAATTGCGATGTAACGCTAACAATGAACAAAGGTGAGGGATAGAAATTACGCGAAAATTAGGTGATTGCAATTATTACCCTGACAATATTTAATTTGCCATCCGAATCGCCCTCACCCTAGCCCTCTCCCGCAGGAGAGGAAACAAGAGTTTGGCTCCTTTCCCCACGGGAAGAAGGGTTGCCCCCAGGGTTAATTCATTGTGAGAGTAGAGAAAGTAGGATAGGAAGCACCCCTATTACTTCAACTTCAACCAGTAGCAATGGCTATCACATTAATTGAAGCCCTTCAGCAAGTCGAAGACT
>JAHHHO010000019.1 GCA_019359315.1 Myxacorys californica WJT36-NPBG1
GCTCGTAGCGCGGCTGGGTGCGGAAATCTTTCACGTGTTTGAGGTGCTCGATTAAGCTCATGGTCAGGCAGGGCAGAAACATCGACGCTATTCTGCTTTTTCTACGGTCAATAAACTAGCCCTGCCCTCTCTATGGATTCTCATGCCTACAGACGAAACAAGCATCTAAAGCACGCGAGGTATAAGTCGGGAACAGTTCCATTCCAGGCATTCCTTAAGCAGCTGCTCAGGAGCGCGATCGCCCGCTGCCAGACTAGGAGTTTTCATTTTGCCAATGCCGTCCAAATGGCGCAGATTGGCTTGCTCGCTATGGCAGGCATCCTAAATTAAATTATGTTGTGTCGCTTTTAGATACAACACCATTGATTTCTCCGTTTTCAAAACGGATTATTCTAGTCCCTGAATCAGTTCCGCAGACTGTCTCGTTTGCAACGCGAGAGCTCTATTACCAAATAATCTGGGAATAGAGCCGTAGTCGTCATTCTTTCAATCATTTTGCGGTCGTCCGCAATCTGGCAGCAGAGCGATCGCGTCTTGAAAAGTTTGACTACGGCAATCCCCATCGTCAGGTCTATTCGGTCGGTTTGGCGTCGAGAGCCTTCCCCCGCTTCTTTTATTGTCTTGAGAGGCTAGCTTCGTCTTTTAAGTTCAGCAGGGGTTTGATCGGCTTGCAATTGGGCTTCCTTATACGCTCTGTAGCGATCGCAGTAGTCAAGCAACATTTGTAATCGTTCCGAGTAGATCGGCTTAGACATAGGCTCTCCTCCCAAGTTTCTAACGATTGCAGGCTAGTCTACAGCACCTAATGCTTGGCAGTGGTTGTCCTAGAGGCGCGATCGCGTCATCTTAGGAGCTTTTATCAGCCTTTTACTTTTATCAGCCTTTTACTTAGTGCGATTAAACAGCTTACGTTAGCTAACATTTCCTGTGTCCTACCAGAGAGAACGGTTGATATAGCAGCTGGTATATGCTGGTATATAGTGACTTCACTTCAGGGTCGTGTTCTATGGCTGCAATCAACCAACCAACGCTAGCAGAACTTGTGCGGGAAAGCCGGCACCGCCTAGAACTCTCACAAACCAAATTTGCCGCGAAGCTAGGAGTTTCATTTCAGAGCGTCAATCGCTGGGAGAACGGGCGGACAAATCCCTTGCCCATCGCGTTGAAACGGATTGAGCACTTGCTGCGGCAGATGGGCGATACTGGCAAAGACTTGCTCGTCAAATACTTTTCGGAGTGAGGACGTAAACCCGATGACTGATGGCCTCCACCGCTCTGGTCTTGCAGACAGAGATTCCCCGCCAAGTTCTCACCTAGTCACTGAAGCAGATGTCCTCATGACAGGGGTGCTGGCGAACCGCCCTGCCCGAGAGCCTGATTTTGCAGCAGAAAGCCAAGCGCTTCGCACCCTTGCTCAACACCTAATGGACGAGCCAGAGTCCATGCTGAAGACGCTAGTTCATCTAGCACTTGACCTCTGTCGAGCCGATACAGTGGGGGTTAACTTACTCGAAACCGCGCCGGATGGTACATCGTTTTTCCGGTGGGTGGCGATCGCTGGTGCGCTAGAAGCGTTGGAGCAAAGCACGACCCCAGGCAACTTCAGTCCTTGTGGCACAACCCTTGCTTGTAACCAACCCCAGCTATACAGCTATCCTGAGCGGTTTTTTACCTATTTGTATCACCCACAGTTCTCGGTCGTGGAAGGATTGCTCATTCCTTTATGCATCAACGATCGCCCTCTGGGGACGCTATGGATTGTGTCGCATCACGAGGATCGGCGTTTTGATCCCGAGGATCAGCGGCTGATGATGAGCCTGGGAGGCTTTACGGCTTCTGCCCTGCATAGTATGCAACAGATGAGCCAGACGGCGGTAACCGCGTTGCGACACGAGCAGTTTAATCAGCAGATTCTCGACAGTAGCGATGACTGCATCAAGGTGTTGGACTTAGAGGGACGACTGCTGTTCATGAGCCAGCCAGGGCAAGCGTTGTTGGGCATTGAGGATATCACACCCTTTCTCAACACGTCTTGGGCTGAGTTTTGGCAGAGAGCAGATCAGCAAGCGGCAAGCGAGGCGATCGCCAAAGCCAGAGCAGGCGAAGTTAGTATCTTTCAAGGCTATCGTCCGACGCTCAGGGGCGAACTCAAATGGTGGGATAGCAAGGTGAGTCCCATTCGAGGAGCAGAGGGGCAAGTTGAACGGCTGTTGTGCGTCTCGCGAGACATTACTGGACGCAAGCAGAGCGAAGACAAACGCCAACAGGCGGAGGAGCGCTTGCGGAAGAGTGAGGAGCGGCTATCTGCGATCTTCTCACAAGCAGCGGTGGGGCTTTCTGAGATCTCACTAGATGGATATTTTCAGCGGGTTAACGATGAGCTATGCCGGATCTTGGGGCGATCGCGGGAGGAAATATTAGCGGTAAGCATACCCAATGTCACGCATCCTGAAGACGTGCTCAAAAGCTTAGAAGCTTTTCAACAAGTGGTTGAGACGGGTAAGCCAGTCTCGTTCGATAAGCGCTACCTGCGCTCGGATGGAACAATCGTCTGGGCTAACAGCAATCTCACGCGCCTCGACGATGAGCAGGGGCACCCGCGCACCGTGCTGGCAGTCACCGTTGATCTGAGCGAGCGCAAGCAGGCTGAGGCAGCACTGGCAGCGAGCGAGGCAAAGTACCGGACGCTGTTTAGTTCGATGGACGAAGGCTATTATCTCGCCGATGTCATTTTTGACGAGAACGACCAGCCGCTTGACATCTTCTATATAGACGCGAATCCAGCGGCAACCCAATTGGTGGGGCAAGATTTCACCGGACGGTGGCTGAGCGAAATTAACCCAAATTATGAATCCTACTGGTATGAAATCTTCGGTCGCGTAGCTCGCACAGGCAACGGCGAGCGCTTAGAGCAATACGCTGAGCCGAATCAAAAATGGTATGACTTCTACGTTTTCAAAGTGGGCGGTGAGGACAGTCGCCGCATTGCCATCGTTTTCCAAGACATTACGGAGCGCAAACGCCGGGAAGCGAATGCTGCCTTCTTACTTGGCATGACTGAAGCGTTCTCACGCCTCTCGACTGCCAATGAGATTATGCAAGTCGTCGGAGCGAAGGTCGGCGAGTATTTGAAGGTCACCACCTGCAACTTCACAGATGTGGATGAAGCACGGGGCGAAGTAACGGTTCATGACGGTTGGAATAGCCCGGATGTACCGAGCACGATGGGCACATTTCGCACCACAGAGTACTTGAGTGAGGAGTTTGCGCGGGCAAGCCGTGCCGGGGAGACCTCCGTGATTTGTGACACGCAGACTGACCCGCGCACGGATGGACCCGCCTATGCTGCGCTCAATATGTATGCGTTTGTCACGGTTCCGTTTCACCGCAACGGCAGGTGGACGCATTATATTGCGGTCTGTGATTCGCGCCCGCGCGATTGGCGTGACGACGAAATTGACCTGATTCAGGACATCTCAAACTGCATCTTCCCGCGTCTTGAACGTGCCCGTGCGGAAGCAGCCCTGCGCGAATCGGAAGCAAAATATCGATCGCTGTTCGAGTCAATGGACGAAGGCTTTTGTATTCTGCAGTTAACGTTCGATGAGGAGCAAACCCCCATCGATTACCGCTTTATGGAGGTTAACCCCGCTTTCGAGCAGCAAACTGGGCTCAAGAATGCCCTCGGAAGAACTATTCGCGAGCTTGTACCAGGCATTGAGCCGTTCTGGATTGACCTTTACGGCACAATTGCCCTGACGGGGGAGCCGAAGCGCTTCATGGATTATTCCCACGTCATGGGTCGATGGTTTGACGTGAATGCTTTCCGCATTGGTGAACCGCATGAGCACAAGGTAGCGCTTCTCTTCAACGACATCACCGATCGCAAACAGGCAGAAGAGATGACGCGGCGCACCGCCGAATTGGATGCTTTCCGCCTCTCCCTCTCTGACGCACTTCGCCCGCTTGTCGACCCGATAGAGGTTCAAGCAACTGCCAGTCGGGTGCTGGGCAAATATCTCAACGCAAATCGCGTGGCATACTTCGAGGTTCGCGGCACGGATTACGTGGTTGAGCGCGATTACGTCAACGGTGCCGCTGCCCTTGCTGGTGGCTACCCCATTGATTCGTTCGGACCCAAGCTGCTTGCAGCGTACTGTGCGGGTCGCACTGTGTGTGTGCCGGATGTGTCAACCGACGCCAACCTGTCCCTGACTCAGCAATCCGCTTACGCTGCCATCCAGATTGGTGCTTATATTGGCATCCCGCTAGTTAAAGGCGGCGAGTTCGTCGCAGGTTTGGCAGTCCACACGTCCGAACCGCGAGCTTGGGCAGAGGATGAAGTGGCGCTAGCGGAAGAAGTTGCCGAGCGAACTTGGGCAGCAGTCGATCGCGCCCGCGCCGAAGCGATTGTCGCAGCAGACCTCCAAGATACGCAGCGACTCCGTGAACTGGGAGCACGGCTTGTAACTGAAGGTGACATTCAAACGCTGTACCAAGAGATTTTGTCTACGGCGATCGCGATCACCGAGGCAGATGCTGGCACGGTGCAAATCTTCGATGGAGCGACGCAGGATCTGGTGCTGCTCGCCACGCAGGGCTTTGAACAAACGATGGTCGAGCATTTCCACCGGGTGAATGCAAGTTTTAATACGTCCTGCGGTATTGCCCTTAGGACAGGGATTCGTAGCTTCGTTGATTTCGATGTGCCAGAGAGTGAAGACCCCAGCGGTGCAATGCGACTGCATGTGGAGGCTGGGTATCTCTCCGCGCAGTCCACCCCGTTGACCACCCGTGCAGGCAGACTGATCGGCATGGTTTCAACCCATTGGCATGAACACCACCGACCGAGCGAACGCGAGTTGCGGTTTCTGGATCTGCTAGCTCGCCAAGCCGCTGACCTGATTGAACAGCGGCAGACCATTGCCGAGCGGGAACAACTCCTGACCCGCGAGCAAGCCGCCCGCGTTGAAGCTGATCGCGCCAATCGGATCAAAGATGAGTTTTTGGCAGTGCTTTCCCACGAATTGCGATCGCCGCTTAATCCGATTTTGGGCTGGTCAAAACTCTTGCAGAACGGCAAGCTAGACCCTGACAAAACCCAGCAAGCATTGCAGACGATCGAACGCAATGCCAAACTGCAATCGGAATTGATTGAAGATCTGCTGGATGTTTCCCGGATTCTCCAAGGCAAGCTCAACCTGAATGCTAGGCCGCTCAATTTGGTCTCCATCATTCGAGCCGCAATGGAAACGGTCCGGCTGGCGGCAGAAGCCAAGTCAATCAAAGTAAAGACAAGCCTAGAACTGGAGATGGGTCTGGTTTTTGGAGATGCCACTCGGTTGCAGCAAGTGATTTGGAATCTGCTCTCCAATGCGGTCAAGTTCACGCCCGAAGGGGGGCAGGTGAACATCCAATTGGAGTGCACTGACTCTTACGCCCACATTACGGTCAGCGATACTGGGCAGGGAATTGCGCCTGACTTTCTGCCCTATGTGTTTGACTACTTCCGGCAAGCCAACGCGACCACGACCCGAAAGTTCGGTGGACTGGGATTAGGGCTGGCGATCGTGCGGCATTTAGTCGAACTACATGGAGGCACAGTCGGAGTCGAAAGCCTAGGGGTTGGGCTGGGTGCAACTTTTACCGTCAGACTTCCACTGATGCCCACCCAGGTGATCGCCAATCAGAACCGTCCATCGTCAGAGCTATCTTCTAATCTGAACGGTGTTCAAGTTTTGGTTGTGGATGATGAACCAGATTCACGGGAGTTTGTGGCGTTTGTGCTAGAGCAAGCGGGAGCAAGCGTGCTCACCGCAACAACTGCCGATGAAGCATTGGCCCTGCTGATGCAATCAAAGCCAACTATTTTGCTGAGTGACATTGGGATGCCAGACATGGATGGCTACATGCTGATGCAACAGGTGAGAGCGTTGCCGCCAGAGCAAGGTGGACGAGTCCGAGCGATCGCCCTCACTGCTTATGCTGGCGACTTCAACCAGCAACAAGCCCTGCAAGCTGGATTTCAACAGCATGTCTCAAAACCAATCGAACCAGAGAGATTAATTCAGGTGATTTCTAGCCTGATTAAGTCTGCTTAACGATTGCTTGAAGCGCTTCCCCTCGTTGGAGACTCCGTTTACAAATTTTGTAAATGCTATGCCATTCCTTTTTAATAACACCCAAGTCCCTATCACTCGATGGGGGCTTTTGCAGGGTACGATCGCGCCCTTTATCCTGCTTAGGGGCATAATCAAACCGCCCCTTCTGCCATCCCCTCATGAGCCAACGGCCATCGCCTCTGACTATTCGCCCTAAGAAGATTCTGCCAATTTTTCTGATTTCTCTCGCCATAGCAAGCGCTCTGGCAATAGCCTTTACAGTCTTCTATCACCCCGCCATGGTCTGGCTGCATCACGGACAATGGTTCGCTGATGTGAACTCAGAAGCCAAGGTGCAGGCAGTTCACTATGGAGCGGATTGCGATTAATTGTGGAGATGGAAAACAGCGCAATCGCGGCGTTTACAGCAACTCCTCTGCATCAGGTGGGTGTTTCCCTTAGCTGAATATCGCTAGGCTTACAGCAAATCATTGTGGAACTGCTCAGTAATGCCCTCTGGAGAGTTTAAAGAAGCCGCACTCAGCGATCAGGAAGTTACGACGTTGTGGAACACGTTCACCGGGTTAGATGCAAATGGAGCGCGAGCAAGCAGTTCTGCCAAGCGCCGCACCATCTCACTCGCTGACCTAAACCAGGTGATGCGATCCTTAGGACACACACCCACCGAAGCAGAATTACACCACTTGATGCAAGAGGTCGATCAAGACGCCTCTGGCACGATCGACTTTGAGGAATTTCGAGCCTCCATGGTGTCAAGGCACGGTGATCGTACCAGTCGGCTCAGGCTCGCCTTTAGCATGCTGGATGAAGATGGCAACGGTCAGATTAGCGCCGATGAACTGCGTCAGGTGATGCATCCGTTTGGGTTGACCGATGCCGAACTCGCCGAGATGATTCAAGAAGTGGACCGCGACGGCGATCACGCCATCAACTTCGAGGAGTTCTGTCAACTGGTGGTGCAGGAGTCATCCCACACAACGGGCTATAAAGACAGGCTCAAGTTCTCGAATCATTCCTCAGTGCCTGATGCAGAGCACCGCTCACAGACTTCTAGCACCGCTCACCCTACGCCGCTTGAACCCGGTTCCAAGACCATCACACCCCACCAGCAAGGGACGTCTCGCCTACAGATGCAGAGCGGGCTATTTCGGTTGATTCAGGGTGCGGCTTACCGTTGCTTCCGCGAAAGCTTCTGCGCTAACCATGAAACGCATTTGCGCGTCAAAAATCTACCTTACCGCATCACCGATTTTGTATCGTTTGTCGAAGGTGCGATCGCGTTATATAAAACATTAGGCATCGTCGAAGCGGCGTGTTATCCCATATTGGATGCGCTCGTAACCTCAATCACCGAGGAGTATGCCCGGCTTAAATTCCGCATCCAGCACTGGGAAAGCGTGGAAAAAACTCCAGAGATGTTAGCCACCCAGCAAGCGATGTTAGCGGCACGAGAAAAATCTGTAACGGTTCAAGAAAAGTTTACGGCGGGCGTTGAGTTTGCCATCACGCTGAAAAAAAAGCAGCTCAGCTTGGCAGACGTAGCAGACGGTGTACTAGCCATTCACGAACTCGATCGCTTGAGAAAACAGGAGGAGCAGGAAGACATCGCTCCAGTTACTTCCTCTGACGACGCTCCCAAAAGGTACTTGAGCCAGTGGAACCGAGTGATTTTGTCAGACACATCTGAGGCGATCGATGGAGCAATGATGCCCGTTGCATATTGGTACGAAGACTTTATGCCGAAGCTGCTAGCCGCGTTTAGTGTAAACACGGCGGCAGACGTCCAGTCAAACACCCAACCGGTCGAATCAGAGTTAGACCAGTGGTACGAGAGCACCAAAGCAGCCGGGGAGTTCTATCCCTTTGGAATGGATGTGGCAGAAGGATTTTTAAGCTGCACGGCAGGCCAAAAACTGATGCTTAAGCAGGCATGGCGGTTAACGCGATTGTATCTCAATGGGGTGCAAAAACGGCGTGAACGTGTGGAGTGTGGGCGCGAATCTGGCACCCTTTCGCACTACGTCGCGTTTATCGATGTCCATCTCAATCAGCGAGGTATGCAAACGGCTGAGATGCGGCTCAGCTATCCTTACTATCTCGGTCCTGGGGTGTGGCGGTTTTTTCACACCACGGCTGAAATCGTCTGCACAACCCCAATCGAGCAGCAGATCGGGATGGTTGCCCAAATCAAGGAGTTCTTCCAGACGTTTGCCGCTCTGTATCCCTGCCCCTATTGCCGTCACCATCTCAACCTGTATGTTGTGCAAAATCGAGAGGTAGAGCTGTACCCGCTGGAATATCTGATGTTGGGGCGCGATCCTCAAATCACGGACTTTGTGGTGTCGATCGAGGCTAAACTCTCCACTTTAGTAGATGGAGTATCGCTGCGCTTATTTTTTTGGAAGCTACACAACACAGTTTCTGCATCGATCTCGCGCACTGAAGCGTGGTATCGCCGCGATGAAAAGGCGTTCTACACGAGCCGCTATTATCCGAGTTTGGATGCCGAACTTGCCTACGCTCAAGCCCTCGGACAGAACTATATGACTTGCGAGCAGGTTTCTCGGCTCTACGGACTGCTTAAACTAACATCCCGGTTATCAGGACTGAGACTGGCCCTCAAAAAGCTATTAGACAGGAGAAATCATGGAGGTAGCAAAGAGATATGTCTTGTTGCTCAAACCTATATACAGGAGTTAGATGAGGCACTGCTGAGCGGGCAGTTTTTACAAGAAATGTACCGCTTTGATTCTGAGTTAGTTGATCAGGTACCACAGGTCACACTGGTAGATGAAGGGTTTGCGCGAAGTGGTGCATTTACAGAAACGGTGGGTAGCAGAACATGGGGTTCTGCTACAAGAAGTTTTGAAGGGTAGAAGAACCTTCCATATCAACCGATTGAAGCTGTGATAGCGAGCGCGTCACCGCTTGGTCGATCACAATCCCGATGAACTCTTGCCGTAATGCTGATGCAATCACAAAGGTTTTGGGGAATGAGGCATGAGCGAGCCAAAGCCGACGATCGCGGCTAGAGTCTCGCTCGAAATTAAACAGCAGGTCGCTCGCTTGGCGGAGAACACCTACATCATCGCATCGAAAATTGTTGAGGCAGCGATGGAAAAGTTTCTGGGTATCCAGACTGGGGAAGGTCCGTCATCCCAAATCAATGAACATACGGGTGGAAGCATAAACTGATGAGAGTAAGACTTCCTTTTGTTTCCCCTCGTTGGAGAATCCGTTTACAAATTTTGTAAATTCTTGCGCGTGATCGGGAATATCGCTCTTAGAGAAGCCGTCTTGTGCAGCACTCTGAAAAGCTTTACCAGGGTGCGATTGGCTTTGACAAGCTCAGAAGGATTACTTAATCTTGGCGACTGCAAGCTTTCACTTACTCGGCTCCTAGCCCACGATCAAATTTGTGTGAGGAGGGCTATAAAGAACCAAAGCCTTATATAGCCCTCCTCACACAAATGCAACAGCTAGGGTTAATAACCCCTGCTCTAAAATATTCAATTCTTAGTTTTAGGTCAGATTTAGGGCAGGCCTAAATCTTGAAGCCTAGAACTAGGGCGAACGAGGGGACTCGAACCCCCGGATGGTGGTACCACAAACCACTGCCTTAACCACTTGGCTACGCTCGCCATCACCTTAATGATCATAGCATCTTGCTAACAATTTGATCCAAAATGTAGCGAGATTTTGTTCTGTGCCTAAGATGGGAAAAACGTTAGAAATGAGACGTGTTCGGTCGTGATATGAAACCATTTCAAATCTGTTTAGGTGTGCTGGGAGTCGGACTGGCAGGTTTGGGAGCAGTGATGGCACTCCTGAATCCCGAAGAAGCCGCGTTTGAGGAATTTGCTGTGCGTAAGCTAAAAACAGACGGCTGTAAAGAGATTCCGTCGATCCTGCGGGAGCAGTGTCCGGAATTTGTGGAGACGAACAAAGCAGAGGTTAAGAAACTGATTACTCGCAATAGCGATCGCCAGAATTATTTCTTTTTCAGCATTTACAGCACTAACTTATCTGCCCGTTCTCTGTTTCCAGGTGTCCCGTTCTTTATCAAGTTGCCCTCGTTTCAGCTAGAGACGGTTGGCATGTTTGGCAAGTTTTATATCTATGATGCGGAGAAACGGGAGGCTCGGTAAGAGCCGTCGTATGCAGTTCAAGCGGGTGGCAGTTTTAAATCTTGCAGAGTTGGCACGTCTTTCAAAAATGCTCCGATCAGCAGTAATGATGTGTGAGGATTTAGAGTTCCGGTAGGGGTAATATTGTGCGATCGCTGAAACGCTTTCACAGCAAGTTTGAAGTCCTGATCCTCATACCCCAATCGTTTGAGGTAGTCCCCCGCCTGAGTATCGCTCAACAACAGCACTTCCTGCGGACGATAGATCGGCACGTATTGCTGACGCCAAATTTTGCCAAATTCTAAGCGATTGAGCAGATAGATTTTTCCACTCGATGGATCACCGATCGCGGCGCGTTCTGTATCCATGCCTAGTAAAGCAACCGCATGAGGCAATTTGCGATCGCCATCCATCAGCCAAACCGCTAGCACCCCCGGACGATTGATCAGTTGCATCTGCTCCCATGTAGGCGATAGCTCGATGCCCTCCAAACCAAAGTGCTGTGCAGCTTCGATGACTTGAGGCATGCTCGTTCCTAAGCGACTGGTTCTGGCGTATTGTGCCACACTCACTTCTGTCGCGTCTTGAATTTTCCAAAGGCGCAAGACGGTCGCCAGTGCTGACGGCGCACAGCTTGTCATGGAGGTTTGTTTAAATACTCCATTGGGCTGCAAATTGTTGGTTAATTCTCCGTAGATGGGAGACAAAATATAACTTTCAGCACTGCTGAATCCGCCAATTCCGACAATAGTGAGTGCGACAATGGTGAGGAGTTGACGACGCGCTGACTTTTGAGTGATTGCGTAGGCAATGCCGCAAAAGCCTAGAAAGCTGATCCGAATGAACGTCCAGCTTGTTTGCAGCCCGTAGACGCGCCAGTCTTGTGGAAAAAGTTGGAGTTGAGGAATATTGAGCGCAAACACAATGAGCAGAATGTAGAGTCCTAAAAATAGGAGAGAAACCGCATTTTTACCTTGAAAAATATTTTCAGCGGTAACGCCGCGATCGCCCAACGATCGCCCAATTTTTGTTCCTCCCCAAAAGCACAATCCTCCCAGCACGAGAGTGGCCAATACCTCTAACATCATGAACTTGGTTTCTGATACGTCTTCTCTATGATTCCCCGCGCAATTGCTGGCATAATGGGGAAGTTTTCGCGATTTGTCGGAACAATGTCGCAATTGTTCTGACCATCGCTAGACTTAAATCTAGAAGTCCCCTTTTACTCTCACGTTCTGCTATGCGTACCCATTACTGCGGTCAAGTTCGAGCCAGCCACATTGGAGAAACGGTCACTTTGTTTGGATGGGTGGATCGGCGGCGAGATCATGGGTATGTAATTTTTGTGGATTTGCGCGATCGCTCTGGTACGGTGCAGGTGGTCAGCGATCCTGAACGGACGCCCCAATCTCATGAGCAAGCGGGTGATCTGCGAAATGAGTATGTCATTAAAATTGTGGGACGGGTCACGAAGCGCCCGGATGAATCGCTAAACACAAAAATTCCGACAGGTGAAATTGAGATTTACGCCGATGAAATTGAGATTCTTAATCCGGTGCGGAAGCAGCTTCCGTTTCAGGTTTCATCGGCGGACGCAGAACCTGTGCGAGAAGAGTTACGGTTGAAGTATCGCTATTTGGATCTGCGGCGCGATCGCATGAGTCAAAATTTGCAATTGCGCCATCGCATCATTAAATCCATGCGGCGCTATCTAGAAGATGCAGAAGGCTTTATCGAAGTTGAAACACCTATTCTGACAAAATCCACACCGGAAGGCGCACGGGATTATCTGGTTCCATCGCGGGTGAACTCAGGTGAATGGTATGCCTTGCCGCAATCGCCGCAGTTATTTAAGCAACTGTTGATGGTGTCAGGGTGCGATCGCTACTATCAGGTTGCTCGCTGTTTTCGCGATGAAGATTTGCGGGCAGAACGTCAGCCAGAATTCACTCAGTTGGACATGGAAATGAGTTTCATGTCTCAAGAAGAAATTTTGGAACTGAACGAAAATCTAGTCTGTAATATTTTTAAGACCATAAAAGGCATCGAGATTCCGCGTCCGTTTCCTCGCCTGACCTATGCTGAGGCGATGGCGCGGTACGGGAGCGATAAGCCAGATACCCGGTTTGGGCTAGAGCTAGTCGATGTGTCAGATGTTCTGAAAGATTCTGGCTTCAAGGTGTTTGCAGACGCCGTTTCTAAAGGCGGAATCGTAAAAATTCTGCCGATTCCCAACGGCAACGCCGCCATTTCTAATGTGCGGATTAAGCCAGGTGGAGACCTATTCAAAGAAGCCTCGGAAGCCGGGGCGCGAGGACTGGCTTACATTCGGGTGCGGGATGATGGCGATATTGATACGATCGGCGCAATCAAAGACAACCTGAGTGAAGAGCAGAAACAAGAACTCCTTAAGCGGACAAATGCCAAGCCGGGACACTTGCTATTGTTTGGTGCAGGCGATTCGGCAACAGTGCACAAAACCCTCGATCGCTTGCGGCAATACGTGGGTCACGAACTCGGCATGATTGACCCGGACAAGATCAACTTGTTGTGGGTGACAGATTTTCCGATGTTCGAGTGGAATGCCGATGAGAAACGCCTAGAAGCCTTACATCATCCGTTCACTGCGCCGCATCCAGAAGATGTTGAGGACTTGAAAACCGCTCGTGCCCAAGCCTACGACTTAGTGTTCAACGGCTTTGAAGTCGGCGGCGGCAGCGTCCGCATTTATCAGCCAGATTTGCAGGCAAAGGTATTCTCGACGATCGGCATCTCAGACGAAGAGGCCCAAAACAAATTTGGATTCTTAATTGAAGCCTTCGAGTATGGTGCGCCGCCCCATGGAGGCATTGCTTACGGCATCGATCGCTGGGTGATGCTGCTCTCTGGCGAAGACTCGATCCGCGATGTGATTGCGTTTCCGAAGACGCAGCAGGCGCGGTGTTTGCTCACAGGGGCACCCTCTGGTGTGGATGACAAGCAGCTTAAAGAATTACAGGTTGCCTCGACGTACAAGCCGAAACTAGAGCCTGCGAAGCCTGCTTAAACCAATAGCGCTTCAGCGGAAGGCGTCATCTGTTGCTCAATTCGAGCGACGGCATAGCCGAGCAATAATCGCTGTTCAATGTTGCGCTTAGCGCTGGGGCAAGGTTCTAACCCTTCTTGCCAAGCTTTGGGGCACGCGCCACCACAGACTGGCAGCATTCGACAAGTTGGACAGTTAAATTCGCCGCGCCGCACTCGATTGGTAAAGTCGCCCAGACGTTCCCGCGTGCCTGCCATCGCTTGACCATTCAAATGCTCGATCGCATACTCGTTTGGCGTGCCGTAAGCAGGCACATAAGAGACTTCGGTGCAGTTGTAAACCAAGCCATCTGCATCGACTAGCTCAGAGTGCGGACGGGTTGCCATGCAGGTGATCGGTTGCCGCGCTGGAATTAATTGGGTGGAGAATCCTAGCTCGATTTTCTCACTCATCCACTTGATTTCCCAAGCCGCAAATTCATCGGCTGAGAGCGAACGGGTGTGGGCATCGTTACCCCAAGAATGAATTGGGGCGACGTAGAAATTAATTCGGTCTTGTACGCCTTCTTCTACAAACTTTAATAACAGTGGAGTAACAGATTCGTAATTCTGAGCGTCAACATTACAGCGAACGCTGACGTAAACATCTATATCGGTTCGACGAGCGATCGCAACTGTATTTGCAAAAATTTTATCAAACGTTGGCATTCCCGTTTTTTGCATTCGGCGAGCGTCGTGAAATTCTGCCAATCCATCGATCGTAATTTCAATTAATCTCACGTCAAAGTCTTGAACCAATTCGGTGGCTACCGAGTCAGTAAGCGCCAATCCGTTCGTCACCATTTTTGACTCGTACACACACCCAAATTCTTCTGCCAACGCCCGAAACTTTGGCGCAAGATTCCGAATCACAGGCAACCCAATGAGGGGTTCTGCTCCAAACCATGTCACCCCAAAGGCGCGAAACGATCCTTCAGAAAGCTTGGTGCGGGCGCGCTCTAACAATCGCTCTTGATCCACGTCGCTCATCTGTTTGTTGCGGTGTTCTTGCCCGCAATAATGACAGCCAAGCTGACACATTGCCGTTGGTTGGACGCTAAAAAAGAGGGTGTCATCGTTCTCAGAAGCGGCATCATTGCGATCGAGGATCGTCATGAGTTCATCTTCATCGCTTGGCACGAGAAGTTCCATCTCTAGCAAATCCGAGACCATCTGTTGAGAAAGTTGGTCAAAGGCTCCTGTTTCTAGCAGCATCCAGCTTGGATCATCGATAACACAAACATTTGAGGTTCGGGTTGCAAAGAGAACTCGCTTAAATTGCGAGCCAATTTCGTCAAAAAAGGGTTGGGTCACAACGTGATATCGAGACAGTTTTACAGTCATTGGTTTTTCCTCAGTATTGATGCGATTGGGACATCAGATTGTTAAAAGAAGGGTGAACCTGAGTGTAGTGATCTCTGAAGGTCTAGACAACCTTGAAAAGAGCCGTGACTCAGGTTCGCCCGTGTTACTTTGCGCTTTCCCTAAACTGCAACAAGTCAGTTTGTTGAGAGGCCTCGCCAGAGGCATTAGCGAAGTCGTTGCTGTACCGGATAAATCACTTCTGAACCACCGGGAATGGGGCTGGCAGCACATCCACCCGTATTGACACTGCCGCCACCATCACACATAACTGAGCCTTTCTTTAGCCCAGGAAGTTTCTCAATTCCACGATGTTCAAGTTGCGGAATCGGGCTGGTCGCACATCCGCCTGTATTGTGACTGCCGCCCCCATCACACATGACCGAGCCTTTCTTCAAGCCAGGAACCCGCTCCAACATGGGACTACGCTGCAAAGAAGACGACGCATCAAGGCTGATATTTGCTTGGCTGAGGAGGTTGCTCATTGCACCCGGAACAGGGGCGGATTGAGCAGAAGGCGCGATCGCGGCAAACCCAGTCATTGCAATCAGACCGAGTACAAATTTGACCTGACCTAATGTGTTCGTAGCCATGAATTTCTCCTTAGAAGATGAGTGCTTACTAAACAGATCACTGTCATCCAACCACCTATCATTACTCTCCGTTGAGCTGCCTTTATTAAGCGGTGAAAGGCAGTTCAGGAGAGAGCTACAGGCGGTTGAGTAGTCGTTTCTCTGATAACTTATTGTTGAAGACAAACTGCGATCGCAGGGATACCCAGATGGGTACTTTGTCAGAAAAGAATTTTTGGATTCAAAAATAAACGAAAGGAACATGGCAGCGATCGCACGGATCTAGCACAATGAATTTATGCTGAAAGTGAATTTATGCTGGAAGTTCTTTTAATTCTTGCGATCGGACTCCTTCCCTCACTGTTGACGTTCTTTCTCCGCCACCGGATGGAACTTAGGGCACAACGTCAGCTTCGCGCCGCGATCGCCGCTGCTGAAAGGCGTCAAGTGCAACGCTTGCTCACTCTTCCTCGTGATTACCAATACGTCGAGGGCATTGGCGCACTCATTGGCGATTTCTCCTGCCGCTACAATGCCCGCTCCCCTTACATTCGCTGTGCGATCAATCCTATGGGTCCCTGTGATTCCTGCCGCTACTATGAATCGACTATTCAAATCTCCTAATCTTTCTCTTCAAACTCCCCACAGTGGCTATCACTGGGATGGGTCAAACCGCCGCTTTTTCGAGGGCTGGTACTATCGCGTCACTCTACCTGATTGTGGTCAAACATTCGCGTTCATGTTTTCGATCGAAGACCCGATCGGCGGTCAACCTTACAGTGGCGGCGCGGCTCAGATTCTTGGGCCAGATGATCAATACCTCTGCCGCACCTTTCCCGATGTTTCACGATTTTGGGCAGCAAAAGACACACTAGCATTAGGGCATTGGCGTTCTGCTGATCCACGCATTCCGCACCTGTTATCGCCCGAAGACTTCAATCGCACGGTCGATGAAGGATACCAAGCTACCGCAACTTGGCATCAAGGCAAACTAAGAGAACCGAACGGCAACGTTGCAGAATGGCAGTACTCAATTCAACCGATTTATGGGTGGGGTGATGTGAACAAGCCTCAGCAATCCACGGCTGGTTTTCTCTCTTCTTTGCAGATTTTTGAACCCGGCTGGCAAGTTTTGATGGCACATGGATATGCTACAGGTCACATTGATTGGAATGGCAAACGATATGAATTCACCAATGCTCCTGCTTACGGTGAAAAGAATTGGGGTGGAGCATTTCCGACAAAATGGTTTTGGTTAAATTGCAACGCCTTTGACAATGAACCAGATTTAGCATTAACCGCAGGCGGTGGACGGCGAGGAGTGTTGTGGTGGATGGAATCGGTCGCCATGATTGGGATTCATTACCGGGGCAAATTCTATGAGTTTGTTCCCTGGAATTCTGAAATTAACTGGGTGATGCAGCCGTGGGGCTTCTGGGAGATGACGGCTAAAAGTGATGAGTACACGGTGATTGTGAGAGGCACAACTGAGCTACCGGGAACTCCGTTGCGTGCGCCAACGTTAGAAGGATTAGCGTTTGCCTGTCGCGATACGATGCGGGGAGACGTTATGGTGGAAGTGCGCGATCGCAGCTACCAACTGATCCTCGAAGCGAAAAGTTCGCTCTGCGGTCTAGAGACTGGCGGCGGGCCGTGGAACGAAATTTGGGCATCTGGGTGCGGTGGAAGTCATTAGATTGGGTGGAGGGTTATGCAGACCTTATTTGCGCTCACTGTCATCACACTCATGATGTTAGGTGTGATTACTCTAGGGGAAATGATTGTTCGCGGGTTCAAACCTCGTCAACCTGACTCGGTTGAGCCTATGGAGTATAGCGGCGTCATCGATGCGGTTGCAAATGGAGCGTCGGGCATTGGCGAACACGCGGGTCAGACTGAGCATTTCTTGGGTCAGGTAGGTGGACATCTTGTGAGTGCGATTGCTCATCTTTTCCATCACTAACTAAAAGAGCGCTCGATCGTTCTAGGTTTGCTATCATAATTTCGATACATTTGGGGCTGTAGCTCAGTTGGATAGAGCGACCGCCTCCTAAGCGGTAGGTCGAGGGTTCGAGTCCCGCCAGTCCCGTAGCCTCTAAAAGCAGTCAGTACCAAAGGTTGAGGTGCATGTGTAACGAACTCTGGCAAACGCTGAGACAAGCAGGAATGGTTGCAAGTTTCCAGAGTTTTAAGCACAAATTTAAGCATAATGTCAAAGATTGAGTACACGTTGGCCATCGCGAGTTTCTCCCTGTGCTTTCTTGAGTCAAGACTGGTTCACTATCTGCGTGATTCAGCCATATAGGAACGGTATGAAAGTCGGCTACTGTGATTATGTGTCTGACGATGCAAAGGCATGAAGTTAATTTTTGAGTATGTGCCAATTGTGCCAATAATGTTTTGCTCTAAGATTTTTTCTGCATTCTGAAGCGATCGCGCCAGGCAACCAGTATCAGCAGAGCTAAAGGTTTCATCGTGGAACGATGTTGGAAGTGAGTACCAAGTTGTGTCTTAGGGAATATTGACAGAGACAATTGCTCCCTTTCTCTAGACACAAATGAATCAGCCATCGCTTTCTGCTGTCTCACTCCCCCGCAGTTTAACTGCAGTTGAAACCTGGGGATTTGGTTTTAGCGGTTTGCTTTTGTGGTTAGGCACTGCACCTGCAATGCACGCCGCTTTGGGGCCTCAAGCCATCTGGGTCTGGTTACCTGGAACGATCGTTGGCATTTTGCTAAATCTGCAAGTCAAACGCTTGGGCACCTATTATTCCGATGTTGCGGGTGGTACACCCAACTACATCACTCGTCTGCTTCAGCGCTTTCCATCGGTTGCGCGGTATAGCGCAATCGGCTACCTGTTAGGCTGGGTCTCTGTGCCGCCCATGAATGCCATCATCCTGACTGACTTAATTAAGGCAAATTTGGCACCCTTGGGAATTGCTTGTCCAATCATGCCGTTCCGCATTGGCTTTGCGATTTTGCCCTTTATTGTGGCGTTTAGCGGTACGCGAACGTTGGGAATTCTGCATACCTTCTTTGTCTTTCCAGCGATCGGGTTTCTCGTTACCTTTTGTTTGCAAGGCATTGGCTGGCTCAGCCTTGCCCCCACAAGCCCCGGTTTGCTGCCCCACATGTGGTCAGGCATTGACGCGATCGAGTGGATGAAGTGGTTTTTTATTGCCATTTATGCCGTTTATGGCTGCGAGACTGCCTCTTCGTTTGTTGCCGATAGTCGTCAGCCGACCATAACTCTGCGATGTTTAAGCGTAACGGCTGGACTCATTCCGATCATTTATTTCGCTGGATCTTGGGTCGTCATGCGGTTGGCAACCGGATCTGGATTAGGAGATAGTGCGTATCTCAATTTAATTGCAGCCGCTCAACCCTTCTGGGGTGGTTTAGCTCCTGCACTCGTCACCTTCTTGATTACGTCTGGTTGCCTACTGAGTTCTGCAACTGCTGTTTCTAACTGCCCCCGCATTCTGTATCAATTGGCAAAAGATGGGTACCTGCCACCCCTATTCGCTACAGTTTCACGTCGAGGTGTGCTTGAACCTAGCTTGATTTTTACATTGTCGCTGAGTTTACTTTGCCTCGTGTGGGGAGACGTTTCCCGCGTTGTTATGGTCACAGGAACAGGCTACTTAACGTCGATGATGGCAGTTCACTGGGGCTTGTGGGTCTGCCGCAAGCAACCAGAAACTCGGTGGTCTTGGTTATCCCTTGGCTTCTTTGGCATAGAGGCTGTTGTCTTAGTCTCCGGCGGGTTGGCATGGGGCTGGCAGGATTTATTGCTTGGCTTACTGCTGCCATTAGCGGTTGGAGTGGCAGCCACACTGCTGCCGCGTCTGCACTTTGCGCCGTTCCAACCCACTTGGTGGCTCCAGCGCGATCGCAAGACACTCCGTACACCTAAAGGCGACTGGATTGCTTTGCAGGTCACGATTCTCATCTTTTTAGTGTGTGGTTCGGTCAGTGTTGGCTGGTTAGTCAGAGCCGGACTTGAACGCCAAGGCGTGGGTAGCCATATGGCGTTGTTTAGCATTTTGCTGATAACTGTTGCCTTTGTGGGTGTGGCGATCGCGTGCTGGACAAGCCTACCTCAGATTGCCGCCATCACCGAAGCACGAGAAGAAGTGGAACGCGCCTTGAGTGATTTGCAGCGGACGCAAACACAACTGGTGCAGGCGGAGAAAATGTCGAGTTTAGGACAATTGGTCGCGGGAGTTGCTCACGAAATTAACAATCCTGTCAACTTCATCCACGGCAACCTAACCCCTGTGCGAGAGTACTCTCAAGATCTGCTGAACCTAATCCAACTTTATGAGAAGTACTATCCAAGCCCCGCACCCGAAATTCAAGCCGAAGCTGAAGCGGTCGATCTGGAATTTTTGCAAGTTGATTTAATTAAAACGCTCGATTCCATGAAACTTGGTACCGATCGCATCCGCCAGATCGTGCTGAGCTTACGTAACTTCTCCCGTACGGATGAAGCTGAATTCAAAGAAGTCAATGTCCACGAGGGCATTGACAGTACCTTGTTAATCTTGCAACATCGTCTGAAGGCGCGATCAGACCGTCCAGAGATTCAGGTCATTAAGAATTACAGTGATTTACCGCAAGTAGAATGCTATCCCGGACAGTTGAATCAGGTGCTGATGAACATTCTGGCAAACGCGATCGACGCATTAGAAGAGAGTAACGCGAAACGAACTTATCAGGAGATTGAAGCAAAGCCTAACCAGATTACGGTTCGCACGTCATCGGCGCGGAATGCTGAGTGGATAGAAGTTGCGATCGCTGACAATGGATTGGGCATGCCCGAAACGATTCAGCAACACATTTTCAACCCCTTCTTTACAACAAAACCCGTGGGCAAGGGAACAGGTATGGGAATGTCTATTAGCCATCAAATCATTACCGAAAAACATGGTGGTAAGCTGAAGTGCATCTCTAGTCTTGGGGCTGGAGCCGAGTTCGTGATTCAAATTCCAATTCGGCAACCTGTGTGTGAAAGTGTCCGCTAAAAAATCAGCTTTGACCAAGGCTCAGCGGTAAGTGAGAGTGTAGACGTTCGGCTATCACCCTGCCATGGCTGGCTCAGTTACAAGCAATGGTGCGCTGATGTAAATTCAGAAGTCCGTGAATTCAGAAGTTCGTGAATTCAGAAATCAAAGTGCAGGCGGTTCATTATTGACAATCGTCTCTGCAATATTTCTAGGATTCAGCTGCCAGAACCACACCTGCCTTGTTTGGGCTGTTCTCGATGGTCGTCTTGTTTGCTCACCAACTCCTACCCCAAGAACAATGGCACTTACGCCAATCCGCTTGGTATGTTAAAGCTCATCCCACTTTCATTGATGCCTTAGCTTTAGTGCGCTCCTATTTATGGGCACCCCGACTTTTTGAGAGGTCAGGTTCTCAGGTTGAGAGGTCAGGTTCTCAGGGCGACCTGATTAATGTTTCGAGCCAAGTGTTGGGCTGTTGGTTAGAGCAGCTTTGCTATGCTGCCTAATCGATAAAGTCGAGCTTAGAGGCAATCACTATGAGCAAATGATTCACAGCGAGTTTTTGCCAAATTTAGACTTGGAGCTACTGGCATCGTTCGTGCTTAACCCAGAACCTTTAGATGCCGTTTCACAGTTTAGAGAAGCGATTCGAGCCAACCATTAGAGTGTTTAGAATGGTTATATCCAGCCCCGCAATTGATAGATAAAAATACCAATGTATTCTTTCAGCGCTCGTGTGGTGCGACGAAGCTGATCAGCATCGGGCAGTGCATCTAGGATGGCAGCTTCTGTACTGTTTTTACTGGCTTGATCGAGCGTCAGTGCAGTGTAGTCCGTAGGGGCAGGAATAGCATCAATGCCTAATTTCTGAAAAATTAAGAGCGATCGCGGCATGTGCATTGCAGAGGTCACAAGCAATACTCGTCGAATGCCTTGAGCGTCTATGATTTTCTTGACATTTACCGCATTCTCGCGGGTATTGAGAGACGTTGGATCTTGCAGCATTGCCGATCGCGGTACGCCCATTGTTTCCATCAGAACTGCCATATCTTCCGACTCAGACGCGCTGCCCGCTCGCCAATCGACCCGTCCGCCACTGAGAATAACCTTCGGTGCTTTGCCATCGCGGTAGAGTTTTGCCCCATACAACACGCGATCGCCTTCTTCACGCAACTCAACCCACGGTCTGGGCGCGATCGCGGATTCTGTTGCCCCCCCAAGCACCACGATCGCTTCTGCTTTCGGCAACTGGCCCTGAGGAATCGTTTGAAATTCGAGAGATTTCACAAGGGCGTCGCTAAACCGCGCACTGCCGCTCAACGTGAGTAACCCTAGCACCACAATCAGGGGAATGAGTGCAAGGCGCGATCGCTTCTGAAGAATCAAAACAAACGTGACAATGAGCAGCAGGCAGCTTAGTCCGAGCGGGTAGAGAAAGATCGGCAGCAACTTCGAGAGGAATAGAAACATAAAGCGCTCTAGGGGAAGGACACTCAGCAAGCGATTTAGCTCAGGTCAAAAGGCGTCATTAATCCATTAATCAAAGAAGGTGACTAGGATCAAAGAAGGTGACGAGCTTCTATTTCGCCAACTCTTTCTCGATCGCATCCATTAATTCTGGACTATCTGGAGTCACACCACTGCGATAGCGAGCCACCACTTCGCCTTTTTTGTCGATCAAAAATTTCTCAAAGTTCCAGCTAACTGCGCCAGAGGGAGTCACAGAATCCGTCAAGGTTTTGTACAGCAGATGCTGGTTTGCGCCTTTGGCATGAACTTTATCGAATAGCTCGAAGGTAACACCGTAGTTAAGATCGCAAAACTGCTGAATTTCTTCATTCGTGCCCGGTTCTTGTGCCCCAAAATCATTGCAGGGAAATCCCAGTACACGCAACCCTTGATCTTTATACTGCTGGCTCAGTTGCTCCAAGCCCTTGTACTGAGGCGTGTACCCACACTGAGACGCCACGTTCACAATCAGAAGAACGTCGCCTGCGTAGTCACCTAAGCTTTTGTCTACGCTGTCGATTGTTTTGACTGTAATGTCAGAAATGCCCATAGCCGTACTCGCCCAAACTGTCCGGCTTGCACTATATCATTTACTCTCATTCAGTCGCTTTTCTAAGCGAGTCTAAGCGCGAAGCACTTCTTTTGCGATCGCTAAATACTTTTGCCGCTCTGCAAATCCGTTCAGGCCCCCATTAATTATTCGAGTGACCATCTCTACATCATCAGCATCCGCATACTCATTCAGATCATTTTTCTGCCAAAACCAGCCTGCACTGAGGCAAGCTAAATCATCGTTCTTTAACAAGACGGGATTGTTAATCAAATCAACTCCTAGGTCTTGTCCGCACGCTTCGTAGTTTGTTCTACCCGTAATCTGAATCAAGCCTCTGCCTTTGTAGCGCCGACCATCTCCCCGTTGAGTGTTGCCAATATCGGTACGACCTTCGAGATAGTCGCCTGGATCAATCTCTTCAACATAATTGAAGGAACCGGACTCATGAATGAGTTGCGACAGAAAGTGAGTTTCTCTAAGAGGGGTTGTGATGTCATACTCTGCCATTGCTAGAAGCAGATGAGGGTACAAGCGTTTGACACGATTTGGATCAGCGTAGATCGCCATTTCTAACAGCTGATTGGAGCTAATCGATGGCAGAGAGGTTGCTGGAATAAGGTCTGCATAAGGTGGATTGCCTCCTCTAGGGGGCAGCGTGAGCAGCGATCGTAGGGCATCATCCACCCAGCCATCTTGGAGTTGAAGACTGTCGCCTTTAATATTGATGACGAGTTGTTTAAGTCGATTTGCGGTTTTGACCCGTCCAACGCTGATGCTCACATCGGGAAAACTGCCTTTGTAAGGAGCGCGATCGCTGGGTCGCTGAGGCAAATTGCTCAACCGTCGTAACAACGTGTCGGCATGTGAATCAGTCGGTTGAAGCTCTTCTCCGGTATAGCTTGTAATCAATTGATGGATGCGGTTAGCCGCTTTTTTGCGCCAAATGATGAGTTGCTGTGTCGATGGCATAGTCTGACCCTGAACGTAATTCCTCTAAAGTTCCCGTTCAGAACACGAACTGATCAGAACACTTGGGCAATCCATGAGCTACAATAGCCGTGTTTCTACGTAAAGCAGCGTCAGATTAAGCCAAGCCATGAATCCGATTGGCTTACTTAAATGTTGGCTCAACGGGCTGATACTCCAATCGCGGTAATCTAACCCTTTTGGATGATACGAAGCTGATAAGAAGCTGCTAAAACAGTTAAACAAATCTTTTAACATTTCTCATAATAAAAGGGTGCAATTTTGAAATGGAAACTAAAAAGCGGCGGGATTTTCTTAGATTTTTGAAAGAAGAGTTAGCGCTACCGACCTCTGCGATTGACTTGGCAGTACGTCACGGTGATTCCAGCAGCGCTTATTTATCGCATCTACCGATGATTCTTTGGCAGTACGGGTTGATTACGATCGCTCAACTCGATCAAATCTTCGATTGGATGGAGCAAGCGTAAAGTAGACTCTGGCCTAACGATTCGGCCTAACGATATAGTCTACCGTTCCGAATCTGCACGACAGGATGATTAGACAAGCGAATCAGATTCTCATCGTGGGTTGTTACTACCACAGTGATGCCAAGCTGATTCAGCTTCTTTAGAATTTTAATGACTTGCCAGGAGTTATCGGGATCTAGGTTTCCGGTGGGTTCGTCTGCTAGTAATATCGGCGGAGTAGCGACGATCGCACGGGCAATGCCAACTCGCTGCTGCTCTCCGCCAGAGAGCTCTTCTGGGAAGCGATTGGCTTTGTCAGTCAGTCCTACGATCTTGAGGGCAGGCTGTAAGCGACGCGCGATCTCTTGACGGTTATAGCCCTGCGCCCACAGCACGAACGAAACGTTTTCTGCTACAGTCCGACGCGGAATTAGCTTGTAATCCTGAAATACAATACCGATGCGGCGGCGCAGCATCGACAGTTTGTTACCCCGCAACTGGTGCGGAAACTCTTTATCGACAATAATTTCTCCGTCCGATGGGCGTTCATCGCCATATAGCATCTTTAATAGCGTTGACTTCCCTGAGCCAGACGGGCCTGTGATAAACAGAAAATCGCCTTTTCTAATGTCTAAATTGATGTTAACGAGGGCATGGCTACCGTTGTCATAGACCTTACTGACCCGCCGCAGTTGAATAATGCTGGGGGCAGGTTGATGGCTGGAGGGTTGCTTTAGAGGAACCCCTACCTGTACCGCAGCAGCAGGACGAGCATCAGTTGTAGGGGGATGGGGTAGAACTTGCGTCATGGTGGGGTAGAAAAGAAGGGTTAGCGAATCGGAAGCTAGCCATAGAGCGCCCCGAAAGCGCCATAAACTAACTGTTACCCATCTTTTACATCAATTTTTTTTAGCGGGCGTCTGGGTACCTACTGAGGTATGTCACCCCCTCACCCTCCGGTTTGTCTCAGAATTTACTGACAATCACCGGATTCCGTTTTGTGAGGCGGTAAATCAGCGATCGCCAAGCAAATTTGGGCAGCGCTGACATCCGTTTCCAGCGCCACGGCTCTTGATACAGGCGATAAACCCACTCTAGATGATTGTCACAGAACCATTTTGGGGCGCGGGTTTTCGTGCCTGCCCAAATATCAAAACTGCCGCCCACACCGATCCAAATCGAGTTTGGACAATAGTGCCGATGCTGAGCAATCCACAATTCTTGCCGAGGAACACCTAAGCCGACGTAGATAATTTGAGGTTGCAGTGTCTTTAGCCTGTGTAGAAAGGCAGGCTCCTCGTCGGGCGTGAGATAGCCGTTTTGAGTGCCTACGATCGCAATTCCTGGTGCATTTTGTTGCCAAACCTCAGCCGCTTTTGCCGCCACTCCGGGCGCACCGCCAAAAAAGAAAATTGACCAAGGCGGATTGAACTGTGGAGATCGCGCCAGTAGGGTTGCCGAAAGCTCAATGCCAGGACAGCGATTGACATGCCGACCGTGCAGCTTGAGGTAAAGCACGATTCCGGCTCCATCGGGAATCACCAGTTCAGCGTTTTGAATAATGTGAGCCAGTGCGGGGCTGTGTTCTGCCTGCATCGTCATTTCGGCATTTAGGGTGACGACGTGACAGCCAAGCCCTTGCTCAATGCGATCGGCTAACCAACTCGGATAGTCATTCAGGAGATGAACGGGTAAGCCGAGGACGGAGAACTGGTTCGACTGAGATGGAGTTAAATAAGTCACAGGAGAATTTCTGATTCGCGAGCATTAACATTAAGTAACGCTTAGGGTATCGCTATCGCAATTTCATTGCAAGTCGGGATTGGTGTAAGTCGGGATTGGTGCAAGTTGGATTGGATGAATGCCTCTCTCAATGAAAAAAGGATTTAGGGGAGGTCTTCGATTTAAGTTAAGTTGCGAGCTACAGTTGCGGGCTGCTGGAGAACAAGAGTTTTAGTAATACCAATTCCCTAAATAGTCGCTACAGATCTTGGTAAAGACGCGATTAATCGCGTCTTTACGTGAGGAGCATGTGTATCAGGGTTTTTTAGAAACGGTATAAGTCTGTTTTGATACAGGTTTACAGGGGTGGCAGGCACTTCTGATCTCAACGTTTCGGCTTCGGAAGGAGAGGTTTCAAGCTTCGATCTTGAAGTTTCAGGCTTTGAAGGCGGCGTTTCAAGCTTTGAAGGCGGAATTTCAGGTTCGGAGGGCGGAGTTCCAGATTCAGAAGGCGGAGTTCCAGATTCAGAAGGCGGAGTTCCAGGTTCAGAAGGCGGAGTTCCAGGTTCAGAAGGCGACACTCCGAGTTCAGAAGGCGACATTCCGAGTTCGGAGGCTGAACGGTGGAGATTGAAGGGCGATTATCCCTTGAGAACTGCAAAGCAACCTTGGCTTCCAGCGTTCACGAACTCGTCGCTCACGAATTCAGAACAAGATTATCTCGATGCACAACGGTTTCAGCACCCGCATAGCCTAAAATAGCTGCAATTTCGTCTGAGCGCCGACCTCGAATCTTTTGCAGTTCGGCGCTAGTGTAGTTAACCAACCCCCTCGCGATTTCTTGTCCAGCGCGATCGCAAAGTCTCACCGCATCCTGACTCTCAAAGTCTCCTTCAATCTGAATAATGCCAGCCGCTAGAAGAGAGCGTTTTAACTGCCGCACCGCATTTACGGCTCCTTCGTCTAAAGTTAGCGTTCCAGTTGGAATTAAGCCATGAGCAATCCAGCGCTGGCGAGCATTAATTGGGCGGGGCTGGGGTTCAAACTGAGTTCCAATCGATTCTCCAGCCAAAATTTTGAGCAGATTTTCGGGTGAGCGTCCTTGGGTAATTACGGTTCTCACGCCTGCATCCGTTGCAATTCGGGCGGCGGAAATCTTCGTAATCATGCCTCCTGTCCCCCAAGCTGTGCCTGACGTCCCGGTGTTCACGCCAGCTAATTCTTCGATGCGCTGGACTCGAATAATCGGTTCAGCATTGGGATTGCGACGCGGATCGGCAGAATATAAGCGATCGACATCGGTAAGCAAAAAGAGCCAATCTGCACGGACTAAACCTGCTACGAGTGCCGATAGGCTGTCATTGTCGCCAAACTTGAGTTCTTCAACTGCAACGGTGTCGTTTTCATTCACAATCGGCACAACGCCCAACTGTAGTAGAGCCTGAAACGTTTGATAGACATTGATGTAGCGATTTCGCTCAACTAAGTCGCCACGGGTGAGGAGGACTTGGGCGATCGGTTGCTGCATGGCGGTAAACAGGTCGTCGTAAATTCGCATCAACCGCCCTTGACCTACGGCAGCAACGGCTTGTTTGAGCGCGATCGCTTTCGGACGTTCGGTTAAGCCTAGCCGCGCACAACCAACCCCAACCGCTCCCGACGACACCAGAATCACGCGATGTCCTTGCCGCCGCAGTTCACACAAAACTTCGATCAGCGATGCGATCGTGGAGAGGGCTAACTGTCCTGAATTCGGTTGCGTCAGGCTAGACGTACCAATTTTAATGACTAATGTTTGAGCTACCACAGTTTGAACCATCACCCGCTACATCACAATACGGTCGCGTTAATCATGATGCCTGAAAATAGGATCAACTGCCTTCCACAATTGAGCATGAGTGAAGAACAAGATATTTTAGCTGTCAATCATGCGTTTTACCGAGCTTTTGAGAAGAAAGATTTGGACGCCATGAATGCCGTTTGGTCAAAGGGCGCGGGAAGTATTTGTATTCATCCAGGGCGAGAAGCATTACGAGGATGGGAACGCATTTCTGATTCCTGGCAAAAGATTTTTCGCAATACAAACTATATTGAAATTGATACACAAATAATCACGATTGAAATCAACGGCGACTTAGCTTATGTTGTGCTGATTGAGACAGTATTGCAAGTAGTAGGACGGAGGCAACTTCAAGCGCGATCGATGTCAACCAATGTGTTTGAGCGAATGGCAAAGCAATGGTATCTAGTGCATCATCATGGCAGTCCGTTGGTGGGGTGAGGGATAGAGTTATTGAAATTGATTAGAGAGCCTTTCAGCCGATCACGTTGTCTCATCGATTAACTCGCGCACCTTTTGAGCGATCGCAGCTTTATCAAATAGCTCTAAACACTGCTTACGCAACCATGCACCATCACAGCGTTGATCCGTCGATTGGAGCATCTCAACACACGCCGCTGCCACCGCCACCGGATCGCGATGAGGCACGCGCCACCCTAACGCACCATCCTGCAACGGATCAGCAGAACCGTCAGCATCGCCTGACAGAACAGGAACGCCGCATGCCATCGCTTCGAGGTAGACAATTCCAAATCCTTCTTGAGAGGGCATCACATAGGCATCCGCGAGGCAATAGTGCAGCGGCAAATCTTCAGTGGCGACAAAGCCCGCGAAAATAACGCGATCGCGCACTCCCAATTCTTCTGCTAAATGCGCTAGTCGGGGTTGATCATCGCCACGACCAATCACCAAATATTTCACATTCGGAAAACGCTGCGCGATCGCGGGCAAGGCGCGAATCGTCACATCGACACCCTTATACGGATCGCCTGACCACAACCGTGCGACCGTCATCAAAACTTTAGCTTCCCGTAGTCCATACTTCTCTACCAGTTCCGGTGATTTGGCTTGAGGAGCAAACACCGTTCCATCAACCGCACAGAACAGAAATTGGAAACGCTGAGGATCAATTTGGTTGGACGCACAAGCGCGATCGCGGGAATAGCGGCTAATCGTCCAAATTTGCTCCGCCTTACGAAGCGCGTTTTGCTTGGCAGGTGAAAGCGGTTCCCAGACTTCTTTGCCGTAGGTCAGCACTGTGTACGGAATTCCCAAGGGTTGACACAAGGTTTGAACTAATGGGGCGAGTAGAATGTGACCACAGAACACTCGATCAGGACGATGGTTGATCAGATGCACCAAGAGCGCGATCGCCAGTCTCGTTCGTCCTAACAGGGCCGACTTTGATTTGAAGTAGTGAAACTTCAGATTTGAATGCTCCGACGAGTTCTCAACCTCTGCGCCGTCCCGCAGGAGAAAGACATCTCCGCGTGTGGGTAGCGCAGCATAAGCGTTCAGAATGTCTTTGACATAAGACTGAATTCCTCCCTCACGCGAGAAAATTTCTAAAAAGACGAAAGCATGATGGGGAGATTGAGCGTTCATATCAGAATCAATAGGCGGCATGAAAAAAGGGCGAACGTACTGTCCGCCCCACCAAGTATTCAGAAGCATCTACTGCTCTATGTAATTCCCATTTCAGAGCGCGATCTCACAGGGAGCTTCGGAGAATCGCACAGCCAGCTTTGCAAAATTACGAGGCTTGAGGCACTTCCTTCAACATTTCAACAAGCGTCGTGTGAGCGTCTTTTGCATCTTCCAGTACATGATCAAACTCAACTCTCACTGGAACGGCTTGCCCGTTCACTTGGGCAGACAGATCCATTCCTTCGGCATCGATCGCGACCATCTCAGCCGCACTCGCCTCATCTGCTTTGCCAAAAACTTTTGCATAGACCAACACCGCATCCGCATGGTCTTTGTTCATGTGGTTGCAGATGCGATCACTGATTGCTTGGGTAAATACCTCATCAGGCATCGTTTCATCTCCTGTCTTATCTGTCACGCATCATAACAAACAGGAGCCGAGGCGAAGAATGAATTGAGGCGTGAAAATTTTCTATGCCTTTATTCACAGATAGCTCTAGCCATAGACGGATGAAACACCCATCCCAAATCTGGTTGTTTCATTGATGTAGTTTTCTCCCCAAAAATTGATGCTGAAGTTAGTTGTTCGGCAAGCTCAATGGCTTATTGCCGTGCTTCCTATAGGAGCTTGTATCGCAGGTTTCACCCCCTCTGCTTTGGCTCAAACGACTCCTAAATCAGCGGTTGAATCAGCGGCTGAATCGTTGGTTGAACCGTTGACTACTCAATCTGCAACTACTCAATCTACAAAAGCTGCAACCTTACCGGTTCGACTAGAAATTCAGCTAAAACAGCGGCGTGTCACGCTATATCAGGGAGAAACCAAAGTTAAAAGTTATCCGATCGCGGTGGGTCGTCCTGGCTGGGAGACGCCCAAAGGAAGCTATAAAGTGCAGCAGAAAATTGAGAAACCGACTTGGATTCATCCCCTGACCGGAGAAGTGGTGAAAGGCGGCGATCCAGAAAATCCGTTAGGAAAATATTGGCTTGGATTCTGGACAGACGGAAAGAACTGGATCGGATTTCACGGCACGCCAACTCCTAAATCGGTTGGCACAGCGGCATCTCACGGTTGCATCCGCATGTACAACAAAGATATTTCCGAACTATTTGCCAAAATTCCGATCGGTACAGAAGTGACTGTCCGTGACTAAAGACAAATATCCATTCTTGATCTGAAAAATCAGACCATTGGGGGAGAGCTGCGCGATTACTAATCTTTACACTTCAGAACTGTGGTGACGATTCGACTTAGATTCTCACTGGCAGCAAAAAACAATCGCAGCCTGTAGCCCATCAATCATCCGGGCATGTAGATTCAGTACATCAAGGAGAACCAAATGAACGGAAAGAAGCGTGTGTTTAGTGACTTATTCACCATGAAAGGCGTTGCGAAATTAGCAGGTACTTTAGGAATTGCAGGTGTGGGTTCCTTCTTGGCGCTTCCTGCATTAGCACAGACCTCTCCCCTCAATCCCAGACCTAGCATTTTTAACGAAGCTCCCTATAACAAGAGTCTTGCTCAGGCAACGCCAGATCAAACGACGCCTGGTATGATGTCGGCTCCCACAAGCGGCACAGGCGAAGCAACGCCCCGCAATTCAACACCTTCTTTAGCAAAAGTTAATCCTAACCCCAGCATTTTTAACGAAGCTCCCTATAATCGGGCACTCTCAGCTGGCAGCACCACGGCTCCAGATAGCAGCGCTATGCCGGGTATGTCTGGCTCCTCGGACAACACCATGCAGGCTCCTGGCAGTTCTTCGTCGGACTCGACTCAAATGTCGCCGTCTGGGTCAGGAATGTCTCAGCAGAATCCAGGTCAGTCGGGATCGGGAAGCTCTACCTTGCAGCAAACTGCTCCTAACACTCCCAACAATGGTTCGAGCACAGGTGACGCTTCTCAGCCAGGAACGTCTCAGCAGAATCTGTCTCAGCCGGGATCGGGAAGCTCTACCCTGCAGCAAACTGCTCCTAACACTCCTAACAACGGGTCTACTCCTGCTTCCCCCTCTAATGTGGGTCCGGGCAGCAACACGGACAGAAGTACCCCAGGTACCAACTCGACTACAGAAACGACTCCTGGTGGTTCTTCAGGAACTCAAGTTACGCCTGGTTCAGGCAGTGGCACGGGCGATGTGATTGTGCCGACTACGCCTAGTGGGTCTGTGACTCCTGGTGGGTCTGTAACACCTGGCAGCCCTAGCAACACGGCTCCGACAACGCCTGATTCAACCATTCCTTCGACAACGACTCCTGATAACACAACAACGCCTAATACAACGGCTCCTGATGATACAACAACTCCTTCCCAGGGAGGAACTGAGTCTGGTGGAGGCGTGCGGGCGCTTTGGTAAAAGCTGCTCAAGCGCTAGGTTTGCCTAGATTGAGCGATTTCTACTGGGTCTGCCAACCTTGATCAGGCAGAACGCTGAACCAATAAGTAAAGGGACGCTCCTTCAGAAGAAGCGTCCCTTTTTCAGGTTTGGCTATGTTAGTAACTTCTCTAGCGTCTCGCTAATGCTAATTAATCCATTTCCAAAGCGGATGATTTGCTCCTTGATAGCGAATTTTGAGTACTCTGGCTTCAAGCCTCTTCTGCTCAACTTTTGAAAGACCAAAGAGAATATTTCGGCTTTGCCAAACAAGAGTACTTACAGTCATGCCAACGCAAAGACCTAACCCGATCGCGGCGATGGGATGACGAGCAAGTCCGTGACGCACGGCCGCCCAGGTAAAATACTGTTGCAGTAGAGAAATAGACTCTCGTAAGCTCCACAAGCTTAGCAGGCCAACCGTGAGCCATAGCCCGATCACAACGATCCATCTCCCGAGCACGGTTAATCGATGCAACTTACGCACTGAGGTTTGAAACGTTGGATCAGAAGGTGACGAGTCGGACGAGCGCGGGTCGTGCATATTGTAGATGCTACCCTAGTGAATCTTTAGAGACAGTCGCTTCGGTTGGCGTTGCGCTGACAGGCGCGATCGCGTTTCCAGTCCGTTCTCGCCACAGGGCAAGCAATGTACTAGCGATGAAAATGCTAGAGTACGCACCCATCGTGAATCCAATAATCAATGCCAGGGCAAAGTTCTTCAGCGTCTCTCCTCCAAATAAGAAGAGGGAAGTTAAGGTCAGCAAGACCGTTAGCGTCGTGTTAATTGAGCGCGTCAACGTTTGGTTTACAGCATCGTCAACAATATCGTTAATGTGACGACCGGGACTGAGACTGATGGTTTCCCGGACGCGATCGTAAATCACGACCGTGTCATTCACCGAGAAACCGACGATTGTTAACAACGCCACGATGAATAAACTATCCACTTCTGTGCCGTTGATCAGACCCAAAATGGCAAAAAATCCAATAGTGATCAGCACATCGTGGAGAAGGGCGACGATCGCAAAGACGGCATAATCGAACTGATACCGAATGGTTAAGTACAGTGCGATGCCGGCAAACGAGACAATCAGCGAGAGCAAGCCCGATGAGAAGAGTTGACGACCGATTGTGGGTCCGACCGTATCGATCTGAGTTTTCTTAACATCAAACGTTCCGATTTTTGACTCTAAAGCAGATTGCAGCTTGGATCGCTGATCCACGTCCAGAGTCGTCGTCCGAATCGTAACCGCATGTTGCTCTTGCCCAAGAACTTGAATGGTACTGCCAGCCAATCCTTGAGTATCTAGCACGTCACGAACTGCTGCCGTCTGAATCGGCTGATCGCAATTATTCGGTTTTGTGCAATCTAATTCAAATTGGAGGCGGGTTCCTCCGACAAAATCTAGGCTGGGGCGCAAGGGTGCCTGAATTTGAGTCCAGAGAATCGCCATTGCCGCCAATCCCGCCAGAATTAATGCTGAAGAAATGGCCCACCAAAGTCCCCGTTGACGAATAACATTCAGTTTCATGAGGTTGCCTCCGCCGACGGTTTGTTAGGAATGTTGGGGCAAAAGAGTTCTGGCTTTCGCAAACTTTGAATGCTCAACACGTAGAGCATGAGTGTCCGGCTACAGGTAATAGCTGTAAACATACTAATTACAACTCCCAATGCCAGCGTTAGCGCAAAGCCTCGAACGAGACCTGCGCCGAGCCAAAACAGAGCGGCACATGCAATCAGCGTCGTGACGTTGCTATCGAGAATGCTGGAGAAGGCGCGAAAGAATCCAGATTCGACCGAGCGATAGAGCGTTTTGCCCGCTTTAATTTCCTCGCGGGTACGCTCAAAGATCAGCACGTTGGCATCGACGGCCATCCCAATACTGAGAATGAAGCCTGCAATACCAGGCAGCGTCAGGGTAACGCCAAGCAAATTAAATGCGGCAAAGGTAAGCAAGGCATAGATGACCAGCGCGATCGCGGCAATGACGCCGGGCAATCGGTAGTAGACAATCATAAACACCAGCACCAGTGTCAAACCACCGATACCCGCAATAATGCTGCTTCTGATGCTGTCTTGACCCAACGTTGCACCCACGGTTCGGTTCTCGACAATTTGAATGGGAACCGGAAGCGAACCACCGCGAAGCTGTAGCTCTAGCTCTCTGGCGGATTCTGCCGTAAAGTTTCCGGTAATGACCGCATTACCTCCGGTGATGCCTGTTTGGGAGAATTGCCCAGGGTCAACACTGGGAGAGCTAAGCAGTTTGTCGTCGAGAAAGATTCCCAAACGGGTGTTGGTTTGAGCCGCTTTCTTGGTGAGGGCTGCAAATAAATCGGCTCCTTTTTGGTCGAAGGAAATGCCGACGGCCCAAACGTTACCTTGGAGTTCGGTGCGAGCGTCCTTGAGGTAGCGACCGTCTAGCCCCGTTTTCTCATAAACCTGTTTGATTGCATCCTCGACCTGCTTTTCTTTCGCGGCGATCGCGGCTTGGTTGGCAGCGATCGCGGCTTGGTCGCCCGCTTTTTCTAAGGCGGGTTGTTTTGCCTGCAATTCTTGCAGTTCTTCTTGCCGGACTCGTAAAAATGCGATTTGAGTCGGATTTTCTGAGCGAAAGTCTAGCTGTGCTGTTCCGCCCAAGACTCGTTCCGCTTGTAGAGGATTATCGACTCCTGGAAGTTGAACGAGTACCTGATCTTCTCCTGCGGTTTGAATCACAGGTTCAGATACTCCTAATCCGTTAATCCGCCCTTCAATTACTTTTTGAACGGCTTCGAGTTCTCGCTCTGTAATTTTCTTAATTTCTTCGGTGGGTTTTACCTGAATAGTGAGCTGAGACCCCCCCTGCAAGTCTAGTCCTAAGCGAGTTGGCACTTTAACAATAACGACGATTGAGGCGATCACCAGTGCCAAGATTAATAACAATAATCCGCGTTGCCTTCCCATAGCCAAACCTGATACAGACAAAGGCTATGATAGCTCTTTCTTCAGGGTTTAAGGCTGATGGAGGGATGTGGAGCTAGGGCAAACATATAAAAAATGGGTTCTTGTTTAGCAAGGATTCTAGGCCAGGTAAGCAAGAACGATGAAGGCCTGAAATGCTAGACCTCAAGGATCAAAGCTTCCATACGTTTACCCTACAACATCCTTGTTTGAGTCCTAACGTTCATGTTCAACGGCGGCTAGTAACCTTCGCGTTACCACCGAGGTCTCTGAACTATTCGTTGCGACACGGTTGTTGTGCTGCCGTCCGCTACGAGGTTCTCGGTTTTGTTAGAGAGTAGTTCAAACTGAGACAAGAACTATCACTTTCTGTAAACATTTTTCCGGTGTTTGCATTGAAGTAGGAGAATGAGCAACCCTTTATCGTCAATTTCATAACGAACGCGATAATCACCGATACGAATACGGTACTCATTGTCAGTACCTTTCATTTTGACCACTCCATCGGGACGTGGCTCTTCAGCAAGTTGTTGGATCCTAACAGCAAGGCGATCGTAAACGTCATTAGGCAAAGCATCTAGCTGTTTTTGCACAGCTTTAGGCGTGATTATGGTGTAGGTCATGCCGATCGATTTGCTCGCTGTGCTACATATTGGTCAAATGTGGTGTAGTCACCTGCTTCATAGTCAGCATGGGCAGCTTGAATTTCAGCGATGTCCTCTGGGGAGTCCTCATCATCGGGGAATAATTCAGCTTCTAAAAATTCCCAAAGCTTATGCTTTTCATTAATTTCCAGTGATGAAATTGCTTCTAAAAGTGATTGAAATGAAATATCTACTTTCACAGTATTCTCAGCCATTAAAGCTTTCCTCCATTGTTGATTTTACATTGTGCTTTTTAATTGCTCCTGTGCCCATTCTCGCAATTGCTCATCGGGATCGTTAGTGGCTCTATCGCGCAGCAGTTCAAGATTTTTGGGATGAGTGAGATAGTAGGTGAGGAGAGCTTTTAAGGTCACAGAACGAGAATTTTCTGTTCGCCAACCTTTATAGCCAGGTTCACAGCGATAGAGGATCACAAGTTATTAATTTTGGAATCCCTGAACTATGCTCGATGATCCAGCCACTCTGGAGGATTGCACTTCTATTTTGCCATTCGATTGTGAAATCTAGGGTGTAGCGTTGTCCAAACTCATCCGTCTTCCCAACTGGGCTTCCTGAACTTTGACAACCTCAAGAAGAATTTGACGTAATTCTTCAGCATTTTCAGCCTTCATTCCGAGAATAGCCGAGTTTTATGCTTTCCGTCATCGTGTTCCAGGCTAAGGCAGTAGTGATGTAGTTTACGAATGTCAACAACTACATTTTCCGCCTTCAGAATTATTGATTCGCTTGATTATAATCACCTTAATTAAGACCAAGGAACTTCAAACACTGTGGTGACGACCTTGGCGATCGCATTCCTTAGGAATGCTTCCGTGATACCGACTTAGGCTTCGGCATTATTAAGGAACGCTTTCGTTGTATCGACTTGCGCTACGGCATTCCTAAGGAACGCTATCGTGATACCGACTTACGCTACGACATTCCTTAGTAATGGCGTCGTGATACCGACTTAGGCTACGGCATTCCTTAGTAATGCCGTCGTGATATCGACTTGCGCTACAGCATTACTAAGGAACGCTGTTGTTATACCGACTTAGGCTACGGCATTACTAAGGAACGTTTGCGTCATACCGACTTGCGCTACGACATTCCTTAGTAATGCTTTCGCTATATCGACTTGCGTTATCCCATTCCCAGTAAATAGGCTGACAGAGTGCAGTATCTCTAGCCAACTTAGAGAGATACGCTGCCTCGTTCTTCACATCTGTTGTTCAACTGACATTCGGAACCGTGGGAATATCTTGCGCCTGTCCTAAACTGCTCATGTTGCCAATGTTGGCTCGACCTTGGGTTAAAAATCGGAATGTTTCCTGATACAAACTCTGCCAAAAATGGTTGCTCATGTTCTGACTCACTTCGGTCGGGTCAACCATCGGATGGGGAACTTGGTCTTTTAGAGGGTAAAGATAAAAAGCATTCCTGCCTTCATCGCCACTGATATCTAGATAAAACGCTTTGTTCGTCTCGATGTCTGCCGCGTCTTCATTCTCGGTTAGCACCATAAAGGTTGGAATGTTTTGCAGCGATCGCACAGACGAGTCACTCATCACAACGCTACTGCCAAAGCGATCGACAGCGGTCAACGCCCCAACTGGAAAGCGTAAATTTGGGTCCCACCCCGACTCACTAATATCTAACGGACCTGCCAAATTCACATATTGCCTCCGCTCTTTGCCGTGAACTTTGAGCAACGGCGCGTAGGCAACAACACGCCGGACGCGATCGGGGCGCGACGCTGCCAATCCTAACGCAACGGCTCCACCAACCGATAAGCCAACCGTATAGATAGCTCCCGGCATAGCCTGAAGTTCTTCGAGTCTGGTTTGAGCTTCGCTGAGGTAACCAAGATGGGATGAAGTAAAGTACTCGTCAAAATCTGGATCGTCAGGGGACTCGATCGCTTTGATAATATCGAGCAACCGAGGCTCAATCGCCACCAATCGAGCCATCAGTGCAACCTGTTGCAGAAAGCCGGGACGAGCCGCATTCGGGCTATTGGCAAAGTTTCTAAAGAAGTCTTGCAGAATTGGGTCACGCCCAATCTTGGCTTTCAACGGATCGGCATAGGGAGGCTTGAGATCGACTTGACACCAGTTTTTAGCAGGATTAATTAGAACGTGTCCTGCGATCACGCACTGATACACATTGAATCCGTTTTGAAACAGATAATCCGCGAGTCTCCACATTTGATGCGGTTTGGCACTAAAGCCATGAAACATCATCACCGTGCCGCGAATCGGCTTTCCTGGCTCATGAAACAGATAGTACGGATACGCTCCCTCGCGCCGCTCAGGATTGCGATCGAGACTTTGGATGTAGCCATCAATCGATCGTTTGGTCTGATCGATCTGTTCTCTAGTCGGTGTAACGTTAGGAGCATTCATATAAAAACCCACAAGAAAAACTTAAAATTCCCGTATCACTTAAAACGATGAACCTGGCTGCTTCAGAAACTCAAGCTCCTCAACGGTAGATTGGCGTCCCAAAATCATATTGCGATGGGGAAAGCGTCCAAACCGTTCAATAGTTTCCCGATGTCTTAGGGCAGATTGATAGCTATCGCTTAACGCCGGATCATCTTTAAATTGCTCAAATAGCTTCACGGACTGATGTTGAAATTCCAGATCTTCGGTGTGCTCTAAAGGCAAATAAAAGAATTGTCGCTGCACGGGCGGAAGCTGCTGATCGAATTGGTGGGCGATGCCGTGCTGTGCTGCCTCTAATGCAGCCGAGTCGCTGGTAAATGCTTCTGGCTGACCGCGAAACATGTTGCGAGAGAATTGATCAAGCACGATCACCAGCGCTAAGCAGCTTTCGGCAGAGTTCTTCCAATCTGCCAGTTCTCCTGCTGTCGCTTGAATGTGGAGGGACAGAAAGCGCGACCTAATTTCTTGATCAAACTGCAAGTCTTTAGCAAACCAAGCCTTGCGTGGCTTCAACTCCTTGCCAAACCAAAACTCCAAAACGGCTTGAACGGCTTTCATATAAAAATTTTCCTCGCCAGTCACGGAAGTTCTAACACAAACTCCTGCGACTAACGAGGAAAACACGAGTATTTAGTTGTCTAACTAGTCTTGGCTCTATGACATCGCTTGAATGATGTAATCGAAGTAAGGAGCCGCTTCAGCTGCATCTGGCTGACTGAGCAAACCAGTCGCGGCATCTTTGAGACATGCGATCGCTTCTGCCATGCCCGGAACCGGAACACCCAGCGCGTTATACATTTCCCGCGCTCCTACGACACCAATCTTCTCAATCGGATCGGTGGTTCCCGACAACACACCATAGGTCACAAGGCGCAAATACCAGCCATAATCGCGCAGGCAAAGTGCCCGTTGTTTATTTCCATAAGCGTTGCCGCCCGGAGAAATAAAGTCAGGACGCTTCTTCCAAAGGGATTTGCTGGCTTCTTCTACAATCTTCTTCTCATTTTCAGACAAGACCGTAGCGATGCGGGTGCGCTGTACTCCCGTCGTGAAAAAGTCCTTTATACCATTGAGTTCGCCGCTCGTTGGATAACGAAGTTCGTCGTCGGCTTGTAAGATAACTTGGCTAACTACGCTCATATTTAATTGCGGTATCTCAGAATTCATTTAGTAGTTTATCTATTTTCGGTCACTTAACGGAAGAGAGTTTTCTCATTTGCCTTGACAAAACGTAACATATAGTCTGAGGAACAGGATTCGGGAATGCCACACTAAGACTTATAGTCTGAGGAACAGGGTTCGGGAATGCCACACTAAGACTTGTGGAGATGTGCTGACTTGCAGCGACGACTCTCCTTTGTCCGTGTTCAGGAAGCCGCACAACAGCCTCAAACATCACGGCATCAACTCCACACGGGGGTCGCTCACCCGATTCGGAAAGGCTTTGCGCCAGTGCGCAGCACCGTTAGAGTTTAGAAATCCTTGCTTTTCTTTTGCGCTACTTCTCTCTTGTCGAACTCACGTTATTGCTATGTCCAAGGGTTGGCTTGGTAAACTGTGTTAAGCAATACAAACAGTAGAGACAGACGGTGGAGTGAAGCGTCTTTAGCTTCCTCTAACAAGACTTCGTTGTAGTTGAGTTTGCAACTGTTCTTCGGTTCGAGCGGGTTCTTTACAACTCAGTCCTTGGCAAACTAGCGCGATCGCATCTTCAGGCATTTCCTCCATTACTGCAAAAGCTGCTGTTGGCAAATACTGCATTTCTAGCTGAGAGATTTGATCCCGTGTTGTCCGAATCAAGGTTTGGTTGCGAAACCAATCCAACGCGGAAAATAAACTGGGGCAGGCAGCTGGAGATTGTTCCATCACGCTTGCAAACGCTTGTAAGGTGTGTTCAGCTTTGTCGAAATAATCTAAATCTTCGGTGAGGAGAGAGAGACGGACAAGATTCGCGATCGCAATGCCATTGGCAGACGGAGTAGCGTTGTCCACATAACTCCGTTCTCGAATCAACAGATCCTGACTCGCATCCTTCGCCGTGTTGTAATAGCCGCCCATTTCAACACTCCACAAATATTCGTCGAATTCATCTTGCACACGCAGGGCAGCCGCCAACCAATCGGTCTCATTTTCGGGGGCTTGCGCTCGAATGCTGCGCGAGACTTGATGCAAATCGAGTAAGGCTTTGATAAATAGGGCGTAATCTTCGGATTGGGCGAGAACTTCTACAGTGCCGTCGTAGTTAACGCGATGAAATCGGTTGTTAATCCACTGATTTTGCAGAATAAACTCGGCGGCTTGGGCGGCAAGTTCTAGATACTCTACTTCTCGAAAGACCGCATACGATCGCGCTAGGCCTGAAATCATCAAACTATTCCAAGCGACGATCATTTTGGTATCTGTCACTGGTGGAATTCGGCCAGACCAAGCCAGCGATCGCGCTTCATCGGCATTGCGAGCAGGCGGAAACGTTTCTGTGATGCAGCTTCCGTATCTTGCTGCGAACAACTTACCGAGCGCTGTTTCTACCGAGTCGGATAGTCTTCCGGGATGCTGTCGCTGTAGAACGGTTTTGCCTTCAAAGTTACCTTGTTGAGTAATAGTGAATTGGGCTTGAAGTTCAGCCAGTTCTTCAGGGGTGAGCAGGTGCTGTAATTCTGCAAAGCCCCAAACGTAGAAGTCTCCTTCTTCAGGTTCTGCGGCATCGCTCGTAGCGAAATTATCCGCGTCTTGAGCCGCGTAGAAATAGCCTTCCGGTGAAGTCATTTCTCGTTTGAGCCAGCCTACAGTCAGTGCGATCGCTCGTTCAAATCCAGGTTCCTGAACACCCACCGCCCACAGATTCGCGAGATACTCCACAACCTGTCCATTGTCGTAAAGCATCTTTTCAAAATGCGGCACAGTCCAAGTGGGATCAACGGTATAGCGATGAAACCCGCCAGCCACATGGTCAAAAATGCCGCCGAGCGCTAAATTCATGCCGCGTCCAATACTCACATCATGCGGGTTGTATTGAGTATCCCAGTTGAAGCGCGTCGCTCGCAGGGCGGCTTCTGCATAAGGAATCATGGGAAACCTAGGACCCGGCGATTTGGATGAAAGAATTCCAGCACTGTACTCTAATCCATGTCTTAGTAAGTTGTCACTGAGCTTAGAGGCGGGAAGCAGAGCAGAATTCTGCAAATTAGTCAAAATTTCGGCTTTGATGCCGTCTAACTTTCCTTTGTCTTGATCGTAATAGCGACGAATTGCCTCCAGCACTTGCAGAAATCCGGGGTGTCCGTATTTGGGATTAATCGGAAAATAGGTCCCCCCATAGAACGGCACTAAGTCGTCGGGTGAAAGAAAGATGTTAAGCGGCCAGCCGCCCTGCTCTATGATCATCTGTAGAGCTTGCATGTAAATGCTGTCGAGATCCGGGCGTTCTTCGCGATCGACCTTGATTGGTAGAAAGTTAGCGTTGAGATAATCTGCGATCGCGCGATCTGAAAACGCTTCGCCTTCCATCACCGTGCACCAGTGACAGCTTGAATACCCAACCGATAGAAAAATGATTTTGTCCTCTCGCCGAGCGGTTTCTAGCGCTTCATCGCACCAAGGCCACCAGTCGATCGGATTGTTAGCATGCTTTCGTAAGTAGAGGCTTTGAGCTTGGGCAAGACGATTCGGCATGGGAGCACAAGAAGGAGGGGCACACTCCGATTTTTTCGTGTTTGCCCCTCTTTTCTCATCCTTCTATAGCTATGGTCTTATCCTGAGGCTATGGTCTTATCCTGACCGTAAAAGCTCCTGACTAAGGAGACGTTGGCGACCCGCGAAGAATGGCAGAACCATTCTGCAACTCGATACCTTTGACGTTGAGTTGATTCAATTGCAGTTCTAGTTTGAGCCGTTCTTTCACTTGCTCAGGAGACACGCCCAAACGCTGAGCAAGCTCCGCAACGGAGAGGCTCAAATTTCCAACTCGAACTCTTGTCTGATCGTCAAAATGCATCCTCCCGTCTTGAACATAGGGTTTGCCCTCGATGCCGATATAGACTTTGCGATCGTTCAAGCCCGGAAATTTCTGAGCCGCTTCGTTCAAAAATCTTTTCTCCTGAGCGCCCAGATTACTGTCTTTTAGCGCCTTGATATCCACTACTGCACCCGTCTTTAAAGTGTCCTGTTCAACTGTAGTGTGAACGCTTTTAACCGATTTTGGCAGCGCTTTTGTTTGGCTCTTCTCAGCAATTTTTGCAACGAGCACATCATTCAGTTCTTGCTGATCAAGCTGCACTTCTACGTCCTTGCTCGAGCGCTTATCAAACGCTTGATTGGATGCTTCAGACCCGGCGCTCGATAAGCTATCAGGCGCATTACTGACGGCATTATTATATGATCCAAGATTACTGCCGTTCAAATCATTTGAACCCAGACCCTTCGCTCTAGAATTCTGCTGAAGTTGCGCTTGGATCTTTTGCTCAACTTGTGCCGTACGTTGTTGAATATCAATTGACGATGGCTCGGCATTCCCCTGATACCAGTCTGGTAGCTTTGTCGCTTGATGCCAGACATAATACAAACCTGCCAGTGCGCCACCTAGCAGCACCAATAAGACAAATCCAATCTTTTTCACAGCTACCTCAAACTACTCGCAACAAGTCAATTTCCTCTCAAGATAGCCTGTCTTCCTCTGATTCCCAAACCTCTCATCTTGGTATTCCTCCACCCCTGCATCTCTCACAACTCGCTAAAATAGAAAAAACTACTGGCGTGGCTTCATGATTCCTACCGTTATTGAAAGTTCAGGTCGCGGCGATCGCGCCTTTGACATCTTTTCTCGGCTTCTGAGAGAGCGAATCATCTTTTTGGGACAAGCGATCGATTCAGATGTCGCAAATCTGATTGTCGCGCAACTGCTGTTTCTTGAGTCAGAAGATTCTGACAAAGACATCTATCTCTATGTCAACTCTCCGGGCGGTTCGGTCACGGCAGGCATGGGCATCTACGACACCATCAAGCAGATTCGTCCGGCGGTCTCGACGATCTGTGTCGGCTTTGCTGCCAGCATGGGCGCGTTCCTCCTAAGCGCTGGAACTAAGGGCAAGCGCATGAGCCTGCCTCACTCCCGCATTATGATTCACCAACCGCTTGGCGGCGCACAAGGTCAAGCTACAGACATCGAAATTCAGGCAAAAGAGATTCTCTATCACAAACAGCATCTGAATTCCTTACTCGCCGACCACACAGGTCAACCGTTAGAGCGTATCCAAGAAGACACAGAGCGGGACTTCTTCATGTCTGCTGAGGAAGCCAAAGAGTATGGCTTGATTGATCAGGTCATCGATCGGCGTCCTTCAGCCATGAGACCTGCTTTGGTTGCATAGGCACATTTAGCCTGTGATTGAGGGTAAACCGAGACGTTTAGCTTTGGTTTGCCCTCTTTCGTAGAGTCAAATTCTGTATCAAAGCTTCAGAGAATTTGGGCTGTGATATGATGATTAACTTGGAATCTTTTGTCAAACCCTTGTAACCCGTAAGGAGTTCACTTTCCCAGCATGGTCAAACTGCGATTAAAGCGATTCGGCAAAAAACGCGAAGTCAGCTACCGCATCGTCGCGATGCAAAGCACAACTCGCCGTGATGGTCGTCCCCTAGCCGAAGTAGGTTTCTACAATCCTAGAAGTGATGAAGTGCGGCTCGATGTGCCCGCGATCGAGGACTGGCTCAAAAAAGGCGCACAGCCCACAGATACAGTCCGGAGCATCCTCAGAAAAGCCAACGTGCTTGGGCAAGTAAACGCCGAGCAAGTAAACGCCTAGATCTTGAAGCCGTCCTATGACTCACTCTCTGCAATCGCAGCCCGACTACGCAGGATTACTGCGTTTTTTGATGCAGCCTTTTCTCGATACGCCTGAAGCCTTGCGGGTGGACTGTGAAAACTGTGCTGATGGCTCCCGCATCTGGGTGCGGATGGCGTTTGAAGGGGCGGATAAAGGGCGGATATTTGGTCGAGGCGGGCGGAACGTACAGGCAGTTCGAGACGTATTGACTAGCGTGGCGAAGGCCGCTGGGCAGTCGGCGACCCTTGAAATCTACGGAGGGCATCAAGCCGAAGAAAGCTCAGAGCGAGAGCCGCGTCCCCGTCCATCTAAAAGCTTACCCAAGCCGCGCTCTGGTCCGCGTCGTGAATCGTGATGATACGCAAGATCCTGCGCAACTGAGCTTCTGGAGGCATCTGAAACATTCTATTCAGATGCCTTTATTCGTTAAAATTTCACCTACTAAGTGCAAGACTATCAATAACTGGTTATTAGAATTCACCCTTTTACCTTCTCTTCATGAGCGAAACGGTTACTCTTCAATTGCCTAGTGATGAGAGCGCGATCGCGCTTGCCGGAGTTCAAGAATCAAACCTCAAATCGATTGGACAGCAAACGGGCGCGAAGCTAGTGCTGCGTGGACGAGAACTGATGATTTCAGGGACGGCAAATCAGGTTGAGCGATCGCAGCAGTTAGTCTATTCGCTTCAGCAATATTGGACGCAGGGCAAAGCGATCGACAGCGCTGATATTCTCACGGCGCGTCATGCGCTAGATACGCATCAGGAAGAAGCACTCCACGATCTGCAAAGCGATGTACTGGCACGGACTCGGCGCGGTGAAGTCATTCGAGCAAAAACCTTTCGCCAAAAGAACTATATTCAGTCCATTCGCAAGCATGATTTGACGTTCTGCATTGGTCCTGCCGGAACCGGAAAAACATATCTTGCCGCCGTAATGGCAGTGCAAGCCCTGCTAGACAATCAGTATGAGCGATTAATTCTGACTCGTCCGGCAGTCGAAGCGGGTGAGAAGCTGGGTTTTTTGCCCGGAGACTTGCAGCAGAAAGTCAATCCTTATCTGCGTCCGCTTTATGATGCGCTGTATGAGTTTGTTGATCCGGAAAAGATTGCTGGATTGATGGAGCGGGGAGTGATTGAAGTGGCTCCGATCGCATACATGAGAGGGCGCACCTTAAATAATGCCTTTGTGATTGTGGATGAAGCACAAAACACAACGCCTGCGCAAATGAAAATGCTGCTCACTCGAATTGGGGCTAAATCCAAAATGGTAGTGACGGGCGATCTGACGCAAACCGATCTACCCTCGCACCAAAATTCCGGGTTAGCGGTGGCAGAACGAATTCTGCGATCGACAGAAGGGATTGCGTTCTGCAATTTCAACAAATCCGATGTTGTGCGTCATCCACTTGTGCAACGCATCGTAGAAGCGTACGAACAGTACGAGAAGTAGAACGAAGAATTAATCAAGATTGCTCCATGCGCGTCACACACCTTAGGGAAAATTAGAGCGAAGGTCGCAAAGTTTGGGCTGAACGTGCATTCATCTATAGAAAACCTACAGAGATTTAACCGAAAGGTCGAGACACGAATTGGGCATTTCACATCCAGCTAGAGGGCGGAGTGCGATCGGGGGGTTCTATCAAGTTGTAAATTAAGTCATAACAGCCGAAACAGATGACAAACGAAGAACAACAAGTACGTGTTTGGAGAATTCGTAATAGAAGGCACGGCTATGAGAAGGACGTGCCTCTTGAAGCAAGTTGGGAAGTTAGTTTAGATCCAATCAGTGATAACTTTACACCGAAAGAAATCAGTGCCTTTGATCTCCTTAAGCAGTGGATTGAGAGAGTACAGCACGAATATCCAAATGGATTAGTTCCTATCTACTGGTCTGTTCGGGCAGCAAAACATGGTGTTTTTGAGGCAATGCCGTTCCAGTGCAAACTAGGAGGTTCACCTCGTAATGATTTTCTAACTTTCTTTACCTATCCTGAAGATCCTGAAACAGGTGAGCGGCTAAATTGGCTTTCTTTACCAGTTGTGGATAAGCTTTGGAACTCTCAATGCGCTGATAAAGGTGGGTTTATCCAACAAGCTACAGGTTGGAAACCCTCTATCCTTCAACCTTTTGTTTATCTACCAGCTTTAACGAACTTCCTAGACTGAGCTTATGCTACTTAACAATCCTAAAATTCTCTAGGATGTAATAGCTGCTTATTTGCGGAAATACTGACTGAGTGTTGTAGTTTTCGCCAAGATTGCAGCAAAACTGAAGGATTCTAATGGACAAATTTCTAAGCGGCTTCATTAAAGTCGAAAAATCTGTCCAAATTTTTACTCTGGTTGGCATAATGCTGTTTCTAGGCTATTTAGGATCTGTGAGCTATCGTGGTGATCGCGCGCCTTCTCCAAGGACATCACCAACAACACAGCAGTAGAGAGCACATTGGCGTCTGGAAATGGAGAATGGCGATAAGCAATGATTGTGGACTAAGCAGCGCAATGCTTGTGTCACACAACTCTATTCAAATTGCGATTCGTCTGTGTATAATTTTGGGATACTTGAAGGGGAGTAGCTGCTGGATCACCCAGCCCACCTAAATCAACATACTGGCGATGAGCCTGGTTTAGGTGACAGATTAAAGCACTTCTAATTTGTAAGCGAGACCTTCACTGAGTTCACTTCTGATGTGAGCTTGGTGGAGTGTTTTAGTCTCCTCAAGCTCCTCAGAGTCCGTTACCCGATCTTGAGGAGCCTGAGCGCGTGTTAACAGCTTTTACAGCCGGATTATTACTCATTACCATCAGTGAATTAGGCGATAAAACCTTTTTTATTGCGATGTGCCTAGCCATGTATCATACACGGCGGTATGTTTTACTCGGCACGATCGCAGCTTTAGCTGCAATGACCATCCTTTCGGTTCTACTTGGCAAAACGGCTGCACTCTTGCCTCAACAGTGGTTGCACTATGCCGAAGTTGGGCTGTTTCTGTTCTTTGGCTTCAAACTACTCTACGACGCCAGTAAAATGCGCGTCGAGTGCCATAGCAAATCCTTGGCTTCCGATGAGACGTTAGCAAACTGCGCCTCTGACGCAGAACGCGAAGCCCTAGAAGCCGTCGCCGAAGCGGAGGCGAAACTGAGTAAGAAAACACCATTTGCCATTTGTCTAGAAGCGTTTGTTTTAATCTTTGCAGGAGAGTGGGGCGATCGCACTCAGTTTGCCACCATTACATTAGCCGCATCCAACGATCCGATGGGGGTAACGCTTGGAGCGATCGCAGGTCACACGATCTGCGCCCTGATTGCCGTCATGGGAGGGCGTTTAATTGCAAGACATATTTCTGAACGGACGGTCACACTTTCAGGAGGAATTCTGTTTTTGGTGTTTGCAGTTGTGGCATGGGTAGAAGGATAAGAGAATCACACAGCACTCGGTAAATTTACTAAAACTTCGTTCTGCAGAAAATTGGGTGAAGAGACCGTTAAGCCTGAGATGACGTCACTACTTCGGTAAAATTCTTCAGCTTTAATGTAGGGCAAGTTTAAGGTATAACTGGCTTTTGGTCGTTGTCTGCTGCTTAACCAAAATCAGCTACAGATTACATAACCAAACCTGTCCGGGCACGGTTAATCAACGTTTTCTAAAAAAATTGCTCATGCTGCTAAACAAAGGGCACACTTCTTCAGCGTTCGGTTGGAGTCTGCAACATCGCCGCCTGCTTACAATCAGAACAGAAGTGCTTTCAGGAATTACAGTTGCATTGGCACTAATTCCCGAATCGTTAGCATTTGCCGCGATCGCTAAGGTGCCTCCTATGGTGGCGCTCTATACCTCCTTTTGTATGGCGATCGTGAGTGCGATCGCAGGGGGGCGTCCTGCCATGATTTCTGCCGCAACTGGATCGATGGCGCTCCTGATGGTTAGCCTCGTTGAAAAGCATGGCGTTGAGTACCTGTTTGCCGCCACAATATTAACGGGAATACTTCAGTTTCTGATTGGAGCGTTTAAGCTCGGTAAGCTGTTTAATTTTGTTCCTCAAGCTGCGATCGCAGGGTTTGTCAACGCCCTCGGTATTCTAATTTTTCTAGCTCAAATTCAACAACTTCCTGGAGAGCCTTGGCAGGCTTACGTTATGGTCGCGGTTACGCTCGCCATCGTTTATCTGTTTCCTCGAATTACGACAGCCATTCCGTCACCGTTGGTGGCTATTGTCGTGATGACGATCGCGGCAATGTCTCTCCAGTTACCCATTCGCCGGGTGGGAGATATCGGAGAGATCACGCGCAACTTGCCGATGTTTCATCTTCCTCAAGTCAGTGTCTCTCTAGAAACGCTGAGCATCATTTTGCCTTACGCAATTACCCTAGCGATCGTGGGCTTACTCGAATCTCTGCTGACAGCAGATCTGGTGGATGATCTCACCGATACCCAAAGCTCTAAAAACAAAGAAGCGCGAGGTCAAGGCATTGCAAACTTTGTCACAGGCTGTATTGGCGGCATGGCAGGATGCGGCATGGTCGGACAAACCTTAATCAATGTGCGATCGGGGGGTAGAAGACGGCTTTCAACTGCCGTTTCTGGAGCCTTTTTATTGTTTTCGATCTTTGTGCTGCAAGATGTTGTGCAACAAATTCCGATGGCAACTCTGATCGGCGTCATGATCATGGTAGCGGGTGAAACCTTTAGTTGGAAATCGATCAAGACCCTGAAAACGTCGCCGTTTCCCGAAATTCTAGTCATGCCAGTTACAGTTTCAGTTGCCCTCTGTACGCATGACCTAGCCCAAGGCGTCTTAGCGGGGATGCTCTTCAGTCTGTTGCTGTTTGGTTGGCAACTCGCTCAAATCAACGCTACGAGCGCGATTGATTCAGATGGCGTCAAGCTCTACGAGGTGACAGGACAGCTATTTTTTGGGTCAGCGGCCAGTTTTGTAGACCTGTTTCGGGTCAGCAGCGATCCTGAGCAGATCGTGATCGACTTTGCGCGATCGCATATTTGGGATCAGTCCGCTGCCGACGCGATCGCAAAGGTTGTGGCCAAGTACGATCGTTTAGGCAAATCTGTTACTTTGGTTGGTCTCAATCTCACGAGCTACCAGTCCGCTAGGCGTTCAGGCGTTCCCGAGCAAGTCATGAGGATTCAACAAGTGGTGTGAGTTAGAGCGGTTTAACCTCTTCCAATGGCGGTAATGACGGTGCTTTGTAATCGCCAGATTTGCCGCCTGTTTTGCTAATCAAGCAAATTTGCTCGATCTGAATTGATTTCTCTAGCGCCTTCGCCATATCGTATAGCGTCAGTGCGGCAACCGACACCGCCGTTAGCGCTTCCATTTCAACTCCCGTTTCTGCTCTTGTTCTCACCTCAGCCTGAATCGTATAACCTGGTAACTCTGAATCAGGCGTAATAAGAATCTCGACTTTTTGAATCGGCAACGGATGACACAGCGGAATCAGAGTTGCTGTTTGTTTGGCGGCCATAATGCCTGCAAGTCGTGCCGTTCCCAAAACATCCCCTTTTGGCGCATCGCCTGCTGCGATCGCGGCCATCGTCTGGGGCAACATTCTGACTCGCCCTTGAGCGATCGCGGTTCTAACCGTTAACTCCTTCGTCGAAACGTCCACCATTTGCGCTTGTCCTTGAGGATCGAGATGAGATAGAGATTGATGATTTTCCATAAGTAATGAGGTCTCAAAAAAATGAAGGTTCAAACATTTGTGTCACCACACTTGATGTGATAGTATAGATTTCTAGTGAAGCGCAAGGGCTTGTAGCTCAGTGGACTAGAGCACGTGGCTACGGACCACGGTGTCGGGGGTTCGAATCCCTCCTAGCCCGTTACGACAGGAAAGGGATGTACTTCTTATTGGTACATCCCTTTCCTGTTTTCTGTGTCAATTATTTCTCTGTTAAAAATCTAAAAATCCCCTTATCTAGACCTAGATAAGGGGATCTCAGCAACTTAATTTCTATTTAGAAACTAGCGGTTTGGCTCAGTGTAAACGGGACGGTCATTGTTGTAAGCGGCACGAGGACTACGAGCGCCAACAACTGCACCAATTAAGGAAGAAAGTAATCCTAGCAATGAACCCAATACAAAAGACCAAGCTGCTTTAGAAGTATTGCCTGCAATGTCGCGAGCTTGATTTGCCGTCACATTAGGAGGAGTACTTGGAATTGCATTAGGAGCGTTGGCAGCACCACCTGGGACTACTTGATTCGCTACTTCGCCTGCATTGGATGCTAGAACGCCGAATGCGCCAGAAACACCACTTGCTAACAAGTAAGCGCTGAGAGCTAAGGTGGTTGCCCACAGAATTGCAGCATTCAAGAGAGCCGTACTCCGGTTCATCGGACCGCAGGCGCGAGCCATTACCCAGTTGCCGATAAATAGCGAAATCAGTAAGCTAAGGATTGACCACCAGCCAACAGCACTCGCTACGTCAGGAGCATTGGTTCTAGGTGCGCCAGAGTTGGCGATCGACGTTGCCCCGATCGCAGCACCTAATGCGCTAAGAATTAATTGAGAAACTAAGGCAACGAAAAGTCCTGCAATGATGGGACCCCAGCGAACGCGATCGTGATAATCTGCTGCCACCGGAACCACCGCTGCCGTTTCGGTAATTGGTCGATTAGTATAAGCCATGTAAATTAGCTCCCAAAAGTGATAGTCTTTTACAAAAAATTTAGACTTGAGCATCACTTTAGGCTTTGTTTTAATCACATATCTCTATCAGTAGTGGGAATCTTAGGGAAATACCTAGTCTGCCATTGGTTAGATATGATTTATAGAACCTGTATGTATGAATGACACGTAAACCTCTGAACTAGAACAAAAGTTTCTAGTTTTGCTGAAAAGGTGCGAATTAAATGATAATTCTTACCTATTGCTCGATTCCGTCGGGGATCACTTGAGATCAGAAGTGCAGCGAGAGGTTTTGTCAAATTAATATCAGTACAACCTAATGCATTGGCGTTTAGCGAAGTCTAACTGCTGTTCCGACTGCTGTAATCAATAACAACACTCCTGATTGATCCATATTGATTGTGCCAGTATCAATTTCAATGCCAATTACTGCATGTGCTCCTAACTGTTGAGCGCGCTTCTCTAGCTCCGCCATGGCATCACGCTGTCCACGCTCAAACACACGCTCATAGGCAGCAGTCCGCCCACCAATGATGTCTCGAATGCCTGCAAAAAAATCTCTTAGAGCGTTGCTACCATACACAACTTCAGCCGTGACAATACCTAGATATGCTTCAATATCTGCGTTTTGAACTACATCAGTTGTCGTTAAAATCATGCTCTTCTCCGTGCAACAAGGTTAAAGGATACTAACATTTCTTCTTGATCATTAAAGATAGGACTAAATAAAAATAGCCAACAGCTTGAAGTTTGTAGCAAAGGTGTGGTAATCGATCATTAATGAATCGTAATGAAACCTTGCCTTGGACAGTTTGCATGATAAAGCGATTAGCACAGAGTGCCATTCTAAAGAAACCGATTCGAGTCACTGTCAATGTTCTCTTTGCTGGCTTTATTGTTTTCTCATCTCAAGTTGGACAGGCTCAGTCTCCAGAGCGGGATCCGTCTGCGTCGTCGGATGCAGGTCAAGAACTTAGTGCACTCGTTGAGCAAGGTCGAAAGCTAGCTGACACAAAGGACTGGGCAGGAGCGCTTGATGCGTTTCAAAAGGCGGCGGTTCTGGATGGTAAAAATGCTCGAATTTTTTCGGGAATTGGCTATATCCAAGCTCAAGCAGGTAACTTTCAGGAAGCAGCCACTGCCTACCGTCAAGCGATCTCGCTTGATCCCGATAATGCCGATTTTGAGTACGCCTTAGGCTTCAGTTTGGCAAGTGCAGGAGACGATTGGGCGGCGGCAACTGCTTATCGTCGAGCCATAAAGCTAGATGCGAAAAACGCCAATGCCTATCTAGGATTGGGTGCTGTTCTGGCGCGCCAAGAACAATATGACGAGGCAATCGGGGCTTATAAGCAACTCATCAAGGTCGAGCCTAAAAATGCAGCAGCCCAAGAGGCGATCGGGCTACTCTACCTTCAGCAGGGCAACACCGAAGCGGCAATTCTGGCACTGCAAGCTGCTGCAACTTTAGAGTCTCGTCGCAGCAGCGTTCAGCTTGGCTTAGGCCTAGCATGGTTAAGCCAAGGCAATCGTGAATCGGCACTCGCAGCATTCAATCGTGCTACACAGCTCGATCCCCATAATGGAAAACTCCATTTGCAAATTGGTAATGCTTTAGAAGCAACAGGAGATAGGCAGGGAGCGTTGGCAGCTTACCAGAAAGCGGTAAATACCAGCCCTGACTTAGCAGAGGCTCAGCTTGCCTTAGCAGATTTGGCCCTTGAACAAAAGGAAACGATGCGATCTCTGCTTGCCTATCGCGAAGTGATTCGTCTATCCCCCAATAGTGCGCGGGCCTACTATCAGTTGGGTATGGTTTTGAAAATGCGCGATCGCACTCAAGAAGCGATCGAGGCGTTGCAAAAAGCTCAAACTCTCTACCAGCAGCAAGGTCAATCCGATGATGCTAAGCGAGTTGAGACAGCACTAAAAGAATTGACCCGATCGTAATCGTTTCTTTTCCTAGTCTGTAATTTGTTGGGAATTAATAGGGCTGTCCGTCCACGAGGGTGAGCGCTGTCGGATGACAGCGTTTGATGATCGAGTGAATGCCGATCGCGCCTTCACCGTTAAGATCTTCCAGATAGCCAGGACAAGCGGCTTCCGCCTCTGTTGGATGATCAAATGGACCAAAATAGTAAACGCAAGCCGGCTCATGGGTAGAAACCTCGACCCACCAAGCTTGTTTTGCTGCTTGAAGAAACCCGATCGCAAATTCTTGAATTGCCTTTAATAGGAACATGGTTGAAATTTAATACCAGTAAGTTAAGAACGGCAATTTTTAGCTAGAGTTCCAAGGCTTCCTGAAATATTAACTACACTCTACATTAAGTTACTATCACAGAAAATCAAGTTGTCATCCTAAGCGTAATCCTTGTAGGAAGAGCATTTCGAGCTTTCAATTTATTAATAGCGATCCCCTTTTAAGAAGGTGTATTAAATTTAACAATTTGAAGATTCCTTAGCTCGAGCGATGAGTTTAGAGGAATGAAAGAATGACGATGCTTACTTCATCCCTCATTCTTACGTGGACGAGCACTAACCCCTGATGTTGAGCCTGGGAACCTCTGAAGCCCTCCCTATCTTCTAAACTGAAAGAATGGGGTTTACGATTCAGCCACTTCCAATCGACGTTGTGCATCTGATGGCTGCTGGAGAAGTGATCGATTCGCTCTCAGCAGTGGTACGCGAATTGGTGGAAAACGCGTTGGATGCAGGCGCAACTCGAATTTCGGTTTCGATCTGGGCAGATCAATGGCGAGTGCGGGTCTCTGATAACGGTGCAGGCATGACGCTAGAGAATTTGCAGCAAGCGGCACTGCCTCACACGACAAGTAAAATTCGCGATCGCGCTGATTTGCAAACCATTCAAAGTCTCGGTTTTCGCGGAGAAGCGCTCTATAGCTTGGCCCAGCTTTCTAACCTGGAAATCCTCAGCCGTGTCGGGGCTGAGCAAGGCTGGCGAGTCGTTTACGACACCGGGGGCAATCCGATCACAACCGAAACCGTTGCGATCGCACCCGGTACGATTATCACTGTGGATCGCTTGTTTGAAACCTGGGCAGCTCGCCGGGATGGATTGCCGTCTGCCGCACAACAGTTAAAAGCGGTTCAGACGATGATTTACCATTTAGCGCTCTGCCATCCTCACGTTACTTGGCAGGTTCAGCAGGGCGATCGCGAGTGGATCAGTCTGTGGGCAAGCCGCACGCCCAAACAAAGCTTGCCACAAATGGTGCGCGGCGTGCGTGGAGAGGAATTACAAGAAATTCAGTTGACGTTGAGCCAGTCATTAGCATCCGAGGCATCAACGTCCGAGGCATCGCTCTATCTGCTATTGGGATTGCCCGATCGCTGTCATCGTCGCCGCCCCGACTGGGTAAAAGTGGCGGTTAACGGACGGCTCATCCACATGCCCGAATTAGAGCAGACGCTACTCGCTGGGTTTCGCCGCACTCTACCGCGCGATCGCTATCCGGTTTGCTTTCTGCATCTGCATCTCCCACCCGCCTACATTGATTGGAATCGCCATCCTGCCAAAGCGGAAATCTATTTGCACAACCTCGACTATTGGCAAGAACAGGTGACGAGCGCGATCGAGCAAGCCTTTCGGCTCAACCCAAAATCATTGCCTGACGATCTATATTCGAGTCGAGTCGGGACTCTGCTAAAAGCCGCAGAATCTGAAGGAGGCTATACCGTCCACCGAGAGATTGCCCCTGCTACGCCGACGCTATCCTCGCTACGAGCGATCGCGCAAGTTCACAATCGCTATATCTTGGCAGAACATGCCAGCGGCATGTGGCTTGTCGAACAACACATTGCCCATGAACGGGTGTTGTACGAGCAGATCTGCGATCGCTGGCAAATTGTTTCTCTCGAACCTGCGATCGTTCTGAATCAACTCACTCATGCCCAAGTCGAGCAGTTGCAGCATCTCGGACTGACGGTAGAACCCTTTGGCGACCAGCTATGGGCAGTGCGCTCAATTCCTACTCTTTTGGCTGAGCGAGAAGACCGCGCGGAGGCATTACTAGAACTCAGTTTAGGAGGCGATTTGCAAACGGCGCAAGTTGCGATCGCGTGCCGCAGTGCAATTCGGAATGGTACTCCTCTTACCCTCGCAGACATGCAAACGCTGCTTAACCAGTGGCAGCAGACTCGAAATCCTCGTACCTGTCCGCACGGACGTCCTATCTATCTAGCTTTAGAAGAATCCGCCCTCGCTCGTTTCTTTCGACGACATTGGGTGATCGGCAAAAGTCATGGGCTGGAATAATGGGTCGTCCTGCTGAACGTTGGATCTTTGAGACTATATTGCAGCATCAGCAGTAGAAACCCTTACAAATCACGAATTCCGGATCGACTTGCCTTATAATCTCAGGCAGGATATTTACATGGGTACGTGATCCTACCCTTCTATTCCGTGAGGAGTTTAATACCATGATGAAAGCGAAGGCTTGGCGTCAATCAGTCAGTGCTTTGGTTGTTCTAGCAGTGTCTACCGTTAGCGGTGCTGCACTCGCCCAAATCCAATCTTCTCAAACAGCTCAAACTACATCCAATACTCTAGTTGCTCAAGGATCGTTGGTCGGTCAGAGGCGATGTGCTAAGCAGCCCACTGCCATTTTCGGCGATCGTACTGCAACCAGTGCAGTGGTCAGGGCATTAGCCACTAATCAATCTGTAACGCTTTCCGAAAATGCGGCCCAAGCTGGCTTTATTGGCGTCAGTGCACCATCTCCAGGATTTGTGCAAACCGTCAATCTGAAGCTCTGCCCTGGTACTCCGTCTCCATCACCATCACCGTCCCCGTCTCCATCACCGTCTCCGTCCCCTTCGCCTAATGCCTTGTGTCGCTCAGTTCGAGCACAACAGGGGCTGATTGCCCGTCGTGGACCCAGCGTGACTTCTGCGTATGTCGGTAGCGTAGCGTACAACTCAAAAGTGTATGTGACGAGAAATCCTCCCAATTCTAGAACTGAAGCGGATGGTCGGATCTGGATCGAGATCAATCGACCGATCGCAGGCTGGGTCTCCAATGGCTTTATCAATACACCTGGTTCAAACTTGGTTTACTGCCAGTAGACAAATCCTTCCAACGGTTTACAGCTAAACCAATTATTTACCGAGAGGCTTTATAAGCCTCTCGGTAGTCAAGACAAAAGCAATTCAATTAGAATTGCTTTTGTCTATCAAAAGGACCTGAAAAGACATTGGTGAGTCCTGTTACAGATGAGTCCTGTTACAGGCCCGCTGTGCAAACCGGACGATTGTTTGCATTCAGCTTAATCTTCCCTTCAGTTCCATTCACCATAAAAGGTACTTGCTGATCTCCTACAACACGGACAAAGGTAGGCTTATCTTGCAAGCAGGCTCGCACCGCAGATCCCCAGCTTGGCAAGTCCTTAGACAACTTATCAGTAATGGGCGTATTGCTAGTAACTGACGCCTCTTGCACAACTTTAATATCCATTGGCAAAGTGAATCGAGCAGGCGTCACAGGCGGCGTTGGTAGAGTGACTTGCTTAATGCCAGTAATGGTTTCCTCCTCTAGCACCATTGTGGTTGCACTGGGCTGACCAGTTGGCTGGGTCGATTGTTCTCCAGTCGGTGCGGGTGTACTTGGGCTGGGTGTTACTGGGGTTGTGGAAGGAGTCGTTGTGTCTGGGGTTGTGGAAGGAGTGGTGGGCGTTGTAGTCGAATCAGGCGTTGTCGGAGCCGGAGTGGTCGTGTCTGGGGTAGTCGAATCGGGCGTTGTCGGAGCCGGAGTGATTGTATCTGGGGTTGTGGAAGGAGTCGTTGTGTCTGGGGTTGTGGAGGGAGTAATGGGCGTTGTAGTTGAATCGGGCGTTGTCGGAGCCGGGGTCGTTGAGTCTGGTGTGCCAGAGGGAGAGGGTAGCGGCGACGGAGTAGCCGAATCAGGCGCTGCCGGTGTAGTGGGGGCAGACTGCGTGATCGGAGAATTGACAGGCTGGGTCGAAGGTTGGATGGGCGCGATCGTAGATCCTTCTGGTGCAGAAGGCGTCATCTTGACGAGCTTCTCTGTTGGAACCGCTCCTTTTGTATCTTTCGCGATCGACAGTGTTTCCGCAGTAACAGGGAATAGGGAACCCGCTAGGATTGCAACAACACTTGCAGCAGCAATAGGCTTCAACATGCTCACGTTCATCTCCAAACTATATAAGGTCAATATCTAGGCTTTCTAGCAACCTGACAGGCGTGACTTAACTAAAAGACTCAAACGCCTCAAACTTTAAAGTTGACAAAACTTCAAATTCAAAATGTGTAAACACCGTGAACCCTACTAAACTACCACTAATTATCTCAACCAACTGCCAGACAGATTCTCGATCGGCACATACTTCTCAGGAAGGAGAGAAGTTCTCAATCTCGCCTCTCTTTGACCGTCCTTATGTAATGAATAGGATCACAACCTCTGTTAAATGATTTCTTCCATTCACAGTTAAAACGCTGATAATGCAGTACCCGTATTCTCGTCTTTCTCCCTTTATTCAAGAATATATTTATACCAATGGTTGGTCTTCACTTAGACCAATTCAAGCAGAAGCTTGCCGTATTATATTTGACACGTCGAACCATCTATTGATTGCAGCAGGAACGGCCTCTGGAAAAACCGAAGCGGCATTTCTTCCTGTATTGACGATGTTGCATGAGCAACCTCCTAACGGAGTTGGTGCACTATATATCAGTCCTATCAAAGCGCTGATTAATGATCAGTTCGATCGCTTAACTGATTTATTGAAAAATGCTGATATTCCTGTGTGGGCTTGGCACGGGGATGTGACGCAAAGCCGCAAGAAAAAGCTGCTTGAGAACCCCCAAGGCATTCTGCAAATTACACCCGAATCGTTGGAGAGTTTATTAATCAATAAAAGCGCTTATCTTCCTAGTATATTTGGAGACCTGCGCTTTGTAATTATTGATGAAATTCACGCATTCATTGGCAGCGATCGCGGCTGTCAAATTTTATGCCAATTGTCTCGTCTGGCTAAAGTGACTGGAAACGTGCCGCGTCGAATTGGACTCTCAGCAACATTAGGTGACTATTCTTTAGCTGAAGAGTGGTTAAAGGGTGACACTTCTCGATCTGTCACTACACCAACGCTAGAAACTGCTCAGCGAAAGATTCAGCTGTCACTAGAACATTTTTACGATCCGGGGCTAGTCGTGCGGGCAAAAGGAGACACCCGAGACAAAGCGTTCAATCCTTGTCATTTGCACCTGTTTAACCAAACGCGGGGCAAGAAAAGTCTAGTGTTTGCCAATGGACGAACGGCAACAGAAGACGCGATCGCCGCGATGCGAGAGATTGCGACAGCGAAAGGACATCCCGATCTCTATCACGTTCATCATGGTAGTATCTCTGCCCCCCTTAGAGAAGCGGCAGAAGCAGCAATGCGACATTCTGATACGCCTACTGTTACAGCCGCAACAGTGACCTTTGAGATGGGAATTGATTTAGGACACCTCGATCGGGTGATTCAATTAGAGTCGCCTGCCTCTGTTGCCAGTTTCTTGCAGCGATTGGGGCGCTCTGGCAGAAGGAGCGGCGTATCTGAAATGGAGCTTATTTGTGTGGAAGATAAGCCCACAGGTGAAGAGTCGTTGCCTGAGCAGATTCCTTGGCAGTTGTTGCAGTGCATTGCTGTGATTCAGCTTTACTTGGAAGAGAAATGGATTGAACCACCGCGTGCCATGCAGTATCCCTTCAGTTTGCTGTATCACCAAACGATGAGCGTATTGGCGTCTTTAGGAGAACTGTCTCCCGCCGCGATCGCGCAGCAAATTTTAACCCTGCCGCCGTTCCGCTCGATTTCACAAGACGATTTTCGGGTGTTCTTAAGACATTTAATTGGCATTGATCATATTGAGAGAACAGTAGAAGGGGGGCTAATTGTCGGACTTGCAGGAGAGAAAGTCATCAATAATTTTAAGTTCTATGCTATCTTTCCTGACACAGAAGAATACTCGGTTAAACACAACGGAAAAGCAATCGGAAGTATTATCATTCCGCCTATGGAAGGCGATCGCTTTTCTCTTGCAGGACGAACGTGGGAAGTTCATGCAGTTGATAGCAAGAAGAAAGTAATTGAAGTTAAACTGTCAACAAAATCTGTCACATCAAGCTCGTGGCGCGGTACATCTGGGGAAGTCCATACTAGAGTGCTACAGAGAATGAAAAAGGCATTGCAGGAGACAACGCTATACTCCTACTTAACGCCGAATGCAAGACAGCGGCTTGAGGACGCGAGAGCATTTTCTCGGTCAACCGGGATTTTAGATCATCCAATACAACTGCTAGACGAAAAGGTTTGCTGTATTTTTCCATGGATGGGTACGATCGAGTTCCGTACGTTGGAAAGGTTCTTGCGATCGTACGGCAAACCATCCCTCGGTATTAAAAGTATCAAAGCGCGATCGCCCTACTTTCTCGTCGTGCGCTTGGGCAACTGTTCGCTTGACGCCCTGCGCTATGAGCTTCAGTCTCTTCCAGAACGACGCTTCAATCTAGAGGAATTCCTTGATCCGGATGAGGTTCCGACGTTGCAGAAATATGACGAATACATTCCACCTGATCTATTACGCAAGAGCTTTATCGCTGACTATTTGGATGTTGAAGAACTAACGAATTTTGTGAGTCAGTGGATATGAGCAACTCAGGACGACTAGGATCAAGCGCTACTCCTTAAATATTGCTTTATAAGCCCTAGCACAGTGATGCTCAACCGCGATCGTATCAAGCACCATATTTACTACCGCTATAGATAGATGACAAATTTGGTAACATCTATCCTTAAACCTGATATGCTACCTAGATAAAATTATTGAGAGGCTAAAACGGTGTTATCTCAAGAACCACAGGTTGTTGATTTAGAACTGTCAGATGGGGAGTATTTAGAGCTATTAGCCCAAGGACGCGATCCGGTTAGAGAACAGTCTTACACCAAAGAACTGATAGCGTTTGGATTTACAACCGAATACACTGCTCATGTCGTGCCCTTATTTGATAAAGCAGAGGGTACGATCGCAGAAAAAATTCTGGTCAATCGTACCCTCAGATGTATCTGGGAACACTTGCTCAAGCAAGTAGGTTAATCTCCTGTTAGGTTGCCTGCGGTGCTTGAGATTCTTGACCCTGAGCCATCTCTAACGGCGCATTTTGCTCGTTCATCTGCCCATTCGCTTGAGCGTGCCCGTTTAACAAATTCACCGTCACAACTCGATTCTTTTCTTCTTCCGCTTTTGGAAGCGTCAAGTGCAACACGCCATGCTTAAATTCAGCTTGCACCTTGTCGTTTTGCACTCTTGCTGGAAGCGGAATTACACGCTGAAAACTACCATACCGAAATTCAGAACGCTGAATACCTTGGTTGTCTTGCTTCACCTCAGATTTGCGCTCACCCTGAATTGCCACCGCGTCGGCCGTCACCTTCACATCAAGATCTTTCGGCTCGATGCCAGGAACTTCCATTCGCAGCGTCACCTCTTCAGGCGTTTCGTGAATCTCAGCAGCAGGGATAAAGCTCATGCCAGCCGATTTCTCAAAACCAGATGCTGCATTGCCAGCATCTCCATAAGAGATCATCTCATCAAACAATCGATTCATTTGACGTTGCATGATATCAATGTCTCTGAATGGATTAAAACGTACAATTGCCATACTAACTAACCTCCTTTTTTGTGTTGTTGGAAGTGTTTCAAAGTATGTTGCTGGAAGTGTTTTAAAGGCTCACAGTTGAGTCTCTAATTACTAGTAAATCTCGGTCTTTTAGCCGTCTCACCCTCCTAAAGAATTAGATTTAAGTTGTGGTGGATAGCCCTACTTTGAGTTGGGTAAAACCCGTTCAAATTCAAGCGTTCAACCCTTTCAGAAAGCCGCCATAATAGAGCTACTGAGACATAAGCGAAAGCATGACTAGTTCTGTGACGACGGTTGCTTCACCGATTGCTTCTAATGCTTCTGACAGTGGGATTCGCAAGGCGCGTTTGTGGATGCCAGAGCGCGTGATGTTCACCCCTGACGCTCTGAAGGAGCCGTGGGGACAGCAAATTCTTGAGCGGGTGCAGGCGTTAGGCTTACCTGTGGACGAGTTGAAGCAGAATCGATTGACGGGTTTGCGTGGCGACACCGAGCGAGAGACTTATGCCACTGCAAAGCGGACGTTGGCCGTTGTGAATGCGCCCAAAGGACAATTTAAGCTGAGTCCGATTCCTCCTTCTGCCGATTGGCAGTTTCACATTGCAGAGGGATGCCCTGCCCACTGCCAATATTGCTATTTGGCAGGTAGCTTGCAAGGGCCACCTGTGATTCGGGTGTACGCTAACTTGCCGCAAATTTTGGGTAATTTAGCTGCTTATGAGCGATCGGGCAGCGAGACGAGCTATGAGGTGAGTTGTTACACCGATCCGCTTGGTATTGAACACTTGATTGGGAGCTTAGCCGAAGCAATTCGCTATTTTGGCACTCGTGAGGATGGCTATTTGCGTTGGGTGTCGAAGTTCGACAATGTTGAGAGTCTGTTGGATCTGCCCCATCGTGGACACACGCGCTGTCGTTCTAGCGTGAATACGGCATCGATTAGCGATCGCTTAGAAGGTGGCACAGCTTCTGTTCCGGCTCGACTTCGTGGATTGCGGCGCTTGGGTTTAGAAGGCGGGTATCCGATCGGGGTGGTGATTGCGCCGATTATGCCGATTCCTGATTGGCAAGAGCAGTACACCCAGTTACTCGATAACATGTCTGAGGAGTTAGATTTTGATTGCGATCTGACGGTGGAGTTGATTACTCATCGGTTTACTCCTGGATCGAAGGATGTGTTGCTCAGTTGGTATCCCAACACCAAGTTAGATTTGGATGAGTCGTCGCGGGTGGTGAAGCGCAATAAGTTTGGCGGCATGAAGTATGTGTATGACGCGAAGACGATGCGCGAGTTGCGTCAGTTTTTCGAGCGCGAGATTGGGCGGCGGTTTCCCCGCGCTAAGATCTTGTATTGGACGTAGTAATTCCGGCAGGTTGCGTTCTGCGCTAATTGCGAGTCTGGGGTCTAGAGTGTGTTCACACGCTACTCGACTCTCCTTGAGTCTCGGCATCCGACCCTTGGGGGTTTGGGGGCAAGCCCCCATTGGGGGACGGTTGCCTCCCCCAAACCCCCTGCAAACGAGACAAGGGTGGGCGATTCGAGATACTGGAATATAGGGAGTGATAGCTCTCTTTAAAATAAATGGACTAATAACTAATAATTGTTAAACATGATTCGCGGTGTCTCTCAGCTTTTATCTACATTTCGCTACTGTGGACGAGCGATTCAATTAGTTTGGACGACCAATCGCAGATTAACGATCGTACTTGCCCTGTTTACCCTAATTTCTGGGTTGGTTCCGGCGATCATTGCCTATGCCGGAAAGCTGATTGTTGATACCGTAGTACTGGCATCTCGCACTGGATCTGCTAGCGATCGCTGGGCCGCCATCGGATACTTGGGATTTGAAGCCGTTGTCGTGGCGGTGCAAACGGGTAGTCGGCAAGGCATTGCGTTGTGTCAGTCGCTCCTGAGAGTGTTGCTAGGGCAGAAGGTGAATGAACTGATTTTAGCAAAAGCCCTCACTCTCGATCTGGCTCACTTTGAAGACTCAGAATTCTATGACAAAATGACGCGGGCGCGGCGAGAAGCGTCCAGTCGCCCCTTGAGCCTCGTCGGGCGCACGTTTGGATTGGTGCAAGACTCGCTTACTATCATCACATATGGGGGATTGCTGATCCAGTTTTCGGTTTGGGCCGTTGTGGTGCTGATGCTTGCTGCCGTTCCTGCCTTTGTTTCTGAGACGCGATTCGCTGGACAAGCCTTTCGGCTGTTTCAGTGGCGCACACCCGAATCGAGACAGCAGAATTATTTGGAGTGGCTCATTGCCAATGAAGCTCCTGCGATGGAGATTAAGCTCTATCAGTTGGGACGAATGCTACTCGATCGCTATCGGGCGATTTTCTACCGTCTATACGCAGAAGATCGCGACCTGACGATTCGTCGCGGTGTGTGGAGCTATCTGCTGAGCTTGGTCAGTACGATCGCATTTTACGGTGCGTACGTCTGGATTGTCTGGGAAACGATCGCTGGGCAAATAACGCTTGGCGAACTAACGATGTATCTCGTGGTGTTTCGGCAAGGACAAACAGCGTTCGCCTCGATTTTAACGGCAGTTGGCGGCATGTATGAAGATTCGCTGTACCTCTCCAACTTGTACGAGTTTTTAGAAGAAGAAGTTCCCGAACCGATAGGACAGGCAATCCAAGGCATTGCACCGCAAGACGGAATACGGTTTGAACACGTCACGTTCTATTACCCTGGAAACCCAAAGCCTGCGCTCAACGATGTGTCGTTTCATCTTAAACCTGGAGAGAAGCTTGCGATCGTGGGTGAAAACGGCTCAGGTAAAACAACGCTGATCAAACTGTTAACAAGGCTTTACGAGCCTACTTCTGGACAAATTTTCTTAGATGGATTGGAGCTAAAGCAGTGGGACACGGCTGTTCTACAGCGTCGTATCGGTGTGATTTTTCAAAGTTTCATGAAGTATCAATTTAGCGTGGGTGAAAATGTTGGTGTCGGTGATGTTGCCAATTTAGACGATCGCGATCGCTGGGGTATTGCCGCAGATAAAGGCAATGCATTGCCATTCATTGATGAACTATCGGATGGATTCGACACGCAGCTTGGTCGTTGGTTCAAAGGAGGTCGAGAACTTTCAGGCGGACAATGGCAAAAGATCGCCTTGTCTCGCGCATTTATGCGAACCAGCGCCGACATTTTAGTGTTAGATGAACCGACTTCTGCAATGGATGCTGAGTCGGAAGTTCAGATCTTCGAGCGGTTTCGAGAAATGACGCCCAACCAAATGGCAATTCTCATCTCCCATCGATTCTCCACTGTGCGAATGGCAGATCGAATTATGGTGATGTCTGCTGGAGAAGTGACTGAGCAAGGAAGTCACGAACAGCTACTCGATCTCAAAGGACGATATGCACACTTATTTGCCCTTCAAGCAGCAGGTTATCAGTAGTCATGATGCATTTCAGGCATGGTAAAAGTCGTAGCAGATCAACAGATCTTAGAAGCTGATTTGCTACATTCGCTATCCAATCCGTTGTCAGTGAGGAACCTTTGCAGATATCCTCTCATGTACTGAGATTGGGCATCCAGACAACTTCTCAAATCCCAAAATTTCGCGCTATAATTGAGGAACGCTCGGGGCTGTAACGGTTTCGACGGGCTAGCGAACGATACGCTATGCAGGTCGAGAGGGAGTCTACTCTCGTAAATCCAGGCTCAAAAGAATAGATGCAAACAACATCGTTCCTTTTGCTCGTAAGGCAGCAGCAGTTGCCTAATTAAAAACCTCTTCTAGGTTTGAGCACTCACAATTCGACGCCGTTAAGGATTGTGAGTTAACCCCAACGGCTGCTCTAGACGCTCGCCTCTGGTCGGGCGGCTAGTTAAGACAATACTAGAGAATCCCATCGTTCGGGATAATGAACGATTCCCGCTTTGAGGACTAGAAAAGCTAAACCTGTGAATGAGTGGCGTACTAATACCTAGTTTGGACACGGGTTCGACTCCCGTCAGCTCCACTAAAAAGACGACCTAGTAGCGATACTGGGTCGTTTTGCTTTGTGAGGTTGCGCTTGGAGTTTTACATTTATTTCGCTTGGACCAAAAGTTAGGGTGGGTGTCTAATCCTCTGTTCTTTTAGCCTTTAGTGAGTTAAGAAATGCATTGAGAACCAGTGGTGATTTGAAATAATCCTTGCGACAGTGCAAAGTTCTCTAAAACCTTCTAAATTTAAGATAGTGCCTTTAATTGAAACAGTTGCACCTTGATTCAAAACGAAACTTTAGAATTACTGGAGTGGTCGCGACTATGCCAGCATTTAGCGACCTTTGCTTCGACCAAGCTGGGTGCGGTGGCGGCTCGTCAGCTGAAAATTCCAGCTACTCAGGTAGAGACAGAAGCGCTGTTGGCGCAAACGCAGGATGTTTATCAGTTAGAAAATCAGCTTACTACAGCGCTCAGCTTTGATGGAATTGATGACATTTGTGGTTCGTTAGAGCGGGCTGTGCGGCACGGCATTTTGTCTGGATATGAATTACTTGCGATCGCAACAACGTTATCGGGTGCAAGAACGTTAAGACGCACCATCGATCATCATCCTGATATCACCATTCTCAATGAGTTGGTATCAGAATTGCGAACCTATCCTGAAATCGAGCAGGAAATTTATCGGTGCATCAATGATGACGGTAAGGTGAGTGAACGGGCAAGCCCGAAATTAGCTGAAATTCGCGACAAGCAACGTCAGGTGCGCGATCACATCCATGACCTGCTGCAAAAATTGATTGGACGATATGCCAGCGCTGTTCAAGAGCAATTGATCACGCAACGGGAAGGTCGGTTTGTCGTTCCGGTCAAAGCTACGCATAAAGATGTCATTTCTGGTATTGTCCACGATACGTCTATGAGCGGGGCAACGCTGTATGTTGAGCCGCATCAAACGGTGCAGCTAAATAATCAGCTTCGTCAGCTTCAGCGCCAAGAGCAGGTTGAAGAAGAAGCGGTACGACGAGTCTTAAGCGAACAAGTGGCAATCGTGAAAGACGATTTAGAGCGGCTGTTGGCGATCTGCACCACGTTGGACTTAGCAACCGCGCGATCGCGATACAGCTATTGGCTCGGTGCAAATCCGCCGCGCTTTATTGAACATCAAGCCGGTCAGCGATCTGAACCAATCGTATTGCGTCAACTACGCCATCCGCTGTTGATCTGGCAGCAACAGCATGAGCAAGGAAACTCAGTTGTTCCAACTGACTTAAGAATTCAGCCTCATACCCGCGTGGTCGCCATCACGGGTCCAAACACAGGTGGCAAAACTGTCACGCTGAAGACCCTAGGACTAGCAGTTCTGATGGCAAAAGTAGGGCTGTTTATTCCAGCCCGTGAACCTGTTGAGTTGCCTTGGTTTGATCAAGTCTTAGCCGATATTGGGGATGAGCAATCACTAGAACAAAGTCTATCCACGTTTTCAGGTCATATCCGCCGAATTAGCCGAATTCTCAATGCATTAGTACCTGACACAGCCGCACCAGCCACAGGCGAAACACCAGCCGAAACGCCTCAATCGCATCAAACTGCTAACTCGCTTGTACTCCTCGATGAAGTCGGTGCGGGCACTGATCCAACTGAAGGGTCTGCTCTGGCGATCGCGCTGCTCAAGTACCTCGCGGATCACGCCTCCTTAACGATCGCCACGACCCACTTCGGCGAACTGAAAGCCCTCAAATATGACGACGATCGCTTTGAGAATGCCTCCGTCGAATTTGACGACGTATTGCTTTCCCCCACCTATCGTTTGTTATGGGGCATTCCTGGGCGATCCAACGCCCTAACGATCGCGCGTCGTCTAGGACTAAATGAGACTGTGATTCAGCAGGCTCAAACTCACGTTGGCGGCGCGACTCAAGATGTCAACCAAGTGATTGCTGGACTCGAAGCTCAACGCCGCCAGCAAGAAACCAAAGCCCAAGAAGCCGCGCAACTGGTGCAGCAAGCCGAACGGTTCTATCGAGAAGTGTCTGAAAAAGCGGCGAATTTGCGCGATCGCGAACGGCAACTTCAACAGCAGCAAGAATTAGCCGTGCAAGAAGCGATCACGCAAGCCAAGTCAGAAATCGCTAAAGTCATTCGCAAACTTCAGCAAGGCAATGTCACCGCTCAAGACGCGCAACAGGCAACAGATGCTCTAAACCAGATCGCCGCGCACCGTTTACCATCGAAGCAGGAGCCGAAACCGAAGCCCGGATACCGTCCAAAAGTAGCCGATCGCGTCCGCATTCCTCGTCTCGGTCAGACGGCTGAAGTTCTCGCCATCTCAGATGATGAAGAACTGAGCGTCCGCTTTGGCTTGATGAAGATGACCGTTCCGCTCGACGATGTAGAATCGCTAGACGGTGAAAAGCCCGTCAAAAAAGAACCCAAACCTCAAGACGCTAAAAAGTCGGCTCCTGTCCCCCCGCCACCCCCTCCTGCTCCGGCGATCCGAACGGCTCGGAACACGATTGATATTCGCGGTAGTCGTGTGCCTGATGCAGAAGTGGCGCTAGAGCGAGCGATTTCAGAAATTCAGGGTCCGATGTGGATTATTCACGGCCATGGAACCGGAAAACTACGCCAAGGAGTTCACGAATTTTTGAGACAGCACCCACGAGTCGAGCGGTTTGAACTTGCCGATCGCTCAGACGGTGGTACGGGTGTGACGATCGCATATCCTTACTAGAACTTCCCGATGCTTAGTAGGAAGTGACTTTTGAAGCGTTAAATTTGTCTAACTCGAACCACGATTTCATCAGCATTCTTCAAGAACGCTGATTTTTTGTTTCTAATCTTGTCGTTGCTAGTGCATAAACCTGTTGATCAACTTCAATGCATCACGTCTTTACAAGAGCGATGCGATCGTTAAACCATAGGCTCTACAAAACTACCTTCGTTTAACGGGTTTGCGTTATCTCTAAAAATTCTTCGGGCACTCTGTATTCATAAGGCATCGTTACAAATCCCAATCAGCTTTTTTGCCAATCGAAGAGAGCGCATTACTTATGATTCGTCAACATCACTTTGGAAGTCTTGCGGCTTCTACTCTAGGCATCGCCTTCGTCATTCATGCGCTGCCCACAAGTGCAGCCGCTTCAGTGGACGCCGCGCTTCGCCCTACGTGTGAAGCTTCATCCGGCTCCAACGTCACTTGCGTTTACAGTAGCGGTGATAAGGATCTAGCACCCGCGAAGTATAAGTACTTTACAGGCGAAGTCCGCAACAAATTACCGAACGGATCGGGAGTGTTAGTCTATGCTAACAGCGATCGCTATGAAGGCACAGTGCGCAATGGTGTACCTAGTGGTCGTGGCATGTTCCTGTTTGCGAACAACGATCGCTACGAAGGCGAGATGAGAAACGGTCAGCCTCACGGGTACGGAAGCTTCATCTTTGCCAGCGGAGCTCGCTACACCGGAGCCGTGCGAAACGGGCATCCTCATGGGCAAGGCAAGTTCATATATAGCAGTGGCAACATTTACACCGGTGGCTTTTATCTAGGTCAAGCGAAAGGCAATGGAACGGTCACCTTTAAGAACGGCATTCGCTGTCAAGGGACATACTACAACAGCTCTTTAGAAGGCAAAGGAACATGTTCCTTCCCGCCCGGATATCCCTACATCAGCTATACAGGCGAACTGCGTCAAGGCGTTGCCGATGGTCGAGGAACGCTCACCTTTGCCGATGGTCGAAAATTTTCAGGCGAGATGCGTCAAGGTGTCCCCTATACGCCCTAACACCCGCTTTCCGCAAACGAATTAATCCAATAGGATCTTAGGTTCTATAACGATCGCTAAATCCGTGAATTTTAAAGAGCGGCGTATTCAAATCTCCGATTTCTTCGAGAAACCGGAGATTTTTGCACAATGTTTTGCACAATGGGAGGGCAATTTATTCTGTCGCTTTACTGATCGCAATAGATAGAATAACTTCTACACTTTCGCTTCCAAAGATTTGAGAAACTCTGTATTAACTCCCGACTCCCGAGTCAGGGCGATTTTTCCTGTTCGGGCGATTTCTCGAATTCCAAACTTATTGAGAACTTGTACGATCGCGACCATTTTTCCTGGATCGCCCACTACTTCTAGCGTCAAAGAATCTTCCGCAACGTCTACGACTCTTGCTCGAAAGATTTGTGCCAACTCAACAATTTCTGAGCGATGAGTGCTACCTGCGTTCACCTTGAGCAACATCAATTCCCGCTCAACACACGGCACTTCCGTAATGTCCTGGACTTTGATCACATTGATCAACTTATAGAGTTGCTTGGTCAATTGCTCAATGCTGCGATCGTCCCCTGGCACGACCATCGTAATTCGAGAGACCCCCATCTGCTCTGCCGGACCCACTGCCAAGCTCTCGATATTGAAGCCCCGACGAGCAAATAATCCTGCAATCCGAGATAGAACTCCGGCTTCGTCTTCAACTAGAACAGAGAGTGTGTGCTTCATCACAATCGACTTTATCTATAAGGGCCAACGATCAAACTATTCTCACCACCGTGGAAGTTCATTTTATCGCGCAACGTAATTATCCCCAAGCTCTTCTCGTAGCCTCAGGCTGCTTTCTACAGAAATCTTGACATTCGTCGGATGGAATTTCTGCGGTTCAATCAAGTTCGCATCGAGAACTCTTGCAGAGCTTGCAAAGCGATCGCATTTGCTAGAACTTGTAAACGTTGAATGCAGAGATTTTTCTCTCCTAGGACGGGTTTAGTAGGGCGGGCTAATCGTCTACCGTCTACTTCAGGTCTAGAAGCTGTTTTGGAGTTAGAAAGTTATGGGTTGGTTAAAACGAATGTTTGGCATGGAAAAGCCACAAAACCCTGAGCAGGCAATTAGTGGTCAAGCGGCTCCTCAAGCCACTGCCCAAGCTCCGGCAGGGGAAACGATCGCGCCCGAACGGATAGGTCTAAACGGAGAATACGATCAAAGTGGATTAGCAAAGCGAGTCGCTCTAGCGTTTGACCAAGATCCTCAAGTTGCTGATTGTGATACCGTCTGGGTAGCTCAAACTGGAAGCACCGTGGTTCTCAAGGGCAAAGCCCCGAGCCAAGATACTCTCAATCGGCTCGTTGAAATTGCCAATAATGTGAACGGATCTTCTGCTGTGGATACTGGACAAGTTGAAATTGGCTAGTCTGCTTTTAGCCTTGTCTAAAAAAGTAGCCCACACAAGGCTACTTTTTTAGTGGTTAGTCACTCTTTCCTTATTGTTAATCAACCCATGCCGTTTGAATGAAATGAGTAGGGCGTCCCCAAGCATCTGGCTCGCTTCCTGTAGAGTTGCGTTCTGCGATAACCGCAACGTCCTGGATCGTCAAATTGAATGGAACGGCAGTTGTAATATACTGCTGTACCAGACGTCCAAGCTCTGGAGTCAGTTGAGTCGCTGTAGAAGCGGCAAACCCAAATCCCAATACTTGTTCAATCGGACCTCGCGGCAACAGTAAATGAATGCTAAATGCCAGCGATGCCGTCAATAGCATTCCGACCGAAAAATTAGTTCCACAGCGCGGATGAACGGCTAGGTTCCATTCTCCACCCTGCATTCGAGTTAGTGCTTCTCTCGCAGCCCGCCGAACCTCCGAAGTTTCAACCTGACCGTAGAGATAAAATCCTTGTTCCGTCGATAGTCCGCCGAGGTTACCTGTATCAGTCCAGTTTGCATTGAAATCGATGTCAGGAATCGACGGATCAGAAGCACCACTTAAAACCCAGACTGTTGCGTGTTCTAACGCATGAACTTGTCTGACCATCAACAGATCCTTCAGTCCAGGAATAAACCCAATTTGTCTTAACAACTCTGTATCTTGAGTTGGCAGAGGTTCCGGAAGAAGAGAACTCCAAAAATCTCTGGGCTGGTTAGTCGCTGTCATAACAACAACTCCGGGAAAATGTGCGAAGGGTCAAAGCAGTCCTTTCACTCTAACGCCTGTTTCCCAGAGGTTGCTGTAAACTGTTGCAAATTGTAGTTAGGGCTGACCTTAAGAAACTTGAGAGATATTTTTAGCTCTCATCATGGCAGTCGGTGTGCCTTGAGTTGGCGTTGCTTTTTCACCAACCCCTCTCGATACCTCGACGCCATTCTGCTCTAAAATCACGAGCGGATCGGAACCGCCGTTCATTTCAATGCGTTTGACGAGAATTTGTCCATTGGAGAGGCGTTGCCCTGCTCCAACATAGCGACTCGTTGATTCGTTTGGCGCTTTGACAATGGCTTGCGGCACTCCACTCACCACAATCACACCTGACACCTCTACAGCTTCAGCCAACGTGGGTAGTGGGAGTGGTGGTAATGCAGCGATCGCAGGTTTCACAGGCTTTGGAGCGCTCAATCCACGAGAGGCTGTCCCACGAGAAACTGTCCTACCAGAAACCGTCCCACCAGAAGAGGTTGTTGCCACAGTTGAAATTGAAGGCAACACTTCCGGAGCAACAGGAAAGGTTGGTAACGATGGCAAACCGTTATTCTGGCTTTGAGCAGGAGCATTACTCGCTGGGAGATTGAAAGACAGAACGGGAGGCAGCCCAGAAAACGGGTCTTTCTGCCCTTTTTTGTTGATTCTTGCCTGAACTTGCCGTGCCCGCTCTAGAGGCTCGGTTGATTGCAGTAAACCTGCAACACGAGCACGGCTATTGCTGTTTTTAGTTGCATTTTTCTCTGCCACAAGCGGCTTAGAGAAGGATTGTGTTGCCGTTGGGCTTTGAGCAATTGAGCTTTGAGCAACGGATGGGGAAGGACTGGACGAGCTACTTGCATCGTCACCCGTGCTACATCCACTTATCATGAGTGTTACCACTCCTGCACACATTACTAGTGATCGCTTATCCATTTCCTATCCCCAAAACTCTACTCCAATGACCTTTGCTCAAGTATGCCCGTCCTTGACGTTTTTATTACTACACTATGAATCTGCGACAAACAATTCGCGTCACAAAAAATCCGCACGTTTGGATAGTGCGGAGGAATATCTCAGTAATTTCATCCAATTAAGACAGCTACTCTTCAGCAACCGTCATTAAGTTTTGAAGCAGATTCAGTCCTTTCTTGACCTGCCGAGAGACTGTTACGGCGCTAATTCCTAACCGCTCTGCTGTTTCTTTCTGAGTTAAATCATATAAAAAGACAAACTCGATAACCTGTCGTGTCCGCATTTCTAGCTGAACGAGTGCCTGTTGAAGCCGAAGTTGATCTTCTTGAGCAAGTTGAAAACTACGGTATTGGGTGTCAGGTACAAGATCGCCTAAAGAGGCAGTTCCTTCATCTTCATCACCGATCGGGGCATCTAGACTCAACAGCGATCGATTCTGAGACGCAAGTTTAATGTCTTGCCACTCCACGAGCGGGATCTCTAACGCTGCGGCAATTTCAAGATCACTCGGATGACGGTGCTGTTCTGACTGAAACTCTCGAATCATCCACACCGCCTGCCGCTGCAAGGCTTGCCAACGCCTAGGAATGCGAACTGATGGACTCTTATCTCGGAGGTAGTGCTGAATTTCACCTCGAATGTAAGGAATCGCGAAAGAACTAAAGGCGTGTCCTTTAGAAATGTCGAAGCGCTCAACGGCTCGAATTAACCCAATGCACCCAACTTGGAGCAGGTCCTCATAGCTTTCTGTACATTGATTAATCCAGTGATGAGCTTCTTTTCGGACTAAACCAAAATTAAGTTCTACAAGCTGATTGCGAGTCTCCGAGGAAGGAGCAACTTGATAGTCTCGCAAACGGTGTAGAGTTTCACTCCTCAATTCACCTGCAACAAAATTTGGCATGACGAAGTTCAGTGGGTAGAGCAGTCGCTAACATTACGTCAACTCATGTCGATGCTTGCGCTGAGAATTGTGCTGCGACACATAGCGCCTAGCGGTAATACAAGGTTGAAATCGAGGAAGACTGACGCGATCGTAGGGAGCTTGGCAAAGCCATTTTTTCCGAAATTGCGCTCTGCGCTAATCACGGTCAAAAACGTTCTATTCTTAAAACTCAACAGACTCTACAGCTAGGGGCTACTGAAGCTAGTTGTATTAATTCAAACTTATTTCTTTGCTTCTACTACTTACAACTGCATTTCCACTGAGATATGAATTTGTGAATGGGTTGTATCCATTAAGTGCTTTATAAGGCGCTATTACTCTAGAAAGACTCAATCTAGAAGGTTCTGTAGAGATTTGACAATAAATCTAAGCAATAAAAAAGGGGCTAGTTGAAAGCCCCAAAAATCAGAGTATTAATCTAATGTTCTACTCACAAACTTAATGATTTGCAACAGAACACGTTGTCACTACTGAAGCATCAAACTTCAGGCGCAACTTGCGCATAAAACAGTCCGCGAATTTTCACATCACTTGCGGCATGAGATCCCATGTCGGTTTCAGAAGGCTGAACACTCTCGAATGTTCCTGCGATTTCTCCAGTTGCGCTGTCAATTTTAGCAACTTGTAAAGAAATCACTCCTTTGTCCAACTGAAACTGCTTGACGTTCTCTTTGAGCAGTTCCTCGCTGTCCGCACCCCCTGGTAGAGCGACCGCATTATCGTATCCAGTCGTTAAGCCACGACCCTTTGGATCAAGGAAGTTAGACGTCCGGTAAGACGGAACGCGGAATTCACCCGTCAAGTCAGTAGATGTATTGATGTTTCCTGAACCTGGTTCGCTAGTCGCCACTAAACCTTTAATGGTAAATAGAAATGGAACCCGCTCTCCACCCGGTAGCTGAACAGTAACAGGTTGGAAATCAAGCCCGTCTTCCTCAACAAACGTCAGACTCCCGTCGGAGTTGATCTTCAATTTGCCTGATACTGCATCAATTGACGATGTGTAGCGAGTCATCACTTTAGCAGGAATGAACTCAGCTTCCTTGCGCTTGTTTGAGCTTTCCTCTCTTACAAAGAAAGTGGTCGGCTGCAAGCACAAGTTGTTAATAGAATAGGTTTTGCTGCTGTCAAGCGGAAGCGAACCGCGAGACGTTTCTTCGAGTTGTGGACAGGAGTTAGCCAATCCTGTATTTCGGATTTGCTCATAGGTTAACCCTTCCGTACTAGCGGCGGGAGCTTCACTACAAGCAGTTAGCACACTTAGGCAAAATGCCAGAAATGTGACGATTAAAGCGCGATACCTCATGGTCAACCTCAAAGTCAATGTAAAAAAGTCCTAGCAGTGCGTTCGGGTCGGTCTGACATTATCTGACAGTAAGGAAGGGGTATGACCTTAATCACCGCCTTGACAAAGCGGTTACTCCTTGAAAAATGACATCTCAGATTTCGTGCCATAAGTGTCAGGAAAAATCCCTAAGCGGCTGTCAGGTGTGATGGAATTTCTATAAATTCTGAAGATGATTCAAATCAAACCTCTCATAGCATTTTACAGACTTTAGTAAACTTTTTAAGAATCCAACTTTGTAAAACAGATTTATAAAGAAACCACTCCCTTTCAGCTACGTTTAGGGATTTGCAAACTAGTTTTCGTCAAGCACATTTTACAAATCGAAATAAGGTACTCTAAATCAGCTTGATCACCATTGCCCTAGTCTGTAAAACCACGGTCAATGTTTCAGAGGATAAAGATTTATGAGTTATGACGGAGAGCCTAGAGTGATAGGAGAATCACCAGAGCTAGAACAAATTAGAAGGTCAGTTAAGCAGATTGCGGGGGAATCACGAGGAGACACGCTAGAGCTACTGTCTTTGCTTAGATTCTTGGAAAGTCTGCATCGTGAGATCAGCGAAGGGTTGTTTCAGGACTCGTTACCCAATAATCGGCAAGCGCTTTATGCTTTGCTAAAAGATATTGAGGCAAATGGAGGATGGCCTTACATCTGCAGAATGCGGATTCAAGCATTTCTGAAAAATTTGGAGGGGGATACAACTCACCCCACAATTGCTGAAGGACCGGCACCGGATGCTGGCAGCTCTAAATAATTGGGGTTCCATTGAGAAAGCGCCGCGATCCTTCGGAGCTTGGCAAAGCCAATCGCACAATCGATTCTCGGCGCTTAAAGTATAGATTCACTGAAGTTGCGATCAACTTCTACTTATCGTCGGCTTGACGGCTGGCGGTTTGAATGTAAAGAATCAACAAGAAAACGCTGGGAACCAGCACAAACAGAATGGTGGCAACAAATCCTAAATCGTTAACTTGCATAAAAAATCAGTCCTTACTAGCTGCTGCATTAACACTTTACAGAATACCACTAAGGTTTTGTCTTAACGCTGACCGGTCCGTTAACTAACGCTTGACAGGCTAAACGGTAGGTCTCTGGCTTCTTTTTAAGTTTACGATTCTCAACATCGGTACGAGGAGAAAGGCTTTCCATTCCTTCGACAACCTCAATAATGCATGTCCCGCACTGACCGTAGCCGCCACAGTTCATCATTTTGCCTTTGAAGGTGTACAAATCAATGTTGTTTTCGATCGCTTTGAGGCGTAGATTTGCGCCTTGGGTTGCAAAAACTACTTTGTCTTCCTTCACAAATGTGATGCTGGCAGATTGGAAGCTGGGTTTTGAAGGCTCTTGAACTATCTCAGCTTCGCGGGATTGTAGATTATCGTTAGGAGATTGAAGATCAGAGTTTACTGGCTGCATAAGGGTCGCTCTTCAAAAAAACGTGACTCGTCGGGACAATCAAACAGAGGCATCAACAATGGGATGTGGATGTATTGATATGTGTAAAAGTTAAGAAATGTTAATAGCTCAAGTGTAACGTTTATCAATTGTTCAGGCAAATTAGATTTGCTTGCAATCGCCTCTAACACTGGTTACACTTCTTTATACACTTTGATTTTCCCAAATACACGGTCAACCTGTCTACATACTTTCAAGGGGAGAGTATTAAGAGGCAGACATGGCACGGTTAGAAGTCGGCTCTAGTCTGGTAAATTTACCAATATCCGGCACTTTTAACAAAAGGCTGAAAGAAGCGTTGCAGTAGACGTAATTTATTAGGAGGAGCGTAGTCAATGGGACTACCCTGGTATAGAGTTCACACCGTCTTGATTAATGATCCAGGACGGTTGATTGCAACTCACTTGATGCACACCGCACTCGTTGCGGGCTGGGCAGGATCAATGGCACTTTACGAGCTTGCGATCTTTGATCCCAGCGATCCAGTTCTAAACCCGATGTGGCGGCAAGGCATGTTTGTGTTGCCGTTCATGTCGCGCTTAGGAGTCACCTCATCTTGGGGTGGCTGGAGCATCACGGGTGAGAGTTTTACAGACCCTGGCTATTGGTCATTTGAAGGGGTTGCGATCGCGCACATCATTCTGTCGGGTCTGTTGTTCTTAGCGGCTTGCTGGCACTGGGTTTACTGGGATTTAGAACTCTTCAGAGATCCCCGCACGGGCGAGCCTGCATTAGACTTGCCGAAAATGTTCGGCATTCACTTGTTCCTGTCGGGATTACTTTGCTTCGGGTTCGGAGCATTTCACCTAACTGGGTTGTTTGGTCCAGGCATGTGGGTATCTGATGCCTACGGATTGACCGGGCACGTGCAGCCTGTCGCGCCAGAATGGGGTCCAGCCGGATTTAACCCATTCAATCCAGGTGGCGTCGTGGCTCACCACATTGCGGCGGGTGTAGTCGGGATTATTGCTGGACTATTTCACCTGAGTGTGCGCCCACCAGAGCGTCTCTATAGAGCCTTGAGAATGGGTAATATTGAGACCGTTTTGGCAAGCAGTATTGCGGCGGTATTCTTCGCAGCGTTTGTCGTGGCAGGCACGATGTGGTACGGAAACGCAACCACTCCGATCGAACTGTTTGGTCCGACTCGCTATCAGTGGGATAGCGGTTATTTCGGGAAGGAAATTCAGCGTCGGGCTCAAAGCGACATTGCTGATGGTGCAAGCATCCAACAGGCATATGAGCAGATCCCTGAGAAACTGGCGTTCTATGACTATGTTGGCAACAGCCCCGCAAAAGGTGGTTTGTTCCGTACCGGTCAGATGAATAAGGGAGATGGTATTGCTCAAAGCTGGCTCGGACATCCGGTGTTCAAAGATAGCGAAGGCCGTGAGCTGTCTGTTCGTCGTCTGCCGAACTTCTTCGAGAACTTCCCTGTTGTGCTTCAGGACGAAGATGGCGTGATTCGGGCGGACATTCCGTTCCGTAAGGCGGAATCGAAGTACAGCTTTGAACAAGCTGGCGTCACGGTAAGTTTTTACGGCGGTAAGCTCGATGGTCAAACGATCAGCGATCCAGCTGTTGTGAAGCGCTATGCCCGTGCTGCTCAGTTAGGCGAGCCGTTTGAATTTGATCGTGAAACCCTCAACTCGGATGGTGTGTTCCGCACCAGCCCTAGAGGATGGTTTACCTTTGGTCATGCGGTATTTGCGCTGCTCTTCTTCTTTGGTCATATTTGGCACGGTTCTCGTACCATCTTCCGGGATGTGTTTGCGGGTATCGACCCAGATATGTCAGAAGAGCAAGTTGAGTGGGGCTTCTTCCAGAAGTTGGGAGACAAGTCTACTCGTCGGAAAGAGCCTGTGTAAAGGTTGTTTAGAAGGTCTAATCGAGATGTAAACATTCCCGATTAGACCTTTTGAATTTCGGTAGACTGAACTAAAGTCACTAGGACATTCTGATATGGAAAGCGTTGCTTACATTCTCATTCTTGCCTTGGCACTAGGCGTACTCTTTTTTGCGATCGCCTTCCGGGAACCGCCTCGGATTGGCAAATAGGGCGAAGACGCCCGATCATTGAAGCCTGTCTAGCGCTGATATGTTTAGCTAGACAGGCTATTTTTTGAGCAGATTTTGAGTCCAGGGTCTACACTAAACCTGAGATATTGAGTTCTCTGTAACAGCGACGTGAATATTTCTCACCAGCAAGATCTACCAGAATCGTTTTCGGAAGCGCATTATTTGGTTCGCGCCATTCGGCAACAAGATTTGTTTGAGGCGGCGGGAGTGTTAGCAGACAGCTTTCCGCTCAATCCAGAGTTTTTGCGCTGGCTGATTCCAGTCATGCGCATCGGCATTTATGAAGATTTGCGGAGTCGGTTGCGGACTGCTTCGCCTCACTACGCCTGCTTAGTTGCGGTAGATATGTCAAGATCGTCAGGAACGGAAGAAGATTGTCTGGTGGGAACGGTAGAAGTTGGTTTACGAAATGAGAGTCCGTGGCCGATACGGACGAATCATTATCCTTACCTATCTAACTTAGCGGTTCGAGAAGACTATCGAGGTCGTGGCATTGCCAAGAAGCTATTGGCGACCTGCGATCGTATCGTGACAGGCTGGGGATTTCAGGAGATTTATTTACATGTGCTGGAGACCAATAATTCAGCGCGACAGCTTTACCTTAAGGCTGGCTATCAGGTAGAAGAAACTCAGAGTGGATGGAGTTCGTTCCTGTTTGGACAACCCCAGCGAATGTTGTTGCACAAAAAGCTAGAGAAAAGAACGAATGTTTAGAATCTAATGCGCTCGGATCTAATTGGCTTCAGGCGAATGAAGCTGAAAGGGCATTTCTGCGTTCAAGCGTTCGGTTTGCTGGTCTAACTGGCGCTTTTCTTCGCATTTCTGAGCGATTGCATCGATCGTCTTTCGCGCTACCTGATTGGCAGTATCCGTCTGAGCTACAGCAATTTTGATATCTGCCTGAGCATACAGAGCTTGGCGCTCAATCAATAGCTGAGTTAGCTTCTCATGGATGTCTTGATGCTGTAAGAGGGGACGAGCCGAGTCATTTTGAAGGCGCGATCGCAGCACCTCGATCGGCACATCGATCCAAATGATTACGCCATGCCGCAGAAAGCTCCAATTCTCGCGCTTGAGAACAATTCCGCCTCCAGTGGCGATTACTTTATTCGTTCTGGCACACACTTCAGCCAGCGTTGCTGTTTCCAACTGCCGGAAAACCGATTCTCCAGATTGGTCAAAAATCGCGGGAATGGATTGGCGAGTGGCTTGCTCGATGAATTGATCGGTGTCGATGAACTGATAATCGAAGTGTTGGGCAAGCAGTTTCCCAATCGTGGTTTTGCCAGATCCCATCATGCCGATGAGATAGAGATTAACACCGTTTAACATACAGAATTTAGTACTAAAAATTTAGAATTTAAGACGCCTTGGTTAGCGCTGATCAGCTTCATCGTCATCTAAGTTGCGATTAGGGGGAATGATCACCCGATAATCGGCATCCACCACATCAGATGAATTAGGTTTTGGCGGCTCTGGATCGCGATAGCTATAGGAGTAAGTAGAACCTGACCGAGAGCCTGACTTCGGTTCTTGGCGGACTTCATAATCGGTGCGACGGGGTGAAGAGCGGGAATCGCGAGGTTCGTCCGTCCAGTCGTCAGAGTCATCAAACCAGTCAGAAGCGTCTTCGTCGCCCCAGTCCTCGCTAGTGGAGGATGGTTCCGGTGGAGTCGCTTTCCAAGCGGTTCGGGGAGACTCGACCGACGGAGTGTAGGAGGGCGGAGTGTAGTAGCTACTAGAGGACGATTCAGATGAGACGCGAGTTGCGGTTGCGCGTCGAACAGAACGTCCAGCGGTGAAGCTATTGAGCCTAAACAGGATTGAGATGATGATGGTGGTGAGGACGCCTGCCGCGATCGCGCCTAATACCCAAATTGGCAGGGGAAAGGCGGGCGATCGCAGCCCCAAAAACACTAGTTGCATTGGGGCAAACCAATTTTGCACCGCAAACAGTGCTAGCGATCCGACAACGACGAGCAAAACGACTAAACGCAGAAGAGACATCAGGAATCAGCAGTTTACTAAGCTCGTTATCAGCTTATCGCATGGTGCTACAGACAGGCGGCCCATCATCCTGATTGCAACCGTGCAATGATCAGGATCAGATAATGAAATGAAACGGTCAAAGCTCCGCCTCAGTTTCCTTCCATCGTTCGACCTTGACACAATCGATGTCGAACTGATCGAGCGCACGAGCCACCACAAAATCGACCAAATCCTCAATGGTTTTGGGATGGTGATACCAGGCTGGAATCGCAGGTACAATTCGAGCGCCAGCTTCGGCTAAACTCGTTAAATTCTTAAGATGAATCAGACTAAAGGGCGTTTCACGCGGAACGACCACCAGCTTACGCCCTTCTTTAAGCTGCACATCTGCCGCTCGTTCCAGCAAATCGGAACTGAGTCCGGCAGCTAATTTGGCAGCCGTACTCATGCTACACGGAATGACTAACATTCCCAATGTCCGAAACGAGCCGCTGGCAATGTTTGCACCCACGTCTCCCCACGGATGACAGGTCAACTTTCCGCCCCGTTCCACGCCGCAGTGTTCGCGCCAAAACGTTTCTTGCAGCGATGGTTCGGCAGGCATCCGAATCGTGTGTTCGGCTTGCCAAACCATGTAGCTTGCTTTAGAGGCAACGAGTTCGATCGCATAGTCTGCTTCCAGCAGAAACTTTAAAGCGCGAACAGCGTAAATCAGTCCAGACGCGCCGGAGACACCGATGATGAGAGGACGAGTGATAGGCGACACAGAGAATTTATGGGGTAGAGGTTTCGGAGTGGGTCGTGCTGGAATCGTGTCCGGCTACCTGACCTATTGTTCCTCATCAAACTCCTCTTCGTCAGAGCCAGCGTCATCGGATTCTGAGTAATCATCAGTCGCTTCGCTGCCGCCACCCACCGCAATGAGATCGATTTGCTGACGATAGTAATCGACGCTTTTCACTTGAACTTCAATGCGATCGCCCAAGCGATATTGCTTGCGGTTCTTTCGCCCAACCAGGGTTTGCTGGCGCGATCGAAACTCGTACCAGTCGTCCTTTAACGAACTGACGTGAACCAACCCTTCGACTAAGAGTTCTTCGATTTCAACAAACAAACCGTAAGACTGAACGCCTGTAATCAACCCGTGAAAAATCTCGCCTGTGCGCTCTTTCATCAATTCGGCTTTCTTCAAGCCTTCTAAATCATTTTCAGCATCCTGAGCAAGTTTCTCCCGCTCGGTAAGATGCACCACGACAGCCGCGAAGTGAGTGTCAAGTTCTTGATGCAGGTCAGTAGGAAGCACATTCCAGTTGATTTGACCGTGACAAGAACTATGGCGCAAATCGACGCTTTCCTTGACACGAGTAGACCTGCGATCGCGCCCTTCTTCAAACACAGCATGCAGCGCCCGATGCACTAGCAGATCGGGGTAGCGCCGCACCGGAGACGTGAAGTGCGTATAGCCTTGCTCTAGCGCCAATCCGAAGTGCGCTTTGGGCTGAGTGCTGTAGAACGCAGGTTTAAGCGTTGACAGCAACAAGTAGGTTAACACTCGCTCAGAATCAGACTCTGCAAATTTCTTTGTAAAGCGCTGGTAGTCCTGAGCATGAACTTCGTCGTCTTGTTCTAAACTCAGTTCTAATCCCATGCTCACCGCCAACTTGACGAGTTCCTGCACATCGTCTGGATCGGGTGTGGGATGAACTCGGTACACGCCTGGAACGCCCAGTGCCTGGAGATGGGATGCAACAGTTTGGTTGGCCAACAGCATCAGTTCCACAATCATCGAGTGAATTGGCAAGGTTGACGAAACCACAACCGCCCCCAATATGCCCTCATCATCATAGTGAAACTTGCTAAACGTATACTTGCCTGCTTCTTCAGGCGATTCTGAACCGTCAGGACGAGCAAAGATCTTCTCTGGCAAATTCAGTTCAAATGCACCGCGCTGGCGACGCTGGTCTTTGATGGCATGGCTAAGTTTATCGAGTTGTGCCACCATCCCAAAAATGGATTCAAACTCGCTCACATCGTCGGTGTGCTGATTGGCCAAAATTGCTTCTGATTGGGCATAGCTTAGTCTGTAATCCACTTGAATGACCGTGGGCTGAACTTCAAATTCAATCACCTGTCCCTGTTCGTCTAGGGTGATGAGAACTGAAATTGCCAATCGATCTTTTTCAGGCTGGAGCGAGCAAAGCTGATCGGTAATCTGCTCAGGCAGCATGGGTAACACCAAGTCACCCATGTAAACCGATACGCCCCGTCTCTGAGCTTCTCGGTCTAAGGGAGAACCCGCCTCAACATAATGAGCAACATCGGCAATATGAATGCCCAATCGCCAGTTGCCATCCTCTAGTTCTTCTAGCGTGATCGCATCATCGGCGCTATCGGCATCACTCGCTTTGATGGTGATCGTGGGAACGTCTCTCAGGTCAACGCGCTTTTTGATCTCAGCTTTCGTGATTTTGTTTGGCAGAGCTTTGGCGGCTCCTAGGACAGCCTCTGAGAAGTCGCGGGGTAGGTCGTGCTTGCAGCAAACGATATCGACATCCGACGCTTCCTCATCGCTGCCTAGCAGCTTGGCAATGTTTCCTAGAGGAAGATTTTGCCCGATCGGGTAGCGCTGAACTTCGACATGAACCAGGTTATCGATCGCATCGCTCAGATCGGTATCCTCATTCAGGTCTAATTCAAACAACAGCCGATCATCAAGCGGAACGGCATGAAAGTCACCACTCTCTGTTTTCTTGATTCGAGCTAAGACTGAGGGATTTGCCCGTTCGAGAATCAGTCGCACTTCTCCTTCTGGGCTGCGCCGCCGGCTGCCTTCTTTGATGACGCGTACCAAAACGCGATCGCCGTTCCAAGCGTGATTTAACTGGCTCTCTCGAATGTAGATATCTTCCGAGCCTTCCACATCTTGAATGGCAAAGCAAAAGCCTTTACTAGAGCAGCGCAGTTTCCCTTCTACCACGCCATCTTCGGTCAGTCGGCGATATTTTCCGCGCTCTTTGGTCAAGATGCCGACCTTCTCCAGCACATCTAGGGCAATTTGGAGTTTTTGTAAGCTTGTCTCATCTTGGCACTCTAGCTTCTTCTCTAGGGCTTTGGGTGCGACCAACTTGTCATCTGTGAAATTGGCCAGTAGTTCAGCGATCGAGAATTCCATGAAGCGATCTGTCCTCGTGATGGTCGTTCTTGTTGGGTGGTTCAGACGTTCGCAGACTTCATTGGCATTCCCTTACTCGATGTCCCTAACTTCTCAAACGACCCATGACCCAAAACTCTACCCGATACCCTTCGATCAACGCTTAGAGTCTACAGTCTGAATTTGAGAGGCAGTAACCCTCGTGTAAATCAGATCTAGTCTGCGAATTCCCGATTTTGGCAGTCCGGGTTCTGCTCAAGATGTGGCTGCGAAGTTTCTTCGTTGCTCAAGATAGACCCTCGAAAGAGACCAGCCAACGGGTCTTCACTCGCCAAGCATCTTGCGGAGTTAGTGCTATGGACACTAATCGCGGCGCTAGAAGAACCAGCATCCTGTCAAAGGATAATACAGCCATGGAGCAACTCAAACTAAGGTTGCTCAATCGAAAGGGTTGAGTTCCAAAGCTAAAGAATTGCCTCACTCATTCTCGCTCAAGATTGCCAACCTGACACTCCGGCTTCAGAATTTAAGTCGTAAAACCAGCCGCAGCCTGCAACAACTTGGATGAATATCACCGCATCTGAGAAACGGCTGTATCAAACCTCGAAAACTGAGCTTGAAAGATCCAGAGTTCAACTAATTAAAACATCTGCTCCTTCCCTCTCTATCTTTCCGCATCGATCCCCCAACTGTCAAATTTTGTCAAGGGATACTTGAGGTTGAAATCGCTAATCTCAACGCTGACCCGTGACGATGTAGGCGACGCGCTTACCAATATTGGTGGCGTGGTCTGCCATTCGTTCTAGATGACGGATCACGAGGACTTGCAGAATAATCGGTTCGACAACGCCCGGAACGTCCTGCTGCTGAGCAAGTAAGGCGTAGAGCGTATCGTAGTCTAAATCGATCGCATCGTCGCGATCGCGCATATCCAGCCCGGACTGAGCATCGAGATTTGACAACGACGCTAAGCCGATCGCGAGCATGGCTTGGCTGCGATCGAACATTTGCTTAATCTGCCCCATGTAGGGAGAAACGGGGTAAGAAAAGAGCCGCATGGCGATATCGCCCAGATTTTTGGCGTAGTCGCCAATTCGTTCGAGATCGCGCACCAGTTGCATCAACGCACTGAGCAACCGCAGATCTTGAGCGACCGGAGACTGAAGCGCGATCAGGTTGACGCAATCGAGTTCTATCTGTTTGTAGAGGCGGTCAATTTGCTTATCCTGTCGAGCAATCTTACCAGCGGCTTCTAGGTCGTGGTCAAACAATGCCTGACGTGCCAGAAAACAGGAATTTTCAACTAATGCACCCATCCGCAGCACATCGCGTTGGATACGCTTGATCTGACGCTCGAAACGAATCCGCATTGGTTCTTGACCGTCAGGAAAAACGCTTTTATTAATCATTGACTCAGACTGCATAAACACTTATGAAGACTTACGGCGTTCTATCTTATTGAGGCTTAACTATAGCAACTGAGCTAAAGAAAAGCTGGTGTCAAGCAAGACTTTTTAAAGATTTTGAATTTAATGCGATCGTAATCTGCGATAATCCGTTTTTTTACGGTTGTCTCCATCATATCGCCAAGTTCTCTGTACTTTAAGTAAATTAGATCGCTCATGCCGTCGCTCAAGGCGCGACAAATCTGCACTGCCCCTTCACTCCTGCTTAGAATGAACATGATCGCCGCAAACTCTATGCTGACTTCTTCTGCCATGTATTCTTCTGATCATTCACTGTCGTTTACAGTAGCGGAGCCAAGCCTGACCGCAGCGCTTCAATCAGAGAGCCATAGTCTCTTTGCTCAGTTGAGAAAACACTATCCCGCCGGGGCATTGCTGTCTGAGCTAGTCCAAATTCACGATGGACAATTTGTAGTCCGGGCTTTAGTGCAGGTTGGGACGGCAACCCTAGCGACAGCGATGGCCGCCGCCGACCGAGTTGAAGAGGCGGAAGATCGGGCCAGAGTTAGAGCAATGGCAGTTTTGGGCATTTCTCCGGCAGTCGGTAGAACGCCGCTAATGCCGCCTACTTTTGAAGTGCAGGGTCAACCTTTAATGAAAGAATCGCTCAAAGAGCAGGGCATTCCAGATGCTCTGTCCTCCGTTGAATCAAGGGTTGAGTCAATGCTTCCTGAGGTTGAAGAGACGCCTGAAGTCGTTGAACCTGCCAAGAAGAGTAGCCGGAGAAAGAAAGAAAAAGAAGAGGTTTCTGCTGAAAGCGATTTACTCTCGTTCTCAGGTTTTGACTCGTTTGAGTCACTCCCTGAGCCGGTTGAGGATGACTATTCCAGTGAGTCTCAGAGTGAACCCGAGTACTCTGAGAAGCCACTGCAAGCAGAAACGGATGCAGATGAGCCAATGAAAGAGACGCTTCCCGATCTATCGAGTGAGCCGATTGATTTGTCGGATGCGATCGCGCAAATTGGCACCGAGATCGAGCGCATCGGCTGGACGAAAAAACAGGGCAGCACCTACTTACAGCAAACGTACAGCAAGAAGACTCGGGCTGAACTGACCGAAGATGAGTTGCTAGAGTTCTTGCACTACCTTAAGGCACTGCCATCGAAGGGGCATCCATCGCTGAATCAGTTGCCGTTTTAGAACAGGGATGGGGAATGAAAGTCATTAGGTAGAGAGACAGAATGGCTATCACCCTCCGTTTTACAGCGATCGCCAACCCCTTTGGAAGATTGGCGATCTGCTTTTTATCTCTCACCTATAGCGTGCCAAAGCCTTTTTTCTTCTTGTCTTTGGCTTTCTTCTTTTTGTTCATATTACCCCCAGCGTAGCCTCGTTGTCCTGGCATGGGCTGACGTGCGTAAGGGTTGCCGCCGCCCATTCCTGGCATTCCGCCGCCCATACCAGGGAAACCACCCATACCAGGGAAGCCCATCTGACCCGATCCCATTTGCTGCATCATCGATCGCATCTTCTGGAAGTTACTAATCAGTTCAGTAACTTCTTTGTCAGAATGTCCAGAACCTCTGGCAATGCGGCGACGACGGGAGGGAGAGTTGGACAGCAAATCTGGGTCACGACGCTCAGCAACGGTCATTGAGCCGATCATCGCTTCTGCCTTTTTCAGTTGCTCTTCCCCTTTTTGCAACTGTTCCTCGTTGACCATCTTGCCCATGCCTGGAATCAGCTTGAGAACGCCGCCAAGCGACCCCATATTTTTGAGCAAGCGGGTTTGTTTAATAAAATCTGTGAAATCGAATTTCGCCGACAGGATTTTCTCCTGCATCTTTTCAGCATCAGCTAAATCAATTTCTTCGCGGGCTTTCTCGACCAGCGTTAGCACATCGCCCATGCCCAAAATGCGAGATGCCATGCGATCGGGGTAGAACGGCTGCAAGGCATCGACCTTCTCACCCACGCCGATGAATTTGATCGGCTGACCCGAAATCCGCCGGACTGAGAGCGCTGCGCCCCCGCGAGTATCACCGTCCATTTTGGTGAGAATTGCACCCGTGACCCCAATTTGCTCATGGAAGGTGCGAGTCAAGTTGGCGGCTTCTTGTCCGGTCATCGCGTCTACGACCAGCAGAACTTCGTGGGGTTGGATCGTGTCCTTGATTCGCTTCAATTCTCCCATCATCGATTCGTCGATTTGCAGGCGACCTGCGGTGTCGATGATGACCGTATCAACGCCTTCTGCCTTAGCGTGTTCTACGCCTTGGCGAGCAATTTCGACCGGATCAGCATCTTTGCCCATCTCAAAGACAGGAATATTGATTTGCTTACCGAGCGTGATGAGCTGATCGATCGCGGCCGGACGATACACATCCGTTGCGACCATCATGACGCTGCGTTCTTCTTTACGAAGATGGAGGGCTAACTTTGCGGTGGCTGTCGTTTTACCGGTTCCCTGCAAGCCTGCCATGAGAACGATCGTCGGGGCAGTTTCAGCATGAGCCAGGGGGACATTGGCATCCCCCATGACAGAAACGAGTTCGTTATGAATGATTTCGATGAATTGCTGATCGGGGCGGACGCCAGAAATGACTTCTGCTCCCAGTGCCTTTTGTTCGACTTCTGCGACAAATTCTTTGACAACTTGTAGGTTGGCGTCTGCTTCTAACAGCGCTCGTCGGACTTCCCGCAGAGCGTCTTTGACATTAGATTCAGAGATTTTGTCTTGACCGCGAACTTTTTTCCAGGCGTTTTCTAAGCGATCAGCGAGAGCGTCAAACATAGGAGTTACTGTTGCAGATGAGTGGCGTTTCAAACAGTTTGGAACAGTACATCAAACCGTCCATTTAATCCAGATTAGCGTGTTTCGCAGCATTGGGAACGAAACGCCGAGGTAAGGATAGCCCAACCTATCAGGGCTATTTCTTTACAAAAGTTTTCCATAGTCGCCGAGCCATTCAAATTTAGGCTTCAATTCAAATTGAGTTGCTTCAATCATGGATACGAGCAACGGTTTGCGCCGAAGGCTTCGTTTCATGTGCTCCAAGTAGTGCTGTTGAGCCTCCTGGTAAGCATTCCAGGAAAGATCTGTAGATAGAGTGATACTTAAACTAGTCAGCATTCTTTGCCGGAAACGTAGATGATTCTCGAACATCTCGGTTAATGAAATATTTGGCAAAAACATACGTAGTTTTCGAGGATGTCTCCAAATATAGCTAATGCCATCAAAAGAAAAGGGTGCACGGTTAGCGCTGCTTATTGTCCATTCCTTGTCGAAAATGCTGGAAATAGCCGTTTGGGTAATCGTTTCTCCACGCATTTCTCCAGAAGTAGCCTTGATCTGAGAGATTTCTGCCCAGCAATACTGTTGAGGGTGAATCAATAATCTTGCTAAACCTGGATTAGATGTACCTTCTAGCTCAAAATCTACTAACTTCTCAAATCCAAGAGACTTTAAAATGCTTGTCTGTTGGTGTAGCCATTCATGATCGGGATCAAGACTTATAAAGTCTGGATGTGAATGCGTTTTGTACTTCCATTCTCTAGGCAACCCTTTAACTAGAATAAATTTAATGTAGGTAAGTAAAGCAAATAGCCCTATACCTGTTAGCAGCAAAGTTATGGCTCCTGCTCTTCCACCCATTAACCAGCGATTGAGCAGCCCGATCGCAATTGCGAAGATGCAGTAGCTACTCAACAGGGTCCAAAAGCTCTGAAGTCCTCGACTTAGTTTCATGATTCAGATTCAGTAAAACTGTTACGTCGATAGAGTGCCCTATGTTCATCACCCACTGAAGTTGGTAAGAATGTATAAAATACAGGTTTTCAATTTTGGTAATTTGAACTATAATTAGTGGTATTCCAACGCTCAGGTAATCTTGTGTTTACAGCACCTTTTGCTCCGTCCAAACCTCCACTGCCGAACGATTTGTTTGGTGCGATCGCCGATCTGAAACGCGATCTCAACGCAGTGATTCTGGCGCACTACTATCAAGATCCTGACATTCAGGATGTGGCTGATTTTCTGGGAGATTCTCTAGGGCTATCGCAACAAGCTGCCCAGACGGATGCAGATGTCATTGTGTTTGCAGGCGTCCACTTCATGGCAGAAACCGCCAAGATTCTCAATCCTAACAAATTAGTGCTGCTGCCCGATCTAGAGGCAGGCTGTTCTCTTGCCGACAGTTGTCCGCCAACTGAGTTTGCCAAATTCAAGGAAAAATACCCTGATCATTTGGTAATTTCTTACATAAATTGCACTGCCGACATCAAAGCGATGAGTGACATTATTTGCACCAGCGCTAACGCCGTGAAGATTGTGAATCAAATTCCTGAAGATCAGCCGATTATTTTTGCGCCCGATCGCAACCTTGGCAAATACGTCATGGAGCAAACGGGACGAGACATGGTGCTGTGGCAAGGAAGCTGCATGGTGCATGAAACTTTCTCTGAGAAGAAGATGGTGCAGCTTAAAATTCACTATCCCAACGCTGAGGTAATTGCTCATCCAGAATGTGAAGAGAGTGTCTTGCAGCATGCTGACTATATCGGCTCTACAACTGCATTGCTGAAGTATTGCCAGCAAAGCGCGAGTCAGTCATTCATTGTGGTGACGGAACCTGGCATTATTCACCAGATGGAGAAAGCTGCGCCTGACAAGCAGTTTATTCCTGCACCGCCGTTGAACAACTGTGCCTGTAATGAATGTCCTCACATGCGGCTCAATACGCTGGAGAAACTGTATCTAGCGATGAGAAACCGAGCGCCAGAAATCACGCTACCCGAATCAACTCGATTAGCGGCTCTTCGCCCGATGCAACGAATGCTAGAGATGAGCCGCTAGATGCTGAGGATGTTAGGGTTCTAAAATTGCTTTGCCGCGTAATATCAAATTTGCAACAAATTTGGCCTGTCTTCAGTCAAAGGCGTTGTATTTGATAGAGGCGATGCGCGATCGTATGAACCCTACCCGTCTGTTTCGTCCTGCATTCATCTCCACGCTCGTCGCGACGAGTCTAATAGTTCCTAGTCCAGTGCGTGCCCAAGCGGCGGCGGGTACGCTTTGCCCAGCCCAGTTAGGAGGAGCCGTCAATCGCGCTCTTGCCCGCATTCCTAACGCAAAGTTGAGTGTGCTGGTGCAAACTCAGGGCGATCGTGGCATCCGGCGCAATGTCTATGAACGAAATGCAGCTACGCAGTTAGTCCCCGCTTCTAGTAACAAGATTTTTACGACTGCTGCTGCGCTTAAAAAACTCGGTGCTGGATACCGCATCACTACGCCTGTCTACGGCAACAGCTCAGGTTCAGAGTTAGCCACACTAAGAGTGATCGGACAAGGAGATCCGAGCCTTAGCACCACTCAACTAAATTCGCTTGCTCAACAGTTGCGTCAACGTGGCATTCGTCAAACTAATCTCTTAATTGGCGACGACACGGTTTTTCAGGGGGAACCGTTCAATCCATTCTGGAACGAGGGAGATCGTGGGCAGGGTTATGCGGCTCCGATCAATAGTCTGATGTTGAATGAAAATAATATCTACACGGGTGCAGTTCCGAATGCTGGAAACTATTTTGTTGGTGCATTCCGCAACGTGTTGACCAAAACCGGCATTAAAGTAACAGCTTCGACCCTCGTGAAGCGCACGCCTGCTCCAGCAGGTGAAGTAGTACTCGCGTCTGTCACCTCGCCACCGCTATCGAGCTTAATTTTTGAGACGAATCAAGAGAGCAACAACGTCTACGCTGAAACGCTGCTCAAAACGTTGGGTCGGCTACAAGATCCAACCAGTCTCAATACCAACGCGAGCGGTGTTGCTGCTGTGAAATCTATTCTGACTGAGATGGGAGTGAATCCAAATCGGTATAGCATGGTAGACGGGTCAGGATTAGCCAGTCGTAACCGAGCGAGTTCTGAGGCATTTGTGCAAGCTTTGCAGGCGATCGCGCTGTTGCCAGAAGCCCAAATTTATCGGCGATCGCTGCCTGTTGCAGGCGTCAGCGGAACGCTCTCGAATCGGTTTCGCAATACGTCTGCTCAAGGTATTGTTGCTGCTAAAACGGGAACTATTTCTGGTGTTGTTTCGCTTTCAGGTTATGTTACACCGCGCAGCTATTCGCCGTTAGTATTTAGTATTCTTGTTAATTCTGGCTATTCTGCCTCGACAGTTCGTAGTGCTGTTGATGAAGCTGTAGTTGCTTTGACACGACTGCGCAGCTGTTAGCATTCACGCTAGTAATTCATCGAGTGGAATACTAAACCCTTGAAGTGTTGTTTGAGTTGCGATCGTATCCCCAGGATTAAACAGTTGCCAAGCCGTCTCCGCTGTTTTTACCAGAACAATTCTTGCCTCTGGAAATACGAGCCATACTTCTTGGCAACCTGATTCTAGATATTCAATCGCTTTCGCAAACAACCCTTCTGCACTGTCATCTGGCGAAGCGATTTCTGCGATGAGCGGAAAGCTTCGGGGCAACACTGCGGCTTCTGCATACTGAGTCACTAGACTTGTCGGTAAATAAGGGAGAATAGAGAACAGTGACGAGATGAGATAATGCTAGACATTCAACGGGTGCTGAAGCAAGACCGATTAGTGCGGGCGCTAACTGGATTGAACCGGAAAGCGTT
>JAHHHO010000020.1 GCA_019359315.1 Myxacorys californica WJT36-NPBG1
TCTATTTGGTGCATCTGACCCACAACCTGCAATGGCTTCTAAGCGACAGCATAACCAGTCTTTTAATCGTGAATTCACCGTCCTCACTAGCTTTCCAGCTTCTTAGTTTTGTCAGTCAAGCAGGTTGGTTGCGACAAAACCTCTAGTTGACGCAACACAACCTGGATCGACGCGGATGGAGGCTGTGATTGTTCCGAACGTGGCAGAGTGAATTATGAACAGAGGCACTAACAGTTTCTACTTGTGCTCAAATAATGAAGCAGTGTTTGCTGCCGCTCAACTCGGACGTTAGCCTGAAAGGAGGTTGTGTGCTAGATAAGATCGCACAAGCAATCAAATCACTTCAGAATCCAATAGATTGCGCTGAAGTGAACATTTTTATTGCTAAACAGTTCAATCTCATTCATCAACCCGACAGAGCTTTACCGTATATCGAGCAGGCACTACAAGAAATAGCCCTCATTTCAATTGAGGAAAAATTTGTCATCAACGAGTTGAAGTGTAAGATTGCGGAACAACTCGCCAAAGTAGGACTGCAAAACCGCAGCATAGCCATGCTCACTGAAGCCCTTCAGCAAGCTGATGCCTTTGAGAATCCTGAAGATCGCGACTATGCGCTCATCGCTGTTTCGGAGGCTCATGCCGAGATTGGAATGTCGGATCGGGCAATTCAAATTGGATTGATGCTGGACGATGACTACAAAAGGGTATGGCGGCTATTTGACTCAATTGCTCATATAGCTATCGTTCAGCATTCTCATCATGAACAAATCTTCAACATACTTGCAGTTATAGATGATAGCCAAGATAAAGATCATTTTTTACTAGAAGTGGCAAACACGTATTTTGCTAGTAATCAACCGGAACGAGCGATCGCGTTAGTCCCTCTGATGACCTATTCCAGCAGTAAAGCAGAAGCTTTAGCAGAAGCCGTCAAGGGACGTAGTGAAACGATCGCACGGGATCAACTTTTAGACTTACTTAACCAAGCTGAAGCCCACGCCTTTTTAGAGCAAGACGTAGGCATGAAAGCGCAAGCACTGCGAATGATTGCAAAGCAGCATATTGAGCTAAAACAATTTACCCACGCCCATACCCTTCTAGAACAAGCAAAACAGTTCGCCGTCTCTTTAAGCGCAACCCATCTTTTAGAGCAAATTCCTCGTGATGTCATACTTGGTGGTATTGCAAGGGCATTTGGCAAGCTAGCAGAACATAAAGCTGCTACTCAAACCACAGATGCAATGACAGATAAAATGCTTAGTGCATCGGATCTATCTGTCATTGCTCAGAAAGACAGTGTTCGAGAAAAGCCAGATGGCACCTTGAAAACTCAGACCCTGCAAGAGCTATCTGCTGCCGAAGATGCTCTTGCAGGAGATAATTCTCACTTAGCGGATTTGCGACGGGTGATGCTTGCGGAGGCTTGGTCTGCGCTGAAACTATTTGAACGAGTTCAGTCCATTGCAGGGCAAATTAGTGACCCAAATCTCAAGACGCTAGCCCTGCGATATGCTGGTATCGGAGTTGGTGAGTCCCAGTGCGATAGATTTGAGCGCCTGTCTGCTGCTTGTGAATCTGCAACCAAACAGAGGGATTTTGATAAAGGAGTGAAGATCTTAATCCAATTGCTTGAGCAAATACCTTCTCTTGATGAAAATTATTTTAGACGCTCCTTTGTGATTCGCGTCGTGAACGCCTACTTCAACTTATTAGGAAATCTGTAATTAGTTTCATGATCACTGTTGCCTTTCTCACCCAATGCGATTGCTAAAAAACTACACAGTAGTGCTGTGTTCGGATGATGGGGATTACCCCTACAGTTGGACAGTGTTCTTGCAAGTAGGGTTGGAAACGGGCAAGTAAATGCGATCGCTCATTCTCTAGTATGCAACACCCAATATTTGGGTTATAGTTTTTGGCTATACCTTGGTGTTGTTTGGCAAATTGTGGTATCTCGATCGCATGGTGTGGCTGTATGGGGAGATGAAAGACGTGAATGCAGAGTATCAAAGCTGGCTATATTAATTAACGCTGTCGAACAAGCCGCTTGTACCCAACTGTTTAGAGGCTATCTATGAGTTTTCAGGGTTATCCGTATGTCAAATACGCGATTTGCTCTTACCTAAGCTCACCTCAATTGCGTGCATCACTTTGGCTACACTTTCCTCGATCGTTTCCTCTGTAGTAGAGCAAATTACCTCTGGATTCAACGGTGGCTCATAGGGGGCATCAATACCCGTAAACTGTTGAAGTTCTCCGGCGCGTGCGCGATAGTAGAGTCCCTTCACATCCCGCTGCTCGCACACCGCTAGGGGAGCATGAACAAATACTTCGATAAATGCGCCAATCTGCTGCCGCACTTCTTGCCGGGTTGCCCGATAAGGAGAGATTGCCGAAACAAGAACAATGACATCATTGCGGGTTAATAAATGGGCAACAAACCCAATCCGGCGAATGTTCTCCTCGCGATCGCATTGGCTAAAGCCTAATCCTTTGGTCAAGGTTTGGCGCACCAAGTCACCATCTAAATGTTCGACTTTCAATCCCTGCTCAATCAGCTTTTTGTTGACCTGTTGGCTAATGGTCGTTTTGCCTGCACCACTCAAGCCCGTAAACCAAACTGTCAGCCCATAGTGCTGATTGGTGAAATGACACTCGATTGGATCTAACTGATCGGTATGTAACTTACCAGACGGATGATAAACCATATCTGAAACACCAACTGTTTAGTTAAACGGGTGATTGTTTGGTTAAACGGGTGATTGAGCACAAAGAATTAGGAGGGTTGCAGGAGAGCTGCACTTCGGTAATTGAGGTAATCGGCAGAAGAAATGGTACGCGAACATAAACGCTGGAAATAATTATCTACTAGAGCCACATTGGTATCGGTACACGCTTGATGATGATAGTGAGAACGGTCAACGGCAGCAGCGGCATGAGCGACAGAGCTGAGATCAAGCTTGAACCAACGAGCTAGTTTCTCTGTCTCGTTGTCAGGATTCGTCATGAGATCCTCGTAGCAGAGATAGTAGACAGGAAAATTGCGTGTAAAGTAGGTTGCCGCCAAGTTGAGCTGTAGCCAGAACCGTAGATGTCTGTTCGTATCCCATCCCTCCCAGTTATGAAAAAGCGTTTGATTGGATTTGAGAAAACTGGAAGGACGTCTAAACGCAAGAACAACGTTCAGGCTGTAGCCTGCTGCTGAAAGCACTCGTTGCCAAACAGGAAACGTTAAAGAGAAGCGGGGATCCTTGAGTCCGATCAGGGGTTTGTCGCCCCATTCTTGGATCACTTGTGTATGCAGATTACGTTCAATAGCCGCAAAGTGAGTGCCCTCGAAGTCGCTCTCCACTGGCAAGAAGAAATCTGTGTATTGATGACCTAAAGCATTAATTAATTGGTTGTTGCCGTCGTTCACCCAATTCAGCTCAAAGAAAATTGGATTGTGTCCACCTTGGATAAAGTGTTTGTCAGAGCCAAAGTCAATTCCAAATCTGGATAGAATATGGCTCGTAACAGATGTGCCGCTCCGTTGCCCTCCTAGAACCAAAAACGCTGTTTTCATGCTGTGACTAAGCTACAGTGTTGTCTCCTCTATTACGATTCAGGGTCTGTAGTAGCAACATCATTCTGAGGTATCAATCAAGCCATCTTCAGTTGGGGCAGATGTCAGGCATGGAAGAGGTTTGATCAACAATTGAGAATTCAAAAGGCTCAATGCAAAAAGGGGCACTCCTATTGCGGAGTGCCCCCGAAGATGTAATTTGATTGGCGAGTTATGCGATCGATGCCATTTTCACATCGCTGTTTGCCAGCAAGTCTTGCAGTTCTTCTGCATCAACCGTTTCCTTCTCAATTAGCATCGCGGCTAACTGTTCTAAAACGTGACGGTTATCGATAAGAACCGCTTTTGCACGGCGATAGGCTTCTTCGACTAACGTACTCACTTCTTCATCAATCGTCGCGGCAGTCTCTTCCGAGAAGTCGCGCTCTGAAGCGATGTCACGTCCCAAGAACATGTTGCCTTGCTGACGACCGAGAGCGACAGGACCCAAGCGATCGCTCATGCCAAAGCGAGTCACCATTTGACGCGCCACTCGCGCTACCTGCTGGAGGTCATTGGACGCGCCAGTTGTGACTTCTTCATCCCCGTAGATGATTTCTTCAGCCAGACGACCACCAAGGGCAACCGCCATTTGGTTTTGCAGATACGAGCGAGAGTACAAGCCCGAATCCATCCGATCTTCGCTCGGCGTGAACCAGGTTAAACCTCCCGCACGACCACGAGGAATGATGCTGATTTTCTGTACCGGATCGTAATCTGGCATCAGCGCTCCGACTAGAGCGTGACCTGCTTCGTGGTACGCCACTAATTCTTTGCGCTTTTCGCTCATGACGCGATCTTTTTTCTCAGGTCCAGCCAAGACGCGATCGATCGCATCATTCACTTCGTCCATCGAGACTTCGGTGAGGTTGCGACGAGCAGCAAGAATCGCGGCTTCGTTCAGCAAGTTAGCGAGATCAGCACCCGTGAAGCCAGGGGTACGACGGGCAATTCTTTCTAGGTCAATGTCCTTAGAAAGGGTTTTGCCGCGTGCATGAACGTTCAGAATTTCGAGACGACCTGCATAGTCTGGACGATCGACAACGACTTGTCGGTCAAAGCGACCCGGACGCAGCAGCGCCGCATCTAACACATCAGGACGGTTGGTTGCTGCAATGATAATGATTCCGGTGTTGCCCTCGAAACCATCCATTTCGGTGAGCAACTGGTTAAGGGTTTGCTCCCGCTCATCGTTACCACCACCAAGACCGGCACCACGCTGACGACCGACTGCATCAATCTCGTCGATAAAGACGATACAAGGTGCGTTAGTTTTAGCTTGCTCAAACAGGTCGCGCACCCGAGATGCTCCGACCCCAACAAACATTTCAACGAATTCAGAACCCGAAATCGAGAAGAAGGGGACACCTGCTTCACCTGCAACGGCTTTCGCCAACAAGGTTTTTCCGGTTCCAGGAGGCCCAACCAACAGCACGCCTTTAGGAATTTTTGCACCCACGGCAGTGAAGCGATCGGCGTTCTTCAGGAAGTCTACAACTTCGTTAAGTTCTAGTTTCGCTTGGTCAATGCCTGCCACATCGTTAAAGGTGACTTGGGTTTGCGGCTCCATCTGCACTCGCGCTTTGGACTTGCCAAAGTTCATCGCTTGGCTACCCGGGCCATTCTGGGCACGGCGAAGTAAGAAGAACAGTCCCACCAGCAATAAGACTGGGAAGAACAAGCTGCTTACTGCTCGAATCCAGAAGTCGTTGCCATCGGTTGTAGGCAAGACCGAAATATCAACATTATTTTTAGTCAGAATGTTAATCAGATCGGGGTCATTGGGGAGGTTGACGACGACTTTATTTCCGTCTTGCACCTGCACCAGCGCCTTCGAGCGATCGGCGCTCAAACTGACCTTGTTTACGTTATTGCTTTGCACTTCCTGGATGAACTGGCTGTAGCGCCAAGATTCTCGCGTTTGAGGCTGTTTGTCAAAAAACGCGGTCGCCAGTGCAATGACGACGATCGCAAGGAGCGCATATAGCCCAGCATTTCTCCACCGTTTATTCACCGGGGTCTGTCCTCCTAATGGTTTGGGAACGAGGGGTGTCTCAAAGTTTGATTATGTTAATTAATATTAACGTATCTGAGAGACAGATGAGGGATGAGCGAAGTCTTTGACCCGCTTCGCGAGGAGGGATGAGGGATGCAAGAAAGGGAAGAAGGGGTCTACCTCAGAGTTTGAGGCGTTTTTGACTTTAAACGCAAAACTGAGAAGTAGCCTCTTACATTCATCCTTCATCTCTCATCCCTTTCCCAAACATTTCTCGCAATTTCTGAATTCCAAAGTGTCTTGCATCGTAGGACAGAGTAGTATCGTGGCTCAGAACGGTGTGAATTGGAATGACTTCCACCACGCAGTTCGTGTAGGCGATCGCATCAAATTGTTCTACAAGCGCGGCATTCCAATGGAGTTCAGTGACTTCTTCATTGTGCCATCTCAGCCCAGCGATGAGCCGCGATCGCAGTAATCCGGGCAAAATCTCGCTCTCTAGAGGTGGTGTCCACCAGTGCCCGTCTTTCCAGCCCCAAAGATTGCCTGTACTCGTTTCTAGCCACTCGCCTGCAAGATTGGTAAGAATGGCTTCTTGGGCGCTCGATCGCTCAGCCGCTTGCTTGGCAAGCCAGGGTGCGAGATAGTTTCCGGTTTTATGAGAAGGCAGCGATTGGCTTCGCCAAGCTCCGGTGGATCGCGTTATATCTTGAGTTACCAACGCCGTGACGCCATTTGCTTGTCGCTGCATCAGATCGGGCGGCAAGGATCGCCCAGTAATCCATTCTCGCCCGTCTGGAAACACCGTGATTCTGAGAACGGGATACTGCTGCATCATCCATTCTGCGCCGTGGCGTAGTCGGCTCCAGTCAGGTTGCTGCCAATAGAAGGTTTCAATTGTTGTTTTGAGGCGATCGCAGTGTCCTGTCCAATTCGTCAAGGGATGATCTAACGTGCCATACACGCGCATTGTGGTAAACACCGTCGCACCATAGAGCAGTCCCGGATCTGTTATTGAAAGTTCTATCGTGTCTTTGGCAATTGCCCTGCCGTTGTACCAAGATGCAGTTTCCATCAGGATTTTTCATCCATTCTCAACGCTGTAAACTAAACCATACGTCGTTCATTCCCGTTTGAGTATGAGCAAGTCAGGTCAGCACCTCGGCTGGATGAAAAAAGCTGAAACCTTTGTTGGGTGGAAGCAGTATAAGCAAGCGATCGCGGCGTTTGATAAGGCTATCAAGCTAAAACCTAACTATGTGGAAGCTTGGATGGGCAAGGGTCGGGCGTTGATGGATCTAGAGGATCTCGATGCCGCGATCGCAGTGTTCAAAAAAGTGATCAAACTAGAACCCAAAAATTTCGATGCGTGGCTGATGATCTCGATGGCGCTGGAAGATGCCGAGCGTCCTGAAGAAGCGCTAGCGTGGTTCGACGAGATGGTCACGCAACTGCCAGACAATCCCGGAACCTGGTTCTTTCGGGGGATGCACCTGACGCGACAAAATCGCCACGAAGAAGCGTTGGAATCGTTGGACAAAGCGGTTGAGATGAATTCGAATCCGATGGTGTTGATGGCGCGGAGTATTACCTTGCAGCGCCTCGAGCGCTATGAAGAGGCCCTGTCAGATGTCGATCGAGTGCTAACGATGGGCGATGCCTTTGTTGCATGGCTCGATCGGGCAAAGCTGTTAGAAAAACTAGGACGGAACGACGAAGCGCTGGAATCCTATGACGAAGCGATTATCAGCGATCGCGGCAACCTGGAACTGTGGCAAGAGAAGATCTTGTTTATGGAAAAGATCGATCGTCAAGACGAAGCCTTGGAGTTAGTCAATAAGCTGGCAGAAGCCTTACCGGAACGGTGGGATGTGTGGTGGATGTTGGCAGAGGCGTTGAAGCGACGGGAGCGCTATGACGATGCGATCGCAGCTTACAGTCGTGCCCTCGAACTCGAACCAGAAGAGGCAGAAGTTTTCTATGGGTTAGCAACCTGTTATGCCACGCAAGGAAATAGCGAACAGGCGATGGGCAATTTACAGAGCGCAATTTCGATATATCCCGATTACCAAGAAACCGCTAAAACAGAGTCAGCTTTTGACTCACTAAGAAATCTAGGAGAGTTTAAGGCACTGGCCCATTGACATTCAATCACCGCATGTAGTCGCTATCGTGGATCGCGATTAATCAAACCGAAACCGCGATCGCAGTTACGATCGCGGTTTCTTTAGAGCTATGCTCTGCGCTAATCTCGTGTGAGGGATGAACGCGATCGCGTAAAGATATCTGCTAAAGCAGATCGCGTTCTGTCTATCCTTCTATGAAGCTGAAGCGGCTTGATCCGGTTGATTGGACGCTGTAGTATTCGTTGGCGGCTTGAGAGCAAGCAGCGATCGCGAGATACCAGAGAACAAAATACTTGCGCCAACTAAGGTTCCAAGTAGCCAAGGGGCATCGGACGGAAACTGAAGCCAAACCAGCGCACCAAGACCCAGCGTCACGAGGCCATCGACGAGAATCCACGTCCAGTTAGGCTGCGATTTTAGGCGGAATGCCAAGATAATATTGAATGCTCCTTCTGTAAGAAGGAAGCTACCAAGCAATAGCGTCAGCGTTAGGACGCCAGTCAGCGGTTGGAAAAACAGCGACGCACCTGTTGCAATGTAAAGCGCACCAATCAAAAGCTTCCAAATAAAACCCTCTTCACGGGTCTGGAATGCATAAACAATCTTTGTCACACCTGAAGAAAACAGAATTAAAGAAATCCAGGTTTCAACAACTAGCGAAGAAAAAGTAGGGGCAGCAATTCCTATTACACCGAACACAATTAAAAGCAGACCTGACCAAAATGACGCATGAAATTTATTTGAACCTTTTGGTTCCGTAGCAGCTGTCATAAACGTTTCCTTCTTAAATCAGTACGATATAAGACTAGAAAATCGCTTTAGACCTGAGCAGTTCCTTAGGGTAGAACCTTCTAGGGCCGATAGCCCCGTCATGAGAAGGAGATGTTGATGCTACTCGTAATCTTGCTCGATTTTGGCAACTCCAGTTTTAGGATAATAAGTCGCTAAAATTTGCAGATAGCTATATCCCTGCTCTGCCAGATTCAACGCTCCTAATTGGCTCATGCCCTTGCCTTTGAATGCCTCGACCACAATACTGTCAGAGGCCGCATAGAGAGACTCCACAATTCCGCCCTTATAACTGACAAATTCTCCTGCGGTTTCGTCAACGGCTCGACTCGTGCGATCGTCCTCTCGCTCTGTGCCGCTATAAACCTGGTAGTACTCATCAGAACCCATTTGATAGAGGCTATTCACAGGCTTGAAATAATAGGTCAAGGCATACGATCGCGCCGCGACTGCCTGAGCTTTCAAAGCTTGAGCATTCCAACTCGGTGACACTTCACTCGCGACCACACTATGGAGATAGCGCCGCAGATCAATATAGTTAACCACCCAGACGCGGCTACTTTGAACAGCGAGAACAAACCGTCCTCGATAGGGTTTGTCGCCTAAATAGAGAATGCCACCGGAGGCAGGCTCAATGACTACAATGCTGGGTAATTGAGCGCTTCCTACCGTTAGCGTATCGCCGTTAGCTCCAACCGGATAAGCCGTATTAGCAGCGAGTTGCTGGAGCTTTTTGCCTTGCGAATCGGTGATCGTTGCGCCATTAGACGCCGCGATCGCGGCAGAAGGAACGCCCATTGCGATCGCAACTTGCATCTGAATCAGACTATCTATCGTTCCAGACGATGCGGCATATGCCGCCTTTGACCGAGCATTAATTGCGGCTTGCTCTTTGGTGTATTTAGACGGATCAACGGGAGTTGACGATGCTTTCTTGGAAGGTTGAGGAGACGTTTTGGCTTGAGGCGCAGCTTGAGGCGTCGGAGGAAGTGGCAGCGGAGATGGCAGCGACACAGCAGCGGGCGACGGTGAGAAGGTAGGAGCCAAGACAGGAGTGGGTGTCGCTTCAGGATAGCGGTGATTGACGTACGCACCCGTTAGCGGAATCAAGCCCAACACTGGCAACAAAAGCCAAGGGCGTTGCTGCAACCATTTGACAATATCTTTTTTGACAATATTTTTGAGGGTCATCCTATCGTCAGTCACTCACCTTTAACGGATTTTACCTATCATGACATGCTATTCGCTAGTGTCCTGCACCAGCCGGAAAAACAATAAATCGCTCTGTCGCCTCAATGCGTTTGCCGTTGTGAAATAGCTCCTCGTGACGGTTGGTGTTGAGCGTCACCGTAACGCTGTGAGGACCTGTCGGCAGCTTGTCTAAGTAATACCAAGCTCCGTACAGCCGAGTCAGTTTCTTCCCATTCACGTAGAGGTGAGCGTGACCTTCATTCACGCTGCTGGTCTGGTTGACCTGCTCTGGAGCAAACCTGAAATTCTCTGCCTTGACCTGCACATTCCAGCCTCCCATTGGGTCGGGAGCAACCTTCAAATCAACGGCTGGAACAGCGCTTCCTGTCGGGATTTCTAGCTTACCGTGGGCATGAGTAGGGGTCGAAGAGTGAGAGGGGTTTGGAGAATGCATCTCATCGGCTTTGGCTCCACTGGAAATTAGGATGCTAAGAACTGCGCTAATCGCACTGCCAAAAATTCTATGGTTCATTACTTGAGTTAAATCGACGGATGACTTCTCTATACTGTCGCTCCTGAATTTTGTTCGCCAAACGACACTCTGTAGAACTTCTTAAAACGTGTTTATGGCGATCCTTTGGAGCTTGGCAACGCCAATCGCTTTCCTTTACTCTAGAAACAGCTTGTTTTTATCATCGCTATGGCTCCTCTTCCCGAACACCGCCCAAAACATCTCTCCCTCGGCCCGCTTGAGGCTGAAATTCTGAACATTATTTGGGAACTCGAAGCGGTCACTGTGAAAGATGTCCACGATCGCATTTTGAATGATCCCGATCGCGAGTTGGCCTATACGTCGGTGACAACTGTTCTCAATCGCTTGACGGCGAAGGGATGGCTGGTGTGCGACAAACAAAATCGCTCCTTTACCTGGAAGGCTCGAATTTCTCAGGCAGAAGCAAGAGCCTTGCACGCCTACGAACAGCTAAACCAGTTTCTCGCAGTGGGCAATGCCGATGTTGTAGCCGCCTTTGCCGATAGTTTGGATCAAGCCAGCGTCGAACAACTCGACGCGATCGCGCAACGTCTTAAAGCCGTCCGCCAAGCCAGGGAGGAGAAGTAATGCATCTAGTCTTGTTGATCGTGACGTTAAGTGTTGCCCTCTCCGTTCGCCTGATGTGGAATCCTGTCGCTGATGGATGGAGCCAGCGATGGAATCGAACGCTGGGAGCGTTTTTGTTTTCGCCGTTGCTGGTTGGAGTAAGCGCGATCGCTATTTTATGGATGGGGCCGAAAGGACAGATGGTGCGCTGGTGGGAAGGCTGGGGCAGCTATGGCGTCGCGATCGGCTTTTTAGGAATTGGTTTCGTGTTGGCGATTCAATTAGGCAGTGACGCCCTGCGATCGGCTCGTCGCGTCCAACAGTTGCCTCAACAAGACCTTGGTGGAACTGCCGCTCGATTGCTGGATCAGTCCGCGCCCTTTGTCGCTCAAATCGGCTTTTGGAACCCGGAGTTAGTGATTAGCCAGGGACTACTAGAAACGCTGGAGCCAGGCCATTTAGAAGTTGTCTTGAGACATGAAGAAGCCCACGCCTATTACCGAGATACGTTCTGGTTCTTTTGGTTAGGCTGGTTGCGTCGGTTAACCGCTTGGTTGCCACAGACTGATGCGCTTTGGCAAGAATTGTTGATGCTGCGAGAATTGCGTGCGGATCGGTGGGCAGCACAGCGGGGTGATCCATTACTGTTGGCAGAAGCGCTGCTATCTGTTGTGAGTGCCTCTCAAATGGAGTCTGACCAACTGTGCGCAGCATTTAGCAGTGCGGTTGTCAAGAACCGTCTAGCTGAGCGGATCGATGCCTTGCTCGATCCCTCAGAACCCCTTCCTGAAACCAATTCAGGATCTTGGTTGTGGTTGCTGCTTGTGGTCTTGCCTCTTGCGATCGTACCCTTTCATGCATGATACGATTTGCCTCAATAACTCGTACTGAGCCGCACAGACGCGATCGAAAATTATAGAATCAAACTTTTTTAGGGATTGGCTTTCGCCAATCCCTATCGAATTTAATGGCATTAATTAAACGGAGTGCGTGACCAAGCCCCATAGGAAAATTGCGACCATTGCACTCAAAATGGCGACAACCAGACCGGGAACGCCGGGTAACGTGTTCAACGCGATCGTGCCTGTAACCAAAAGCGTGACAACGCTTCCGCCCAAGAATGCACCCACGACACCAAGCAGCATGGTGTTAACGATTCCGCCGCCTTGGTCTCCAGGATAAAGTAGCTTCGCGATCCCGCCTGCTACGATACCTAAAATTGCCCAAGCAATAATATTCATAGTTCAGTCTCCCAGTTTAGTTAGCGATTTGCTCAACTGTGGATAACCTGATCGATCAGCCATACAAACTGTGAGCAAGCCTAATTGTCGGTCGTAGTATATAGCTTGGTCTTATTATTTTCAAGCGATAATCAAACTACTGTAATGACTCCATCTTCTACGTGATAGGTCTAAAATTTTAAGTAGCATTCTTTATATGAATGCGGTGATATTAAACCTACTTTTTTCTGTGCTTCAGATTTCTCTACCTTCCACCCCATTCCTTTTCTCGGTTGCGTTTTCCGCCCTTTTCTCAGACGGTTTTCCTCCCTAGTTGGTCCCGCTCCCACTCATTAAAGTGAATACATAACTACAAAAAAGTTTACGAGTGAGACTCACTCTGAACTCCTTCGTCTGACTCGGCAATTTGCTCAGCAGACATAGCATAGTGGAGAACGCCCCGATGTTTGAATACTTCACAGACCAAGCGATCGCTACAGTCATGTACGCCCAAGAAGAAGCACGCCGACTGCGGCAAAATTCTGTGGGTACAGAAGCGGTCTTGCTTGGATTACTGAAACAAACGGATACGGTAGCGGCGTCGATTCTGAAAGAATTTGGTGTAACGCTCGACATCGCCCGTGCCGAAGTTGAAAAGATTGTAGGTCGAGGGACTGGATCGACACTAGCGGAACTTCCCTTCACGCCGAAAGGTAAGCAAGTTCTCGAACAGGCGCTTCAAGCGGCTCGTCTTTCAGGAGAGCAATATGTGCGTCCGCGTCATCTATTAGCGGCATTAGCGCAAGACAATCAAGGGGTTGCAGCCAAGGTGTTGACGACGCTAGGGGTAGATTTAGCCGCCCTGCACGCTCAAATGATGCAGTCAGCTTCAGAACCTGCTGTGGTTGGTGGTAGTGCTGCTGCTCAGCGCGTTCAACGGATGCCCACGCTGGACGAGTTTGGTACGAATTTGACTCGAAGGGCATCAGAGGGCAAGCTTGACCCAGTTGTCGGCCGTGCTAAAGAAATTGAGCGTGTGGTGCAAATTCTTGGTCGTCGCTCGAAGAATAATCCGGTGTTAGTAGGTGAACCAGGGGTTGGTAAGACTGCGATCGCAGAAGGATTAGCCCAGCGCATTTACGCTCAGGATGTGCCCGATTTGCTCTATGACAAGCAGGTGATCCAGCTTGATATGGGTAGCTTACTGGCAGGCACTCGCTTCCGAGGCGACTTCGAGGAGCGCATGAAGAACATCCTTGAAGAAGTGCAGCAGTCCGGCAACGTAATTCTGGTGATCGACGAGATTCATACCCTCGTTGGTGCAGGCGGCAATGAAGGTGGCATGGATGCAGCAAACTTGATGAAGCCTGCATTGGCACGCGGAGCGATTCAGTGTCTTGGTGCGACCACGCTCGATGAGTATCGTCAGCACATTGAGCGTGATGCGGCTCTAGAGCGACGATTCCAGCCAGTAATGGTGGGTGAACCCACAGTCGAAGAGACGATCGAGATTCTGAAAGGACTGCGCGATCGCTACGAGCAACATCACCAGCTCACGATTAGCAATGCAGCGGTTGAGGCAGCCGCTATTCTGGCCGATCGCTACATTACCGACCGATTCATGCCTGACAAAGCGATCGATTTGATCGACGAAGCAGGCTCTATGGTTCGATTAAGAAACACCAATCCTGCGATTAAGGTCTTGAAGAAGCAGTTGCGGCAAGTCACGAAAGACAAGCAAGCGGCGGTGATGGCTCAAGACTTTGACAAAGCAGGGCAACTCCGCGATCAAGAACTGGCATTAGAAGCTCAGCTTTCGGGTGGTCAAACTCCATCCACCGCCTCTGGCATCACTCCGGTTGTGGGCGAAGAAGACATCGCGCAAGTGGTTTCGTCTTGGACAGGAGTTCCGGTGAGCAAGCTTACCGAGTCTGAGTCTGCAATGTTGCTGCACTTAGACCAGCGCTTGCATCAGCGCGTGATCGGACAGGATGAAGCTGTGGTTGCGGTGGCACGATCGATCAAGCGATCGCGAGTGGGCTTAAGCAATCCGAATCGCCCGATCGCCAGCTTTATCTTCTCTGGCCCGACTGGAGTGGGTAAGACTGAGCTTGCCAAAGCGCTGGCTGAAGCGGTGTTTGGTTCTGACTCGGCAATGATTCGTCTCGACATGTCTGAGTTTATGGAGTCGCACACCGTTTCCAAGCTGATCGGTTCGCCTCCTGGCTACATTGGCTATGACGAAGGCGGTCAGCTAACCGAAGCCGTTCGCCGCAATCCGTACACGGTGCTGCTCTTCGATGAGATCGAGAAGGCTCACCCTGATGTGTTTAACATGTTGCTGCAATTGCTTGAAGACGGGCGTTTGACCGATTCCAAAGGTCGAACTGTTAGCTTCAAAAACACCTTACTAATCATGACCTCGAACTTAGGCTCGAAGGTGATTGAGAAGGGAGGCGCAGGCTTGGGCTTTGAGATGTCGTCCGAGTCGTCTGAAGCGGTAGCATACAGTCGGATTCGCAATCAGGTGAACGATGAACTGAAGAACTACTTCCGTCCAGAGTTTCTCAACCGGATTGACGAGACTATCGTTTTCCATCAGTTGAACCGCGACGAAGTGACGCAGATTGCAGATCTTATGATTGCAGAAGCTGCCCGACGGATTGGAGAGCAAGGCATTACCTTACAGGTGAGAGATCGCTTCAAAGAGCGGGTCGCGTCCGAAGGGTACAATCCGAGCTACGGAGCGCGTCCGTTGCGTCGTGCGATCGCTCGTCTACTCGAAGATAGCCTTGCAGAAGCCTTCCTCGCAGGTCGAATCCAAGCTGGAGACACGGCGATCGTTGAGGTGGATGAGGATGGTCAAATCCAAGTCAGACGCGAGCAGCCCAAAGTCGCAATGACAGTTTAAGTGGCTATTCGATACGACAGATAAGTAAGACAAAGCCGCCCTCTTGAATATCAAGAGGGCGGCTTTGCTGTTTAAGCGATCATCAGATTGACGACTGTAATTCTATCTGCGACCCAACCACTTTGCTGCGACCGCACCCATCGCCGCACCCACAACAGGATTGCTCAGAAACTTCACAAGGACAGGCTGATCGGCTAAGACCTCATGAAAGATATCAGGATGATTGTGATAAGCAAAGCCTGCTAACTTGCCAACATCATCTGCCGACATCTTACTGCCGTGATGTGATGATAACCCCAGTTGTTGCTCTAAATCTTTCTCGCTCAGCCCCCGTTTTTTGAACTGCTTGAGAAATTCGTGAGCAACATCATCTCGCTCATTCGGTTTGATTTGAGCGATCGCACGCTGCAATTCAGGTTCCATCTCCGCAGAAGAGACGCGATTGTGGTGAAACGCTCGGCTAAACAAATTCCGCCGCTCATCCCGAGAAGACCGTTGAGCAAAGTCATCAAAGTTATCATAATTTTCTAAAGAACCAGATTCATCCGGCAGAGATTCTGTATTCCCGCCAGCAAGATCGTTCATGATCTGGCGCTTGTACTGATCACTACTAGCCATTGTTTTATTCTCCTAATTTCTACAAACGCTTTAAAACTTATTACTAGCTAGGTTGCTGATACTGAATTTGCTTAGATTGAGTATCATACCGAGCCGTTAGAATCAATTTTTTATCAGGTGCATACACTAATACCGACAGATCTTGATTCGGGAAGTTCTTATGAAATCCCTGCATCAAAGATTGAGTCAAAGGCTTAACATCGCTAGGGCGAACTTGAGGTGAAATAACAACTCCTAACTTGTTGTTATCGCGCACATAAGCGTCTTTCAATAATCCTTTAGACGTTTGTACAGCCCAGGTTCCAAAGTCTTGACCTGTGGCAGTATTTCCTCTTGCGATCGAACCATAATCGCTGCTAGCAACTGGAGATTTCGTTTGAGGTTCACGAGCAACCGCAGAACTGCACGCTGTCGTAACGGTGAGAATTAGGACCAATGCCAAAGCCGCTAAAATCCTTCGGCTTCGCTGAAAAAAGCTCATAAGCTACCTCCTAAAGACAATGAGTTAAATCACAAAACGAGTTAAACAACAAAACGAGTTGAATAACAAAGTTTTAACCAGAAAGGAAAGGTCAATTCGGTGCAATGTTGAGTATAAAATTGCAGCAATTGATACAACTGTGCTTTCTGTTCGAGCATAGGAAAGCACAGTTTTACGATCATCTCTCAGTAGGAATAAATAACTCTGTTTATTTCTTTTTAAGTAGTTCTATCCAATCAAAAGAGAGACCAAGTTTTGACACCCGAAGCGCTAACAAATAAATGGCTTCTTTAACACTAAACATCACAATACTTAATCTACTTTTGTTAAATGTGTTCAACACTTAGAGGTGTCAACTAACAACGTTTACACTATTCGATATGACAGCGCCCTTCTTGCTTACATTCAAGCCGCTGCTGCCGATCAGCAACAACGATCGCAAGACTCGGACGGCGGGTGAGCGGAAGTCGCCAATCTGCCCAAAGCTCGTAGAGTTTATCCACAATAAAGCCAATTACGGGCAATTTAGTGGCGGCATAGATCCAGCCCATTCCTAAAATGTCATAAACGCGGCGAAAAACTTCTACATTTTTGACTACTGTTCCGTCTGCAAGCACGGCATGAATTCTTCCCATCGCTGTTTCAAAATCGATTCCACCATTTGCTTCAGGAGTGTAATCATCGTCTGCAATATCAACAAATTCTACTCGCCCTCGACCCGCATCTCGTTTTCTTAGAAAATTGACTTCTCGCATACATAAGGGGCATTGTCCGTCATACAGAAGTTTAATTTGCCAAGATGGAACATTGAGCGACTGCCGAGTATCAGAATTGGAAGGTTGAGAAGTTGGGAGCGCCATATTGGAAGGCAACGTTGGACTCTTCTATTGTAAGAAAATGTTAAGTAATAGGTAGAACCGTGAAGACGCGTTTAGCACTCAGCGCAGCTCCGCAGGAATCGCACCCATGCCTAAATTTTCTTCATTACTTGAACTGCCGAAAAATACTTGGTCTGAATAGTTTCGCCGCATTCTTGCTGTAGCACACTCCTCAGTCCCGCAAATAAAGCCGCTTGGTTCTGTGGCTCCAGCGCGATGTAAGGCGACAACGTACTCAAAAGCGCTAAATAATCATCAAGCTCATAAACGATCTCACAGGGCCTCAGTTCAACTGTTGGCTCACTGAACAAACTAGATGAAATTGCAGCCTCTCCAAACGCGCTAATATTCGATTCGTGCGTTTTTCTGTCCTCATACTTGGCAAGCGACGGAGCATGAAGCTGATATACCTCTTCTAGGGCTTGGTAAACTTCATAGCTGGGCTGGGGCGGAAAATTCCACAGCAAGATTAGAGACCCATTGTTTTGCAATGCGGCTGCGGTTTTGGAGTATCGAGTTTCAGCTGAAACCCAGTGCAGCGAGGACGCAGCGAGGATAGCATTAAATCGCTCAGGCTCTAACGTCCATTCCTCAAACATACAGTTCTGAATCTCGACTTGTGGATACGCTGCACAATTCTGCCCAGCAAATTGACAAGCCTCTTTGCTGGGTTCGAGACAAAGCATTGAAAAGCCCAATTGAGCAAATTCGACTGTTGCAATTCCGGGACCGCAGCCGATCTCAAGCAGGGTAGCTGCGGGAGGAAGTTGAGCCAGCTCAACAGCGCGATCGATAATTTCTCTTGGATAACGGGGGCGCGTTCGATTGTAAGCTTCTGCCGCGCCGCTGTACCAATCTTTTCGTCGCTCTACTGGGTACTCAGCCGACCAAGGATGAGCGTCTTCAAGCTTTTTCATGCCTAACCTATAGAAGATTTAAGCAGATCGTAGGAGATCAGCCACGATTCGGCATCCACCTCAAATTTGCTTAACCGTTAATCCAAATTTTGCACCCGCCTTAATTAATTGACAATGCACTTAATTAGCAACGCATGAGAGTTGAAGTTGACGCAAGATTGAAGTTAGCCCTTCGAGGCGACCTCAACCGCTTCAACAAATTCATCAAACCACTGCTGATGCGGCATCAATGGTTCTGAACGGTAAGGCGTTTTCGCTGCCAGCTTCCAGCGTCGCTTTGCGCTGAGGTGAATGTTGTTGTCAAAGAAGTGTTGATCGAACTTCGCGAGGGGATCACCCGGATCAAGCAACTCCCGATGGAGTGTACCGGTCAGCTTGAAAATGCCACTAATCTCAGAGTCAAACGCGATCGCATAATTGGGTTTCACGCCTCCTTTTACCAACGTCGGGTTAAACTCTAGTCCTAACCCGACCCGATTGGTTTCTTCCATCATCCACTGCAACGCTCCGTCTGATAATCCATGATTGGCGTCGCTACCTCCTCCAACGCAGCCATGAACGCCCGGAAACCAAACCTGCCGTATGTTGGTCGTCGCACCCTCACTAGGCTGCATTCGAGTCACGTCAAACACCTTCCGACGCTCATCAATCGCGACAGCGTGAAATGCATGTTGAATCCGTCGATTCAGGCGCGTGTCATGAAACTTGTACTTTGCGTTCAGCCAATTATCAATCGGAAGGAACGGAATCTGATCTGGAACGCCGAGTTCACCGACGGTATCCCAACAGCCCAGCAGCGTGATCGGGACATTCTCGCCGTAGTCACTACGAAACTGTTTGGCGATCTGATCACTCGGAGCAATTCCGCGATCGCGGTATATCTCATAAGCTCGCGGAATGTGGCGTATGTTCTGGCGTTTGGGTAATCCAGAGCAGTAGATTAACCCTGCTAAACTCCGAACCGTGTAGGCTCCTCGGCTATACCCAAACAGATAAATCTCGTCGCCCTCCATGTAGTTGAGAGAGAGAAATCGGTAGGCTTTTTGAATGGTTTGATCAATTCCCCAGCCGAATGCACCGCCTGTTAGCTTCTCAAAGGGTGAGTCTCCCGTCCCTAAGCCTTCGCTGTAGTAAACCACCTGCGGGACTCCATCTTGAGCGATAGACGTGACCGCTTGAGCAATTTTGACGACATTGGTCGGGTAGGGACTAGAGAGTTGCTGCCAAGTTCCATCACAACAAACAACTAGACGTTTCATACACGATTCTCCTCATAGAGCACGACTAGAGGTATCTTTATAAGACCTGTAAAAGCACCTCGCAGATTTTAGACGAGAATGACAAGGTTGAGCCAAAATTTATACCAAAGTTAGCTGCCAAAGTTAGCTGAACGTTCGATTAATCTCTAATCGTTTCTAGCACAGCCTATCCTTAGTTCACGCTTTGTTCTCATTTCTACACTTGTTCTCATTTCTGCAACCATTGCAGTTCCTAACCTAGATTCATCACTCGCCCAAACTTACTGCTCACATTGGAGGCGCAATCAATTTCACTAAACTTCAGGTCTTAATTGCTAAATCAGTATCCTGTTGCCGCTAAATCGAGCGCATGAGCATAATGAATGCGTTGCACTCTAGTTGTCCAGGTTCCATTCGGATATAGATTGAACACTCGAAATCCCGGCTCCTGATGCCCTAAGGCAAACTCTGTACTTCTGGGTTCAAACTGAATGCAGGTTGAAGGCGTTCCTAAATAAAACACCGATCCACGTTGACGCTGAACCTCTTGATGAACATGTCCAAATACCACGAGTTTTACTTGGGGATGGCGATCGATGAGGTCAAAAAAATCTGAAGCATTTTGCAAGCGGCTGCCATCGATCCAACTAGACTCTACTTCTAGCGGTGGATGATGCATCGAAATTAAGGTTGGAACTTTGGAGCATTGCTGCAACTGTTGCTCTAACCAATCCAAACTGTTAGGCGACAGCACTCCATGAACACAGCCCGGATCTTGAGAATTGAGCAAAATGAACTGCCATCCGCCCGCCTGAAACGATTTGTCTGCACGAAATAGAGGGTGCGTTAGTGATCGCTCCATGTTCTCCAGACAGTCATGATTTCCAGGCAACCAGTAAAGCGGAATTTGCAGCGAACTGAAGCGTTTTTGAAGATGCTGATACGACGCGGCTGTACCATCTTGCGATAAGTCGCCTGTCAGCAGAAATAGATCAGGCAACGGACTAAGCTGGCGCAGGTGTTGAAGCAATGTCTCTAGCGATCGCAGGGTTGAGAAACCGAGGAGATGCTGATCTGTTTCAGCAAATAGATGGGTGTCGCTAACTTGGACGATTTTCAAGGAAGGGGCATCAATCATACGAGCTGGCCTAGAGCATAGTACAAGGTGGAGTTCTATCCGATAGGTTATTGATGGGCAAACCGTTCTGAAACTAGCTGAAGATACACTTCATTACTTAGACTTCATCACTTCAAGTGGTGAAATGTGAATTAGAATTAACAGTATTAATTCCAAATTAATACTGTTAATTTATAAAATTGAGTCAAAAGAGATCAGCGATCTACTCGCGATGTTGCTGTGATCTCAGTCACATTATAGAAATGATTGGTGCTTCGCCAAAGTAGGGATGAGGGCAAGTGTTGATGGAAATGCGAGTTCGACAATTCCTGGTAATGGCAGCAGAAGTCAATTTAGCGATCTCTGTTGCATATTATTCTGTAGATCAAACATGTAGAGCTTACTATTATCTTTAGTAGGGAAATTGAGAGTGCTTAGCGGTTCCCTAACTCACCCACTTAGTCTCAGTGGGTGATAGCACCAGCTTACAAATGATGAATAGCGGTAGGAGCATAAAGCTTTAGCTTTTATACAGATTTGATCAGTGCCTTTGTGAGTATCATTGCTCTATAGCTAAAAACCAACGAGGAAGTTGCCTTAGCTACCATTTGGTCAGCAATAAAGGTAAATTAGTCCACTAACTTGTACTAGTGGATAGACTTCTCAACTTGTAGATAAATTTATCACTTGTAGACAGACCTTAGATGATTTGACACGCATTAAACATCGGTTGGAGATGCTAATTTCGCCAGTACTGTTTCATAAATAGCATGAGGCGAGTTGACTAAAGAGCTTCGTAGGTTAAATGTAGAAATTTAACTTTCTACAGCTTTCTTCATGTCCGTAATATTGTTAAGTTTTGCTGAAAATCAAATCTGTGAAAGGGCACTAAAACAGGGATTCCAGCCAGCCGTTCTGTAAAGTTCCCGTAGATTTGCTTATTTAATTTTGTCAAAATAAATAAAGATACCGAATTCTACAGTGTGGATTGCTTGGGAGATCTAGTTCAATCTGTGCAACACACGGTGAGTTCTATCTTATGAAAATTCAATTAACGACTCAAGACTTAGCCTTGCTTGAAGACCTCCGACTTTATCGTTTGCGCCAACGCTTCACCAAAAGCCTAGGACTTTGTAGCCTGCATCTCAAAAGCGATACTCTCATCGTTCACTGCCCAGAACCCTGGGTCGTCGATCGCTTGCTCAATGACTTGGAGCGATTACTTAAAGCCATTTGGATTATTGCTGGCATCAAGTATGTCTCCATCTGCTACGCCGAGGAAGAAATTCATCGTGCTAAAACCCGCTCGATTCGGCAGCGCAACCTTTCCCAATCGGTCAAGAGTCGCTAGCTTACAGGAATGGGCATAGCAGCCTAGGATGAGGATAGACCACCTTTAAACCGCGATGCTATGACTTCGACTAGTCTTTCTTCAATTCCGGTTGCCCTCACAATCGCAGGGTCTGATAGCGGTGGAGGTGCAGGAATTCAGGCAGATCTACGCACGTTCGCCTTTCACTTAGTGCATGGAACCAGTGCAATTACTTGCATTACGGCTCAAAATACGGTGAGTGTGACCCGCGTTGATGCGATTCCAGCGGCTTCTGTTGTAGCGCAGATGCAGGCAGTGACCACTGATATCGGTGTGCAGGCAGCGAAAACAGGAATGCTGCTCAATGAAGAAATTATTGCGGCGGTCGCTCAACAACTCTCCTCTCATCCGATTCCAAACTTAGTCGTCGATCCGGTGATGGTATCGCGAACAGGCGCACTGTTAATTGATGACGCCGCGATCGCAGCCCTGAAAGCACAACTGCTTCCTCTAGCGACGATTTTGACCCCCAACCGCTACGAAGCTCAAATTCTATCGGGTCTAGACATTTCAACATTAGACGATATGCGTCTCGCCGCAGAGTGCATCCACCAGCTAGGCAGCAAAGCCGTTTTAATCAAAGGTGGCGGCATGAGTGGTGCATTGCGCGGGGTAGATGTTTGGTTTGACGGGGTTCATCAGCACACCCTAACGACACAAATCGTAGACACAACGAATACTCACGGAACGGGTTGCACACTGGCAGCTGCGATCGCGGCAAATCTTGCGCTCGGAAAGGATTTGCTGAGCGCGACCAAACAGGCAAAAGACTACGTGACGACTGCCCTTCGCTATTCTCTCTCCATTGGCAAGGGTCAAGGTCCTGTCGGACATTTCTTTCCACTTTTACAGAACCAGAGTTAACTCTACTTTATTTGGTGCGTATTTTTTTAGCTCAATCATTAAAGCGTGAGCGGGAATTGGGAAGCTTTCAAGAGCTTTGTAGAGAATGACTCCGGATTAAAGAGTATATAAAGATAAAGCTCATCAAATAGTCAGTTCCTCCGTGTAATTGCTAGGATTCCACACATAGATGGATTCTCTATACGACGCCTGATCGAACCGATACTTCCAAGTTTCCGGATTTTTTCGACAGGCGTAAACTTCTGCTGACTTAGCTAAATGTACCTTGAGGGGCATAAATCGGCGGCGCGCCGTTGATCTCACCTCTCCATAGAAGCTGAGTGATATAATTTCCGCAACTATACCGATTCAGACTGTCCCACAAACCCTTAGCGAGAAAGAGGAGACTGCTCTTGTCCCGTCGATATTTCTTCACTTCCGAATCTGTCACTGAAGGTCATCCTGATAAAATTTGCGATCAGATCTCTGACACCATTTTAGATGCCCTCCTCACCCAAGATCCCGCTAGTCGGGTTGCGGCTGAAGTGGTTGTCAACACTGGTTTAGTGCTGATTACAGGTGAAATCACCTCAAAGGCGCAGGTTAATTACATTGAGTTAGCACGTCAAAAGATTGCAGAAATTGGCTACACTGGCGCAGAAAATGGGTTTTCGTCCAATAGCTGCGCGGTTTTGGTGGCGCTAGATGCTCAATCGCCTGACATTGCTCAAGGAGTAGACACCGCTCAAGAAAGCCGCGAACAGCTCAGCCAAGAAGCCTTGGATGCGATCGGAGCGGGCGACCAAGGCATCATGTTTGGCTTTGCCTGCAACGAGACGCCTGAATTCATGCCGTTGCCGATTTGCTTAGCACACCGCGTTTCTCGCAGGCTGACCACTGTGCGCAAGACCGGTCAGTTACCTTATCTGCGTCCCGATGGCAAAACCCAAGTGACAATCGCCTACGAAGACGATCGCCCTGTAGGAATCGATACGATCTTAATTTCGACGCAGCACACGGCAGCGATCGGAGACATTTCTGATGAAGCGGCTGTGCAAGCCAAGATTCAGGAAGACCTGTGGGAATTGGTTGTTCAACCCTGCTTTGCTGATCTTGACATCCACCCTGATGAAAACACGCGCTTTTTGGTTAACCCAACGGGCAAGTTTGTGATCGGCGGACCTCAGGGCGATTCGGGTTTAACGGGTCGAAAGATCATTATTGATACTTACGGCGGCTACTCTCGTCATGGAGGCGGCGCGTTTTCGGGCAAAGACCCCACAAAAGTCGATCGCAGTGCAGCCTATGCCGCGCGGCATGTGGCGAAGAACATTGTAGCGGCTGGCTTGGCAGATAAGTGCGAAGTGCAGTTGAGCTATGCGATCGGGGTCGCACGTCCAGTCAGCATCATGATCGAAACCTTTGGCACAGGCAAGATCAGCGATGAGCGCTTACTTGAATTGGTCAAAGAAAATTTCGAGTTGCGTCCTGCTGGGATCATTCAGACCTTTGGGTTGAGAAACGTGCCTAGTGAGCGAGGCGGACGTTTCTATCAGGATGTCGCAGCCTACGGTCACTTCGGACGCCCAGATCTAGACCTCCCTTGGGAACAGACGGACAAAGCAACGCTTCTTAAGGAAGCAGCGCTCTCGGTGTCAGCAGTAGGTTAAGTCAGCAGACTTGATGCGGATGAGACTGCTGAAGCAAACCATTTCGCGCTAGCTGTGGACATCTAATCGGACTAGAAATCCCTTGTGAGATTTTTTCTCACAAGGGATTTCTATTTTTACGCTCGAACTCAGCAATCTCTCTCTTAAAGGGGACGATAGCGATCGCGTAGACCTTTTACTCTGTGATGCGATGAAAAACTGCACAGAGATGACTCTCATTGAGCGCATTGCACTCAAGGATAAAAGCAGCGTGACCGACAATCAACTTCTTTTGGCTCAGCAGAATCGTTCTGCTTTGGAGCGCTGTAATCTACAATTACGGCGGATAGCTGTTGTTAGAGCATTACCAGGACTAGGAGATTTTTTGTGTGCGATCCCTGCTCTTAGGGCATTGCGAAAGGCGTTTCCTCAGGCCTACATTGCCCTGATTGGGCTACCCGTAGCGCGGAGTTGGGCAGAGCGGTTTGAAGCATATATTGATGAGTTTGTCGAGCTTCCAGGGTATCCCGGACTGCCAGAGCAAGAGGTAGATGCTGAACGGCTAGAGAAATTTTTAGCAGAGATGCGCTCCGGCAGAGCGTTGCAAGGCGAATCACAACCGTTCGATTTAGCCCTCCAAATGCATGGAAGCGGTGTGATCACAAATTCACTCACTTTGGAGTTAGGAGCCGCACAATCCGCCGGATTTTACTTAATGGGGCACTTGTGTCCTGATCCAGCGTTCTTTTTGCCTTACGAAGAATCTGAGTCAGAAATTCGCCGATATTTGCGCCTTCTCGAATTCTTAGGCATTCCTGCTTCAGACGAGAGGCTTGAGTTTCCACTCAAGCCCTGCGATCGCGCGGCGCTCACCGAGATCGAAGCAAAGTACGAGTTGCGCGACAACTATGTCTGTATCCACGCAGGCGCGAGTGTGCCGTCTCGATGCTGGCAGGGATCGCAGTTTGCGGCAGTGGGGGATGCCATCGCACAACTGGGATATTCAGTAGTGTTAACGGGATCAGCGGCGGAGCGAGAATTAGCGAGTGCGATCGCTCAAACAATGCAAGCTCCAGCATTGAATTTAGCCGGACAAACAAGTTTAGGCGCGTTAGCCGCACTGCTGAGTCAGGCAAAACTGCTGATTTGCAACGATACGGGTGTTTCTCATTTAGGAGCCGCTGTTAGCGTTCCTAGCGTCGTGATCTTTAGTGCGTCTGATCCCCGGCGCTGGGCACCACTCGATCAAACGCGGCATCGATCGCTGTCGCAGCCGTCCGGCGTGAGTGTGGCATGCGTGTTAGAGCAAGTTCGCGATCTGCTACATCAGGAGTCGATTTATGTTGCATGAAGAGTGGACGACCGTACAAAGAATTCTGGTGATTCAAGCAGGGGCAAGGGGTGACGTAGCAGAACCAGGCGCTGCGATCTGGAGCTTGGTAGAGCCAATCGCGCGGCTACAGCAAGCTGCTCCCCAAGCAAACATTGTGCTACTCTGCGCGCCTACAGCAAGTCAGACAGCGTTGGCTTTACCGGATGTTGCGGAAATTCTCATTCATCCTGCGGCGTCAGAGCAGGAGTTATCTGATTCGACTAAAGCGTTGGACTTAGTAGATGTGCTGCGATCAGAGAATTTTGATGTTGCCATTGTTTTTTCTGATGGTCAAACGTCTCCTCATCCATTCGCCTATGTGTGTTACCTCGCAGGAATTCCGATCCGGATTGGGCAGTCGCAAGAGTTTGGAGGAGGAGTCTTAACCGATTGGGTGAAGCAAAGAGATGCGGCTGATCATCCTATTGAATTGCTCAATGCAATTGGAATAGGAGCATGAGTAAGGAGGTGGCATCGGTAGAATTTAAGCGAGTTGCAAAAGCAGTGACGCAACGCGTGCAGGAATTGTTGGGTGTGCAAGCATTTGTCATTGATGATCCGGCGATTCTGACCTGCTCTGATCGTGAGTGTGCCGATGTACCCTCGTATCATTCTGCCTTGCGAATTCCTTTTCACGTGGATCAGCAATCGGGAGAAATCGTCATTCCCAATTTGGTCACATCCGAGTTAATTTCGCCTCGTCTAGCACGGGTGTTAGTGGAGCTAGTAATTAGTCAAGCAACTGCGATCGCACGATTGCCCAATCAGCATGACCTCAAAAACAAATTTATTCATGATTTGTTGAGAAGCTCCTGTCAGGAAGAAACGGAAGTTCTGCGAGAGGCGCAGATTTTAGGACTCGACTTTTCGCGTCCGCGAGCCGTGATTCTGATCGATGCTGCCGATTATCTTCTACCCTCTCCCTCCGATACTCCACAAACATTGGATTTTCAGGCTCAACAGCGTGTTCAATTCATTATCGGTAGCATTGTAAATTTCTTTCACCTACCGAGCGATACCATTTGTGCTTACATTGGAGGTAGTGAAATAGCCGTCTTGAAAGCAAGTAGCACTCAGGATTTAGAGGCGTGGACAGACCAGAAAGATTTGACCGGAAACCCATCTTGGGCAAACCTTGCGGCTCTGAAGCGGGCTAGTTCGGCGCTGTTAGAGCGGCTCCGCTCTGACACAAGTGCTAATTTGAGTGTTGGCATCGGGCGATATCATCCCGGTATTCGGGGATTGGCGCGATCGTATCAGGATGCGCGGGCGGCGTTATCACTAGGGCATCATTTCTCGGGCCAAAATCAGGTTTATTGTTTAGATGATTTGGGCGTTGCTGCCTTTGTTGGAATTGCAGACGAAGCGACAAAAATTGATTTAGCAAAACATCTTTTAAGTCCCTTAGATCAAGATCCTGAATTGATCGACACGCTACGCATCTTTTTCGATGAAAACTGTTATCCATCTTCTACCGCCAGTCGGCTTTCAATCCATCGCAATACCCTAAGTTATCGACTTGATAAAATTACATCCCTCACAGGGCTGAATCCTCGCCAATTTGATGCTGCAATTCAAATTCGCTTGGCCTTGTTGCTGCGATCACTCTCGCCTGATTATGACTCATTGGGCAAATGCACAAACCTAGAATCCATAAAATCGCGACATGTTAGGCAAATGCCCAATGCAATTTGCAGCTAAATTTTGCACGATAAATATAGATCAAACTTACTTATTAACGCACTTGATTTGAGACGATTTATTTCTCTGCAATGGAGGAAGTTCTCAATAGAGAAAGTTCTCAACCTTCAATTAGTTGTGCAAACTCGCTACTATAGGAACTCTTAATTCATGAAGCCCCTGAGGATTCTGACTTGGCATGTTCATGGGAGTTATCTCTACTATTTGGTGCAGTCGCCCCATCAGTTTTTCTTACCCGTTAAGCCTGGTTATCCTGAAGGCTATGGTGGGAAATTGGGCGGCTTTGCTTGGGGCGATAATGTGCATAATGTGTCTGCTGAAGACGTTCAAAATTTGGAGTTTGACTGCATTCTATTTCAGTCGCAGAAGAACTATCTCACGGATCAATACGAGATTCTTTCAGAGCAGCAGCGTCAGTTACCACGCATCTATTTAGAACACGATCCGCCTCGCGATCGCCCGACCGACACAGATCACATTGTTAATGATCCCAACGTTCTATTAGTCCATGTGACTCACTTTAATCAATTGATGTGGAATAGTGGACAAACGCCAACCCGTGTAATCGAGCATGGTGTGATTGTTCCAGAGCAGGTTCATTATTCGGGCGATCTAGATCGCGGTGTTGTTGTGGTAAACGGGCTAAAATCTCGTGGGCGGCGACTAGGAGCGGATGTGTTTGAGCAGGTGCGATCGCACGTTCCGTTAGATTTAGTTGGAATGCAGTCGGAAACGCTGAATGGATTAGGTGAGATCTCACACGAAGCGTTACCTCAATTTATGGTGCAGTATCGATTCTTTTTCAATCCAATTCGCTATACCAGTTTAGGACTCGCCATTTGTGAAGCGATGATGCTCGGAATGCCAATTGTGGGATTGGCGACAACAGAATTAGCAACAGTGATTGAAAATGGAGTGTCAGGCTACGTCGATACGAATGTCGATCGCTTAATTGAAGCAATGCGATCGCTAATCAACAATCCGAAAGAAGCGGCGCATCTCAGTCAGGGCGCTCGTCGCACTGCTCAAGAACGGTTTCATATCGAGCGTTTTACCCGCGATTGGAATGCGGCGTTTGCCTGCGTTACGGATACGCCGAGTCCTTATTCTACCGCTCTCGTAGGAGGCAAGATCTGATGAAACGCATTGCTCTCATTAGTGAACACGCATCACCCTTTGGCGTGCTTGGCGGCGTCGATAGCGGCGGACAAAATGTGTACGTGGGTCAAATTGCTAAGCATTTAGCCCAGCGAGGGTACGAAGTTGATATTTTTACACGCTGCGATCGCGCCCTGCTGCCAGAGGTGGCGCAGTGGATTGAAGGCGTTCGACTGATTCATGTTCCAGCAGGGCCCGCAACCGAAGTTCGCAAAGAAGATTTGTTGCCCTACATGGCAACCTTTACGAAGTACGTCCTTAAATTCTGTCAATCAGTTCACTATGATCTGATCCATGCAAATTTTTGGATGTCGGGATTGGTTGCTGCTGAGATTAAGCGTAAATTAAACATTCCTTTTGTCATTACCTTTCATGCGTTAGGGCGAGTCCGTCGATTTCATCAAGGAACTGCCGATGACTTTCCCGATGAGCGATTTGAGATTGAAGATCAACTCGTGCAAGCCGCCGATCGCATCATTGCCGAATGCCCACAGGATGAAGCGGATCTGATTCAGCTTTACAATGCTGATCCCCACAAAATTACGATTATTCCCTGCGGTTTCGATCCGACGGAGTTTTGGTGTCTTGACAAAGCCCTAGCTCGCGCGGCGTTGGGCATTCTGCCCGATGAACGAATTGTGCTGCAACTGGGTCGGATGGTTCCTCGCAAAGGGGTTGATACAGCGATCGGGGGGTTTGCTCAATTTTGTCAAACATCATCGACTCCAGCCCGATTAATCGTGGTTGGCGGCGAGGAACATGATGCTGATCCAAGAATTGCGAAAGAGGTCAACCGATTAGCAGCAATCGCGGATCACCGTGGAATTCGCGATCGCGTTCAGTTTGTGGGACGAAAAGGGCGAGAAGTCCTCCGCTATTACTACAGCGCGGCAGATGTATTCATCACGACGCCTTGGTACGAGCCGTTTGGGATTACGCCCCTCGAAGCGATGGCGTGTGGAACGCCTGTGATCGGCTCGAACGTCGGTGGAATCAAATTCTCAGTGGTGGATGGCGAAACCGGATATTTAGTGCCGCCCAATCAACCCGACGCGATCGCGCACCGTCTCACTCATCTCTACGATCATCCGAACCTGTTAGCCACGTTAAGTCGTCAAGCCGTTACACGAGCAAAGGAGCATTTCACCTGGCAACGTGTAACGGATGCCATTGCAACGCTGTATCGATCTGTTTTAATTAGTAGCGCACCCACACAAGATGCCCTTACAGTGATTGATCAGGGATTCACCAAAGCTATAGACTCGTTGCACACCGCACAACACTCATTACAATCTGAAATTATTGAAGCGGCAACGCTAGTGAAAGATTGTTTTGCTCAAGGCGGCAAGGTTTTAATCTGCGGCAATGGAGGCAGCGCGGCAGATGCTCAACACTGCGCGGCTGAGTTTGTCGGGCGATTCAAGCTCGAAAATCGTCCGGGACTACCTGCGATCGCGCTCACCGCAGACAGCGCTATCCTCACGGCTTGGTCAAACGATGTCGGGTTCGACCAAGTGTTTGCCCGTCAAGTCGAAGCCTTAGCCCAACCGCCCGATGTGCTGATTGGAATTAGCACCAGCGGACGATCGAAGAATTTGATTCGAGCCTTTGAGGTAGCGCGCGATCGCAACATTCGCTGTCTTGGCATCTTGGGCGGCGATGGCGGTACGGCGCGATCGCGCTGCGATCTGTCGATTGTTGTTCCGGCCACCGATGCCCAACACGTCCAGGAAGTGCAGATGGTTGTCATTCATCTGCTCTGTGAACTGGTCGAAGCATGGATCATGGCAGGACAAACAGAATCCTTGACCCAAGAGCGTCAAGAGACGAAAGGACAGCGCTCAACTGGAAACCGCAGAACGCGGAAGCTTAAACTTCCGCTTACCGTGAATTACTAATAGGAGTGAGTTATGACTGATTTAGCTGGAAAAGTTGCGCTGGTAACGGGGGGCGCTCAGGGCTTAGGGGAAGCCATTTGTCGGGCTTTGGCAGCCGCTGGAGTCATTGTTTTAGTGGCAGATATGCGCGAAGAACTAGCGGAAAAAGTTGCTTCAGAAATTGGGTCTGAAGGGGGTAAAGCGATCGCGCTTCGCTTAGATGTTAGAGATGAAGACCAAATTCTATCCAGTGTTGCACAAGCCATTGAACAATACGGTCATCTAGACATTCTCATTAACAATGCTGGAACTGACCTCACGGTTCCGATTGAAGAACTCGGCATTGATGACTGGGATCGTGTTTTATCGGTCAACTTACGTGCGCCGTTTATTCTTTCAAAAGCAGTCATTCCTCACATGAAAGAACGACAAACCGGGCACATTGTGAATGTCGCTTCGACGGCTTCAAAACGGACGTGGGCGAATGCTAGCGCCTATCACGCCAGTAAATGGGGACTGGTTGGATTTAGCCACGCTCTGCACGTCGAGGCGCGTCCTCACAAGGTTAAGGTAACAGCTGTGATTGCAGGCGGTATGCAAACGCCGTTTATTTTAGATCGTTTTCCCGATACCCCGTTAGAGAAGCTTCAAGATCCTAAAAATGTTGCAGATACCATTCGCTACATTTTGACTCAGCCTCCCGAAACGGTAATTCCCGAAGTAATGGTGATTCCGATGCAAGAGTCATCTTGGCCTTAATTCCATTTTGTCTTAATCACTGTGTTAGCAACAGATTTGATAACGGATGCAGCGGATGAATTGAATCATCTGTTACATCTGCTACCAAATCCGTTGCCAATTTGGTTATTACATTTGGTTATTACAGTGGGTGCAATCTTTGAACTTAGTTCCTTTCAAACTTCATCGCTTTGCGATCGAAATTAACTTGCCCTCACTGAAACTGCTGATCTTAATTGCTGTTGCGATACTGATGATGAGCCTGTTGATGCCGCTCGTTAGGCTCGATTAGTGCCAAACGCTATTCAGACGGAACCGCATCTCGCTATTCTAGAAGGGTGAACTGATAGACGAATCGACATGTTTCAAGTGATTAGCCGCGACGTTCGCCAAGAGTTTGAACGGTGGACTGACGCTCTCAATGCTGCAAAAGCACTAATCCCCAACTGCAAATGGTTTCAGGAAATTCGCATTGTTGAAGACCGGAATGTAGTTTGGGTGTACACGCGATCGCACAAATACCCGCAGTTTGTGGGAGCCGGAACCTACAATCGTTTAGCCCGCCGATTTGTGCTAGAGACGCTCGAAGAACCGACTGAAGCGCCTGAGCCTGAGGAACCTTCTAGTTAAAATACGTAAGGATACATAAGTCAGGATTAGTATGTTCAGTTGCCCAGTCGATCAAGGCGTTGTTCTAAAGCTGCTTCAGCCCCATCATAGCGAAGCGCTATTTGCAGTCATCGATCAAAATCGCCAGCATCTTCAAACGTGGATGCCTTGGGTTGATAATAGTCAATCTTCAGAGGATACGCGCAAGTTTATTGAATTATCCCTCCAGCTTTTAGCTGAGGCAAAGGGACTTGCGTGTGGAATTTGGTTTGACGATACTGTAATCGGCAGCATTGGCTTAACCATTGACAAAATGAATCGCTGGGGCGAAATTGGTTACTGGCTGTCGCCCAATCATCAGGGTAAGGGAGTGATGACGAAATCCTGTCGCTGCATGATGGCGTATGCATTTGAGGAGCTGAAGCTAAACCGTTTGGTGATTCAGGCGGCAGTCGAAAATCATCGAAGTCGCGCGATCGCAGAGCGGTTGGGTTTTGTGCAAGAGGGAATTGCACGACAATCGGTTTGGGCGCGCGATCGCTATCTCGATCTCGTTACCTACAGTCTGCTTGCTGAGGAGTGGAAACAGATGTCTTGAATCCAAGCTGCTCAACGTCCCACTGCAAAGACGTGATCTGCTAGAAGATTCAACTCTGGAAACACAGAGGAGAGTAAGCGCTCTGTTCCTCGAAACTGCTGCCCCTGGTAAACGCCATTTATTAAATGATTAATCGTAATCACGGGTTGCTTTGGCGAACCAATATAGCGTTTACCACCAAGACCCAAATAATCAACAATCCAGTACTCCAAAATTCCTAGTGCTTCGTAATCCTCAACTTTTCGAGCATAATCATTTTGCCAGTTGGTGCTAACAACCTCAACAACCAGCTTGACGGAACTTCCCAGCGTAATGACAGGTTCATTCCTCCAGAGCGGTTCGTTGACTAAGGCCGATTGATCTAAAACCACAACATCCGGTCGAAATGCTGAATTCTGGGCAAGAGATTTAATCAAGCACTTCATTGGGATGAACCAATTCAGGGTTGAGCGATCGATCGCGACATTCAGTTTACGGTTGATCAGTCCTGTGACTTGTTCATGAAGTCCCGTCGATTCCAAATCGATTAGCTCTCCATCAATCAACTCGTAGCGGTAACTCTGCTCCTCAGCAGAACCGCCGTCAAAATATTGGGCGACAAATGCCTCATAACTCAATGTTGTTGCATTAGCTGAAACCATAATGAAGCCTGTTGGTAGGAGAGTGAACACAGTCTTCATTCTCCACTTGTGTTCACTCTCTCATTTTAGTGAAGGTTAACTTAAGCGCTAAAGTATTTTGCAACTGAGTGATAAACAATCAGTGCCGTTGTCGATTGTTCTGGATGAAGCTGTTCACTCTCGTCCATCGTCATTCCAATCCGCTCTGTTTCAAGCAACTCCAACTGCTTGAACTGATCGCTAACCGTCGGACACGCCGGATAGCCAAAGCTATAGCGCGACCCTTGATAGCGCTGCGCTAGCATATCGCGAATATTATCAGGTTCTTGGTCGCCAAAGCCCAACTCGCGACGAATCCGGGCGTGAGACCACTCGGCTAGGGCTTCCGCCATTTGTACCGCCATCCCGTGGAAGTAGAGGTACTCTGTGTAGTTATTCGCTTTAAATAACTCTTGAGCGACTTCTGTCGCGATATGTCCCATCGTCACCGCTTGCATGGGGAACACATCAAATTGGTTTTGCTCAATCGGGCGGAAGAAGTCGGCAATGCACAAGCGACGCATCGATTTCTGACGTGGGAAGTTCCATGTTACCACCGGAGTAGCCGTTTTTGGCGTCAGACCGTTCTCGATGACAACCGGATCGTAAACGTGAACAGAGTTACCTTCTGCAACGCAAGGGAAATAGCCATAAATGAGCTGCGGATGTAATAGCGCTTCAGATTGAATTCGGTTCTTCCAACGCTCCAGAACTGGGTATACCTTTTCAGCAAGGAACGCATCATAGTCTTCGCGAGATTGCTCTTTTGGTTTGCGGAACTGCCACTGTCCAGCAATTAGGGCTTGCAGATCGAGATACCAGAAGAGTTCCTCCAGAGAAAGGTCTTCGGGGGTGAGAATTTTGGTTCCCCAGAAGGGCGGAGTAGGACGATCGATGTTGACCTCAACCGCTTCCGAACGGCGTGTGTCAACGACTTCCGGTTCAGACGGTTTCTCTTCAGGAGCATCGCCATTTAGTTGACGTTCTGCTTCTGCGATCGCGTTCCGTCCTTTCTGGTTATACTTCGCGTAGCCTTCTAAAAATCCTTCTTGATCTTTCCACTTGCCGTCTGATTTGGCGGGCATAAGGCGATCCATAAAGGTCAAATCTGCAAACGCATCTCTGCCATAAATCACTTGCCCTTCGTAAGCATTTTGGCAATCTTCGTAAACAAATTTAGGAGTAAGCGCTGCGCCTCCCAAAATCACGGGAACCGAAATTCCACGCTCATTAAAAATCTCCAGGTTCTCCTTCATGAATGCTGTAGATTTCACGAGTAATCCACTCATGGCAATGCAATCAGGCTGATGCTCGTTGTAAGCATCAATGATTTTATCAACAGGTTGTTTGATACCTAAGTTAATGACTTTGTATCCATTATTGGTGAGAATAATGTCAACCAAATTCTTACCAATATCGTGAACATCGCCTTTAACAGTCGCGATCAAAAACTTACCTTTACCGCTATCACTCCCTTCTGTCTTCTCCATGAGCGGTTCGAGAAAGGCAACCGCAGACTTCATGGTTTCTGCTGACTGCAGCACAAACGGCAATTGCATTTGCCCTGAACCAAACAGTTCGCCCACAACCTTCATGCCGTCGAGCAAAAACGTATTGATGATGGTTAGAGGTGGATATTGTTCCAACGCAATCTTCAACGCATCTTCTAGGCCAATGCGTTCGCCATCGATAATGTGTTGCTTCAGGCGTTCTTCAACGGGTAAATCAGCGAGAGAACTGCTGGAGCGAGCATCCTTTGCGCTAACTCCTTCAAACAGTTTTGTCAGTTCTGTCAACGGATCGTAAACGCAAATATCGCCGTCAAATTCGCGACGATCGTAGATCAAGTCCGTACACACTTTTTGGTGTTGCGGATCAATTTTTGAGAGCGGCAAGATTTTAGCGGCAGATACGATCGCGCCATCCATTCCGACTAACGTTGCTTCGTGGAGAAACATCGAGTTCAGCGTAATGCGGGCGGCGGGACTGAGACCAAAAGAAACGTTGGAGACGCCCAACATAAAATGCACTCCGGGCAAGCTTTCACGAATCATTTTGATCGATTCGATCGTTGCCTTGGCGTTCTCGCGGTCTTCCTCAATTCCCGTAGAAATCGGCAGCGCTAATGTGTCAAAGAAAATTTCGTGAGGCGGAATGCCATACTCTAGAGCATCGCGATAGGCTCGTTGGGCAATCTGGAATTTCCTCTGGGCCGTTCGCGCCATGCCCTCTTCATCGATTGTCCCAACAACGATGCCTGCGCCATATTCTTTGGCAAGTTCCAACACTTTGAAGAAACGCTCGTCGCCGTCCTCGTAATTCGTCGAGTTGAGGATGCATTTGCCGCCTGCAACTTTCAAACCCGCTTCCATTTTTGTCCACTCGGTCGAGTCAAGCATGAGTGGCAGCGTAATGTTGGTAACAAGCCGCGATACCAGTTCTTTCATATCGCGTTCGCCGTCACGCCCGACATAATCGACGTTGACATCCAGCACGTGAGCGCCTTCTTTGACTTGAGATTTGGCGATCGCAATCAGCCCATCCCAATCATCCACGTTCAGAAGTTCTCTCACTTTCTTGGAGCCACTTGCATTCAACCGCTCGCCCACAATTAGAAACGAGTTATCTTGCTCATAGGGTTGTGCGGTGTAAATCGAAGCAGCAGAAGGCGTGTAGCCTAGCGGAGGGCGAATTATTGTTGGATCTGCTGTGGCAACTTTTGCGCGAATTGGTCGTTCCTTTGGCTTCATCGTGCTGGCAAGCTCTGCCAACGCTTGAATATGCGATGGACGAGTCCCGCAGCATCCCCCGATTACCTGGACGCCCCAATCTTCGACAAACTTATGTAATGCCATTTGAAGCTCGGTGGCAGTGAGTTTGTAGTGCGCATGACCGCCAACGTTTTCGGGCAAGCCTGCGTTAGGAATGCAGGAAACCACAAATGGCGCATTGTCGGTGAGATATTTGATGTGTTCTGCCATGCGATCGGGGCCTGTCGCACAGTTCAGACCCAAAATATCGATCGGGTATGGCTCCAGAATCGCCAATACACCGCTAATGTCGGTTCCGACTAGCATCGTGCCCTGGACTTCCATCGTCACGGATACCATGAGCGGACGCCGCTCACCCTTCTTCTCGAATACCGCTTCCACCGCATTCAGCGCCGCTTTGATTTGCAGAACATCTTGACAGGTTTCAATGATGAAGAGATCGACGCCTCCATCAAACAAACCTTCTGCCTGAATGGTGAAAGCGTCTTTGAGGCTGTCATAGGTGATGTGTCCTAGGGTCGGAAGCTTGGTTCCAGGACCGATGGAACCTGCTACAAACCGGGGCTTCTCTGGCGTTGAGAATTCAGCCGTACATTTCTTGGCAAGTTCGGCAGCGCGTTTGCTGAGGTCATAGGCCATGTCCTGCAAGCCGTATTCTGCTAAGACCAACGGACTGCTGCCAAACGTGTCAGTTTCGATGACATCTGCGCCTGCTGCTAAAAAGTCCCGGTGAACTTTTGCGATCGCGTCCGGTTTGGTATGAATCAAATATTCATTACAGCCTTCGTACTCTGCGCCGCCAAAGTCATCCGCCGTTAGGTTTTGCGACTGAATGTTGGTTCCCATTGCGCCATCAAACACGATGACGGGACGATCGGGACTGTGGAGACGTTGTAAGAAGGAACTGTTCATAGGGCGTTTGGCGATAGGGAGGTTACGGATCTTCTAATAAACGTTAGATTAATTTTTATTGTGCTGAATCCGCGAAAGTACGAAAAGCAGCCACTGTGACAATTCACGGTAGCTACATACAACTTTTGCACATCTAATTTTTTTTTGCAGGTTTTGCTTTCCGAACTTGGCTACTCGTGGACTGGATCGAAGACGATCGTGTAGGCGTAGTCGGGTGTTAAGCGATTTAGAACTTTGAGAGGTTCTTCGGCATAGCTGCGACTGCGGCATCTCGCGTTGCAATCAACTAATGATGACTTCTGAAGCTTGCTCTAAAATTTGCAATCCATAAAAATACCAAACAAGCCTCAACTTGAAACACGCTTATTCACAAATCAAATCTCAACTTGAAGCATGATTATCATGGAGAAGTGTTCCTAGCTTCTCCCTATGCCCGAAAATATCCAGAGTCCCATGAATTACCAAGGAATTATCACGATCGAGCCAGGTAAGCGCGGGGGCAAACCTTGCATTCGAGGAATGCGAATGACCGTATATGATGTGCTGTCCTACCTTGCTTCAGGCATGACATATCAGGAGATACTAGAAGACTTTCCTTATTTGACTCAAGACGATATCTTGGCTTGCTTGAGCTACGCTGCTGAACGAGAACGGCAAACGCTAATTGTCCAGTCATGAGGCTTTTGTTTGATCAAAATCTATCGCCTCTATTAGTGCATCAGCTTGCAGATTTGTATCCAGGTTCAAAGCATGTCTATCAAGTTGGGCTTGACCAAGGCAACGATGACATTCTATGGACTTACGCCCAATAGAACGAGTTCATGATTGTAACTAGAGATGCTGATTTTAATGAGTTGAGTTTGGTGCGCGGCTTTCCACCAAAAGTTGTATAGATTCGTCGCGGGAATTGTTCGAGAGCGATTGAAGCGATTCTGCGATCGCACCTCGAGGACATTAAAACATTAAACGAAGCATCGAATCTGGGAGTTTTGATGCTGTTTTGAAGTGATTATTTTTGAAGAAAAGCCGTGATCGCACTAACGTTAGCGATCGCAGTGACAGCTCAAAGAAGACTGTGATCCTTCGGAGCTTGCGTAGCAATCGTAATTATTCCACTCACGGATCTACGCTGGTAAACTAAACCTAACAAGACGTGAGAATACTTATGAGCGGATCAATCGAGTGGACACCTGAAGCAGAAGCAAAACTAAAAGAAATTCCGTTTTTTGTCCGTCCGGCGGCACGTAAAAAAATTGAGAAGTTTGCTCAAGAAACCGGAGCTAGCCAAATCACTGTCGAGATTTACGACCAGGCAAAACAAAAGTTTGGCAACTCGTAAATCTCTCCATTAAGTGCTATCTGATCCAACAGACTGAATTGCCATATTTGTAAGTTTGCCAGCACGACAAAGCAGATGCTCCGTTGTCTCGAAGTCGCTTTGCTTCATCCGATGGCAACCGCCTCAGTGTTTTACGATCGCGGGCATAACTAAATGCTTTGTTGCCATCTAGCGAAAGCTCATCGTTCTCCCACGCTAGACGCGTGACGACTCTATCTTGCCAAGTGAGCGCTGCCCCTCCTGCACCCGTTCCCCAGCCCGCCACATGAGTGCAGGTCTGCTTAAGTTCTACTCGGTCACCTCTGAAGAAATAACACGGCACAGATTTTTCAGGAAGTGATCCTGCGATCGCAGGCAATGTAGCTAGAAATGAAAAGCCAAGAGGTAACAAAACTAGAAGATTTTTCACGGCGGTTGACGAAATTCAGGATGTTCTAATGAGTGCTACGCTGCCTAAAAAGAAACTTCCGGATTTGCGCGATCGTTTAGAAAATTAAGGCTCTACTTCATTTCGTTAAATTACTTTTGTTTCATTTGGAACTCTCATTCACCTCAGATTTAGCATAGAAATCTAAAGTGATTCTGGGCGAATGGATTTATGAATCAACTAGACAATCTTTCACAGGGCTTACAAACCCTTCGAGGAGAAGCCATCAATGCGCTTGGCATTCCTAGCCAAGCTGTAGAACAACTGAGTAATGCCGTTGTCACTCGCTCTCAGATTGCTGCTACCTCTGCCCTCCAAAATTGGTTAGACGTTCATCCGATCGCGGCTTGGATGCTGCATCATCCGGTCTGGGCACTGGGACTCGTGGGGTTGATCATCGTGCTGATGTTTGGGTTGCTGGGTGCGATCGGGCGTCTGACCGAAAATCTGTGGCTCTCGCTCTTACAAACCCCGATCAAATTGAGTCAGTGGCTCTTTAGAAAAAGCCCCCGGATGATCAAATCCTTGTTTGCAGCGCAACGCCGACAGCCCGACCCGCAGCAGCAGCTTCTAGAAGCTGTCCAGCAGCTAGAGATCCTCAGAAAAGAACAAGACAAAGTGCTAGAGCAGATTAAAAGCTTGCTTCCTAAATCAGTCTCCTAATCAAAATCGGCGTTCTCATTCATCGTGACTCGCCCCTTGTAGACCTAAGTCGAATCATAGGACCTTAACATTTTGCATTGATCGTGCTCCTTGCGCTATACTACTCGTAGTCGTTATGAGTTCATATAAGTCTTATGGAGAATTCAACCGTAGAAAATTTAGTAATCATTGGTTCTGGTCCGGCGGGCTACACGGCGGCAATTTATGCAGCGCGTGCAAATTTGAAGCCTGTGGTATTTGAAGGCTTTCAGGCAGGAGGGCTTCCGGGCGGTCAGCTAATGACGACAACTGAGGTTGAGAACTTTCCAGGCTTTCCTCAAGGCATCACTGGACCGCAACTGATGGATCAAATGAAGGCTCAGGCAGAACGGTGGGGAGCCGAGCTTTATACCGAAGATGTGACCTTTGTCGATTTTAGCCAACGTCCGTTTACGATTCGGTCAGACGATCGCGAAGTCAAGGCACACAGCGTCGTGATTGCCACAGGTGCAACTGCCAAGCGACTCGGATTGCCCGATGAAGCCAACTTCTGGAGCCGAGGCATTTCTGCTTGCGCAATTTGCGACGGTGCAACGCCACTCTTCCGGGGTGCGCCGTTGGTGATTATTGGTGGTGGCGACACAGCAGCAGAAGAAGCGCTGTATCTCACCAAGTACGGCGATCGCGTCAATATGCTCATCCGAGGTGACAAACTGCGTGCCAGTAAAGCGATGCAAGATCGCGTCTTAAACAATCCAAAGATCACGGTTCACCGGAACACCGAAGCTGTTGATGTGGTTGGCGGTACTGAACACATGACAGGTGTGAAAGTTAGAAATCGTCAGACTGGCGAAGAGAGCGTGATCGAGGCGAAAGGGTTGTTCTATGCGATCGGGCACACGCCAAATACGTCTCTGTTCAAAGGTCAGCTTGAGCTAGATGACGTAGGTTACATCGTCACCAAGCCCGGATCAGTTGAGACCAATATCGAAGGCGTCTTCGCAGCAGGCGACGTACAGGATCACGAATTCCGTCAAGCGATCACGGCGGCCGGCACAGGGTGTATGGCGGCGATGTTGGCAGAGCGCTGGTTGTCGTTCAATGGCTTGGCCCAAGAGTTCCACCAAACTCAAGCGGAAGCGGCGAACGAAGAGAAGACAGCTCACAAGGCAGAAGAGTTCTCTACAGAAGTCGATCCAGAACAAACGAAGCATGTGGGCGGTTACGCCTTGCGCAAGCTCTACCATGAAAGCGATCGCTTGATCATAGTTAAGTATGTCTCTCCGAGTTGCGGCCCATGCCACACGCTGAAGCCAATTCTTAACAAAGTAGTGGATGAGTTTGACGGCAAGATTCACTTTGTCGAGATTGACATTGAGGAAGATCCGGATATTGCAGAATCAGCAGGCATTTCGGGAACTCCGACGATCCAGTTCTTTAAGCACAAAGATAAGGTTGCGGAAGTCAAAGGAGTGAAGCAAAAGAGTCAGTATCGCGAGTTGATCCAAAGCCATTTGTAAGGGCAATAGATTAAATAACGGATAGCGGATGAGTAGACTTGAGGTACTCATCCGCTATTTTTTGATGGGTTGCAAACCAGGATTTATGATGATGAGCGAACTGTTTGCCTTGTCTTATGACTTCGATTCGTCTGCCCCGGTTGTCTCGTGGTGTCGAACGCCCGTCGCTCTCGCGCCAAATGATGCGAATTGGCGCGGCGATCACGATCGCGTTTATTGCGATCGCGCTTCTCGCTCCCCTGTTTCAAGCGATCGGATGGCTGCAAAATCCTACCGAATTTCTTGACAATCCGCCTCACCAAGCGCCTTCTCTGGCTCATTGGTTTGGCACCAGCAGTCTCGGTTACGATGTCTTCTCTCGCACACTGTTTGGCACGCAAGCAGCGCTTCAGGTCGTCTTGTTGGCAACAGGACTCAGTCTGATCATTGGCGTTCCGCTAGGGATGCTCAGCGGCTATCTGGGCGGCAAGCTCGACCGGATTCTAATTTTCTTTATGGATACGATTTACACGCTACCGGGACTACTGCTGTCGGTGACGCTGGCGTTTGTAGTCGGGCGAGGGGTTTTCAATGCCGCGATCGCGCTCAGCATTGCCTATGTTCCTCAGTACTATCGGGTCGTTCGTAATCAAACGGTCAGCGTCAAAACAGAACTGTTCATCGAAGCGGCGCAAGCGATGGGGGCGTCTACCTGGCGCGTTCTCTCTCGCTATCTGTTTTTGAACGTGATTCAAAGTGTCCCAGTTTTGTTTACGCTGAACGCGGCAGATGCTGTGCTAACTCTGGGCGGACTTGGATTTTTGGGATTGGGATTGCCGGACGAAGTGCCGGAATGGGGACATGACCTCAATCAAGCCTTGGACGCGCTCTCCACGGGCGGAATTTGGTGGACAGCCGTTTTTCCGGGATTAGCCATGACCCTGATGGTGATCGGACTCTCCTTGTTTGGCGAAGGATTGAACGAACTGACCGAGCGCAAAACTCGTTAAAACTCCTCTAATAGCCATTCCGACGCGCGATCGCCCAGATCAATCGGAATATTCACCGCTTTTCCGAGCCGAGGCTTTTCGCGCGTCGTTTCAATGAAGGTTTGCACTTGCGCGATCGCATTCCAAGCCGCTAAATAGCTTGTCACTTGATCAAGATGATCTAGATATTCCGATTCAGTCAGCGGAAACGAGCGTTGCTCCTGATAGCGCCACATCACTTGCACAAACAGTTTGCCCATCGCGCGGCGCACCTGAATGTCGTAGGAAAACCCCCACTTGTTAATCAAAAGTTGGCGTAGGTCTTGTCCGGTCATGGCACGTTAGCACGTAAAAATCTTTAACATTTCGTATTAAATTTCGGCTGCGCCGCTTAGCTATGATGCTAGTGTCAAGAAATGTAATAATACATCTAAGAAAAACTACAAATTGGCTGTTCTAAAGGCTTTTCAGCGCTTTGCTTTAGATAAAAAGTTTAGAGATCGCCGTTGTAGTACCCCAAGTAACTAGATCTAAACACAGAGCTTTGACAAAAGTTCTGCGCTTAAATCTTTTTTCACTCCGTTCCGCAATCCCTAGAGAGTAGTCATGGCTCAACTTACTGGACCCGCAGATGATGTACCCAATATGGGTCGTCGCCAATTCATGAACTTCCTGATGTTCGGCTCCGAGGCACTAGTAGCGGCTGGAGCCTTGTATCCGGTAATCAAATATTTTATTCCGCCTTCGTCAGGTGGAGGTTCCGCAGGCGTCACAGCAAAAGATGCCCTCGGTAATGATATTTTAGTCAGCGAGTATCTCGCCAGCCACCCCGCCGGAGATCGTTCGCTCGCGCAAGGGCTAAAGGGCGATCCGACCTACATTGTGGTGGAGGCAGATCAAGCGATCGCGAGCTATGGCATCAACGCGGTGTGTACTCACCTCGGGTGTGTCGTGCCCTGGAACGCCAGCGAAAACAAATTCATGTGCCCTTGCCACGGTTCCCAGTATGACAACACCGGAAAAGTGGTGCGCGGTCCGGCCCCGCTCTCGCTGGCGCTCGCTCACGCTGAGGTTGTGGATAACAAAATCAGCTTTACCCCTTGGGAAGAAACGGACTTCCGCACAGGCGAAGATCCGTGGTGGACTTAATCACACCCTTTCAACCGTTCTGCCTTTATTTATTCCGAGCGAGAGTAATTTGCTAGAGATGAGAACAAACCTGATTAAATTGACAAAGCGGGTCGGAATTGCCTTGGCAGCCGTCGCGATCTTACTGTCGGGGAGCTTGGCTTTGCCGCGATCGGCAGCCGCTTATCCGATTTTTGCTCAACAGCAGTACGAAAATCCCCGTGAGGCCACGGGTCGGATTGCCTGTGCGAACTGTCACTTAGGCGCAAAACCCACGGAGGTCGAAGTGCCTCAGTCGGTTCTACCCGACACCGTGTTTGAAGCGGTCGTTAAAATTCCATTGGATACCAGCGTTCAGCAAGTTCAGGGAGATGGCAGCAAAGGCCCGCTCAACGTTGGCGCACTGCTGATGTTACCGGAGGGATTCCAGTTAGCGCCTGAAGAGCGCCTGCCTGAGGAAATGCGAGAGAAACTAGCTGAGCTATTCATTCAGCCCTACAGCGAAGCGCATCCAAACTGGCTCGTAGTTGGTCCTGTTCCGGGCGAGCAGTATCAAGAGATTGGCTTCCCGATTCTGTCTCCCGATCCAAACACCGATCGCTCATTGCACTTTGGGAAGTACTCGGTTCACGTCGGTGGAAACCGGGGCCGTGGACAGGTCTATCCGACTGGTGAGAAGAGCAATAACGCGGTATTCAATGCGTCTGCTGCTGGAACGATTTCGGCGATCGCGAAAGGCGACGATGGGGGTTACACGGTCAGCATCAACTCTGACAAGGGCGTTGTCGAAGACACAATCCCGCCTGGCCCTGAGCTAATCGTGGCTCAAGGTGATGAAGTCAAGGCAGGCGATGCGCTGACCAACAACCCCAACGTCGGTGGTTTTGGTCAAATCGATGCTGAAATTGTGTTGCAAAATCCGAGCCGCATTAAGGGTCTGCTGGCGTTCTTTGCGATCGTCACCATCACTCAAATCATGTTGGTACTGAAGAAGAAGCAAGTCGAGCGCGTCCAAGCCGCCGAAATGAATTTCTAAACCTTCTTAAGTTTCTTTTGTGTAGGGTTGGGCGAACGTCCAGCCCTTTTTTGTGGCATATGATAGTATTTCTGGTCCGATAAAATGAAGTAGTGATGTAAGGTCAGTAGTTCTTCAAAGAGAAAAGTCATGTTGGATGAAGCAACGCTCGAACGTCGGTTAGCAACTCTTGAGCAAGAGGTCGCTGACCTTAAACACAAGTCCGAGCATAACTTTGCCTCTGGCACTTGGCTCGAGAAACTCGTTGGATCAATTTCTGATGAATCTGCTTTTCTTGAAGCTTTGGAATATGGGCGCTCTTTCCGCCAAGCTGACAAACCAACCGATGATGATGGACAAGCGTGAGATTTTTGCTCGACACTGACCACATCAGTTTTCTACAGCGAGGTTCAGGCTCAGAATTCACAAACCTAACCGCTCGAATTGCTCAACACTCACCCGCAGACTTTGCTTTGTCCGTTGTCAGTTTTCATGAGCAAGTCCTTGGTGCTCATAGCTTTATCAATTGTGCTCGTACACCTGCTGATGTAATTGGCGGATACACACTGCTGCTGGAAACCCTTCAAGGCTTTTCAACGGCTCCTGTTCTAGCGTTTGATGAGGCAGCAATCGTGCTCTTTAACGAGCTACGAGTACACAGAGTTCGTGTATCAACAATGGATTTGAGAATTGCCGCAATTCGCCTTGCGAAGCTCCGAAGGATCGCTCTTTCGCAAAACTTAGTCCTTCTCACCCGGAACTTAAGAGATTTTGAAAGAGTGCCAGGATTAGTGACAAAGGATTGGACGATTTAGAGCTTTTCCGCATACTGCTTGAGTTCCCATGCCATGCGGCGCATTCCCTTTTGCTCATCTTGACGAATAAAGGGAACAAAAAATTTGCTGAGTGCTCCAGAAAACGTTTCCTGATAAATGAATTGGCTGCGATCGCGATCTAGATCTTGGAGCTGCCAAATATACTCGTGCCGAAATCCTGGAATCGACGACCTCCACTTGAGACACGCCTCTGGCTGCACCAGCGTCACAACCGGACGAAACTGAATTTCCTCTTCACCCGGAACTCGCAGTAGCGAAAGCGAGATTTCCCGTCCGGGAGCAATTGTTTGATGAGGATTGCAGTCGTACAGGAAGGTGTTCCAATATTTCCATTTCTCTTTCTGAAGCAAAATTTGCCAAACCCGCGATCGCGGAGCATTGATGTCGATTTCGGTGTAAAGACTTGGCATAAATTCGTGTGTCTGAGTACAGTTCTCTCAAATTGAATTCCCTAAAATAAGTCGCGGCAACTAGTTTGATATTGAACGATATTTTTGTAAATTCTTCCAAGGACGAACTAGAATTCATCTCAGAATTGTTGAGAAGTTTTAACACTCGTTCGCAATTTTCCCGTAAAATCGAGACCTCGGAATTCAACGTGCAAGTTTATGGCAGCCCTCACCCCCAACTCTAGTTTTAGTCTGACAATTCGCTTCCAGGTTCCCAACCGTCCTGGGATGCTGTCGAGCGTGATTCAGGCGATTTCGTCGCAAGGCGGCAACATGGGACAAATCGACTTGATTGAGCAGACGCGAGACATCTCCATGAGAGATGTTACCGTCGATGCTGCCAGTACAGAACATGCAGAAACGATTGTACAAGCGGTGAAAGCGCTACCTGACATTAAGGTGTTGGATATTTACGATCGCACCTTCACGCTGCACAAAGGCGGAAAAATTAGCGTTCACAGCAAAATTCCGCTGAGAGGACAAGCTGATCTGGCAATGGCCTATACGCCAGGTGTAGGTCGGATTTGCCGCGCGATCGCAGACGAGCCAGAGCGGGTGTACGAACTGACGATCAAGCACAACACCATTGCGATCGTCACGGATGGTAGTGCTGTTCTGGGAATGGGCAATCTTGGAGCCGAAGCCTCAATGCCTGTGATGGAAGGCAAAGCAATGTTGTTCAAAGAGTTTGGCGGATTGGATGCCTTTCCAATTTGTTTGGCAACTCAAAGTACCGATGAAATTGTCGAAACGGTGAAACGGATTGCGCCTGTGTTTGGCGGCGTCAACTTAGAAGATATTGCCGCGCCGCGCTGTTTTGAAATCGAAGAACGGCTGCAACGAGAACTCAACATTCCAGTCTTTCACGACGACCAACACGGAACCGCGATCGTTACGCTTGCCGCTCTCACCAATGCGCTAAAACTCGTTGAGAAGTCGATTTTTGACGCCCGAATTGTGATCAACGGGGCGGGGGCAGCCGGAGTTGCGATCGCCAAGCTGCTGCAAAAAGATGGTGCCGCCAGCATTATCATGTGCGATTCCAGAGGCATTCTCTCGAAGAGCCGCACCGATTTAAACCCTCAAAAGCTCGCGTTTGCAATTGAACAAAGCGGCACGCTTGCCGATGCAATGCGAGGAGCAGATGTTTTCCTTGGCGTCAGCGCTCCGGGTGTAGTGACGTCCGAAATGGTGCGATCGATGGCAGCCGCTCCGATTGTATTTGCGATGGCAAACCCAATTCCTGAGATTCAGCCCGAATACGTGCGCGATGATGTCGCAGTCATGGCAACCGGGCGGAGCGACTATCCCAATCAGATCAACAATGTGCTGGCATTCCCCGGCATCTTCCGAGGAGCATTAGACTGCCGAGCGTCTACCTTAACCACGAATATGTATTTGCAGGCAGCGTTAGCGATCGCGTCTCTCGTCACCCCCGACGAATTAACCCATGAACACATTATCCCATCGGTGTTTGATGGACGGGTTGCAACAGCAGTGGCAGCAGCAGTTCAGAGAGCGGCACGTGAAGATGGGGTCGCACACGCGTAGAAATCAGATAGACCAAGTGGCAACGGATAGCATGATTGGGTTGATATCAACGCTTCATCCGTTGCCTCTGCCCTTACCTACTTACTCTTCGCGCCTCTGCATCAATGCGGCTCCGCAGGGCGAGCGTTGCTGCACCATTGACCGGCAAGCCGTATCTGCTCTGGAACTCCCGCACCGCCGCTTGAGTTTGAGCATCGTAGAACTGAGTAATGGGCAAATTACTTCGCAGAACAATTCTGAGACTATTTCTCAGATTTCTGACCAAGGTTGCCATAATTTCCTGAGTGCGCTGATCGGGCCGTCCAGTTGGCGGCAAATTATAGAGAGACTGAATATCTTGAATCGCTCGAACCACAGAAACGTCAGTTAGGGGCTGTTGCGGATTCACGTCATAGCCAAACCCTAGCAGCAGCGATCGCAGTTGTCCTTCAGTGTAAATTCCCAGCGATGAATTTGAAGAACCACTCGACGGACTGCCCGACGAACCTGGTTGACCCGGACGAGGTAGCGCATCGTTCAGAATGTCATTGATGCGCTGGCGAGTTTCTAGCGTTGCTGTTCCTGTGGCAGGTAGCTTATTTTGCTGCTGAAACAACCGCACCGCCGCCTCAGTCTGCCGTCCATAAAATTGACTTCCTGGAAGCGGAACTTCTAATTTCACCACTCGGTTGAGATCGGTTTGTAGTTTTTTCATCAGATCTGCCGCTAGATCTTGCGTCGGTGGATTCAGCGTTCCATCCACTGGCAGGCGATATTGCACCTGAAAATCTCGAATCGCTTGCTGCACGGACGGACTCGAAAAGGGCATCGTTAGCGGGACAGGATAGCCCAGACCATTTAATACAGAAATAAACTGATCTGGCGTATAGTCTTGAGTCCGCGCTGCCCAAGCAATTTGATGAATCGTGATCGGCTCCGCCAAGCTCCAAAGGAGCGCACCCCCTAGCAGCGCCGTTACAGCATTTGTTCTTCCGTTCCACATACTCACACTCTTGTTATTGCTCGAATTGGTCGATGTACTCCCAGATTCATTTTGCGGGATTACTGTAAAAATAGGCGCTTCCTTCTATGCTTTCATGACTTATTCTCTAAGAATTGCTGATATTCCCGAAAGCGAACGACCCCGCGAGCGACTGATCGCTCAAGGTGCAAAAACTCTCTCTACGGCTGAGCTAATTGCAATTTTACTGGGAACGGGTCAAGGACCTGGAAAACTTTCGGCAGTAGGGTTGGGGCAATACATTTTGCAAGAATTAAGTCAGCATCAGCGCGATCCGTTGGGGGTGTTGCGCGATGTCAATATCCAAGAATTAACGAAAGTTCCGGGCGTTGGGCCAGCAAAAGCAACGACAATTTTGGCAGCGATCGAGCTTGGCAAACGAGTCTATCAATCGCGTCCACCCGAAAAAACGGTGATTGACGATCCACAAGTTGCCGCTGCTGCTCTCAGTGGTGAATTGATGTGGCAAGCTCAAGAACGGTTTGCGGTGCTGTTACTCGATGTGAAAAACAAGCTGATTGGGACGCAGGTAATTACGATCGGTACAGCAACCGAAACTCTGGCACATCCCAGAGAGATCTTTCGAGAAATCATTCGCCAAGGTGCAACACGAGCCGTTGTAGAATCCAGAAGCAAACACTAAAAATATATTTTTTATATCCCATTACCCTCTAAGAGATAGAGAAGAGTGCAAAAACCCGTCATAACCGTCATTAACAAGGGTTTCAGCCGTCATAAGTCCGTCACAAGTCCATCACTGCTTCCATCACTATTCGTCATTCTTCGTCATTCTGTCCGTCACTATGAATCAGCTACCCGATACTGATGGATACTGCCGTGTTTCGACTTTGAAACAAATCACGCACGGGCACGGACTAGAACGATACAAAGAGGATCTAGAAGATTGTGGCATTCCTCGCGATCGCATCTTCAGCGATGTTGAATCTGGTTCGCGTGACGATCGCGAGGGATATAACACCGTCCTAGAGCGCGTGAGGCAAGGAATCACTAAGAAAGTCATAGTCCCCTGCTTCGATCGCTTCACCCGCTCTACGCTGCACTGGGAGCAAGTGATGGAAGAGTTTGCGCTATATGAAGCTGAACTGCATTTCACTTCTGGCGGTGCGATCGATTTCATCACGCCTGACGGCAGAAAAGCGGCACGCCAACAAGCGGTAGACGCAGCATGGTGGCGAGAGAAAAACCAATATGCTGCTAAGCAAGGCTGGGCACGCCGCCGCCGCAAAAAGAAAGCGTCTAGTCCACCGTTTGGCTACAAAGTTGAAAACGATGTGTATGTCGTGAACCGAGATGTTTACCCACCTCAGCCAGACAAGACTTACTTCGACGTTGCTCGCGAAATTATCGAAACCTACCTTACGGAGGGGAGTATTCGGAACACATGCCATTTGATGATTCAACGCTATGGAGTGGAGCGCTACGGATCTGGGTGGTGGGAGGACTTCCCGCGCGATCGCATGAAGTTAGATAAATGGTTAAAAAGTCCAACTGTTCGCGGTCATCTTGCCTACTTTGGGAACCGCGGCAAGCCCCAAGAAATTGCTCAATACAACAACCATGAGGCGATCATCGATTCGGACGAAGCACAAAGAATAGATCAGCTGCTCAAAATGAGGGCATCTGGTATCAGTCCATCCTCTGCCGTGCAATACCCCCTCAGTGGCTTAATTTATTGTCAGTGCGGCGCTAAAACCTCAATTAGCGGCAGAAAGCACCGTAGGCGCTATTACTGCGATGATATCTATGCTCCGGCAGGTTCGCGAACCTGCACTTTGAAAGGCGGATTGCTATCGGTTGATGCTGAGCAGTTTGCGATCGCGGCAATTTGCCAACGGGCAGCCCAAGAAATCGCCACTCGAATCGAGCGATCGCAAACACCAACCGTTTCTCAGGACACTCCAGAGTTATTAGCATTACGTCGCAAATTGGCAATGCTAGGCGACGATCCGGATTTTGCTGCCGCAATCCCTGGCATTCAGCAAAAGATTATAGATTTAGAAGCAAAACAGCGATCCGAATCGACTAGTCAGATCCAACGCAGAGAAGATCTCGTCAACGTTGGGTCTGATCCTGAATTCTTTTCAAGTTTGTCGGTTGAAAAACGACGGTTTATCTACACCCAACTTATAAACCGTGTCGTCAAGGCAGGCGACACGGTTCTATTCGTAGAGTTTCTAGGCGACTTGGGAACTGTCCGATTTGACGATCGCGAGTAACCGAACCACTTCAGAACTCGGAACCACATTGTTTGACTTTGCAAGGCGTTCTAGTTCAGCGATCGCGTCTGCCTGCCGTTGCTTCATCTGCTTCCATTGCGCCATGTCTTGCGAGATCGATTGCCAGGTTACAGGCTTACTCATGCCCGTCGCCTCCCCTCAGCGAAGTTCAGAACTTTTTTCTCATCACAAGAAAGTCTGTGGATCGCTTCAATTCGATCTGTGTCTGTTACTTCACTAAACACCGCCGATACAACCTCCTCAATGCAATTTGTTGCAATCCCTTCACGGATAATTTCAACTACATCGCTGACGACTTCTTCGTTGAAGTCGGACTCGGGTTTCCCTGTTATTGGTCGCGGGATGCCAACATCATCGCTAGTACGAAACCTGAGTCCGACAAAGTGAGCACCCTTGCTATCCCTCTCTTTCTTTGCCTCAGCATGTCCAAGCTGCCCAACACAAAGGTCACTAAGCAGTCGACTAAAGCGTTGTAAGCTGACTGGCTTTGTCCCTACAGCGTTGCTGTAAGCGATGTAGCTAGGATAGAGGAGGGTTTCGCTCCCCTCCCAATAAGTACGGGTCGTCCTTGTCGCTCCATCGTCAGGGCTCTCCGAAAATGTGTACTTGACCGCATTTCCAACATAAGTCTTACTGTCAGCATCAAAAACACAACGACTATCTAGCCACGCAGCCAAAGGATTTGATTCTACGATTGACTCCAATCGCGACGCGTTCAAGCTCGGAACTGAAACGTCCGTGTTCTTGATTAAATCGAACATTTGCTGATCAGGCATGTCCAACACCCAATTAACGAGTCCTGGAAGAAATTCCGCAAACTCACCACTTACCCCATTGCGTCCGATGCTAATTAGATCTCGCTGCAACTCTTTCGCGATTTGATTTTCAAATGGAATACTCAACCTTCTGCGGGTAAAACCAGTTGTATAGTCAGCAGATTGGATCGGCTCGTTGCAGGCGATCAATACCATCGCGTTTGGCATAAAGCCTTCTGATTTCTGCTGAATCCTTTTCTCTTCGAGGCGCAGAGCATCCTGTCCCGTAAGAGCTTTTAGTATCGATACGCTACCCCCGTAGCGCTCTGAGTCGGTGATGACCACAAGCCGTTTTCCATAAATCCCAGCCGTCTCAAAACGATTGCCTTCAAGCTGCTTGAGTTCAGTCACGAAGCAATTTCTGAATCCTATCAACGCTTGTGCGAGTCGGATATAAGTAGATTTTCCCGTCCCCCCTTTACCAACACACTCGATGAATCTTTGCAAATCGGCACGTCCACAAAGAATCGCTTTCAGATAGGCTCTCAGTAATTCGACGATTTTTTCGTCTCCATTTTGACTTTCGCGCAACCAATCAATAATCGGTTCGCACGTCGCGCCAGGAACGTAACTGTAAGGTAGTTGCCAGGTCAAGCGATGGTCGGGGGAATGATTTGAGAACTCTCTTGTTGAAAGACGAAGAATTCCGTTTTGGAACGGCAAAAGATCCGAATCCAGTTCCTTGCTCCAATTCCTGCAAGCTAAAGAGCTAGACATTAAGCTGTAGACAGACTTGACGTAATCAGCGCTGTATTCGCAGTCCAACCCGTTAGAATTCAATTCATCTTTAATCAACTGCTCAACAAACTCTCTAGATTCAGACGACCATACGCCTTGAGTCTCGGTCCCATAACGATAAAAGCAAGTGCGATCGGGGTTCCACGAAAGAGTTTTCTGATAGAACTGCGACAAAACGCTGTCAACAACCCCAGCTTTAGGTGTTATTGGTTTTCCAGTTTTGTTGTCAAATTCGATCGGGATATAAGGGCGACTTTCCGACTTCGCCTCTTGCTGCCTGCGTTCCTGCTCAGCCTCCCTCTCTTGTTGCGCCTGCTTTGCTTGCTGTTTACGGCGATCGTAATCCGCCTGCTCTTTGAATTGCTTCAACAACCTGTTTAGCGGCTGCCTTCCTAATCCAGGAATCTCGCTAAGTTTGGCAATTAACAACCTTGCTTCAAGGTCATCGATTTTCGTAGCTGCAATCTCAATCAGGATTTTGGCGATCGCGGTTATATCTTTGCCATCGGTTGGGACGCATCGATCCGCCGCCAATATCAAAATCCTGTTCCAAGGCAAAGATAACGCTTCTTCTAGTTCAATTGCTAATCCAAGGGATTTCAATTTGGCGATCACGCCTTGCAGTTCTTGGTCACTACCACTAGAGGGAGGCTTGTCGCTTGTAGATGACTTTTCACTTGAACCAGCATCACGATCGCGATGCTGCTTGGCTTTGTTGCGATACGCATCTCGCGTCCATTGCGGAAAAGTCCACCCAAACTCATCCTTTGCCGTGTTAATCAGGCTTCCGATCTTCCACGTCCCCTTGGAGGAACGAACCACCTGAGCGACATTCCATCCGCATTGTCTCGACGGAGAATGGCTCTCCATCATGCTGATTGCGGCGGCTTCTCCATAGTGATTCTTCAAGCAAGCAGCAATTTTGCGGTAAAGCTGGTAACTATTACCACCCTTAGATCGCGGCGGAATGAAGCTCAGAATCTCATTAACAAGGCGAGTAGTAATCTCTTCATCGTGTTCGCTGTCGCCTTTCTCAGCCATTTGCTTGAGCCATGCAGCGCGATCGCGTTCGATTCGCTGATCTAAATCTGGGTCATTTAGTGCAATAGCTGGATCAACGGTTGTATTGCCATTTTTCTGCTTGTTACGTTGCGTAACCCATTGACTCCAGCGGTTATCGCTCAAACCGTTCGGGAATGCTCCGGTGGCATCTAAACGTGCCTCAAAATCATTCGGTGAGTAAATCTCGTCAGAAACAAATTCAACCGTGATTTCTTTTGGTTCAAGAAGCCCGAAGTCGTCTGATTTGCGCCGAGGAATCCCAGCAAGCCTCATCGCCCTAGCCGGATTCACGATGTTGTGATCCGCAGACTGGAGAATGCAAAGCTTACGAGAGAGCCGCCGCCAATCAGTCTGACTAACCCCTTCACTCAGCCGGAAATAAACGTGAAGAGATTTGCCGCCTGTAAATACAACAACACAAGGAACCAGACCAGTGTTGGCTTTTAGCCGCTCCAAGGCTTCCCATTGCTCATTCAGTGGCAGATCATCAATCTCGTAGAAAACGAGGTCGGTAGTTTTGATGTGAGCGTTTGAGATGCCGCCAGAGGGCTTGTTGGGATAGAAGTAGACCGTTGCTCCTTCGCTTCCTAGCTGTCGGAAGTGATCGAAGTTGTATGTCTCTCCTGAGGGCTTCCAAATGGAATTCCCGTCTTTGTCTTCGCCCTTCCATTGGCATTTCTGAACGGAGATTCCGTCAACAGTTACTTTTCCCATGAAGACGTAGTTGACAGGCGTTTCCCCATCCTGCTTCATCGCCCACCAGTCAGGCTTGAGAGATGCTTCATGGTCAAAAGACACCTTGATACAAATCTCACTGTCGGAAACAAAACCTAAATGCTGTAGTTGAATTTTGCCGACAGTAGCGGGGTCGCTTGATTCGAGAGTTTGAGCGTCATTAAGTGCTTGAGTTGCGGCCATATTCATAGCACACCCCCATCCACCACTCGCTCGATCGCCGAATAAATCGCCTCTGGATCGCGCTTTCGTCCAATCAGTCCGATCGCTCGATAAGCCTCATCTCTCGTTAACTGGATGCCTGCGGACCAATCGCTGTGCCGGATGTAGTAGCGATCGACTGCAAGTGCGAGGCGTTCAGGAACACGATCGACAATCAAATCTGGGTTCGGCTCTGTGAAGATCCCTAACTGGTCGCCTTCTGTGTAGGTGCTAGAGTTTCTAGTGCAATTAGTTGTGAATAAAGGAGAGTAGTTCATTAAAACTCACCTCTTTTCAATTCATTGACGCGGTCTTGAAAGTCGAGTTCTAGATCCTGTTGTCGGCTTCGTTCGGGCGTCCATCGCTGCTTTGTGCGCTCTACACACCTAATTTCCCTAAATCTACGGTAAGCGTGTCGGGTTTTCGTGTTATGCTTGAGAAGCAGAAAAGCTTGATTGGGTTGCCTTTTTTCGACTACCCTAAGGTGCGGGTAGAAACCAAAATTTTCCATTTTGTTCGCTCGTTAACTGAATTAATTTGACTAGGGCTCCTGCCAGGGAGCCTTATTTTTTGCCTTTTGGTGAGACTCAAAAAGAGAACTACAGACCCCATATCTGGGGGCAATAATCGCTAGAGGAACGATCATCTCGAAACACAAAAAGCTAAACTTAGTCTCATGCCTGTCTCATTTTCAGGATAATTGCATTTTTTGCTAATTTCGCAGAAAGATTTTTTTCGCCGTATCCCTTGCGGCATGAGTTTTCTGGCTACGACAAAATAAAAGGCTTTTTGCCTATTGTTCCGCTTTCTTCTTTCTGCCTTGCCGACTGGTTACAAAACGACCAGCAACCGACTGCTCTAAGCGAAAATTATTTTCGATTTTGAAGGCTGTGAGTCTCTCCCTCGCCCTAACCATTCGGTTGTAGTATTTCTTGCGAAACACGTCGTTGCGCTCCGCAAGCTGGATCGCGCGATCAGTAAATGCCGCTGTTACCGGGAAGGAATCGCGATCAAAAGGGTTGCTTAGCGCCAACAACGCTCTGTTCTGACTTTGCATCAGTTTACGTATGGATACCGCCGTTTCCGTTTTGGACTTATCAGGTTTCAACAGGATCGCAGAATCGAAAGTCAGCACGTCCTCAAGAAATAGAATCTTGAATAAGTCAAACTTTGACACAGACAAAATTCCAGGCGGGAAATCGAGTTGCTTCAGAAGCTCGATCGTTGCTAACCAAAAGTCAGCATTTGCCTCTACCAATGACTTGATATCTCTAGGAATTGAAACAGGCTTGTGTTTTGAATTCCAATCTTTCTGGATGATGCGCATTAACACAAAACGCTTAAGTGCCATCAGTCCGATTAACTGTGGTGGAGCGCCAGAAAAAGAAAAGATCGAATGTTCTACTGCATCAAGCTGCAAGAGCGTTTCCTCCCACTCAATCGTCTCAGGAAGTTCAATATAAGAGTGACCAACAATATCAATCCGCATATTGTTAGACGTTGCCAAACTCGCCCCATCGCTTACGCTCGGAAGTAGCGCTCTTACAAGCGGGCGATATTTACTCGCGTTCTGCTGCCCTGCCAACTGCCCCACATTCGGGGTAGAGGTCTCGATTGCCCGTTCAATGTTGGATTTAGCGCTCATAATTCATCTCCTTCCGGTTCGGAGGCGCGATCTATTGAGAGCGGAGAGAAACGACAAATTGACGTAGCAATGCCGATCGACTAGTGCCGCGTTCACGTGCTAACCGATTAAGCAGTTGTCTGTCTAATGGTGTGACGCGCATGGAGATATACACATCTAGTGTCTCTTCACGAGAGACAGCCTTGTTCAAGAAAAGCTCTTTACTATCCATAGCGTTAAGTACAGCTGTATTGATACGAGGTTATTGTGACACATCTTCAACGAAAGTCAACCTCAAGCGATCGCTTGAAATCCTTACCCTGTCTGGGTTTCTGCTGCTTATAGTTGTAAGCAGCTTATGATTAGGATTACTAGCTGAATCTCTCTCTGTGAAGAGGTTCCAGCCGTTCCGCGCTTAGCAAGATCGCGTTCATTTCTTCATTCAAGCGATCGCTTGAGTTTGACTTTTGCATTTGTTTGTGCTTCAAGTTCACAAACAATATCTATCTTTAGAGGTAGAAGCGTTATTGGGCGCGATCGTCCGGCTTCTTGGGAACCCTTCAAGACCGCAGATGCCTTGGCGGAATATTGTCAGCGAACTTGAGTCCTTTTGGCGCGATCGCCAAACCATACTGGAGCTCCCCACCTGCAAAGAATTGCATTGTCTTGAGGTGGGAGAATTGTTGCGCGATCTCTCGATTTAATTCAAGCAGGTTTCTAGCCTGCGCTGCATCTTTGCAAAAAATGAGCAGAGTGCGATCAATAACCGAGATACTTTCAACATCTCTAAGCACGGAAACAGTATTTTTGCGACGACGCTTCGGCGCGATCGCACAGTTGCTTGAACGCAGGTTGAGGATTAACATTGGGATAGTTTAATAAATTTGTTTGGCGCATTCCTGTTACAGCAGGAATGCGCTTTTTGCTGCGAAGGGAACACTGCAAAGTTTGCACGAGTAGGGACTGTTAGCGAATCCTGGGAGGGTTCTTACTGCGGAGCCTCTTCATTCCGCTTCACGCTATCAGAAGGGCGATCGCCATCAGATTTCGCTTTCTTTTTCGAGCGACGCTTATCAGTCTTTTGTTCTTCAGATTCTTGTTGACGAGGGGCAGATTCTAAAGATTGAGCTTCGAGCCTAGCGTAATAGATATCAATTTCTCTGTCGAAGTCTTCCCAGAAAGCGTCATTCATATCCCTGAACCGTCCCATGTTTCTAGGTTGTCAAAGTCTGGATGGATGGCGCGGGCAGATGCATCTTCCATTCGGTGTTTTTCTTGTTGCTCATTTTGATGCTTGGGCATCTTAGACTGTAGCGATCTCTTTACTGACTCCCCTAATGATCATCCTTATCATTGCCACTAGATTCGCGCTCCTTCTCCTTGGCTTGAGCGGCTTCGGCTTCTAATCTTTTACGCTCGTCTCTGCAAGCATCTTTCAGCACTTGTAGCCAGTCTGTAGGCTCAGCTTCGCTCTCTTTAGGCTTGCTGTTTTTCTTGTTGCTCATTTTTTCTATTGATGATTGCTTACTTTATTAGTGAGAGATTTTGAACCGTAGCGATCGCTTTACTTGCTTCCCTGGTGATCACCTTCATCATTAGATGTCCGCTCTTTTCCAGCTTGAGCCTCTAGTTTTTTCTGATGACGAATGGCAACATCTTCCAAAACTTGCAGCCAATCTCTAGATGGATCGTGTTTATCGCTTTGTCTCTTAGTCATGGGGATTCAACCTCTTCTGCCACATTGGTTGGATTGGATGCGCGATCGATCTGCTGATCGTATCTACGCTGCCATTCTTCGGAAGTTGGTTCTCTGCCTGTCCGTCGCTTGAATGTTTCGGCATCTTGTTCACCTTTGACAAAACTGGCGCGAGCAGTCACATCTTTCATAACTTGCAGCCAGTCCTTGGGCGGTTCGTCGTTTTGCTTCTTGCTCATTTTTCTCGTTGCTCATTTTTAATTTGATGGCGGGAGATTTTGAACCATAGCGATCGCTTTACTTATTCCTTTGGCGATCATCCTCGTCATCACTAGAGGAGCGCTTTTCCTTCTCCGATTGCTCTCTTAGTTTTTCGCGAGCAATTATGTCTTCCATAACTTGTAACCAGTCTTTAGGCGGCTCTTGTTTTTCGCTCTGTTGCTTCTTAGTCATGGCGATTTAGCCTCAATTCTTTGCGCCGCAGGAATCCATTCAATGATTTCTCCTGGCTGGATTTCGTAGGCTGTACAAATCTTGTCCAACACATCAGCATTGGGAATTCTGTCGGAGTTGTTCACCAGGTCGTAAGCAGTACTTTGGGCAACGCCTACGTCCTTCCGAAAGCGATACACGCTGATACCGCGTTTCTCTATAAATGCCTTGATTGTGTTCTTCACTGTCATGCCCCCAATTTACATTTGTTTTGCATGAGTCGATATTACTCATTTATGAGTAGTACGACAAGTCGATATTACTTATCTTTCGTTGCATTGTTTATCAGAAATCAGTATTACTCAACTATAGACACTACCGATTTGTCGGACTATATTGAGGGTATCGAAGCGAAACGGCAGATTCAACCGCAAAGGGCAATCACAGCCATACCTGGCACGTTTCGCCAAACTGCTTACAACTCAATCCCTACAACTGTTTGAGAGTTAAAAATGAACATTGCAGCCGAAAAAGCATCTCCTGCCATTAGCCAGTCATGCCGATTCATGCCAATTGGGGCAGATATCGGCAACGGGGCATTGAAACTCGTTTCGTCCACTGGTGAAACTCGCCTAGAGTCTTACGTTTACTATCTTCCAAGCCGTTCCACAGATGCCCCAAAAGGCTATGTAGAGTACCTCTCAGGTACTCGCGAAGACTTAGCGAGTAAGCAATGGATGACCGGAGTGAACGCCTATTACTCCAGTCCTTCTGCAATTCGTCGTGTGACGGACTCCAAAGCGGGCAAAGTCGAATTAGGGTTGCAGTTGCTTCTAGGGGCACTGTCCGAGCAGCATGCTCGCGATCACTGGGAGCTAGGCGTCGTGGTTAGCGTTCACGATGGGAAAGCACTGGGCAATGGAATCAAGCAGGCGCTAGAAGGAATTCACCTGGTCAGAATGCAGGGCAGGCAATCTCAAGTGACCATCAAAGTTTTGCAAGTTCTAGAGGAAGGCACGGGTGCGATCGTTCACTACAAGAACAAGGTCGATACCACTAATGCCATTCTGTATGACCTTGGCAACGGAACGCTGATCGTTTCCAGTTTCAACGGCTTGCAGTTAACCAGCCGCAACTACTCGCAGAATGGCGGCGTTGAAAAGTTGATTGATGCGATCGCGACGAACGAGCAGGTCAGAACCAAGTTACTGAAGCAAGGTCAACCTCACCTCATCCGCCGTGGCATTGAAGATCGGACGTTTCGCTATGGCACTCAGTATGCGGATTGGTCGTTTGCAGAGGCTTACAAAGCGGAGCTACCCCGATGGGTGAACGAAGTCTTAGCCCCAATGGTTCGGCCCACGGAAGACCGTAAAGAGGCGGCGACAGCATTGATTGCCGTCGGAGGAGGCGCTTGCTTGCCGGGGATTGCCACGCTTCTGTCGAAGCGCGATATCAGTGTCTTGGATGAGCCACAGTGGGCTAACGCTCGCGGATTGTATGCCGTCGCCATTCGGAAAACGGCACAGGTGGAGGGTTGATCGATGCGCGTCACAATTGCAAAAAACCATCACGAGAAAGTGACTCAATTAGCCTCTGAGCTTGGCAGTGCCGACGATCCGAAAGTTGCAGTTAATTTCATCATCAATCTGTGGGCGCAAGGGCAATTAGGAGTACCAAAACCCCGGACAAGTCAACAGCCAACGCTATCGGTACAAGAGGACGAATTCGCCGCGATCGCGGATTGGTCGGAATAGCTCACCCATTTTGGAAAATCATCTAATGCCGAAAACCTATGACGCGATCGTTGCGTTCTACGGGAAAGCCTGGAAGACGCTCCCCTTGTTCAATTTGGCGATGGTTTGCGGCAATGTATCAACGAGCATTGCAACCGGTTCACCGATTGAGCTTTCCCACTTTGATGGGTATATGAACCGCAAAAAACAGATTCAGCCGGACGATCGACTTGATGCCGCTAACGCTCTCTGCGAACTGTCGCAAGCTTTGCTCGATCGGGCTGAAAACATGCCACAAGACCAATTAGCGGAACTCGATCGTCAGCAAAAAATGATTCATGGAGCAATGAACGACTGATAAATCGCCACCCTAGTTACGCGAAAGCCAGCCCCCGACTCTCACATCTGAAGCTGGCTCTATCCCACAAACAACCACTAAATCATTCGAGGATTCTTTAATTATGCGGCTTTCAACCGATAAACTACAGCCCGCCCGCTTCCAGGTGGAGCGCAAAACCTTCGACGCCTTTCACGAGTCTCTTCAGACGAAACACCGATGGAACCGCAGACTGACCCAACTGGTAGGCGTTCTAGGTGTCGTGGTGCTGGCAAGAGCAATTGTCTGGTTTGCCTGGGTTCCGTTGCCAACTCCGCCTAACACCTCACCCACCGTAGACCGTCCTCCGATCGCGAACCCGAACGGAACGAGGCAGTTGGACTTCAGCGCCGATCCCAACAATCCACCAAAGGGGTGTGCAGGGTGTTCTGGTAGTGGGACTCGGCTACTCGGAGGGCAGCAGTGATGGCGTACATCTACTTGCTTCACTTTGAGAAGCAAATCCATCCCGCTCACCCCTGTCAGCACTACATTGGCGCTACGAACTGTCTCTCAGAGCGCATTGAGAACCATCTCACCGGAATGTCAAGAGTTGCCCTGATTAATGCGGCTCATCACCGCCGCATCAAATTCTCGGTGGTGCGAGTGTGGCAAGGCAACTGGCAGCTAGAGAAGCACTTTAAGCGGCTCAAGAACGGGCGTAAGTTCTGCCCTACTTGCAACCCGTTGAAGCAATGGGATTTGTACCGTCTGAACTCTGCAATCAAGGTTCCCGAACTAACCGGACTGCGGCTTAAGGAGAAGTTGCTGTTTCCGGTTGGAGGACAGAACTAATGTCGAACATTTTCTCAAACCGCATTGTTTGTCTCTGGGAAGAAGGCAAGGAGAGACCCGAAATCCTGGCAGACATCGAACGCTACTTCGGCGCTCAGCACTGCGGTTTAGCCGAACAGATTCTCGACAAGCTTGAAGAAAAATTCACTCAATACCAGGAACAGGAAATGTCTAAGTCACTTGGATACTTTGGCGCGAATTACGAGAACCCCGCGATCGCGCAGTTTGCACAACAGTTTGAGCAAGGAAACAACGACTGTTCCTTGTCTCATGTCGATCAGGCTGCCGTGTGTGCGGTGCTTTCTTGCTACGGTTTCGATGCTCAGTCAGGACAGAACGCAGGATTCTGGCAATGTGTCGAGTCCGCGCTAGGGGATTACGGGGAAGAAGGCAGCGAGTTGCATCAAGCGATTAACGCTCTATCTGCGATCAAACCGGATGACGTGTGGGCTGTGATTTCGTGGCTAGTGCAGTGATGACCACCGAGGAAGTATTGCAACTCTCCACGCCAGAAAGGGCCATCTTTGCGATCGACTTGATGAATGAACTGTTCGAGCTTGAAGACTGCTACTCGGCTCTGAATTTTTCCCGGTTCATGAATTCTGTCACTGAGGAGGTTTCGACAGAGTTCGAGTGTCAGACTTGCACGGACAAATTAACGCTTGAGCAAAAGCGTGATCGACTAACCAAACTGCTTTCTTCACTGCATTTCGACGCTCATAGTTAAGGAGGTTTCAACAATGCTGACGAATCGACAGAAACGGCAATTACAACGTAACAAAGTAAACATCGGAATCGGAATTGTTGCCCTCATTGCAACCGTGGCATCGATTCCAAACATGGCTCAGAACGCCCAACAGATGGGAACGTTGCGAGAAAAGATGAATGCTCAAACGGCTGAGCAGATGGACATTCTAGCTTCTGAGGATGACAAGACAGAGAAAGAAAAGATTGCCGATGCCCGATATGAGCGAGGTTGCATTTTTGTGGTGGCGCTTTCGGATAAAACCAAGCTTGCCAACATTCAAGAAGGGCGACCCGTTCTAGACGGTGTGACTAAGTTTCCTCTAGCGGCTGGATCCGTTGTCTGTGATGACTCTGGCAATACTGCCGAGATTATCAAGGGAAAGCCTCCAACGGCGTCAAAGCTGGCTTTCACAGGCAATCAGGAGATTGTTCAGAAGGCACTCGATCGCGCTCGTGGCAACGGCTTGAAGCGGTCTAACTCTCACCAATCCACCCAGAACTAACGAAGGAGCTTCTCACATGGGATTACGTGGAAATTCAACCTCAACCAAATCTCAAGCCCAGTCCACCGGATGGACTGCTCACAATCAACCTTCACCCGGTAGCGACTACTACGGCCATTCAGAAGGGAAGGCAACGATTCAGATTTTCCTTAAAGGGTTGTACGTGCTGGCAATTTGCGCTGGGCTTTACTTTGCCTATCTCAACATCAATCCGTATGTTCAGATTGTGAGAGGGCTGCTTGCCCAAACTGACCTTGGAGGCTTTGGGCAGTTTATCGCCCGGATTCCCCTAGTCGGAGCCGTAGCAGGCGCGCTCGGAGAGTCCTCGACCTGGATCTTTGGGTTCGTGTTGTGGGGATTGCTGCAAGCGATCGAACTGTTCCCGCTTGTGGTAGGCAAGGATAAAGCCTTGATGCGGACAGCTTTAGAGGCTCATGACACGTCCCACAAGTTCAGAGTGAATGAGAAAGATGATCCGGTTGCTGCCAGTCTCAAGGTTGCCTACAACAAGCTACCGCTTGGCATTCTGCGAAACATGGGAAAGTTCCGCATCGCCGCTTACATCATTGACCTGATCATTTGCTTCACGGTCTATCCACCTTGTGATGGTGGGTTTCTCAAGTTCTTGCTTTACCTATCCACAGGCGCTTTCAGTCGCTTGAACTGGTCAAACATTGTCCTCTCGGTGGTCACCCTGTTCGCGGTTGAAATCATTGTGGAACTACTATTCGGGATTGGAGCGCTGATCTTCTACTATCGCAAGTCACGCCAAAGCTAATCAATCACAAAGGGCAGTGCTTTCGACACTGCCCATACCCCTTTCATCCGTTGTAGCCAGACTCTGAGGCTTAGATAAATCATGTCAAGTTTCTCGATTGAACGTCAACACAAAGCCCCGATCGAGTGGAAAGAGACCGCTTGGAAGTCGGTAGACAAAGACTCCTACATGATCGACACTGCGATCGCGTTGTTTGCGGGTCTAGGGGTCAGCGCGATCGCGTCTCCGATTGCAGGAGGTGCGATCGCAGCTTTCATGATCAAACGCATCTTCGACAAAGAGAATCAGAAAATCAAGGCTCAAGACTGCATCCGTGAGTATGGGTTGGTTGCACCGTTTCTGAATGGGGATGAGTTTCTGAACTTTGCATCGCAAGCGGGATCGGATGCTGTCATTGCTGAATTGCAGTTCGCCCATGAGCGGGGATTAAATCTCAGTGATGCTGCATGGGATTACCTCGACGGGTACAACGAATTGATGGCACTCCCACAGGCAGAGCGGGAAGGATGGGCCGTCATGCCCGCTCTGCCTGATGAGCCAGCTAAAGCAATCGGTGAGCCAACAAGACTAGGCGCGGTTGCAGTGCAGGCATCACCCGTCGAGAAATGCACCACTGCATTTGAGGCGTTGCTTGCAAGTCCATTCACGAGTCGCGCCATCTTCGGCGCACAGAGAACCGGGAAATCTTACCTTGCTGCCTGTGCATCATTGGAATTAGCGAAACGCGGAATCAGTGTCTTTCACATCAATCTGATGAGCTATGGCGATGAGGATTCCCAGTACTGGCAACATGCAAAGCGATCGGTACGGTGTGATTTGCCGTCGCTGTCTGTGCGAGATGGAGTGCCATTCATAAAGCAAGCAATGGAGGTTCTCAAGGCATTCATCGATACCCCAAACAGCTTGTTAATCGTTGATGAGTGGGCTTACATTGGCGCAACCGCCACGCCGCATCGAGATTCCCTCGAACCGCTTCTGAATGCTCTAGCCAGCCAGATTGCGAGTCTCAGCAGTGCAGGCATCAAACGGCAACGAGGACTCTGGGTGATTGCGCCTGAGTTCGTAGCGGGTGGACTCGTGCCCAATGGCAAGACGGCTAAAAAGCTGCAACTGGTCTACGCCACGATTCACCCAGATCGCACGCTCGATTGGAACGGGAATCATATCGGGTTTAGTGGCGAATTGTTTGATCAGGTGAAGAACAACTTTCCGATCGATCTACCTGCATCGCTGATGGAATTGCCGAACTGCGATCGCATCGTTTACATCAATCGGGAATGGATGCCCGTAGGAGAGTTGCCTTCACTCCCAAAGTGGGTTGAAGCTCAGCCGACCGTGCCGACCGATCCACGGGCACAACTTGAGAAAGCTTGGGTATCGTTCGACGATTCAGGGCATGAAGCGATCGCGCCTGCTGTTGAGACTGACCCTGCAATCGAACTGATCCAGAATGAGCCAAATGAGGAAAAGCGAGAAGCTTTAATGATTGGCTATCAATGGGCAAAAGGACGGATTACAGACGGGAAAGAAGTCTCTCGTGAAGCATTCTTGAATCGCGCTAAGAACGAGCGCAAGTGTGAGCATCTTAGAGAGAAGCGTAATGAAATTTGGAACGAGCTAGAAGCGTTGATTAGTTAACATTAAATTGCTCTGTGGCATTCGGTAGCGTAACGGGTAACGTGACGACAGATGAGGGAAGTAACGCTCGGTAACAACGTTAATGCGACGTTACAGCGTTACATTACTGACGTTACTGGTAACGTTACCGGAAAGCGTTACTGTAGTCGTTTGAGAATTAGAATCCTCTATAAAACTTCCCTCAAACTATTAGGAAATAATCATAAAGCGGCTTAAAATATGATTAGAAATGAGACAATTATTGAGCGGTATAATGCTCAACAAGCCAACTGTCAAATTGCTGCAAGAACTTAAAGCCAAATTGCACAAAGTAGCGATCGCGGTCTGCTTTTCCTCGCTGAAATTACAAGGCTTTGTCGAAGGGGTTGATTACGCGATTGATTCAGAAGGGAGGGCTTGTTTCACCCCAAAAGCCTATTTGTTTCTTGGTCAATTGCTCGACCCTGAAATCCTGCGGCAGATGCAGGCTGAGTACCAGTTCAAGTTTCTCCGCTCAACCAAATAAGAGTTAGAAAAATGCAATCAATTCATCGCCATGGTTTCGGTCAGTCCCCTCAATCAGATGCAGAACGTAGAATCAGCGATCGCCTGATTCATGCCATCGGAAAAGCAGATGTGGATGCCTATCTCAGAACAAGAGAATCGTTGGAAGCAAAGCATGGGAAAGGGCTTGTTGAGCGAGTGAACAGAGACATTGTTCTGAACAATGAAAAGTATGGGGTTTCCGATGTCGCGATCGCGGACCACATGGATCGAATCATCGCCAGGATGCCCCCTGAGATTCAATCAGAGGCACAGGACAAAGCGATCGACGTGATGTTTTCATCGCTGATCGAGCATGGTTTTCGCCCTGGTATCGACTTCGATCGCGACCCCGTGAAAGGCATTTACTTTAGTGATGCAGCCTACCGACACTTTGCTTCGCAGGTTCCACCGGACGTGTTAGCCGACATTCAGCAGAAATTCAACCTGCCGCCCGTGCCCGAGCCGTCGCTATATACCGATCCTGACTCGAAGTTCTATCCCGATGAAACGGGTGAGGACGGTAAATTGAATCTCCCTTTAGTCGCGAGCATGATTGGCAATTGCGCGGCAGGGAGAGAACCGGAGGCAGACAGCGCAATCGCGACTAAGAATGTTCTGGCAATGGCGCGAAGTCGTGGCAAGGATGAGCTTTCAATGCTGAGCTTGATCAACCGAGCGAAGACCGATGATGCCGCCCTGCGATCGCTCGTGAGTGAAATCAAAGTGATGCTGCAATCCTAAGCCGAGCAAGCATTGGGGGACACTCTCGCGTTTCAAACGCGACACCCTCCGTTTTAAACGCGACCTGTTCCAAACTACTCAACTAGCGCGAAAAAGATGAATGAATTGCAAGTAGGCGATCGAGTTCAGACAACGATCGGATCTGTCGGAACAATTCAAGAGCCACCATTCTCGATGCCACTACATCATTTGGTGAGGTTCGATAGTGGATCAACAGTTTGGGTTCTGCGAAAAATTCTTGAACCTTGCGCCACATCCACAAAGAAAAAGGCGAAACGTTAGCCGCGATCGATGAAGCAAAAAAGTCCCCTGATCGTTTTGATCAGGGGACTTTTTGTATGTAGGTGTTATGTCAAGGACTGGGAAAATGATGTTGGTAAGGACAATCGCCCTTTTCGTTATTTACTGCCCCCATCAACAGGCTGACTTCCAAAAACAGGCTGTCTGTCATAAATAGGCCGATCGTTGCGCGGTTGCCGTACTGGAGTTTGGCGGGCTACTTTACACTCGCCAGTTGCAGATGGACAGGTTACACATCCATTTTTGTTGCAGATATCGATGGAACCATCTTTGCTAACGCTCCAACCGCAGCGCGCACCGCTCGCCGTGCTATCAATACACATTCCCACTGCCGTTCTCCCATCGATCGCCCAGGCTGGTGAAGACAATGAGATCGTTGCTAAGCCAAAAAAAGCGAGGAGTAAAGAAGATGTGGTTTTCATAATCAGGATTTCTCCAAAGTTAGTGAAGCCTGGAATTGAACGGCTTCTGCCTAACCTATACGTTGGCCAGTTGGGTTTATGCAGTCTCTCGTTGAATGCAACCTGCGATCGTTCAAGTTTCACTCTCTAATGCTGTATGAACGGTGGCGCGTAACCATGCGTTGCGATCGCGCGAATTTGGGTAAAGCCGAAGCAATTTCGCCTCATCCTCTACAAAGAGTCGAATGCTGGTCACCTTGGCGCTAAGTTCACCCACTTCTTTATCTGCGCGATTGAACTGCTGTTGTTTGAATTCCTCGGTTTGAACGGGTTTAGGATTCCCGCCCTTAGCTCCCTTTGGCTTGGGCATACTTGCAACCTGAATAACTTTCCTTTGATTATACGCTGTAGACAGGGAAATATCCATAGAGCCTTTTCAATCAAACATCCTTGTAGACAGGGAAATATCTTATACTTCACCCCTTGTTTTTCCCTGTAGACAGGGATATATTGGATTCATGGCCGAGGGGAGACAACCTTCGGAGGGGCGCAAGCCCAACGGCGGTAACGCTGCCTTTTCGGAGGTGATGCCCGCTCAAGAAACGGGGATCTGTGGAGCGGTTCACAGTCGTAAGTCCCTGCCACCCGAAAAGGGTAGCCAGAGGACCCCCGTTAGTGCTGGGGGAACCAGAGCACTCTAATCTTCTTGGTTCAAGTCCGCAGACGAGGGAATACGCCTCCGAGGACACTTTCAAATAAAAGGCAGTGCTCTCCCTGGAAAGAATCGCACTGCCTCACCCCACAAACGAGGTAATCAAAATGATAGCAACAACGATCGCTAAACCTTTCACTCAAGTCAATGATGAGCGCAGCTCCAGTCGCATCACCGCAACATGCGCTCAATGCCGTTTCTACAGCAAGGGCATCTGCAAAACAAAAGCTGAAGCAGGCTGGGAAAACGAAGCGTGTGTGAAACCTACAAAAACCGCTTGCCACTTCGCTCAACTATTACCGTTCTAGCCATCCCTCCAGACGATCGCTCCTCCCTGACAAACTTAGAGCGATCGTCTGGTTCTACCCTGCTCTCCTCCCTGACAAGAATCGAGCAGAACTTGTAAATAGATCGCCACTTAACCCCATACTCACACCACGCTAAACACTACTAAGAAAACATCATGAACGACCAACAAAAGCAATTCGAGCAAGCCGCTAGACACGCATTGATCGAGCCGACACCCGCGCCGAAATACGAACTTTGGACAAAAGTGAAATGTCACTATGCCGAAGCAGGCAACGGAAAGTTTACTGAGGGATTGAAGGACGGGCAGATCATCGGGATGACTTGGAAATCGCTCCATCACGTCTTTCAAGAGGGTGAAGACTCTTTGCCAGGTTGGACTTACACGATCGATCGCGGCGATGGGCACTGCTATTTTCATGAAGTTGATCTAGATGAAGCAGCGGCGGCGGCGGAGAGCGATCACTTAATTTTGCCTGCTCTGTAAAACCTTAAAACAAACAAAGAAGCGATCGCTAACCTAACCAGCGATCGCTCTTATGGCAAATCATCCGGCAACTGGGCATCCACCCAAAACAACCAAAACATTAGCAGCAATAAAGCATTCATCTAGATTTCTTCCTCCCTCCGTTTGTCTTGCATAGTTCCCTAAATTTGCACCCACATGACTTTGTCTTGTTCCGTCTCAGATCTACTTCTAAAACTTGGATCACTTTGCCGCATACGCATCGGCAGTTTCGGCGGCGGTGAGCGTAGCGATCGCGCCGGATAAAATGTCACGACTGCGGTAAAACCTCAGTGCTGGGCTAAGTTTGAGAACTAATCGCCTGAGTCTTAACTGTAGATGTTGATTGGGTAAACTTGTTTTGGATGAGCAGGGAAGCGATCGCAAAACTCGAAGTAGAAAGGATACGTCCCCTACGATCGCCATCCCATGATCAACCTCAAAAATCTAATCAAAATCCTTGTAGTCGGAACGATCGCGATCGCAGGTATTCAAATGCTTCTGCTGGAAATCTCTGAACCTCCAAAGCCGACGCAGCTATCAGAGGAAGCAATGCAGAAGAGAGATGAACTGAAGAGACAGATTGAAGAGGCTGAAGAGTCTGCTGCCGAAGGGGAGCGCCTGGTGAGAGAACTGAAGCGGCAAGAGCAAAGCAAGCCATGAGAAGGGCGCGAATAATGGAATTGGTTATAGTCCTTATTTTGTTCGTCGCGATCGCTCTTGCCGTTTGTGCTTTCGTAGTAGCCATTTGTAGGAAGCCGTAAAAGTCTTGGCATTGCTCCCAGTTCTTGCGGTCAACCGCAAAAAACTGTGACAGTCCCGATTTCAAATCGGAGGTGTCCGCTTAGCATTACTCTCAGTGCTTGGTACGCGAGCGAACAAACGTCACGAATTTGCGAAAAGCCTCGGTTAACTCCGGTTCCTCCCAATATTCAGGAATCAGCATGAATTGAAAATTCACCCATTCATACGAGGCATCGTCTTCACTGTAGTTTCTGGTAGCGTATAGAGCGGTCGCGATCGCGTTTCTAATGAGTGGGTTGAGTTCCTCCATTTGTGCATCGGTCAGATGTTCGCAATGAAAGTCCTCCATCTCATTGCGGATAGCGATCGCAATCACCATCGCCAGGGTTTTCGTATGTTTCAGTAGACGGGGGCGGTGCTTTTTTGTCATTTCTGAGTACCCGCAAGGATCTATCTCATAGTAGTCATGAACCATTCTCAAACGAAAACCCGAAAAACTGACGGGATACTAAATCAGTTGAATGGCCGATCAGGGTTCCCAACTAGGCTTGAACAGTTTGCTTCAATCGAGAGCGGCATTGCTGCAAGCGGTTCATTATGGAGCCGAGTGCGATTGATCAACTAGATTTGCTGTTGAGTACCAATTAGTGTTGAGTCAGGATAACTGATCTTTGCAATCTGATGATGCTTGTGTAAATCGCAGTGACTCGTGAAGGAGTTGGTCGATAATTCTAGTCACCGACTAAAGCCCTGAGTCCTCGATACCATGAGAAAAACCCCACCTCTACAGAACCCAGTTGCTGGTAATACAAATAAATATGATGCTTACCGCGAGGCATGGGAACGAATTCGATTAGCTCAAGAGAATCATTTCTTCTTAGAAGCCATCACTATTCAAGAGAGCATCATTTCTGATCGGTTGATTAGTTATTTTTCAGGGTCGGCAGACTGCCAACCTCTTCCTTCAAAAAGAAGCTTCATTTCATTCAAGCAATTAATTGATCACTGGCGTTCTGCGTTTCCCAATGGGCTCCCATCAGCCCCCTATCCAGACCTAATTGAAGCGGTTGACCGTTGGCGAGAAACCAGGAATACAGCAGTTCATGCAATTGTTAAATCCGAGCCCAGTCAGACAGTTCAGCCCATCGATGCGTTTTTGCAGAAAGCTAGAGATGCAGCAGAGGAAGGAGAGCGTCTCACGAAAGAGGTATGCAAGTGGCGAAATCGGGAGAAAACAAAAGAACGACGATTGTCTTCCAGTCCAGTCCAAGAATAAGCTGCTTCACAATCCCATACTGAACACCGAGAGGAATGCCGGATTGATCTTGGGAATAACTAAGATCGAGGCATCAATACTTCGTCCCCCTGCTGTACGGTAGGGGGTTTTTATTGGCGTGCAGATGAGGGATGAAGATTACCGATAACAAATCGAGTTGTTATTTTTGGAAATTTTGAAACACATGCCGCTATCGGATGCCATGGTGTAGGTTGCGTCTGAGCCGTCGACTTTAGCCGTTCCTTTTGCAACTCCCATGTGCAATGATTCAACCGTTAAGACCTCGATTTTGGTACGCACGCGATCGCTCCAGTCGAGCGTGACACTTTTTGGGATGAATCGCGAAAGCCGTCCTGAACTGGAGAAGCTGCACTTGTCACGCAAGTTGGACTTTTGAGAACTGAATGTGCAGCCTACCTTGGGTTGGCTTGCCAGTGAAGGATAAGGGGCAAGAGTTAGAGCGATCGCAGACGAGAAAACTACCGACTTCAATAACTTCACTGATTTCATGAAAAGCTCTGTATAAGGCAACCGCCGCATCCTAGCCGGAAACTAAATCTTTGCTGCCCGCTTCTTGAACAATTCATGATCTCGTTATGCCAATCTACATCACGGGGACTGGTGCTAGGGTATTGGGTATTGGTTTTTCTGACTGTTAGGTTAAATTACTCGCATTCTTAACTGCTTGCTTTAACTCTTCAAAGGTAAGATGACCGTCTTCGTCTGAATCATACTGTGATAGTAACGCCTGGGGGCTACTGGTATTTGTTGCTGAGGAGATGACTGCACTTAAGCCAGGACTTAACAAAAGCTCATTAATGGAGAGTTTGCCGTCTTGATTGCCATCTAAGCTATTAAAAAGAGATTGAAGCTCTTGCTCAGTTGTCATAAGTTTCTACCTGAATTAATTTTTCAATTTCATAAACAGAATACCAGACAAAAGGAGAGCAGATTGAGGCTACTAATCAAGGGCCGCTCTCTATCAAGGAGCGCAACAAAAGAGCCTGATTTGTACCTCCTGACCGATTTCAGTTCGCCAAAGACCTCGCCTCAAGAGCCTTCTAAGCCTTGATGGAAGAGTGTTTCTAGTTCGCCAAGTTTAAGACCAAGCTCAACCCAAATGGGGGAGACCAGACAGGACACGGTCTTTCAGATCCAAACTTTCGTATTGTGGAGTATAGCTAGCGTCTTTCAGTTTGTGGATTCGCTTCCTACCTTTCCCACTTAAAAAATTAGGCAGAAGAAATGACAGAGCAAGTATTTTTTGTTCAAATCCACAGAATCGACCCGTCTACAGGAGATCACACGGAATTCGCGTTTTTCCATGAGGAGAATGCGGCGAGGCAGCATGCCGAAGAGCAGGGAGCACGTGAAGATTGTCGTAGCACAAGCATTTCAACGCTTGGGGAAAGACTTTCGAATGGAATGATTTTGCTAAACGACACACTCTGATAAGCACACGCTATCAGGTTGGAATTGCTGTTTAAGGACCGTCCTAAAGCTCCATCAAGGGCTAAAACCCTTGATACTTCGTTGTTGTGCTATGAACTTCTGCATTTTACGCAGTTAACCTAAACTCTGAAATGGTTGGTTAGAAGAAGTTTTGAAAGTTGTCTCTAAACGCTGGACTAAATTTCTGGACTAAACTTATTTGTTGAGCGAAAAGTAAAGCTCAATCTGTAGCAGCAACAAAGAAACTGGCATCAGGTTTTCTAATATCTAAATCTTGCCTTTAGTTGCACTGCCGACTAAATATGAGAATTACTCTCATTATTAGTTAATCAGTAGATTTAACTTTCTAAGTCTCGCGGGAAATCCTAAAATCAATCCTCGGAGCATCAGAACGTCTAGAGAAAAACCTCAGTCAACCAACAAAGGAAAACTGAGGCTTTTCGGTTGTGATCTCTGTAGGCTTAGTTGCGTTGGAAAGCTAGGACTTAAGCCACTTGTATAAACCGAAGCCAGCAGCAGCGACAACGACAGCAGGTAATGCAGCAGACGCAGCAATAAAAGCCGCACCGCCAGCCATACCCGCACCGCCAGCCGCTAAAGCACCTCCTCCTAATCCAGCTAAAGCCGAACTGCTTGCCGCCGCGCCATACAAACCCGCAGCATTTGCAGCCGCGATCGCACCACCATAAATTCCAGAAGCCGTTACAATCCCTGTTGCTGTACCCGCAGCACCAACAGCACCAACAGCAATTACATCGTTTTTATCCATACAACCCTTACTTGAGTAACAACTGAGTTGCAACCCTGCGCAAGAGTATTCTAATCACACACCAGAGCAGATAGGTAAGTAATATTACGGAATTGAAGCCAAATCGCCTCAATCTCACTGTAGATGTTGATTGGGTGAACTTTACTTGGATGAGCAGGGACGCGATCGGTTTCTGCATATGAAAAGACAACTATAAACTTCCGGTAAAGGCTCAGGATTGCTTTTGACAGGTTTGTAGTCTGAAATCGACTGCTTGCAATCTTAGAGGAGCGATAATGGCACAGGTTGAGGTACTTGGAGGAGAAATCCCAACAGGTAAATGGGATACAAAGTATCTTTTTGAAGATATTTTTCCTGAACTAGTTATCAACGTTGACGGTCAGTTTAGAAAATTAGACTTGAACAGCATTAAATCAGCAGAATTGGTAGACCAAGAGCAGATCAAGAGCATTGCATCTTCGGCAGGTTGGGGTATTGCGGCAGGGCTAGTTGCTGGAATCTTGACAGGTGGATTAGGGCTAATTGCAGGTGGGGTTGCTGGGGCGATCGCTAAAGGGCAAAAGACTGTAGTTACATTTATGTGTGAGCTAAGCGATGGGCGAAAATTCATTGCTGCTACAGATTCTCAAACCTGGAAGAAAATCATGGGCATTACTATGACTCCTGAAGATAAGAGATTCAAGCGTAAGGCGCTCCCTACGACAAAAATCGTTTCTATTTAGTACAACTGTTTCTTAAAACTGATCGTTTGAAACCAAACAAACAGGGAGCTACTTTAGTACTGTAGGCTTAGTCCCTGTTTCGCTTGGGAATGAAGAGGTTTACGGAATCTATATTTATTAAGTGATCGCCCTTCAGAAATAAAGATTCTGTACTTCACTCCTCGCCTGCTTCCATCCGAGACAGCAAATTTTCTGCTGCCAGTTCGTTGTGGAGCATCTTCCAGGCAATGTCGCAAACTCTCACCGATGCATTGAGCTTTGCTGCTTCTGCGTGGGCGTCTCCATCGAAGGACGGCTTGACCAACTTCTTGGCACTGCGGATACAGCTTTCCATCAGTGAGAGCAAATCACCTTCGAGCCGATCCAAGCGATCGCGCTTTTGCTTCAAAATCGCTGCTTTTGAGGCGAGTTTTTCAACTTTTTCGGGTGATGGACGCTTGGAGCTGTTGGTCATGTAGCCATTTTAGCGAAGGCATCCCCCCTCCCTATGGATTCTCATGCCTACAGAGGTATGGATCGGGATAATTCCATTCCAGGCATTACTTAAGCATCTGCTCAGAAGCGCGATCTCCCGCTGCCAGACTAGGAGTTTTCAGTTTTGCCGATGCCGTCCAAATGGCGCAAATTGGCGGATGTTGATCACTACAAACCGCTGATTTCTCTGTTTTAAAAACGGATTATTCCAGAAAGGATGTCTCCGTCATTGTGACGGAGACATATAAAGAGATCCAAGCTCAGAAACACTGAAAGCCATGTCGCTAATGGTTCCTGACTTTTTGTCCACTACCGAAAGTGCCGCAGACAGTTCGCGCTTCAAACGCGACAATTCTTTATTACCAGATAATCCGGTAATAAAGAATTGTCGGCATTCTTCTAACCATTTTGCGATCGTCCGCAATCTGGCAATAGAAGCGATTGCGTGTTCAGAAGTTTGACTATGATAATCCCCCTAGTCTGGTCAGTTGGCTTGGCAAGGAGTTAAACGATCGACTGGACAAGATTTTACGGGAGATCAGCGATTGAGAATGCAAAGCTTACTAGTAGCCGCTGACTGCAACCGTTCAGTGCTGCTACATACATCCTGTAATGAACATGAATGAAGAACAGACGCTCCGAGCTTGCCTTCGAGAACCGATTCCCCAGATTGCTGACGCTGCACGTTACTTGGACGCCGCCGTTTCGGCACACCTCGCCGGACAATCGGACTCGGCTGACGCTCTGATACGCCTCGCCAATATGCCAGCCATCAGAGATTGGACAGAGTCTCTATGGGGCAGCAACAGTTCCTACGTCCTGTATCGACCCGTGCCGGACGCACCGCCCAGCATTCCGAAACACCAACGCGTGGAGTGGCGAATGCCAACCGCGACCGAGAAACGCCGTTTGCACCAGCGGGACGGCTTTCATTGCCGGTTCTGTGGCATACCACTGATCCGCATGGAGGTTCGTAAGCGCATCAGAAGCGCCTATCCAAAGGCACTACCTTGGGGAAGAACCAACGTGACGCAACATGCCGCCTTCCAAGCGATGTGGCTCCAATACGACCATCTGCTGCCCCACGCCCGAGGCGGAAGCAACGATTTGGAGAACATGCTGCTCACTTGCGCACCCTGCAACTACGGTCGCAGGGACCGTATCTTACAGGAGGTTGGCCTAATTGACCCGAGAACGAGAGCAATCCTTTGCTCGTCTTGGGACGGACTTGAGCGCTTTCCCAATCAATCGCGCGATCGCGCCCTTTATCCTGCTTAGGGGCATAATCAAACCGCCCCTTCTGCCATCCCCTCATGACCCGACGACCATCGCCCCTCACTGTTCGCCCTAAAAACCTCGCGATCGCACTGCTAATCTCAGCCACTACAGTAAGCGTTCTGGCCATAGCGATCGCCCTTTAACCTGTGCTAGAGAACGAACGCGTTTGAGCCCACTCAACTAGCCGTGCTCTACTCAGTTGGATCAGAGCTCAACCCTCCCGTCCTAGACCGTGATGAAGTTGCTAGACGTCAGGGTTGTGGTATTGACTCCGGTTAGGGCAGCTAAAACTTCAGTGCCATTCAGAATGGTGTTGCCGCTAAAGGTCAGGGAACTAAAGCTCAATCCCCCGGATAGTCCGATGAGGTCTGTGCCCTCCTTAAAGTCGACGAGGGTATCGATGCCCGCTCCGGCTGATAACACAAAGATGTCACGGCCATTGCCACCAATCACCGTATCGTGACCCAGTCCTCCATCGAGCACGTCATCCCCATTCCTCCCCCTCAAGGTATCGTTGCCACCATTGCCCATCAAGGTGTCTTTGCCGTTACCGCCATCGAGCACATCGTTGCCCTCATTGCCCGTGAGCGTATCTTTGCCGTTGCCCCCGTTTTGCACGGTGCCGACTACCACGGTCACCGTTGCCGTCGATGTTCCTCCCATCCCATCACTGATGCTGTAGTTGAAGCTGGCGTTCCCGCTAAAGCCAGGAGCGGGGGTGAAGCTGATGGAGTCATCACTCGTGTTACTGGGGGTGCCGCTATCGCTCAGCCCAACGACGCCGTTGATCACACTACTTAATCCTGTAATACTGAGCAGGTCAGTGCCTAGGTCGTTCGCGAGCAGAGTTGCCACAGGAATATGAAGGGCTGTGTTTTGAGCTGCACTGACAGTGTCGTCTTGGGCAATTGGGGGTTGATTCGTCTGGGTCGTGTTGAGGTAGACCGAGACGACGTTGGGCATGCTGTAGAGGGTAACCAGGTCGGGCTTGCCATCAAGGTTGAAGTCGCCGACTGCTGCAGAGTTCAAACCGGGGAAGAAGGGCGGAAGACTACTCCCTCCAAAGTTAATGGCTGGGCCAAAGCTGCCATTGCCTTGACCCACCAGCAGCGAAATATCGTTGGACCCACCGTTTGTGGTGACCAGGTCGGGCTTGCCATCAAGGTTGAAGTCCCCGATGGCGACAGAGTTGGGAGAATTACCGACTCCAAAGTGAACGGCCTGGTCAAAGCGGCCATTGCCTTGACCCAACAGTACCGAAACATCGTCGGACTCATCGTTTGCGGTGACCAAGTCGGACTTGCCATCGCCGTTGAAATCGCCGATGGCGACAGAGCCGGGAGGATTACCGACTCCAAAGCGAACGGCCTGGTCAAAGCTGCCATTGCCTTGGCCCAACAGTACCGAGACAGCCTTGGAATCGTAGTCTGCAGTGACCAAGTCGGCCTGGCCATCGTCGTTGAAATCGCCGATGGCTACAGAGCTGGAAGGACTACTTATGGAAAATCCGGTCCAGTCAAAGCGGCCATTGCCTTGGCTCAATAGCACTTCGACGCGGCCCATCCTTTCGTATGTGATGGCTAAGTCTGCCTTACCATCAGCGTTGAAGTCCCCGGCTGCTAAAGAGAGGGGTCGATCCCCCGATGAAACGGTAACAGCGGGGTCAAAGCTGCCATTGCCTTGACCCAACAGTACCGAGAGTGTGCCGCTGCCGGGCCTATAGTTTACGGTGGCTAGATCTGCCTTGCCATCGCCGTTAAAGTCGCCGACCACCACGGAGCGGGGAGTAGAGCCGACTCCAAAGTTCGTGGCCGCACTAAAGCGGCCATTGCCTTGACCCAACAGTACCGAGACATCCTCGGAACTGGCGTTGCCGGTGACCAAGTCGGGCTTGCCATCGCCGTTGAAGTCCCCAATCGCCACAGAGCGGGGACTAGTACCCACCCTTAAGTCAGGAGCTGAGGAAAAAGAAGGCGGGGGTGCTGGCATGGATGCCGCTGCCGCACTGCGAAGTCGATCGCCCGCCAGAGGATCCATCAGACGAGAGCTGAATGAATCAGGAGAGAAGGCACTATTGCCGGTGAGTGGAGTCGCAGCAGCTTGGGTTAAATCTGAGGCAGAAAAAGGGTGAGTGTTAAACATGGCAGTAGTTGATTTATTAAAGGAATAGATTGGGTACGGACGAAGTAGCCCATTTTTTCTCATGCCAAACTTTCACAGCGACCCTCTGTGCTAGCTGGATAGATAGCTCGAATACGCTTGCGGTTGCAGGGAGGAAGCGAGGGCTCAGAGTCGCGTGAATGCCCCCTTACCCAACGCATTAGTCAAGCGCAAGCGTGGAATAGATGAGTCCTCTCTGGCGGTGCACCGGTCGGTTTGCAGCGTCTCACCCGGTGTTTTTACAATACTCTTATCGTTGTCCCATAGATACCAGTTTAAGTGAAGCTGCCCATTTCAACTTGGGGGTTCGCTCAAAATCAACCAAAGCGTGAGACGCTTGATTAGAAGCAGTTTGAAGCGATTGAAAGAGGGATGAATCAACTGGAAATGGAGGAATTTGACCGACCAGAGGGGGTCAGGATTTAGCAAAATTTAATATGCTGCACTTGGTACTATTTAGCAGTGTGAAGATTAGCCCAACAACCGGGATTGACGATTCTACTCACCACTCCTCCCCAAAGACTCGACGTCCATCGCTTTTAACTATCCAACCCAAAAAGCTTGCGATTGCTACGTAAGCTCCGAAGGATCGAGGTGAGCAGCGCGATCTCGATAGTAAGCGCTCTGGCACTAGCGATCCCTTGGAGCTTGGCAAAGCCAATCGCGCGCTTCTATCACCCTGTCATGGTGTGGGTGCATCACGGGGTTTGGTGTGCTGATGTGAACGCAGAAGCTAAGGTGCAGGCAGTTCATTATGGAGCCGAGTGCGATTGACCCCAAGATGAGGGACAGGGTTAAGGGTTCCAAGGTCTTTCTGCCGATCGCCCCACCACACACCAAGACAGAGCAGTGCAAAGAAAATCACCGCAATCAAGGGACGATCGCTCCCATTGATGAAGCCAGCATCACGAGCTAGATCGGCAGCATCGAGAATAGTTTCAGCGTCAGGCACAAGCATGAAGGAGTGAGAGGACAGTATTAAGGTTCCCTAGTCGATCGAGAATGTGAGGTATGAGGCTGAGCGATCGCGGGGACGCGTTAGGTAGCCGTTAGATGACGATCAACTCCTGTATCTAAGTTGGCTGCACTAGCGGCGAAAAAGCCCAATGCAGAAAGATTTATGATTTCTGCACTCTAGTGTTGAAGTACAAGCCCTACGCTACATCTGGGAGGTAACTCTTTGTTGATTCTCTTAACGGCAGTTCTTATTAACGAAAAATCTCTTTTTTGTTAACATGGCGCTAAAAGTTATTCAGTATTAACGGAACCGATAACAATGGTCAGTGCTGCTAGAGCAGGTCGTTACGTAGAACAGATTGAGGGATACAAGGCTTTTATACCTAATCCTTTGCCGCCTGTACCTGAAGTTATTATGGATCAGGAAATGTGGAGCCTTTTGTCTAAAGCAGATCGTGCTTTAGGTCGGTTAGATGGCTCGACGGATGCTCTACCTAATCCTGATCTCTTTGTATTCATGTACGTTCGTAAAGAAGCTGTCTTGTCGAGCCAAATTGAGGGAACTCAGGCATCTTTAATAGATGTTTTGGAATTTGAATCTCAAGCTTTGGAACCAGATAACCCTCAAGACGCGGCAGAAGTGGTGAACTATATTGCCGCTATCAATTATGGTCTTGAAAGACTGAAAAATTTACCTGTGTCTTTGCGGCTGGTACGTGAAATTCATAATGAGTTAATGCAAGGAGTAAGGGGAGCCGAGCGCGACCCAGGCGAGTTTCGCCGCAGTCAGAACTGGATTGGATCTGGAGGATGTTCTCTTGCAGAAGCCAGTTATGTGCCACCCCCACCACATGACATGATCCAAGCCTTAGACAATCTGGAAAAGTTTTTGCATGATCCAGCACCAATTCCCGCCCTTATTAAGGTTGGATTAGCCCATGCTCAATTTGAGACAATTCACCCCTTTCTTGACGGTAATGGAAGAACAGGGCGTTTATTAATCACATTTCTGCTGTGTGAGCAGAACATCTTGAAACGTCCCTTGCTCTACATCTCCTATTACTTCAAGAAATACCGTACCGAATACTACGATCGACTTCAGTCCGTTAGAGATAGTGGGAACTGGGAGGGCTGGCTTAAATTTTTTCTACGTGGTGTTAATGAAGTTGCCCAAGAAGCTTCTACTACTGCCCGCAATATAGTCAACATGAAAGAACAGCACCGTCAATTGGTACTCAACAAGATGGGACGTAGATCAGGAAATGCCATAGCGTTGCTTGAAACCCTTTATTCCAAACCTATTTTTACCGTGGAATTTGTTCAAACAACTACGGAACTGTCATATCCCAATGCAAACAGCTTGGTTAGAGATCTTTGTGATATAGGTCTTTTAGAAGAAATAACTGGACAGAAGCGTAATCGAGCTTTTTCTTATGCTCCATACCTCGATGTTTTTCAGGGACCTTAGCAAGAGATGTGGTGCAGCATCAGACACAAAGCGCATCAAACCAAACCTCACCTTGAGCCGCTTCAAACTGGAGGCGGTTTTTTATTGGCGGAATAGTCACGAATCCTGACGCTCTGACCACAGCCCCACCTAACCAACAGCAGAATTGCCGCGAGTATGAGCCAAGCCTCAACGGGCACTGGCTGGGTTAAGGAATACTCTGTCCAGAATATTCCCGTTTTTTGGTTCTTGCCATTCTTGGTGACGGCTGGTGATGGACTTGGGGATGGATGATGACGGACTTGTGACGGCTGAAACTCTTGCCTATGATGATTCTGACGGTTATGACGGACTTTTCATTTCTTACGTAGGTATTAGAAATAAAAAATATATTTTGCTGTTTGCTTGTGGCGGTTACAAGCGCGATCGTAGCTCACAATCATCCCTCTGGAAATGTTGAACCGAGTGCAGAAGACCTTTCTCTCACTCGCCAACTACTCGAAGGGTCGCGATTTTTGGGCATTCCACTCCTGGATCATCTCATTCTAGGTAATGGAAACCACCTTAGTTTGCGACAAACCACATCACTGTGGGAAGAAACGCCTCAAGGTGCGTGAGGCATAGTCTTTACGTTCGTTCGAGCAAGAAGAGATCGGCCTGAATCAGTACCTTGTGTCCTCACTAAGTGAAGCGATCGCAGGGAAAAATTTAGCAACGGCGATTTCTCAGATGCAAGAGAAAATTGATGCAATCCATAGCAACGTGTTGCGGCAAGCAGAGTCACCTCACAACGCAGTGACTCCGAAACGTTACACCTAATTCTCAGACTTTCGCTTGCGCCACGATCGTTCGATGTCTCGGCGTATTGCAAGTGATCGTCGGTTGAGAAAAGCCAGCCTCAACGATCGCCTGCTCAATATCCAGCGCAAAGTATTCGTCTAAATAAGGCTCTGTACTCTTTAGCAGTGTCAAAATATAGGGCGGCATCTTCGCATAAATTTCAGATTTTGGATTCATATCCATGATGGCGAGATGACCACCCGGACGCAGAAGACGTTTGGCTTCTTGAAGGATTGCGATCGCAGCCTCTCTTGGCAATTCATGAAACACCAGCGACGCCGACACCAAATCAAACGAGGCGCTTGGTAATCCGGTTGATTCTGCCGCCGCATGAACCCAAACTGGATCAGAACATTCAGCCTCAGTCCGATGTTGAGTGCGATACTGGGCAACTGCGAGAAAGTAAGGCGATAAATCAACGCCTGTGATTTTTGCATTCGGGAACGTTTCTTGAAGCGTAAACGTACTCATGCCAACGCTACAGCCCAAATCTAAAATCTCCTTTGGGGCTTTAGGCAGTTGAGCTTTAAGCGCATCGTGGTAGCTTTGCCGCAAGCGTGAATCACCTTCAATTCCAGCATCTTTCCAGATTCGAGCGTGAACGGCATAGGCTGCAACCTCAACTTCGGTTGCAGGTTCCCAACCCATGTTGCCTTCAGTGTAGGCGTGGAACGGGCGCAAATAATAGTTTGGATACGTTAAATCGGGATTGTTGACTTGGCTAAACTCTGATGACCAGTCGCGATCGCGTAACGTCGCCGCACGATCGCGCCACGCCACTCCGATCGATTCTGCTCGCTTGATCATCATCTGCCGCGCTCGATATTTCGCCAGATTGAAGAGTGGCTTAATGGCCAAAATGCCGTTGACAGCACGAGAGGCAAGTCTTGGTTTAGAAGCAGGCGCAACCGTCATAGTGGAAAATTAAAATGGTTTGGTCAATACCGTTCATTATCGCAGGCAAAAGTCACTAAATTTAATGCTCTTGGATCTCGACAAATGGGTCAAATAGCGATACAAATGTCCTTGAGAACATATCAACTAATTAGCTGCATCGCTAAGCATTTTTGATATAATACAGGTGTTCTAGTTCTCGTTTCCACTTATTTTTGTCGCTTTATGGAACCCCTCACCGACGCCCAACAACAGCTATATGATTGGCTAGTTGAATACATTCGTGACCATCAGCACTCACCCTCGATCCGGCAGATGATGACCGCGATGAATCTTAAGTCTCCGGCTCCGGTGCAGAGTCGTCTTGAGCATTTACGCAACAAGGGCTACATTGAGTGGACGGAGGGGCAAGCCCGCACCATTCGGATTCTCAACCCAATGCCAAAAGGAATTCCGATTCAAGGCGCGATCGCGGCAACGAGCTTGGTCGAGACGTTTCCTGATTTAGAAGTTGAATACTTAGACTTATCCACGCTGCTGCTTAAGCCCCAGCACTTTGCGTTAAAAGTTCGGGGACACAGTATGATCGACGCATTAATTGACGATGGCGACATCGTGATTTTAGAGCCTGCTAACGATCCCAAGACGATTAAAAACGGCATGATTGTAGCGGCGCATCATCAGGGCAAAACAACTCTGAAGTACCTTGAGCGTAAAGGAAACAAGGTACTTCTAAAACCCGGAAATCCGAATCGCGAACTCTATCCTATGACAGAGGTTCCAGCCTCTGAAGTCGATATTCAAGGCGTTTTAATTGGCGTTTGGCGCGGCTACGGCAAGCTGTAACATCACTTCATATCATGGCTACAGTCTGGCGTAGGAAAAATTTCCTACGCCATTTTTAATGAGTTCATCCTAAAGCAGCACTTTAGGATGAACTACCAGTGAATTAGATTTAGTAAATTACACCCATAGATAGAAATGCTTAAAAAATTCCGTTTTGTCATTTCTATGTCACATTTGCATTCGATCCTGAACAGTAGAACATCGATGAATTGTCGTTTACCCTGTTTGGACATTGCCCTATGAGCGCTTCACGATTCGTTCACAAGTTGCCCAAGCGATCGCTGAAAGTTCTGATTGCCGGACTTAGTGTGATTGGTTTAATGGCGACAGGCTGCACCCGCGATCGCACGTTAGAAGCAGAAGCCCAATCCACCCCAACTCAAACCGCTTCTGCTGCGCCCGAAGTCCAAAAAGATGTTCCGTATGTTCCCACTCCGCAAGAAGTAGTCGATGAAATGCTGCGAGTGGCGAATGTAGGCCCAAATGACGTGATTTATGACCTCGGTAGCGGCGATGGGCGCATTGTCATCACCGCTGCACAGCGATTTGGTACTCGCGGAGTAGGAGTTGATATTGATCCAGAACGGGTCGCAGAAGCTAAGGCAAACGCCCAGAAAGCAGGAGTGAGCGATCGTGTGGAATTTCGGCAGCAAGATCTGTTCCAAACAGGCCTGCGAGAAGCGAGTGTTGTCACGCTTTATCTTCTACCAGAAGTTAATCTAAGGCTGCGTCCCAAACTTTTGCAACTTAAGCCCGGAACACGAATTGTTTCTCACGCCTTTGACATGGGCGACTGGAAGCCCGAACAAGTCCGCGAAGTGAATGGGCGCACCGTTTACTACTGGACTGTTCCTCAAACTATTCCTGAAAATTTACGGTGATCGCATTTACACCACAAAGTTCTCACTCAAGCATTCAAACATGAGAATTTTGTGGTGCAGTTCTGTAACTTAAGGCAGACGCATTAGTTCTTCTTTTAGGATTCTATTGCTGTTGCAAAACTTAATTGTCTGAATGTACGAATGAATTGTCAAAAATGATTTTCATCCGTGCTCAAATCCTTTTTGAAATTTAGGAAACCAGGTAATGAATCGCTCTAATCGTGTTAATTCGGCTAAATCTTTTCGTATTCTTGTTGCAAACGCATTCAAGGGTATCGTAGCGAGTTTTGTTTTGCTACCTGTTATTGCCGCGTGCAGTTCTCCCTCAGCACAGACACCCCAAGCAGGACAACCTGTTCCAGAATCTCCAGTAGCAGTACAGCCTGAAACAGGTGCTGCCGCGCCTTCCGCCCCGGCTACGGGTACAGCTCAAACAGGGAGCGATATTGTAGAAGTGGCAGCAGCCAATCCATCTCTTAGCGCCTTTACATCCATCGTTACTGAAGCCGAACTCGGTGATGCGTTAGACGGTGATGGACCTTTTACAGTATTTGCCCCCTCAAATGAAGCCTTTAATGCAATTCCGGCTCAAACTCGCCAACGCCTTTTGCAACCCGAAAATCGTCAAGTACTGCGTCAGATTTTGAATAATCATGTAGTCCAGGGACAGCAATTAACGGCGACACAAATTCAACCCGGACCAGTGCAAACCGTGGCAGGAAATTCCGTTAATATTCAAGTACCGCAACCCAACCAAGTCAAGGTCGGAACTGCAACGGTGACTCAGCCCGATCTTGTAGCAAGTAACGGTGTCATTCATGTAATTGATTCGATCATTCTGCCTCCGGATCTCAATCTGTAATCTCAATTTGTAAACTGTGCGTTGCCCGAGTTAGTTTAACTGCTTAAACATTGGGTGCGTTCTGATGCGTTTGATTCGACCCTGATGGCGTTCTCCAATTTGCCTAGAATTCAAAAATTTGCGAGTGCATTACTGTCAGGAACTTGTCGCCGCGATGGCGGCGCAATCTCCAGAATTATGATTGATTGAGGTTTCATTTGTGAGTAAATTTGAAGCTACTGGTTTAACAGAGGGAACTTCAACGGATCAAGCCGCTGCACCCAAACCCACGCTTAGGTTAGCAGACGCGATCGCGCTGATTGTCGGAATCGTGATTGGAGCAGGCATTTTTGAAACGCCGAGTCTGGTCGCTGACAATGCAGACAGTGCAGCAATGGTGCTGTTGGCATGGTTAGCAGGTGGAGCGGTGTCGATAGCTGGAGCGTTGTGCTACGCCGAACTTTCAACCACCTATCCGCATGTTGGCGGAAACTATCATTTCCTTAAACGAGCATTCGGCCGGAATCTCGCATTCTTGTTTGCTTGGGCACGGATGGCAGTGATTCAGACCGGATCGATCGCACTATTAGCCTTCATTTTTGGCGATTATGCGTCGCAACTTTGGCGGCTCGGTTCGGGTTCATCATCCATTTATGCCGCCATCGTCATTATTCTCTTCAGCGTTCTCAACATCGTAGGATTGCATCAAGGCAAAACGATGCAGAATGCGTTGGCGCTCATCACGGTGCTGGGCTTAGTGTTAGTGATCGGGGTTGGATTGCTTCTTCCCGCCGCCCCCGCCGCTTCATCAACAGTAGCGCCTTCTAACGGAACCTTAGGATCTGCGATGCTCTTTGTCCTACTGTCCTATGGAGGATGGAATGAAGCTGCCTACATTTCCGCCGAAATTCGGGATGGACGGCGGAACATTGTGCGATCGCTGCTTTGGAGTTTAGGAATTATCACGGCTCTTTACTTGCTGATTAATTTAGCGTATTTACGCGGACTGGGACTCGAAGGCATGGCGCAATCGCAAGCGGTAGGAGCCGAACTAATGCGACGGGCATTTGGAGAACCAGGAGCAGTCTTGATGAGCCTGATCGTGATCATTTGCGCCTTGAGTTCTCTAAACGCAACGATCTTCACAGGGGCACGAACAAATTATGCTTTGGGCCAAGACATTTTTCTCTTTCGGTCTCTCGGTCGCTGGCAGTCTTCTGGAAGTACACCGACCACAGCATTAGTGGTGCAAGGCGCGATCGCGCTCGTTCTGGTGGGATTGGGAACCATTACTCGGAATGGTTTTGAAACGATGGTAGACTACACCGCTCCTGTGTTCTGGTTTTTCTTCCTGCTAAGCGGTATTTCGCTGATTGTGTTGCGATTTCAGGAGCCGCACCAACTCCGCCCCTTTCGGGTTCCCTATTACCCCATCACGCCTATCGTTTTCTGTGGGGTTTGTGCTTATTTGCTCTATTCCAGCGTCGTGTATACCGGAGTCGGTGCGATCGTCGGAATTGGAGTGGTAGCTATTGGTGTTCCATTGCTGTACTGGAACTGCAAACTACAGAAAAGAGCGAGCGGAAATCGATGATGCAAAGGAATTACATCCTTTCAAGCTGGTTGATACAACCTTTTAAAACTCCTGCTATGCTGTGCAATGACTAAGCAAATGCTCGAGCTAACTCTTCTGAATTGTTAACAGCCTTCTGATGTCAGCAAGGGGAACGCCGTCTCCAGAAAATTAGTCGCATCCCTTGTTCCATCGCATCCGCTACCCACCGTGGAAACCATTCAATCGTTAATTAAGGTCTTCCAGAGCCGCAAAATGTCGGCACTGCTGTTTATCGGATTTTCGTCTGGGCTGCCATTTTTGCTAACCAGTAGAACGCTGCAAGCCTGGATGACCGTCGAAGGCGTCAAGCTGAGTACGATTGGACTGTTTAGCCTCGTTGCTCTGCCCTATTCTCTCAAGTTTCTGTGGGCACCCTTACTCGATCGCTTTATTCCTCCCTTTCTGGGTCGTCGTCGGGGATGGCTACTGCTGGCTCAATTTGCCTTGCTCATTGCAATTGCAGCAATGTCGCTACATAATCCTCAGCAATCGCTTCAGTTTATTGCCATTAACGCGATCGTCATTGCCTTTCTTAGCGCCACTCAAGATGTCGCTGCCGATGCGTACCGCACCGATGTTTTAGAACAACCTGAACTGGGCGCAGGAGCGGCAATCTTTGTCACCGGATACCGGATTGCGCTGTTAATGACAGGCGCGATCGCATTTTTTCTAGCCGACCGAATGCCATGGCAAACCGTCTATTTACTGCTGTCGTTGCTGATTGGAGTCGGTATGGTTGCGTCCTTGTTCGCCCCCGAGCCGGAGCATCAAGCAGCCCCCCCTCTAACGTTGAGCGAAGCCGTTGTTCAGCCTCTCCTCGACTTTTTTCAGCGCTTAGGACGGCTGCGCGGCATTTTGATTTTGGGATTTATTGTTTTGTATAAGTTTGGCGACTCTTTGCTCGGCAACATGGCAATTCCGTTTTTGCTCAAGACGGGTTTCACGCAGACAGACATTGGTGCGATTCAAGGCGGTATGGGCATTTTAGCGACGATTGTTGGAACCCTAATCGGGGGCGCGGTGTTTAGCCGAATTGGGGTCAATCGATCGCTATGGATTTTTGGCGGACTACAGGCATTAAGCAACGTTGCCTATCTAATATTGGCGCAGCTTGGGCAGAACTATCCGTTCATGGTCGTCGCGATTAACGTAGAAAATTTTTGCACGGGGTTAGGGAACGCCGCTTTTCTGGCGTTTTTGATGAGCCTCTGTAATCAACGCTTTTCGGCAACTCAGTTTGCTCTGCTGTCAAGCTTGATGGCAGTGAGCCGAGATATTTTGGTAGCAAAAGCAGGGGAACTCGCTGAAGCAACCGGATGGACAGGATTTTTCTTCATTACGATCTTGGCGGCAATCCCTGGTTTGCTATTGCTGCCTGTGTTTGCTCCGTGGAATGAGCAAGCGGTAGTAGAGAAAGGATGAAGGATGAAGAAGATGCGTATTAGGATAAGTAAAGAGAGTGAACTTCATTAATCTTGAAACAACTCTCAGAAAATTATCCTTTTCTCACCCTCTCTTCAGTCATGCTTTTCTTTCGCCAAAATATTGCTCCGCTTCTAGTCGTGTTGGTCTTTGTGGTGGCGCTCATTGCTGTGAGTGCGCGTATCTTCTTACCGGGTGACATGGCAGCCCCTGCCCCGATCGAAGAAGTGACACCAGCGCAAGGCAAGGCGGCTGTGTCCCGTCCGGATACAGTAGCAGGGCTGCCTCCTGCCCTTTCTGCCTTAATCACCGGCCTGCCCGAAGCCCCAGCTCAGCTGTAAGCAAATCGTGACTGATTTACTGCCACCAGGTTATTGTTTACAAACCGGTTCTGCAACAGAGCGATCTTGGGGGGCTTGGCGGAACCAATCACTACTCGTAAGGTTCATGCAGCAAACTTACGAAGAGCTTTATCCCGGTGGCACGTTTTCTCACCTGGCCAACACAGTTGAACAATACTGCTCTTCAGAAACGCCGATCTGGTGGGTTGAATTAGCAGAAGGTCAAGATGGAGGAGCTACCTTGCTGTCGGGTCAGACCTACCTTAAACCGGTTGGATGTTTGTGGCTGGGGAACGCAATCGATCAGGCAACCGGAGAGCGTCAGGCTCATGTCTTTTTGCTGTATGTCGCGCCTAACCATCGACACCAAGGCATTGGATCGGCGCTGCTGCATCAAGCAGAAACGTGGGCAAAATCCAGCGGTGCTCGACAGATCGGATTACAGGTGTTCGAGACAAATCAGCCTGCACTAAGCTTATATCGCTCGCGTGGGTATCAAACTAAATCGCTTTGGCTGGCTAAACCGCTGTAGTTTGGCCTTGGCAGTTGAGCAGTTTAGTAAACCTAATTTTTTCTATTGAATAAATTTAGTGTCTTTATTTTTTAAGTCCTCTGCCATTAACGCTATCTCCACTTCCCTCGGTGCTGTAAAGTGACTATATGTATAGTGATGATGATTTGTCAGTCCTCGATATCGACGCAGAGCTAGAAGATCCATTGGATCGGATTGCGCCGATTGAAGATGATGCCCTTCCTAAGCCTGATCCAGAGGAGATGCTACTCCTTTTGACGGCAACGGATGTGCAGCAACGGATGCTGGCGACCAGAGCTTTCTGTGAACTTCAAGACGAGCGAGCGATTCCCCGTCTGATTGTGCTATTAGCTGATCCCTGCGCGTTGGTGCGCGTGAGCGCAGCGTATGCGCTGGGCAGAAATCCCAGTCCTGATGCGGTCGAACCTCTGATTACACGGTATCACCAGGATTGGAATGGCTACGTCCGTAAAGGCGTGGTGTGGGCACTGGGAAATTGCCGCGATCGCAGGTCGCTCAAAACCTTGACTGAAGCTTTAAAGACAGATATTTCGGCGGTTAGACTGTGGGCTGCGAGTTCTCTCGCTCAAATGTCGGTGCTGGGATATGAGGTGGTTGTGACCGCTGTACCGCCCTTAATTGAGGGGTTGCGACGCGACGCGATCGCGGCTATCCGAAGTAACTGTGCTTGGGCATTAGGAGAACTGTGTCGAGAATTACCCTCTAATGTCATCTACGCCACTGCGATCGATGCGCTGATCGAATCGTTTGCTGAAGATGAAGATATTAGTGTTCGAGAAGATGCAAAAGCATCAATGCTGAAAGTGGGAGATGCACGCGGATTACAAGTGATTGAAGAGCTAGAACAAGAAGGCTTTTTAGGCTAACGACAAGCTAACCCTGTGTAAGGATTCACCGGAATCGGGCTAGGAATTGGGCTTCCGTAAATTGCCGTGCTGCATTGCGATGTGCCCTTGTAAAAACCGCCGTTATAAAAACCATTAGGACCGATGATCACGGTGCGAGTTCTGGCGTTGGGCCTCACAATTACTGTAGAAGACGGGTAGGGCGATGTAGAAAACGGGTAGGGCGATGAGAAGCCAGAAGGATAACGTACCGCTCGTCGGTAGGTTGAAAAAGGTTGCCCTGGTAAAGATGGGTAGTAACGATCGGTAAACGGGCGTTGAATGATTACAGTTCTTCCGTAAGAATTAACGCGCGGAAAGTGCCTAGAGTGCGGCGCAGCATCGTATATGGACGAGCCGAGAGGATGCACAAATTGGGCGTGTGCCGCCGTTGCAGAAGATAAAACTAGGGGCACAATCATGGCGATCGGGAGCTTTGAAGAAGAAGCGATCGCCTGAAGCTTGGCGAAGCTATGTTCTTCAAAGTTGCGCATTGCGCTAATCGTAGCAATCCAGGAAAGAGATTTCAGCATAACGCTACCAATCCTTTTGAACAGCAGATTCAGATACTCAAACAATATCAAAACTCTAAAAATCTTTTCTGCCGAAACGATCAAAACTAAACATTTAGAGGGAAGAAGAGTTCAACGAATCGATACATTCCTATATCTATTGTATGTCCACTTACACAAACAGAGACCGCCTCTCCCCTGAGGGAAAGACGGTCTCTGAAGGGAGCTAGACCTGAGGAGGACTAGACCCAACTCGGGTCACATCAACTCCACCTTCTCGGTCCACTAGCCTTGGATAGCAGGAGCAGAGAGCGCCACAGGAGCCGTCTCCGAAGCTGCCAAGTCCAGCGGGAAGTTGTGAGCATTGCGCTCGTGCATCACTTCCATCCCCAGGTTCGCCCGGTTGATCACATCCGCCCAGG
>JAHHHO010000021.1 GCA_019359315.1 Myxacorys californica WJT36-NPBG1
CTGCCTGGGTATTTGACTTTGCCATAGAACCTTTCCACAGCGTCATATTCGCTAGGCTCCGCCTTCCGAATCACAATTCCCTTCATGCGTAGCCTCGTGTCTCAATCAATTAAAGCAGTTTTCTAATGCAGGGCTCCAAACAATTGATCCCAGACGGCACCGATTCTACTCAATGGGGTTACTTTCGCGATCTCAGAAGTCGTGACGTAGAATGTGTCGATTTGCCTATTATGACCCCTGGCAAAAAAGTAGGGCTAATTCAGGGTCAAGGTAGAGAAATTAGACTGTCAGGAGTCGCGTTCTACTCTTGCTGATGAGTTTAATTGAGCATCTCAAGCAAATCGAAGATTATCGTGCTCCGCGTGGGCGACGCTACCCGCTCTGGCTAATGATCTTGCTGGCGATTCTTGGCACCATGAGCGAATGCTATGGCTATGCTGCGTTGGAAGACTTTTGTGTGCGGCACTATTGCACCCTGTGTCAGTGCTTTGGCATAGAAGTACCGCGCTTGCCGTCGGACTCAACGTTCCGCCGTCTGTTCGAGCAATTCGATTTTGAGCGGGTGGTGAGTGCGTTCAATGCCTGGTCAGGTGTGCAGATGCCGATAACGGAAGGAGACGGGTTGGCCATTGACGGCAAAAGCATCAAGGGCACATTGAGCCATTACCGAGCGTCATATCAGAACTTTGTCAATGTCGTGTCAGTGTACAGTCATCAGCACGGCGTAGTCGTCGCCCTCAAGCAGTTTGAGAACAAAGCAACCAGTGAGCTAAGCGTGGTGCAAACGTTGCTCGAAACTCTACAGGTGAGCGGTGTGGTGTTCACAATGGACGCCTTGCATGCCCAAAAAAACGATTGAGCGGATTGTGCAGCACGGCAATAACTACTTGGTCAGTGTCAAAGGCAATCAACCCAAGCTACTCAAAGCACTACAACAGATTAACCAACAGCAACGACCTCACTCTCATCATGACACCAGTGAACAAACGCGGAATCGGATTGTTCATCGCAGCGTGGGTGTGTTTGATGATGTTTCTGGAATTGATTCGCACTGGGCCAATGCTCGTAGTTTGATTGCGGTGCATCGAACTGGCACACGGAACGGTCAGCCGTTTGATCAGTGGAGTTATTACCTTAGTAGTCTAAGTGCCGATGCGATTGCCTTTGCAGTTGGCATTCGCCGCCATCGAGATATTGAAAATCGCTTGCACTGGGTTAAGGATGTGGTTTTTGGCGAGGATGCGGCTCGCTGTCCTCAGCACAATGCGGCAACCCTTTGGTCAATTATTCGCACGATTGTGATCAATCTCGTACGGAGTTCTGGTCATGCTTCGCTCACTAAAGCGCTGCGTCTTCTACGCCATGACATTCAAGCTCTCTTTCATCTCGTGACAACGAATTAGTCCTACTGCACTGAGGGAGCGAGAATTATCGAGCTGGAACAATCCAGCTCGATTCACTGCACAGAAGTCAAGTTATCAAGGTTCAGTTGAGCAGGGTTCTGCTCTCCTTCCCTCGCCGTTTTCCTTGAGCCAGTTGACTCATTTCAAACGAACGAATCGCACAGCCCAGAATTAGTCCTGCAAGTTCTTAGCGTTGGTTTTAGTCCGTTTGCTACGGGAACGCCATAACGAACAAACCATTCTGCTTGTAAATGTTTCTGGAGCCAGTCTGGAACCACAACTGTTAAGCTATTGAGCGCAGCACGAAAGGTTTCTCCTAACGTCTCTAGCCGATTCGTAAGCGATGACAAATACTCTGGTCGATTTGGACTGGTTCAAATTTGTCGTCTATGTTTAATATTGTCTCGCCTCCTCCTAAAAATAGATAACCATCTAGACGTAAATGCTGATGGACTTTTCGGAGAATTGACTTTTTTGTTTCTGTATCAAAGTAAATCAACACATTTCGTAGGAAGATAATATCTATAACAGGCAACGCCTTCCACTCATGAATTAAATTGAGTTGCTGAACGGTCACCATTTGGCGAAGAGTATCGCTAATCTGCCAGGTCTCCTGCTGTTTATGAAAGTACTTATCTCGAAGAGTGGAAGACAGTCCTCGATTGACCTCAAGTTGGCTGTAATAGCCTTGTTTCAATCGAGCTAGCGCTTTACCCGAGACATCACTGGCAATAAGTTGCAGGTTCCAATTTGCCAATTCTGGAAAATGTTCTTGAATTAAAATCGCAATGCTATAGGGTTCTTGTCCATAAGAACAACCAGCACACCAAATCGCCAGCGATCGCTCCTGCCGACGCTGTTGAATTAGATGCGGAAGCACTACAGTTTTCAAGGATTCAAAGGGATAGTGATCTCGGAAAAAGGAGGTTTCATTTGTCAGCATCGCTTCGACTGCTTGCACATGCAATGCTCCAAATGGAGTCCGTTTAAGTTGCTCAACAAGGTCGGCGATCGACGAAAACCCAGTCCGTTCTGCCACCGCTCCTAGATGCAGATCCGCCAGATATTTTTTCTCGGCACTGAGTACGACCGCAGACTGTTGCTGCACTAACCCACGAAGGTAGTCGAAGTCGAAGGGAGGTGAACTCATAGAAACTCTCGATGCACCGTGAGAGAAGTGCAGTCAACGCGACGCAAAATCTCGATAGACATCGCTTCTAATGGCACAACTGCATCTGCAAGCCCAGCATGCACCACAAATCCTGGCATCCCCCAGACCACGCTACTGGCTTCATCCTGCGCCAAGATTTGCCCTCCAACGTTACGAATTGATTCACAGCCGCGTAGCCCGTCCTGTCCCATTCCCGTTAGGATGATACCTAGAGATCGCGCCTTGTAATGTTGAGCAATCGATCGAAACAGCACGTCTACAGAAGGACGACAAAAATTCTCTGGAGGCGCTTGATGAGCTGTCAATTGCATCTGCGCTCCAGATTTCGTCACTTCTATATGATGATCACCGGGAGCAATCCAGATCATTCCAGGTGTTAGTGGTGCACCCGAATAAGCTTCTGCCACATGAAGTTGACACTTTGTTGCCAACCGCTCCGCCATCAGTTTTGTGAACATGGGTGGCATATGTTGCACAATCACGATTGGAATAGGAAATGTTTTAGGTAATTTAGGTAATAAGAGACCCAGAGCATTAGGTCCACCTGTAGAGACACCGATCGCGAGAATGTCGATCGTTGATTGATCAGAGCGAACTTGACGGAATGATTGAATTTTTGCTGGAGCTACTTTTGCTGAATCTACAACAGGTGACAGCGCTATCTTGGTGCCAAAAAATTTGATCTTAGGAAATAATGTTTTTTGAATATGTTGATTTGCGGCCTCAACGCTACCGAGTTGACTCGGTTTAGTCGCATAATCAGAGGCTCCTAAAGCCAGTGCGTCTAGAGTTGCGGCGGCTCCAGTATGCGTTTGAGTGCTGAACATAATGACTGGAAGGTCGGGATAGGATTGCCGAATGGCTGCTAAGGTCTCTAGACCATTCATGTCGGGCATCTCAACATCTAAAATCACCACATCTGGATTGACTTGCGGAATTTTAGCAAGAGCAACGCGTCCAGTTGCAGCCACACCCGCAACTTCAAAATTGGGATCAAGTGCGAGAAGTTTGCTTAAACGACTACGAACAACAACGGCATCATCAACAATAAGGACATGAATTTTAGACATTATTAAAATAGGAGGATGGGAGATTAAACCAGGTAAATTGGAACCTTTCTCCTAACTTTTAAAGGATTAATCCTGCGTGTAAGTGTCTCACACTTTACCGTGAACTAATCGAAGATACCTCTACCTAAAATTGGAACTTGCCCACAATCTTCTGCAGCTCAACTGCCATCCGCGCCAATTCTCCGGCTGCTTGAGATGTATTTCTGGCTCCAGAGGTGGTACTTTGAGTATTCTGTGCCACGATGCCAATGTTTTTCGCAATATCCGTCGCACCTTTAGCAGATTCTGCCACGCTGCGAGAGATCTCGCTTGTCGTTGCAGTTTGTTCTTCTACAGCACTTGCAATCGTGGTTTGAATATCACTAATTTGATTGATTACCCCAGTAATTTCTGTAATCGCTTGTACCGCTTCATTCGTGTCAGCTTGAATCGCTTCAATGCGTTGGCTAATATCTTCAGTGGCACTAGCAGTTTGTTTGGCAAGTTCTTTAACTTCGCTCGCGACGACCGCAAACCCTTTTCCAGCCTCTCCCGCACGAGCCGCTTCAATCGTGGCATTAAGGGCAAGTAGATTTGTTTGTTGAGCGATCGAGGTGATGACTTTGACGACTTTTCCAATATCAAGGCTGCTTTGACCAAGCTTATTGATTGTCACATTTGCTCTAACTGAGGTTGCCACAGCATTAGTGGCTATCTGTGCACCTTGCGCTGAATTTCTAGCAATTTCTCGGATAGTGGCAGTCATTTCTTCTACTGCCGTTGCTACTGTTGTGGCGTTTTGACTGACTTGTTCCGCGGAGGCTGAAGCTGAGGTTGCTTGCTCTGCGGTCTGAGAGGCATTATCCGTCATTTCGCTACTGACGGCAGTTAATTCTTCAGCGGAGGAAGCCACAGTTGCGGCAACTTCAGCCATTTGCCGGATGGAGTCTTGCACCGAAGTAATCATTTCGTTAAACGCGATCGCGACTTCCCCCAAGCTATTGTCTAGGGGAAGTCGCACCGAGAAGTCACCCAATTTTGCCGCGTTCAAAGCATCCAGTAAGGGCTGCAATTGTACTTTCAGTCCATTATTTGATTTCGCTGCCGTCTTACGCGACGTTGAAGTTTCGGTGACACTATCCATTTCCTGATCCTGATTCGCTACCATGAGATTTCCTTATTTAAGTTCAAGATTAGGGTTTTGTTTCCAACACCTTTGCTGGATCAAGAACGAGTAAGAACCCATTCGCCATCTTGTAAGCGCCCTGCAAAAACTGTCGGAGCGTTCCCTGGAGCGTTGCAGGAGAAGGTTCAAAATCATCATCGCCTAATTCTAAGATGTCATCTAATTGATCAACTTGTAGGCTTACGACCTCATCGCTGACACAAATGACGACGTTGTACTGAACCGAATCTGACCGCTGTTCAATTATTTCGGTATGGATGCCGAGACGACGCTTCAAATTGATTACCGCAATAATTTGACCTCGCAGATTAATTAAACCGCAAACATTAGACTCTGCTAGCGGAATACGAGTGGGAGTCTGGTGTCGAACGATTTCTTGCACCTGGTGGATCGGAATACCGAAGTGTGTGTTGTTGAGATAGAACGTGCAAAACTGTTGTGCCATAATAATTAACCGACTTGCCGTAAAAGATGTGGATTGACCATTTCTACGATCGCGTCGATATCTAATATCTCCGTAACTTGGTCTTGAATACTAGCGCAAAAGCTTATTCCTGGGCGGGTCGCTCCTCCTTTGAAGCTCAAAGAATCCTCAACGATGTCAAGGACGCGATCAACGATAAGCCCAACGCTACAGCTCGCACTCAAGGCCACTACAACAACAGATAACTCTTCTCGCTCAGGCATGCTGCTGCCGAAAACCTGATGTAAATCAATCAAGGGCAAAATGCGATCGCGGTATTTTACTAAGCTTTGATTCCCGACTTGCTCAATGTTGGATGGTAAAAAGGTTTCTAATCGGACTGCCGCCAGCATCGGAATGCCCATCCGCGATCGCTGCGGTCCTTCAACCAACAAAATTGACTGTTGGTCTAGCTCGTCAGTCGCGATCTCAGGCGTGTTCGCTGAAAGACGCTTTTGAAATTGAGCAATCACGCTAGACTGATGTGCCAATCCCACTGCATCTAAAATCAAAGCGATTTGTCCATCTCCTAAAATGGTTGCTCCTGTATAAACTGCTAGCTCTTTAAGCTGTTTTCCTAGCGGTTTCACTACAATTTCTTGAACATCATCGATCGCATCTACTACGACACCAAACTGATACTCATCTACTTGAATAACGACGATATAGACGACCTCAGACGTTGCCACTTCGTCGGTTAATTGCAAAACCAAATTGAGATAGACCAACGGTAATAATGTCTCTCGAAGTCGGTAAACAGGCACATTATAGAGAGTTTCAATCTGAGAAGTCTGCTGACCTTCTAGACGAACTAACTCTTGAATGTTTGTATAAGCGATCGCAAATCGTTGGTTGCCGCTCGAAATTAGTAACGCAGAGACGATGGCTAAGGTCAGTGGAATTTTAATCCGAAACGTAGTACCAACATTAACTTGGCTGCGGACATCAATCGTACCATTGACGAGTTCTAGATTTGAGCGCACTACATCCATCCCGACTCCGCGACCCGATAGATGCGTCACGTGTTCTGCGGTAGAAAAACCAGGCAGAAACATCAGATCAAATGCTTCTCGATCGCTCAACGCTTCGGCTTGAGGAGAACTCAGCATTCCTAGCTGCTGCGCTCGCTGCTTCAACTGTTCGGGATTGATGCCATTTCCATCATCACTGATTTCTAGATTAACTTTGCCCTGTTCATGGAAGGCTCTAATGCTTAATCGCCCTTTAGCAGGCTTCCCTTGAGCGGCCCGAACGTCAGTTGATTCTATGCCGTGATCGACGCAATTGCGAATTAGATGAGTCAGCGGATCTTTAATGTGCTCAATCAGGCTACGATCTAACTCCGTTTCTGCGCCTTCAATGTGAATTTGAACTTGTTTGTGATGGACGATCGCTAAGTCTCTCACCACCCGCGGAAACTTTTGAAAAATAGTCCCCATCGGCTGCAGCCGGGTTCTCATGATTTCTTCTTGCAGGTCGTTGGTGATGATGTTTAAGCGCTGACAAACCTTAGCAAACGAAGAATTGTCAAGCACATCCGAAAAACTGACGACTTGATTGCGAGCAAGTACAAGCTCTTCAACTAGGGTCATCACCCGATCAAGCAACGCAACATTGACTCTAATCGTTGATGCCGTAGCTTCACTGCTTTCTGAAGAATCTAACTTATGGTGCACTAGTGAGTTAGAGGATTGCGTTGATGAATTATTATGAACGGATTCTAGCGTCCTAATTAAAGTTGAATAATCGGTTCCAGTTTCTTTGCCCGTCGCTTCAATTCCACGAAGCAATTGACGAACCTCGTCTGCGACCTGGAGCAATGCAGAAGTAATTTCCGGCGTGATCTCGACTGACTCATCGCGCAACTTACCCAATAAACTCTCACCCGCGTGAGCGATCGATTCTAGTTTCGGGAAAGGTAAGAAGCCACAATTCCCCTTGATCGTATGCAGAGATCGATAAAGGCGAGTTAGAACGTCTCGGTCAGCGGGCGTTTCTTCTAGAACTAGAATGTCCCGCTCAATGCGGTCAAGGTTATCGTAACTCTCAACTAGAAATGCCTGAATATCCTCATCATCGATTGCGGTCGACATGTTTCGCCCAACAACTAGTTGACAGCTTCAGCTGATATCCTACGAAGGTTGTCTTTAGTCAAGAATCTATCTTAAGACAGAGGTTATAGTTTTGATTGTGCTGAAGAGTAATGATGATTACGTAAGCAGCGATTATGATGTGTCCAACCTGCAACTCTACACAGGCTTGCAAAAATGGGTATCGTAAGGGAGTACAAGCCTATCGATGTAAACGGTGTAGGCGACAGTTCCTTGAGTCGTACCAGAAACCGCGTTACTCAGATGCAACAAAGCAACGCTGCCTCGAGCTCTACTTTGGTGGAATGGGAGTGAAAGCGATAGAACGGGCGACTCATATTCATCACACAACGGTTTTGCATTGGATTCGACAAGTAGACCTTAATGCTCTCGGCCTTGAACTCTTGCTCGAGCCTAAGTTAGTACCGAACAGATCACAATCGACAGAACATCCCTACTTATCAAGTGAAAGATGGCTACGGTTTTAATTATTGATGATGCAGCCTTCACTCGTAGGATGCTACGCAAGTACTTGCAAGTGGATGGTTATGAGATTTTAGAAGCCACAAACGGACAAGAGGGTTTGGAAATGATTAGAAGTCATAAGCCAGGCTGCGTACTCACAGATTTGCTGATGCCAGATGTGGATGGATTCAAGTTTCTAGAGATTCTTCAGCAGGAGGGGTTAAAGATTCCAGCTATTATTGTCTCAGCAGATATTCAAGACTCTTCTCGTCAGCAGGGAAGGGAACTCGGCGCAGTCGGCTTTATCAATAAACCAGCGAAAGAGGATGAGGTACGGCAAGCCGTGCGGCAAATTTTTGAGTGAATAAAGGGTTCCGTCGATGAGATCACTTTCTGCTGACCAACTAGACGCGCTGCAGGAGTTCATCAACATTGGGGTTGGACGCGCTGCAGGCATTCTCAATGAGATGACAGATTGCCGCATCTTGTTGAAAATTCCACTGATTGAAGTGTTTGATATTGCTCAGTTACAGCAGAAGTTAAAGGAACGCTTTAATAGTGGCTACTTTTCAACCGTTCGACTAGGATTTGCAGGGCAATTTAGTGGCACTGCCGAACTCCTGTTTCCCACAGAAAGCGCGTCCACGTTGATCTCGGTCTTAACGGGTGAAGCTCCTGATTCTCCTGATCTTGATGCCGTTAAGATCGGCACACTCAGCGAAATCGGTAACATTGTGATCAATGGAGTGATGGGATCAATTAGTAATCTGCTGAGTCAACATTTGCGCTATGCGATTCCCATCTATTTAGAAGATACGATTCAAAATCTTTTGTTGCACAATCAACGCGGTCATAATGCGACTGTTTTTCTACTCGCTCAAACTCGTTTTGAGATCAAGCAGCTTAAAGTTATTGGCGATATCATATTGATTTTTGAAGTAAGTTCTTTTGATGCGCTGATTGAAGCTATAGATCGAGAACTAGGGGTACCCTCATGACTCGCTCTACAGATGAGCTACAGAGCGCTCAAGCCCAATTTGCGTTGCTCGATCAAATTCCCTTGGGCAACTGTGTGCTGCGAGCAGATTATGCCGTGCTGTTTTGGAATAGTTGTCTAGAAGAATGGACGAAAATCCCTAAACAAGACATTTTAGGCAAATCGATCACTGAGTTTTTTTCACACTTTGGTCAGCCGACCTATGTCCACCGATTCCAGCAAATTTTTCAAGGCGGAGTGCCGACGATCTTCTCATCGCAGTTCCACAAGCACTTGATTCCAGCTCCTTTGCCGCAGGGCGGGAACCGCATTCAACATACCACTGTCACAGCGATCGCGGCACCGGAGGGCGATGAGTTCTACGCCTTGTTATCAATTCAAGATGTCACCGATTTGACGACTCAGGCTCAAGGCTATCGGAAAATGCGCGACCAAGCGATTGCAGAGTCTGAAGAACGTCGCCGCGCTCAAGAAGAGGCTGAGGCTGCAAACCGTGTGAAGGACGAGTTTCTAGCAGTGGTGTCTCACGAACTCCGCACGCCGCTCAATCCTATTCTAGGGTGGGCAAGACTATTACAGAGCGGCAAAGTCAGCCCAGCAGCAGTTAACAATGCCCTCGCGACGATTGAGCGTAATGCTCAACTGCAAGCTCAACTGATCGATGATTTGCTGGATGTCTCTCGCATCCTAAGCGGTAAGCTCCATCTTGACTGGCAAACTATTAATTTGTCGTTTGTCGTTCACGCTGCTTTAGAAACTGTTCATCTCGCAGCGGAAGCGAAATCCCTCAGCATTCAACTGCACATCGAAGAACCGATTGCTGCTATTAAAGGCGATCCCACTCGGTTGCAGCAGGTGGTCTGGAATTTACTCTCAAATGCCGTTAAGTTCACGCCTGAGAACGGACGGATTGAAATCTATCTCGATACCACAGGAGTAGAAGTTCAACTGCGAATCAGCGACACTGGAAAAGGCATTCCATCTGACTTTATCCCCTATGTTTTCGATTCCTTTCGCCAAGCTGACAGCACTACTACCCGCGCGATCGGAGGACTCGGACTCGGACTCTCGATCACCCGCCACTTAGTTGAGCTGCACGGCGGAACGTTAAAGGTCGCTAGTCCCGGAGAGAACCAAGGCTCAACCTTTACCCTCAGGCTGCCCATTCCTAAAGAAGCTTACTCTGAAGTAGTAATTGCCTCTGGAGCGAGTGTTGATTCCGATATCTTAACCCTTGAAGGGGCTCACGTTTTGGTAGTCGATGATGATACTGATACACGTACATTTCTCGCATTTCTACTACAAGGGTATGGGGCAGAGGTGACGTTAGCAGCTTCAGCAGTCGATGCGATCGTAGCGCTTAAACACATCCATCCCGATATTTTACTCAGTGATTTAGGAATGCCTGATGTCGATGGCTATATGCTGATTCAGCAAGTGAGATTGCTACCTGAGTTTGAGCATCTACCGGCGATCGCGCTGACTGCTTATGCGGCAGAAACAACTCAGCAGCAAGTCTTAGCAGCTGGATTTCAAAAACATATTGCTAAGCCCGCCGACCCAACAATGCTAGTTGTTGCGATTGCTGAACAAGTTTTTGGAAGTTCTAGAATGCGTTCTGACACACGCCAGAGTGCTGGCTTTTGCCAGGAATCTGTGGCGTAGCAGGTTTGTAAAATATGGCTAATTTATAATCGCTTCAACCCTTCCCTTGGTTAACTGCCGCACCCCGCAGAAGTTCTGGGGCGCAAAAGTACTGGAATTGCCGCACTCAAATTTGCGGCAATTTTTGATTGGTCGGAACTTCTGCGGAGAGTGCAGTTAACTCAGGATGAATAGACGGACATTAGGCAACGTTAAACTTCAAGACAGTTGAGTTAAAGCGAACTAAAGCCTTGTTGATCACAAAGACAAAAAGCTCCCACACCCGTGGAAGCTAGATAGGATGTACACTGCAAACGGCAGAAATTCAGGAATCGGAATGCCGTTAAACGGTCAGCATTGTTGCTCGATCGACTAAGGCAGACCATGTTTCCGGGTCGATAATGCCCGTTTGAGCTAGCTGTGCTGCCGCTTGTATTTTCATCACGGCTTGTTCGGTCAGCGCTCCAAACACGCTGTCGATCGCCCCTTGATACAGCTTGGCATCGCGCAGCACTTGCTGAACCCGTTTCACTAATGGGCCAGTGCTGCCGCGACGTAGCAGGGGCTTTTCGATCAGATCTCGGTTGCACAACACTCGCTAAGTGTTGACTCCCACAGCCCCATCCTGCACTAAGAAGTAACGATATTGAATGATTTTGGCTGCCTGTTCGGTGCGTGCCCCAAAGACGCCATCGACGCCCAGTTGCTGGCGTGCCCCGAAGTAAACATTCAACTGTTCCTGTAGGCGTTTGACCTCCGTTCCCGTGGAGCCTTTCTGAAGCAAGGGTTGGCTGAGGCAAACATTCGTGGTGACCATGATAAATTCTCCTTGATGAATAGAGCGGGAATAACAATAGATAAGGATTGAGAGCGTAGAGAACTGGGGAAAGCACCTGTCAGGGAGCGAGGAATAGCGCTCGTGAAGCGGTGCTGTACTGGCGTTGTGCTTTCCCGACATCGCGAGAACTGATTAACAGCCAACGGATTCGGCTCGAACACCTTGACCCCGAACGAGGTCATAGAGTTTTTGGCGCACCGGCAGCGCCGCAAACCCCTTGGCAGGAGAGAAGCCATAGCGCCCTTGGAAAGTGGTGACCGCAGCGGTGGTTCTCGGTCCATAAAGTGGTTGACTTGTGGGCAGGTTGGCATTGACGACTCGATTTAAGTGGTCTTGCAAAATCCGCATCGCTTGTTCTGCTTTGGCCAAGGTCCTGGGTCCTGCAATGCCATCGACTTTCAGTTTGTAATACGCTTGGAATTCTTTAATCGCCTCGGTGGTAACCCAATCGACCATCGGGCTATTATCGTCAGAAATCGGAGAGGTAAGTTCTCCTTCGGGCGGATAGAGGAAACCAAAGCTCTGGAGAATGCTGCGAAATTGGGCGTTGTTGTATGGCATGATCGTGCTCATTGATGAGTGATTGAATGGTATTGGGCTTAACGGTGGAAGATTCTCGATTGCTTGTGCTCCCGGTGCATCCCGCTTTGTTTCTCGACATCATCACTCTAGGGCTCACGTCCCATGGGCATCGATAACGGTAAATTGAGGAAAGTTATGGACTCCATTAAGGTTTAGAAGTTACGGAAGTCTCAGATCAGGGAGTAACCTCGTCTGCGTCAGGGTGGAGGACAAGCATGAGGAGTGGTTACAGCAAGCTCCGTCTTCCCATAAAAGTTCTGCACTGGAATCACTAAGGCGGGCGGGCTGAGTTGCAAAAGTTATCTGCGTCGGGTGAGCTGGGTTGTTCGCCCTACATTCACTGGTCGAATCTCGGTTCACTGCACCATCGAACTTCTGCGATGTCTGCAGAAGTGCATCTGATTCTCAAGGCTCTTAGCAATTGACTAGAACGGGAAATCAGTCGTTTCGGGCTATAACTAGACGGTTATACAGTCTAAAATTAGTCCTGAAAGTTCTTAGCGTAGTTTTAGTCCGGTTGCTACGGGAACGCCTAATACAGGTATTTTAACGACTCGGTTTCAAAGAATGGCATGCCAAATCTGACCCGCTCTCAACTACTGCACTACGGCATAGCTGCACTCAGCGTTTTGCTTGCAACACTGCTGATGCTTCTGCTAGACCCGCTGCTTGCCATGACTCAAAGTCCTTTCCTGCTGTTCTTTGGTGCTGTAATGATCAGTGCTTGGTCAGGTGGCTTGGCTCCGGGACTGTTTGCAACTGCTTTGTCGGGTTGCATCAGTACCTACTACTTTATTTCTCCTATTCATTCTTTGTCTCTTAATTGGGTGAGCGGTTCGCGATTGAGTTTATTTCTACTAGAGGGCGCATTGATCAGTCTTCTATGTAATGAACTCCGAGTTGCAAAACGTCGAGTGGAGCGCACGTTGTCCAATCTGAGGTTCAGCGAGGAACAGTATCGGCAAGTGGTCATTCAGACCCAAGAACAGGCAAATACGCTGAATGCAATTTTTGCAACTTCCGTCGATCATATCTACGTTTTTGATCAAGAGGGACGATATCGCTACGTCAGCGATAAGGGCGCTCAGGTGCTGGGTTTTCAAGCTATTGATTTAATTGGAAAAACTTGGCGAGACATTGGGTTACCCGCCGATTTAATGGAAAAGGTGGACGCTCAGCGAGAAACCGTGATGTCTACGGGGCGATCGCTGAAAGGCGAGACCGATTTTGTGACCGATAAAGGAGTGCTGTCTTACGAATACATTCTCACCCCCTTGAGTACCGATCAATCCCCGAAGTCTGTGGTGGTCATTTCTCGCGATATTACCGAGCGAAAGCAAGCAGAAGCCGAGCGAAACCAATTGATGATGAGAGAGCAAGCCGCCCGCTCAGAAGCGGAGGTTCAGCGGAACCGCCTTCATTCACTCCTGCTTCAAGCTCCAGCGTTCATCTGTACCCAGTTCGGTCCTAATCACGTTTTCGAGTTTGCCAATCCTCTCTATTGTCAACTCGTAGGGAACCGAGAACTGATTGGGCGCACAGCCCGAGAAGCCTTTCCTGAACTGGAGGACCAAGGGATTTATGAACTCTTGGATCACGTGTTTGTAACAGGGCAGCCGTTTGTCGGCAATGAGATTGCTGCCCACCTTGACCGACAAGGGAATGGAACGACCGAAGAGGGATTTTTTAACTTTATCTACCAGCCGATCTTTGACATTGATGGCGCAGTAGAAGGGGTAATTACCTTTGGCTTTGAAGTGACTGAGCAGGTTGTAGCACGCCGACAAGCTGAAGCTTTAGCAGAAAATCTGAGATCTCAACAAATTGAGCTAATAAAAAGCGAAGCTCGGTTCAGCCGCTTGGTTGAAGCGAACATTATCGGTGTGCTCTTAGCAGGTCCCAATGGCACAGTAATAGAGGCAAATGACGCGTTCCTCAAAATGGTCGGTTATAGCCGCGAGGATTTGCACAATCGCGCGCTGAGCTGGACTGAAATGACCCCACCAGAGTACATCCAGCAGGACGAACAAGTGTTACAGGAACTTGCTAGCTCCGGAAGCTGTGCACCGTTTGAGAAAGAATACCTTCGCAAAGATGGCAGCCGAGTTCCCATTCTGCTAGGAGCTGCACAGCTTGAAAGCGACGAACTCGCTTGGGTTTGCTTTGTTTTAGACTTAACCGAAAGTAAGAGGATTGAGGCTTTGCTACGTCAACAAGCTGAGGAATTATCCCGCGCCAGTCGACTCAAAGATGAGTTTCTCGCCACCATCTCCCATGAATTGCGAACTCCACTGAATGCCATGTTGGGATGGGCCACGATGTTGCGCTCTAAACAGCTTGATGAAGCCACTACAACTCGGGCGATCGCGACAATCGAGCGCAATGCTAGAGCACAGAATCAACTCATTGACGACCTACTGGATGTTTCTCGAATTATTACTGGCAAGTTGCGCTTAAATGTTCGTCCAGTCATCCTAGTTTCGGTCATTGAGGCAGCGATCGATTCTATTCGCCCTGCCGCAGAAGCAAAAAACATTCGCCTTCAAAGTCTCTTAGACCCCGCAGCAGGCCCTGTTTCTGGCGATCCCGACCGCCTTCAACAGGTATTCTGGAACTTGCTCTCTAATGCCGTGAAGTTTACTCCCAAAGGCGGTCGAGTTCAAATTCGACTAGAACGAATTAATTCCCATGTGGAAGTGACGGTGAGTGACACTGGGCAGGGAATTAGTCCGGAGTTTTTACCTTACGTTTTTGAACGCTTGCAGCAAGCAGATAGTACAACCACCAGAGCCCACGGCGGACTCGGGCTAGGTCTGTCGATCGTTCGTCATTTGGTGGAGCTGCATGGTGGAAGCGTTCATGCCGTCAGTCCCAATGAACAACAAGGCGCTACCTTCATGGTCAATCTTCCCGTTACCATCTTTCGCTCGGAATCGACAGGCCTTGAACGGATACACCCTACGGTCAGTGATACAGCCCCTTTGACTGATGCACCGAGATTGGATGGCTTAAAAGTTTTGATCGTAGATGATGAAACAGATGCTCAAGAACTGCTTGCGACTCTTTTGAGGCAACGGGGGGCGGTGGTCACAACAGCGGCATCGGCGAGGGAGGCTTTAGCATTCATGACTCAAAGCACCGTTGATCAAAAACCTGATGTATTGGTCAGCGACATTGGGATGCCCGGTGAAGATGGGTACACCCTGATTCGTCAAGTTCGAGCCTTAGCGCCAGAACAGGAAGGTAGGATTCCTGCGATCGCCCTGACTGCCTATGCTCGCACAGAAGACCGCATCAAAGCATTAGCTTCAGGGTTCCAGTCCCACGTCCCCAAGCCAGTTGAACCAACTGAGTTTATTACGGTAGTAGCAAACTTGGTCGAGCGCTTGTAAGCGTCCATGAGTTGCCTGGTCGGGGTAGAGCAGTTTTAGAACAACTTAATAACTTGAAAATTCCACCATAAAAGCGTTACAGGCATTTAACGTTTGCACAAAAGGCTGTTCTATTGGTTTAGAACCAGTAATAGAACATTCCTGCTTAGAGCAAGCCGTTGAAAGCGCTTGTTAGCGAACTTTATTGAGTAAAAGATTTCAAATTTTTTCGGCTACGTAGGCCAAACAACCTCAATGGACATAAACAAGCGTAATGAACTGTTTGGAAAACCAAAACTGGCCACTGCTGGGTACAAATTGATTTAATCCATATGTGCCAGTTAGTTTCCAACTTTATTCTTTAGGTTCCAACTTTATTCTCCTTTTACAACATGTGAGTCGATAAAAAAGTTAAACAATTTCATCGCCTAAAAGTACTGATTTTCCGTTTGGTCACAGACTTACTAAAAAATAAAGTTAAACAATCTCTTGCTGAAAGCTAAGTTTTGAAATAAGAAATCATGGACTTTTGCAATAAAAAAGTTAAACAATTCCTGAAACTCTTCATAGGAAGCAGTTTGGCAAATTCTTAAATAGCAAATAGTTCATGAATTGTGGAAAGTTGTAGCATCCATTGGCGGAGAAGAATTTTTGCATTATCAAAATAACTCTAGTCATCTTAGTTCCACCAGTAAACACCAATCGGCAGTGGAGCAGGGTATCTTCCTAATAAATTAAGGTCATCATCTCATGGTGAATATCACGCACCTCGCCATCCTGCCACCGCTCCAACCGCCGCTGCGAGAATGAACCAGATTAGCGGGGGAGAACGTCGTCTAAACGCAGTTGGAGATGGGGCAGCAAAGGAGATGTGATCGCTTGTCCGAGGCGGTATTGTTGCTGGGTATATTCTTCGCCCACTAGCCGACAGACGGTGAAAGTGGGTTGTTTGGGTTTGCCAATAAAAGCGGTACCGCCTAAGCCACGATAGTCGACAATCCAATATTCGAGGCAGAGCGGTGTAAGTCCAGTGCGATTGACAAAAAGCTGTCAAACTCCCTCTGGGTTCATGTTTCTGCCCTGGATGCCCTCAATCCCCTGCTCCGGCTCTATGAAGGTTGCGCTTCTCGCACGATCGGTTGCCCAGAAGAAGCAACCCTGGTCAAGTTCCATTCCCCTGTTGCTGGCGGCAGTGTTCTAGAAGGGGGAGCAGGAAACATTCAGTTTTACCTGATCCTCTGCCTGTAGCGATTAGGGTGGATTGGTAATAGGGTGGAGATAACCGTTGAAAAGCGCGTTTCTGGTGTAGATGAGGAGTGAAATTGAGGGGAATTTCGCGAAAGGGAGGGCGATGAAGCTTGTGCAGCACTATTGAAGGATACCCAAATGTAAGGTAGTGTCTCCCCAAAACAGTTCAGCTTGTGAGAAAGCGTAGTATTTCCATTGTGGTAACTGTAGCTTGTATATCTAGGCATATTGGTTTGACCAGATGATAGAGGAATGTAGAAGTTCCTCATAACTCCCATTCATCTTTTTTGAGCTATGGGCTTCTAAGCTATTATGAATAGGGTTTTCGAGACCCTTTAGAAAGTTCCACTTCCCTTTTGATTTGTGCCATCATCACGACTAAACCCACAGCAAGCCCGAGAAAAACTCGCAAAATTGGCTCAGGAGACGCAGACAGTTGAACCGAAACTCGCGCAGAAGCTTGTTGTCTTAACGAAATGGATCAAGGACAAGAAAGATGGGCTGCTGACGAGTAAGCCCTATGTTTTAGATCTCCTTGGAGAAATGATTTTGGATGCGGGGCTTTGGCTCGCTCTCAAGCCTTTAAGCCAGGAGGATAGACAAAAGCTTTACTTGAACCTAAATTTTTCAGTCACACAGCAATATTGGATAGAAATTTTATTCCCGCGATGGTTTAATGACGAAGACCCGAAGTTTCCCACTTGGCGGCGGGAAGTGATGAACGGGAATTTTAAGAGGGATGATGAGCAGATGCTGAGAGACATTTCAAGCGAAATGGGGAAGCGAAGGGGTAGTTTTCTATGGAAACACTTGCTTGATCTGTCAATGGCAACAGACCTGTTGGCATCTGGACAAAAGGAGACAGTCCTGTGTGTTCAGTTGACAACACTCTCAGAGGCTTATCTTGATGGCAAGAAACAGCGCTGGGAAGAGACTTTGACATACTGGAGCATTGAGCGGGGGTTACTCCTCAGCTATAACCCTGCTGAAAAAGCCCTTGTATCCCAGCTTGTTACAGCTATTTTGAAATATAGTGATACACCAACAGCTCCTTGTTATACTGTTGTTACAGCTTTTAAGGGGTTTGACTTCAGGAAGCCATGACTAGCGAAGATAACATTTTTAGTTTTGGCGATAGTTCTGACCCTATGCAACAAGCTAGGGAAGCTTTGCGTGCTGTTCAACATTATCAGCAGGATTGGCAGGAGGAAGGAGTCAATCGAGTTTATAAGTATTTTGATGATGTTGAAGGTGATTGGCTTGAAGAATTTGAGCCAATCCTTGTGAATGGTTCAGCAGAATACAAATCTAGAGTTACAGTATCTGCCATTTGTGAGCAACTTAGATCTTTAGGGCTGTCTACTTCCTTTATTAAAAATATGGCTTTTCCATCATGGTGGAAGAGTGAGCTTGAAAGTGACGAGGGGGCAATCTCTCAGCTTTTAAACTCTTTATCTCGTAGATTGTTTCTGAAAGTTAATTTTTCTCAGAATTCAGATTTATCTCTAGCATTTCTGCCGATTCCTGCAACAAAGTTCAAACTACAGAAAAGCCAAGAAGACCCACAGCTTTTCAGCTATTTGGCGAGGAGTATTGCAAATGCTGTTTCCTCAACTATTGAACAGGCTTATTTTTCTATTCCTTCTGAGGCGCTGTCTATTAGACAATCGATACTGCAAAGAGAATCCAGTGTAAATTTGGATAGTTTGCTTGATTTTTGCTGGGGAGTTGGCATTCCAGTGGTTCATTTTGACAAGCAACCCGATGGGCATGTCAAATCGGATGGTTTAGTTGTTATGTCTGGAAGACGACCCGTTATTCTAATTGGTTCTTCCCGTAAGCAATCTGCTTGGCTACTTTTTATATTGGCTCACGAATTGGGACATATTGCGAAAGGGCATCTTCAAGAAGGCATTTTGGTAGATGAATCCTTTCTGCGTGGTGTGAATGATGATGAAGAGGACACTGCCAATCAATTTGCTGCTCAGCTTTTATTTGGAGATGTCCCTCTTCAATGGGCTGCAAATCTTAATAAAAATCGGTTACTAGCAAAGGCTAGATGTTTAAGTGAGGAGCACAATCTTGATTCTGGTGCTCTTATCCTTAACTATGGTTGGCAGACGAAGAATTGGGGATGTGCTGTAGCAGCCTTGAACTTGCTAGAGCCTACTGCTAAGGCTCCAGCTCGAATCAATGCCTACTACCAGCGTCACTTAGTCAGTATTGATGAAGATAGGCGAGATTACCTTCAACAAGTGGATGTTTTAGCCGCCTGATAAAGTCTTTAGACTGTCTGGGTAGTGCGGTAGTCTTCGACCCAATCTCACTTCTCAAAGGGAACCTGATAAACAATGGTAGGTCATGCTCTAAAGAAGTGTGGGATAAGTAACGAAATCTGCCCAAGCCCAAGACATATCCGTTAATCCCGCTCGCTGTGCTGCTGTCGTTCCCAACTGCCAATGCTGCCAAATCCAATTGAAGTAACTGACCACCAACCGCACCGTCACCTCCGTTTGCTGCTAAATGTTGCCAAACTTGTTTTGTCGTCGATGCCAGCGTCCGGTTTGTTGTCGCAAAATTCCATTGATGCGCTTATTTCGTTGCGTCAATGTCTTACCAATGTAGTGGTCCACCTGTGCACCGAACACTCGCTGATACCCGCCTATTAGACGACAGCTACAATTGGCTCTTCCGAGCTTTTGGTGAAGCTGAGAAAACGATTGCTGCACTACGTTGAGCTTGCCGTTATGCAGTCATAATGAAGCGCTTCGCGAGTAGCTCTAAGCCGGCTCTGCCGTACATCTGTCGCTTCAGCAGCTTCAACTTGTTGTTCAAGCCTTCGACAGGGCCGTTGCTAAACTCTGTCATTAGGCTAGCTTTGACCGCAGCATAGTCATCAAATAACCCTTTGGCAAACGTTTGCAAAGGTTTGAGAGCACAGCTTGCTGCCTTTAGCAGCCAGTCATCGAACGCGCCTGCCTGCCGTTGTCTTAACAGTTGCAAGAACTCATCAGCTACCTCAACCAACAGCGTCAAGTCCGGATGCTGCTGCATAACCCGCTCTAGTAGATCAGTCTCTTCTGCCTGACGATTTTCTGGATTGAGTCCGACCAAGTAGGCGGCTTGACGTGGGGTGAAGGGTGGCGACTGCGGGTCAAGGACTTTGGGCAACGCCTGAGCAACCTTAATCCTAACGGGTGGTAGACCCTGTACTTTGCGCAGTCCACTAATGTAGCGTTGTAGGGTACGAAGAGAGCCTTCAAAGCCGCAAGGTTTGAGCAATTTCATCAGGATGCCAGGCTCTCTAATACCCGAGTTCCACCAGTTCAAAAGCTGTGGCTTGTATGGATCGAGTAGACTGCGCCCGAAAGTGGGACGGCGAGCGGGTATCTCGGGAAAATCTGGCAAGCTACTGTAGCGTTCAACGCTCTTGAGGCTAACGCCTAACTTCTGAGCAATCGCGGTTTGAGTCCATCCCTGTGCCCGGAAGGATTTGATCGTCTTCTGGTGTTCTATTTTTCGTTGCTGGTTCTGTCGTATTTGTTGCTGCGACTTCTCCGCGGCGGTTGGCTGTGGGACAGCCACGACGGTTTCTTCAGGAGCGTCTGCGACGGTGGCTTGATGCTGCGATTGTTCAGCCGCTTTTAGCTCACTGCGGTAGCTCCCAAAAGCTTGCTCTAAGGTTTCACTCAAGTTCTTGACCAAGTGAAAGCGATCTGCAACTTGTCTGGACTCAGGTGCGCCTTCGGTCATCGCACTTTTATAGGTTTTGGAGCGGTCGCGTGAGAGCACTTCTATACCAGGGTGAGCCTGTAGCCACTCGATCAAGGTTTTTGCCTTACGGTCTGCCAGTAAGGCAATCGGTTGATGCGTTTCCAGATTAACCAAGATAGTGCCGTAATTGTGGCCTTTGCGGAAGGCAAAGTCATCGACGCCCAATACCTTGGGGGTTGTAAAGTCTGGCAGTGGCAGTCGCTGAAGATGGTTCAGCAGGGTACTGCCGCAGATCGCATAACCCAGGCAATTGCCTAATCGAGCACCTGCGGCACCCGCCAGCGCTAAGCCGATTGACTGTAACCGCTGTATCAATCGCACGATCTTTCTCCCCCAAGGGGCGGCCACTTGAGGCAGCCGCTCTGTAAAGATGCGGCGGCGGCACTCAGAGTTTGGACAGAAAAACTTACACACTTGAAGAATGAGTCTAAGCCTGAAATGGACGCAGGGTAGGTCAGCTAGCGTTCGCTCATAGTGGCTATGTATACGGTGAGTCAGACCACCGCACAGCGGACAGGGAACTATCGTTTGCGTAGAGGAAAGATTCAGCAAGAGGCAATCGCCTGACTCAATGGCGTAGCTTTCCAAACGTAGCAGACTAGTACTGGGCAACAGAGCTTGAAGGAATTCCATGGGCAGATCACTGAAAGGGGTGATCTATAGTTTCCTCCCTACTTCTCGGCTTCACCAAAAGCTCGGAAGAGCCGGAAATAGCTGTCGTCTAACACCCGCCCCAACCATCGGTATCCCACTCACAACACGCTGTTTTGCCTTCGGTACTGACGGTTTTGGGACTCAATACTGGTCAATGCTTCCAGATTCTTGAAGAGCACAATAATTGGATAAATTCTATTGCTTTTAGTCCTGATGGTTCAGTGTTTGCAAGCGGTGATATTGGTCAAACAATAAAGTTATGAGATATGAGAACATTTCAGTGTCTCAGAACTCTGCAAGGAGACAGCCGAGGAACTGCGCCGATCGCTTTTAGCTCTGACAATCAAACTTTGGTTAGCGGTGGTGGACACGATGCAACTATTAGGGTAGGAATGTTCAGACAGGAGCGTGTCCAATGGTCCTACGTGCACTTAGACCTTATGAGGGTATGAATATCATTGATGTTACAGGATTAACTGAGGCTCAGAAAGCGTCACTAATTGCTTTAGGGGCTATAGAGTCGGAGTGAGAGTGGCAGAAGAGGGCGATCTCTTCTGTCAACATGCTCTTATATTAGGGTTTGAAGGATCTCCCTAATAACTCCACTTTTGCCGCGACAGGCTACGGGTAGCACCTGTCCTGCAAGGGTACTATCTCTTTGGAGTTCAGAGACAATACTGCTAAGGTCGTGTCCCATATACCCGGTAATAACAACAATCAGGTTGCAATTGCTAATTCTGCTCTGAACATTACTACGGCTAATGTATGCATCACTGGAAGGCGCTACTTCGACAACCTCTTGTATTCGATAAGTTGAAGTTAATTCCCGAATCACTTCGCGTCGAGTTGCCTCATGCCCACCAACCAATGCCAAACGTAGAGACGAAAGGTCAGGCACAGTCTCTTCGCTGTCCTTAGAGGAATGAGCTTGGATACCAAGCTTTGTTGCTTCATCTCTGCTCTGTTGCTGGTATTCAATGAGTTGAGGGACGATATCTGGGCTGAGGTAATAAAGAGCACGTTTTAAGTCTTGGAAAAAAGGCTCTTCGGAACGACCTTGCCGTATAGCGTTATCAATTTCTTCGATCGCAATTCCTTGATACTCATTAGCCAGACTCGAACGTAGTTTTGGCAGAAGAGCAATATAGGGTTCAAGCCCTTCCAAAAGTTCAAAGTGCTGTCCACGGTTGATTTGTTGACTTGCAGCAATAGTGCGTAAGTGGGCTAACTCAAGCTCTAGGTCATCCATCCACTGCTGGTTAGCTAGCCAATCCAGCCAATCGGCATAAGCAATGATGAATTTATCTAATCGATTTACTTGTTTCCAGAGCTTTGCTCGCTCTTTCAGGATGTCCTCAGCATTGGGTAGAGTAGCAACTCTTGAACCTGCTACCTCAATGCACTCCTCATAGTAACTAACCTCCTGCTCATTAGATATATCGCCAAAACCTCCCAAAGATGAGAGTGTGGCAATGTTCGCTCTGTCTTCAAGTGACAAATGCTCAGGGGCAATATCTAAAAGAATTAAATAAATTTCTGCTGCATCTTCAGGATTACCCTCTGTAGACCAAAGACGAGCTAAAGGCAGTAGTATTTCATATTGACGCTCTCCTGCTTGCCAAGCACTCTCTAGAAGCGGTCTAGCTTGAGATCTTTGCCCCATTGCATAAAGGGCTGCGCCCTTTAAGCCAGCTAAAGTGGAAGGGAGTGTAGCAATCGGTTCTGGTAGAAAGTCAATGACTTCTTTAAAGCGGCTACCAGATAGCAGGAGTTCTACCTGTCGAACTTTGACAGTATCCTGATCTTTTTCAGTTTTAACAGGAATTGATTGGTACAGTTCTAAAGCCTTGTCTTCCTCTCCGACTGCTGTATAGGCTGCTGCTAAATCAAGTAAAACAGAAGTTGATTGGGGATGTTTGACCTTCAATGCCTCTAGCTGAGGAATACGCTCTCCAGGTTCCACCTTCACTAATTGAGCCAGTTGCTCACTAAGAGTAGCATCGGCTACTTGTTCCATAGGCTCTTGCGGCTTGAGCGCCTGGTGCAGGAGCCGCCGTACTCCATCGGCCTGACGAATACGCTCCAATTCAGGTAGAAACTCTTGAGCGATTTGCTGGGCTGAAAGCATCAACTCTGGCATATTTTCTTGCTGAGCCTCTTGCAGGTAGGCAGAGACAATCTGTTCAACCAACCTTCCAGAGACAGGTAAGGCTAAAATTTCATCGCGCTTGGTTGAACAAAGTTCGATGATTTGAGCTGCTTTAGCGGTACGAGTGTAAAGGGTAATCAAAGCACGCAAAGCATTGCCGTCACCAGAACTCGATTGCTGAAGTAATCGTTCTTCCGCTTCTACGATTTGCCCTTGGCTAATTTGTTGCTCTAAACGGCTTGGATTAATGCTTTGTACAGTACTGGTTGGCCGTGGAATATCCTCATTAAGTTGTTTGAGAATGTTGCGAAATTGAGTTTGCCAGGATTTGAACGTTTGAACTGCTTTTGCTGATTGTTCGGAGTAGTCAGCTTCTACCTTAGAAGTATTGAGAAGATAGGCTGCTTCAATGGATGACCACGTTTGCCTTAGATTTTCCTCAGTAGTGGTGACGTAGACGAAATGGGTGTACTCTCCATGATGGGAGGGCATTAATTTAGTAGCCTTGAATTGTTCCCGAATTGCCCGGTGTAACTCCTCTGCCTGTAGCTCACTAATGCATTTAAGGCGTAATCCTATCTGGTCAGCACCTCCAAGTTTTGGAACAATCTCATACTGAAATTTCATGACAGTTGCATCGCCTGTTCAAAATGTTGCACACAGATTTGTCGTAGCTCGGCGATACTCCGTTCATCATGGCAGTAGGTATATAATTCAGCGTTTTGATTAACTCCGCCATCAGTCAGGTTCAAAGAGCCATCGAGCCCACCATAACGACCCACGTAAGCTTTGGCATGCAATGTAGATAGAACCCGCACTTGAATGCGATCGCTGCGACTAGCCAGCAGTTTCAACGCAGAGTGATAATCTGTATCGCTGCCAACGGTAATGTAGATTCTTCCACCGTTTGCCGAGATTTGATGGAGTACGTCAAACAAGTGCAGCGAATCCTGCTTAGTCTCCACAACCTCCTGGAATGAGACATAGTAGGGATTAGCTAGCCGGAAGTTTGTAACCCAAGGCGCAACAATCCAAAATTCATAGTCACCTCCCAGCTGAGAGGCAAGCACCTCGTTCAGCAGGAAGTTGTAAATCATTGCTTGACCACTACGTTGTAGGGTCGATCGCTTTGCCATAGGATAGACCTCACTCAATAGGACGTACAGTAACTTCAATGATGGGCGGCTGATTAACCGTCAGGTCAGTTGGATAAATGGTTTGAATATCAGTGATCATGGGATAGACCATACCCAAATCTGTGTCGATTCCAGCATCGGTTAGGTAACTGATCGCCGCACAAAGAGAGGAGAGGCGATCGCTAGGGACACGGAGGTAAACTGCCTGATACCCTTTCTCCAGCAAGAGTCGAATCTGCTCAGAGATAGGAGTGGGTGATACTGTTGGGTCACCGATACCATCATCCAAGTTCAAGGTTTGGTTAGAGCGGGCTTGAGTTAGCCAGTCGCTGAGTAGAGAACGGTTCAGGAGATTACGACTCAGTCCAGGAGCTTCAATATCGCCGCCCCGATCATCCAGACAACTTGGGCAGCTACAACGGCAATTTATCAGCATCCGTCGTTCTACGGCTGATTCAAATGCTCGACGTACTTCTGCTGTGTTCGAGTTGTATTCAAGTCTATACAAACGAAGCAAACGGGTGAGTTCAGGATAGGGTGATGAAGTATCTGGCTGACTTAGAGCAGATGCAATTGTGCGATAGAGGGTAGCTCTTGCTTCCGCAAAGGATGGCTCACGACCAAATTGCTGAGTGCAGGTAGGAAGAAAAACTTGATTAATTTCTCTGAAAATACACCAGTTTATCAGGCGACTCCCGTCAATTTGCTGAGCGTAGTCAGGGATAAAGACCCTGAGTAATGCTTTCAGATGTTTCTGCTGAACAATAACCTGCATTCGCTGGCGGACTTCAGACAATAATGCCTCGATCGCAACTTGGCGATCGCTAGAACTGCGAGATTGAATCAGCGCATCAACCAGTACCTCACATTGGGCTAGCCAGTCTTCGGGTTGAGCCAATAGATGACGAAGAAACGCTTCTTCCTGGGCAGTGGGGCAATAGGTCATTCGGTGCGCCAGAGTTGTCCAGAAACGGTCTGGGTTCTTCCGAAGCAGGTCTTGAGTTGCCCGCATTACCCCAATACCACCCATACCAATTTCATAAAGCCAGATACGATTGTCAGTCCGGTTATCAAAGTCAAGCCGCAGTCTAGTCCAAGCAGAAACGTAATTTAGAGCCTCGACCCCTGCGACCTCCTGGGCAACTTGCTTCAAAGCCTGAGTCAGGCTGTACTGGAAACTATCATAAAGATAGTCCTGGTAAAGATCCCCGTTGGTTTGTATCTCCTCATAAAGATCCAGAAAGACTGCCAAATAATTATTAGGGCTGGTAATCAGTTGCAGAACGGCTTCACGTTTCTTCGGCGACAACTGGTGGATTTCATTAATGGCTTGAATAGATCGGCGGTTAAACTCGTTGTTGCCTGCAACAAACCAGGCTCGCATCCCTTCTAGAGTGCCTCCTTGTTGGTGACACCAACCATCTGCAACGGTTAGAAGGACATCTGCTAAGTTTTCCGCAGCAAAATAGTTTTCCCTATACTCATCCTCAATAGTCAATTTCGTGATAAAAGCGTGGCGAATTGCATTACTCCGAAAATTGGCGCGAGTAGAAAATGAGAGTATGGCATCTGAGATAGCATCGGGTTTGATTTCAACACTGATACCTTCAGTAATGAGTTGATACCCCAATGCACAGTTACTCATATTATTCTCATTAGCTGTAAAGCCAACAACCCCTCTGATGTCGTCTGCTCTCGACTCATGGAATTTCAACGTATACTGGCTACCGAGAATGATGCGACGAACATCCAAGAGATTCAAGTTATCCGGTTCATCGCTATACAACACAATTTCCTGAACTAAATTTTCCCCAAGACTGTCACATGAGACGGATTGATTGCTTGTTTTAAGTGTGTATTTAGCTGTTGGGGTATCACCTATAGGTCGGACATAGATGGCACTGATGGACTGTGCTGAGCAGGAGTGAGCTAGTTGAACCATATCCTGCGGCGCATCTTGTTGGCTACGGCATTCACTCAATTCTCCTGTATCAGGATTGCAGTACCAGAACGAAGAGTTGTAATCCCGGCTGAACTGTTTGGGTTCAATTTGAGTAGGACGATAAACTGTCAAAAATTTTCCACTGCGAGGCGTAATCCCAACTAACTTGAGTGCTCGTTTAGGCAGATTAGCAGTGCTTGGATTATTCTCAATCTGGTCTTTTGCAGTGTAGTACTGGTTCAGAGGTAGCAGAGACTGCCCATCCGCAAGAAGAGGTGGTATCCATGTCGAGCCTTCGCCACCCCGAAAGGTTACATTACCAGGGATCGTCTCACTGATAGCCAAACTAATACTCTCTGGATCAAGCCGTTTGTTGAAGCGGTGATCATCAGGGCGATAGTCTACCCGAACTTCTGGCAGATTGATGTCTGAGAATAGATTATCAGGCAGATGTTGAGTTAGCCTCTCACGCGCCTTAACCATTGGCTTGTTCTCTCGATCAAATTCTGGATGTACTGCTGTCATCAAGCCTTCGCAAAAGATGCTCCAGAGGAACCCATCTGAGTCAGGATCGCCCAGAACTCTCAGTAAAGCGTCGTTATCAACGATCGCGAACGATTCCTGTAAGTAGTCCTTAAAAGCAAACATCATGCCTGCATTGGCTGTTTGGTCTAACAGGTACTGATAACCCTGCCGCGACAGCCTCTCTAGATTGAGTTCTACACCCGCAAGATTTGCTCGGTAAGCCAACCAATCAAATAGTGCATAGAATCCATGGATTCGTTGAAGATAGCGATTTTGAGCATTGAGAGGCAGCTTCTGAAATGTGGGATCTGTCAGTACATGCTCGTTGCGAAACAGAAATAAATCTGTTGGTTTATAAGGACTAAGAACTGTAGCTACGATCGGTCGTGTGCCTACTTTTCGCCCACCTCTTCCCTTACGTTGAACAAAGCTGGCAACATTAGCAGGTGCGGTGTATTGAATAACGCACATGAGTGCTTCATCGTCGTAGCCAACTTCTAACGCACTGGTTGTAATGACGAGATCATCATCTTCCTCAATGACAATAGAGCGATCGCTCCCTGACTTGCGCTTGATGTTGAGAGGCTGACTACGTGCTTTATCTTTTTGACTCAACACCCACCAGCACTCCCCAGCTTGAAAGAGAGGACAAGTTGGGTCAGGCGTGCAACTATTTTCGCAATTGCAGTTGTACTGGGTAGTAGGACCAAAAAAGTTAGGAAAGAGTAGGCGGTTAAAGGGTGGGTAACGGTAGGCATATAAGGGAACATACCTGATTGGGTAGGCATCATCAGTAGGTCGAATTCCCTGGCTCTTCAATTGTTGCCGTCTCTCAATTTGGTAGTCCTTGACCTTTTCAGCATCTTGCACCTGATACAGCCAACGACCAACGATATCCAAAGATTGCACAAAACCGAAGGTACGATAACGATTCAAGCCGCTACCTGCTACCGGCTGCGGCATCGTGTGTAGCACACACATTGCTGTTTGAATTAACGATGAAAGCACCGCTGTATCTTCGGTATTTTCAGCACGAGCAAAGATAAAACGCTCTGCCCCAATAATCTGCATCTCATTGTCTTGAGGTTTAACCTCCTCGATCCGCACTGGGTCAATACCGGAAAGCTCGGATAGGAATTGTTTAGGATGGGCGATCGTCGCACTCAGACCAACAAAGGCAAGATTGGCTTGTTCTTGGCGATCGCGCTTACCCGTACGAATCCGTGATAGGAGTCGGCGCAGCAGAAGAGCAACTTGAGTTCCTGCTGTGGAAGTTTGCAAGTGAATCTCGTCCAGCATCACTACAGAAGGCGCGCAGAAGGTTGTAGTCCCGAACAGGTACTGGTACTTTGAAGAGATCAATCGCCGATGAAGAGATTCTGTAGTAGCGATCAGAAGATCCGGCGGTTGCTTCTCCATCAAATCCCGAGCAAATTTGATGAAGGGATAAGTCTTTTCACACTTAGGACAGACCAGGACTTCAGGTTGAGTCGGACGAGCAAGAAGTCGTTGAGGAGTTGTATTGCAGCCACAACCCGGAGTTCCTACACAGTAAGCAAAAGGTGACAGATAGCCCTTATAATCCTCGCTAAAATTCCAACCTCTTTGCTTAGCAAGTTTTTGTTGCTGAGAGTCATCTACCTTTTGAAAATCACTTACTTGATAAACAGCCGCTCCGCTTTCCACACCTATGGTAATTGCAGGAAGGTTGTTGGCAGCTAGTACTTGGTTTAGATGATAGAGAACCTCAATAAAATCTGTAAGTTGGTTTTCTGAGAGAGCAACTCGTGGGTAAATACAGATTGCTTTGACTCCAATCTTTTTCCGAAGACAGCGCTCAATAACCATTTTGGCTAGCACTGGAAGGAAAAAGGCGTAGGTTTTCCCAGCTCCTGTACTAGCAGTAACAACAACCCCCCTCTCAATACCCTGTTGTGAATCTAGTTCGATCGCCTGCAAAATAGCCCTGAGTGTTCGACGTTGAAAACCACTCATCTGCTGCAGTTTTGTTAGGGTCTGCTCAATGACTGTTAACAGAAGATTAGCAGCCTGCTGTTGTTCTGAATTGCCGGAGAGTAATAGCCCCATGCACGTCCGGACAGAGACATTGCGTCGTGGAACCCGGCGAGAGGCAACGCTAAACTTTACATCTTCTATAAGTCGCTTACTTTTACTGATACGATGGGCGACTTTAACAGGGTTTTCGTTAACGATACGTTGACGCAGCTTGGTTAAGAGCCGAACTGTCTCTGTAATCCGGCTTCGAAAAATCCAGTTCTCAGGCGATTCCTCATGATCAAATCGAATAATTTGAAGCTCATTAGCAAGTTTTTGTAGAGCTTGAATAACTGCTGAGTTTTTCTCTCCTACTGATAACTGAATATCATTAGATGGCTGGAAGTTTTGAACAACTTCACTTCCTGTCAATGTCAAATCGTAGATGCCATAAGCGATTTGCTCAGCCTCGCGCTGTTCAATGAATGTAAGAACCTCATCAGCTAGATTTCCTACAGTTTTTATATCTAAGCTCATAGAATCATTTATATTAATGCAGCGATTTGGATAACATCAAAATCAGGATATTTATACATGAGCATTGAAATTTCAAGATTAGAGTTGTCTGACTTAAAGAAGTTAAAACACCCTCGACAAATAATGCGATCAGCTAAGGATATCTCAGTTTGACTCCCTTTCCACCATTTGGAGTATTGCAATCCCAACGAAGATCACAAATTGCACAATCCTTTTCACTAATATCACCGGGTATAGCTGATTGCCAGTTTCCAGTAACACGTGCTTGCTCAATCTGCATTACGGTCTTAGCAAATTCAATTACTGCATTATCAATTTCAGTTGGAAGAATACTAACTTCAATAAGAGCATTTACTGGTTGCTTTGAGGGACATGTAGGACCATCTAACTCGTTTAGAAAATACAGAATTGCTCTCCGTGGTAAAACTCCATGTTTAAGTTCATACAACTTGGCATAAACTCTCATTTGGAACTCATAATTTTCTAGATCCTTAGGATTTAAGCCAACCCTTGTACTACCTTTGTAGTCCCACATTTCGTAGTCCTCGGGAACTCCAGCTGAAGTCGTAGGGTCCACAAGCAAATCAACTACACCATGCAAAATATGATTAGTTCTATCTGCCTGCAACCTATGTTCTGTGTCTATGACTCGTGGATAAAGAACTGGTCCTTCTAATGCATTGAAATACTGGAGAATTCGTACAACTTGCAACCGATTATCCGATTTAATGGCTCGAATTCCTCTACTCTTTAAGCCATTTTCTACCTCAACAAAATATTTGACAATATCACTTGGAGGTGTAGGAGGAGCAGTACTCAATTTTTCAGCAATTCTTAGTTCATCAAAATAATCAAGAATATCTTGATCACCAAGGATTTTGCCATTATCAGGTAGTAAACCCTTTGTTGCAGGATCAATAATACCGTGAAAATGAGAATGGCAACGGTCTAAAACTTGGTGCAGAGTAGTCCCAAAATATGTTTGTGTTTGGTAAGCAGGAGCATATTTGTGTACGTTAAAAGTTCCATACTGACGGGCACACCGCCGAAACGGAACAATATCTTGCGTAATGCTATACCGCCGTTTCACTGGTGGAGTAGTTGGCAAAGGGACGGAGATACCACTGAATGGTTTTTTCATGATCAGTAATTGTTGAGTTCTATATGGCAACAGTATTTCGTCGGAATTCAACGTGGTCACGACCAGGAACCGGAACACGCTTTAAATTTTTCTTACTATTGACTTGATCAGGCGTAGCCACCAAAATTAAGCCATTCTTGGCACGTGAATAAGCAACGTACAAAAGCCGAATAGTATCTTCTATGACAAGTAATTCTGGATCTCTTACATTTCTTGGGTATAATCCTTGTCTAAAATTTGCTAAATCTGTCTCAAGAATTTGTGCTGACCCAATTCTTCCACTATCTCCTAGCTGAGCAACAAGAACAAAGGGGAATTCTAAACCCTTTGCTTGATGAATAGTCATTATCGGAAGATATCCCTGAGGAACAATTACATCCTCATCTTCATCGTCATCAATTCCTGTCTCAATAAGGTAACTTACAAACATATCATAGAAACGATAGAGAAATGTTGGATCTACATCAATTCCAGACTTATTTCTCCGTAAGCTATCTAAACTCATGCTGTGGTAGCCCTCAAAAAGACGAGTGACTTTAGATAATCTTAAATTCCTTGATGGGTCTTGACGCCACAAAGAGAAAGGCTCTCTTGAGAGAATCCGATAGATAATTTCTAGTAGATTAAGACCAATGAAAGTTTGCGTGCTTGCCGCGCATATTTTGGGTAATTCTACGTTACTACTGCATATGTAATCTTCAAGGAGGGCTGTTGGTATTGTGGGATCATTCAAGACACTTCGAAGAGTATTTAACCAATCTTGAATAGGTTTAACCCATAATCGAGACTCACCTTTTTGATCCTTATAAGATGCAAAAGAATGTTTTTTATCAATAATTTCTACTAGTGCTGCAAGTAAGCATTGAACCTCCTCACTCTCCATAAATGACTTTGAGCGTGGATTATAAATAGGAATATTGTTCTCTTTAAACGCTGTAATAAATGGACCTGCATTACCCGGCGAATCTTGAGTACTGCGTAGTAATAGAACACATTGACTTAAATCAGCAATAACATTGTCAGCTACCAGGTGATCTCTAATTAACTGAACAACAGCCTCAGGCAAATCTTCTGCTTTCTTTCGAGTTAACCAGGTAACAGCAGGATAATTACCTTGAATAGAAGATGCAGGCTCTACTAAATCTTTGCCAGGAGCGCGAACTCCTGGAGCAGCCATTTCAGAAAAAGATGTTATGTAATTATTAAAAAAATCAACAATTCTTGAGTGAGACCGATAGTTACGCTTCAGCTGGATTGGATAGGGTGTTTTGGCAAAAGTAGTTTGACAAGCCTTATCGAAATTAACCATGCAAGCAACGTTAGCTCCACGGAAGCGATATAAAGCTTGATCATCATCACCAACGACAGTAATGTTATGAGGCTGTTTATGAGAAAGCGCAAGATAAATTCGCTCTTGAATAGGATTGGTATCTTGATACTCATCAACCAGAACATGCTGCAGTGGCACTTGATTCAAACCATCACCATCTAAAAAACGCTTTCCCCCAGATGAGGTAAGAAATTCCAGAAATCGAGCTTGCAGATGTGCAAAGTCGCAACGATAGTTATCCTGCAGGGCTTCAATGTATTGTTGATAAAACTTTACTAAAGTCGCCCAATGCCCTCCAGCCTGGAGCATCTTCGTCAAATCAATACAGTCATCAACAATATGGTTGAACAAGACAACGGCTGCTTTTACACGCTTCCACTTACTAGGTGAGAATTTGGCGTTCTGATGCCATTTAGGTACTGCGTGATGGAAGTATCTCCAAAAATCCAGATTCTTGTATTCTGAAATATCTGCAGTACGGTAAGTGAAAAGATCCTGCTCTACTTTGTCAAGTAAACGAACATTTTGATAGGGAGGATAACGATATTCCTGAAGAATATCATTGCAGAGGCTGTGAAGGGTTCCTATTCTTATATCTGACAAATCTACATTTTTAAGGCTAGAATCAAAAGCCTGAAGAACACTTAGATAGCTTGACAAACGATCTTCTAGATTTTGTGCTGCGGGTTTAGTAAATGTAGTGAGTGCTATAGAACGAGGCGCTACACCGTTTACACAAAGTAGTTTTAAGGTTCGTGTAACTAAGACTTCACTTTTACCAGAACCTGGACCAGCAAGAAGCCATAAGGGTCCCCCGCTATACTCAACTGCCTCTTTCTGTTTCGAGTCTAAATCGTAGCCTCGAGCACTTTGTTGAGCAAGACATGTGTGAAAAGTAATTAAGTCTATCATTGAAATATGTAGCTTTTGCGACTGTTTTTTCTGAAGCGTTACGTTTGCAGGAAGCAATGCTCAGATTTTTGAAGGGGCTGCTATTTTTTGGCTTTGCTCTAACTAATCTCTCGTCTACCCATTCGTTTACGAGATTTCTTTCGGTGCTCTAATAACTCATCTAGTAATTCAGATTGCTTATCAAGCTCCTCCCAGTCCCTAATGAAGCGTTTTAGAGCAACGTTGACCATGTCTTGGGTCGTGGGAGCAGCACTTTGATACTGCTGTTCCAGAGGCAGCCTAATTTTGCGTAATGTTTCATAAAGGTCATCCGGCACACGGACTGTTGATGGCAAGGGGAAGTTACCTGAGTTAGGGACTTCCGCATTTTATTCGTCTTGACAAAAGCTTTGCTACCATGTATGCAAGCATACAGGTTTGGAAATATAGTATTTTACTTTGAGAGGAAAATTGCATGGAGCTTGTACTCCCCGCTGTAGCAGTTCGACGCGGTCCCGAAGGGAATCAAATCAGTTACGTAGCGAGCTTTACATTTGGTGACATTGCTCGGTTACTAGATGATGGACGGCTGTACGTGCCGAACCAACCTGACCTACCTGACTTTGCTCAACGGAAACCGAATCCTGTTCGGATTAAAGCGATCGCCCAATACATCCTGGAAACCTACAGGGAAGGCACAACCTTCTTCCCTCCAATCTGCGTCAACGTACAACCACCGCCAACCTATCGAAACGGAAACGTCTACTTGCCTTATCACTCAGTAACGTTGCGCTTGACTGACGGGCAACACCGTTGCTTTGGCATACGCCAAGCCATCCAGGACATTCAAACCCAAGATCTCATGAACCTTGGAATGCTCTCAAACCTGGAGTTGGGTGCTTTACTCTACTCTGGGCTACGTCTTGACTTGGAGCGTCAGGCATTCCGGGATCAAAACTTACTAGCACAAAGGCCAGGAACCTCTTTAGCCTATTTGTTCGACAAGCGATCGCCTAGTGTCCTAATTGCGAAGAGCTTAATGGAGCGAGTTGCTCAGTTTCAGGGCAACGTCGAAACCATTGAAAACGGGTTAGGTCAGCACAATCCCAAGCTAATGACCCTGTCTACATTAGTTATGGCAACACAGCATATGTTTCCAAACTTACGGTCAAAAAAGGATTTAGAAGAACGTACCGACTGGGCTGTAGCATTCTGGATCGCTGCAGGAAGCAACTTCTTCAATGAACTCTGGGCACTAACAAGTGTGCAGGAGCGCAAACGTCAGCGTGAGCAGTCGGTAGCTGTGAGTGCTATCGTATTTCAGGCATTAGGCTTATTGGCACGGGATTTGTATCTGGAGGGAGTTTCAGGGGAAGATCTGCACAAGTGGTTAGTGAAACTAGGTGAGATAGACTGGCGACGCGAGAACAATTTCTGGTTAGAGCGAGGAGTGACGCAGGTAGGGGCACAGGGCAACCCAATTTTGCCTAACACGAGAACTACTATTGATGCTTGTCATCGTGTACTTCGTGAATTTGTAGGCATCATTCCACTTTCCTCCACTTGTTAGCCTAATCGCAACTAGAAAGATTCCTTATTTTTGCTACTGGGATCTGTTATCTCACACCTGATAAAGGGAATTCTACTAGTAAAGTGTTTTGCTAGGAATATTGTGATGCCTGAAGCTACTGATGTTCGTAAACTTGCCAGAGCTTGCATTACAAGAATCTCAAAGACGCTTATAGCCGAGCGAAGGGAACGGATCCTACCAGAATTTAGGTTAGATAGTTTTCAACAGCGCGTGGTTGATTCACAAGCCAGGTTCATGCGCGTAGTTGCACCTGCTGGCTCTGGCAAAACACGCACTCTAATTGCTAAAGCGATTAACGTTCTCGATGCCAACGACAATTCTCGTGTTCTTTGTCTAACCTTCACAAATGCAGCCGCGAATGAGTTTCGAGAGCGGGCTAGTAAACTACATACCTCTTTGGCAAATCGTTTACAAGTATCAACTTTGAATGCTTTTGGTTACGACACGCTTAAAGTTACAAATGAATCTTTAAAAGTTGTTTCCCCAAGCAACAAAATTATTGGAGTTGCTTACGGAGTAATAAAGAAACTCATGCCTGAAAGTTCTATTTGGGGGGGTGAGACTCAACCTCAGTTCTATGCTCCAATATTAGAACTTGCTGATATGACGAAAAGCCTTGGCTTTGATCACCTAGCTGATAGGAGCGAGGCTCAGGAACAGTACAGTTTTGTAGAAGCACTCGATATGGTGCCACTTCTGCAAAATCTGATGGCAGAAATTGGAATTGAAGATAGCCCCAAGACTGCATTCACTAGCACATGGTTTCCCTTTTGGAAGAAGCTAACTGAGAAGCTTTGGAAATCAAATTTAATCACGCTTGATGATCAAAAATATTGGGCACTAAATAGGCTTGCAAATCACGGTGGCACACAACAATGGCTATGTGGCAAAAGATTTTCCCACATTTTAGTTGATGAGTTCCAAGATATTAATATCCTAGATCTTTTTCTTATTTCGCAAATTGCCCTGGTTACAGAAGCTTCACTGATTATTGTAGGAGATGACGATCAATGCATCTACGAATGGCGCGGTTGTACTTCGTTATTCATTCAGCGTCCGGATCTCTTTTTCGAGTCAGTCTTAGGAGACCAAGAATTTGAAACTGTGTTACTCAAACGAAACTATCGGTGTCCCCACAATATCGTAATTCACTCAAAGCATCTCATTAATACTAATCAAGATCGAATTGAAAAAGACACAGTACCTATGCGTGAGGATGATGCCGACATTCGTATTATTCCTCTGCCAGCAGCTTACATGACTATGAATGTTGTTGATGAACTTGCCGCTTTTTTAGCTGACAAACACCCTCAACACACAGTAGCTATTGTCGGACGCAAGAAATGCCAACTCATACCTATACAAATTTTGTTAACTCGACGGGGTACAAAATTCGCGATCGATACTGATCTAAACGTCTTTGGCGGCAAAGCTTTTCAAGATTTCCGAAAGTTTATGGAGTTTCCTAAAATATACACTCAAGCTAGACAAACCTCAAAAAATGTTGAAGATCTTTTGGCGTTACTAAATAGAATTAAGAAAACACCCGTAAGCAAACAGGAAAATCAAGAAATCCATAAATGGTTAAGCGAGAAGAAGCCTAAGACACTTCAAGAAGCAGTAATAAAGTTTAGTGAATATCCTGGAAAGTTTAAGAGAGGATTTGTTCAACCAAAAGAAGTTACTTCTGATTTAATATTCTTTCTTGAAAGTACTTCTGTTGTGGCATCCTTGTACCGAGCTGGCGATGTGTTCAAGGGATTTCAGAAAGATTTTGTGAAATCAAAGGAAGATATTTTTTACTCTGATCCTCCGTTTAGTCATCTTGCTGATTTAGCTGTTAACTACGACAATGATTTTGATGCATTTTTAAGTGACATAGATCGTGCAATTGAGAGAGCTGCTGGTGCTGATCCTCGCGGCGCTAAAATCGAACTTATGACTGCTCTTCGAACTAAGGGTAGGGAATTCGACACAGTTATTGTTCTCGATGTTAATGATGGTATTTGGCCTAATAAGAAGTCTCAAGAAGAAGGACGGCTAGAAGAAGAACGCCGCTTATTTTACGTTACTGTTACACGCACTAAGAATAATCTTTTACTTTTTGAGAGTGGTAGAGTTCAGGGACAACGTATGGCAGCTTCACCCTTTATCCAGGAAATGGCACTCCCCACTAGTGCTTGGCTGTCTGATCCTCAGTTAGAGAGACTTTCACATGAGCTTTTAGCACAGTTAAAGATATAAACATACCACCATCCCCTACTTGTAGATAAGCTTGAGTATAACTAGTAATCAACTAACTAATTGAAGAGCTAACGACCTCCTGAAGAGCATTTCGATGTCCAAATCTTTGGTAGTCGTAGCGGGCATCCCACCAAAGCCAGTTAGTTGAATCTGCCCAAACGTTATGCTTTTTAAGTACTTCAAGGCGAGTGAGGGCCAGTCCTCCCAGTACGAGGTCGGGACGGCTCCAAGTGAGGAGATCGTCAAGTTGCTCATTAGAAAGCCCAAATTTTAAGCCGGTTGGCATACTGGGATCTGACTTGAGCAGGCCACCAAGGGCAATGTATTGGTAGCCGATGTTGCGATATTCACTGATGAGCGATGATAAAAAGCTTCGAGGGGAGTTGTAGTGAGGAGGCAGTGCATCTTTCTGAGGAATGGGTTGACGGTTTTGCCACTTATAGAGGGCATCACCCACCTGCACTACTCCAATTAGCTTGAATTCTCTAGGTCTCTGAGAGTATTCCTGCCATGCCAGACGGGCTAAGTGTAAAGATAGTAAAGGTTCACCAAATACATCAGGAGCAAGAACATAATCAGGGGAGACTTCTATGCACTGAGCAAAAAAGTTCTTAATGTTCTGCATCAATTTTTCTCTGCCAGCTAAAGCTTCTCCATGCACCCAACGCCCATTTTTGTATTCTGCGTAATTTTCCACATACCAGGTAGAGCCTCTCTTCTCAAAAACATCACTGTCTAAGAAAAAGGGCTTCCCTGTGTCGCGGACACTTCTAAGAAAGTTTTTTGAACAAGATGAAAGAGGAGCCAGAATCCCAAATTCACCATCTATCTCCTTAGCTTTTCTTAATAAACCAAACCAATCCATAGCTAAAACAGGAAAAAATTCCCTTTCATCGACAAGACAGACTAGTATGGCGTGCCACAATATGTCAGGTAGCGAAATGTACCATAGCAAGAGAAAATTACACATCGTTCCTGTTATACATATATGAGGGAAGAGGATGTTCTTCTAAAAACACATAGTTTTCTTAAGGCGCAAGGATTAAACGGGCAGTCTATAGTTCGTCTTTATACTGATGCGCATCATACCTTGTTGAAGAATCAAAAACTTCAACCGTTCCAAAGATTCACATTAAACATGGGAGACTTTGTACTTCATCCAGATTTAGTGGGTCAATTAGATGATGGTGAGTCGATATTTGCTCTAGAGGCTAAAGGGGCTGTCGGTACTAGTGAGTTAGTAAGGGGGCTAGCACAAGCTGAGCTATATCAGTCAGGATTCCACTATTCATTTTTAGCTACAGTAGTAAATGGTTTAGGAGAAAACTTACTGCAATTCGCTCGCCGTAAAAATATAGGAGTTATTGCAGTGAGCGAGGATGTAAAAATTTTAAATTTTCCAGAAGCACAGATGCCGTTTCGGAAAATCTTCCAAAGTATCGCACGGCAGATGGAAACGGTTATTCAGATTACAGAACAGCAAACTTTTCAGTATAATGCTCCCACTCATTATATGGTCTGGTCAGTAATATTAGAGCCACATATTGAATATGAAATAAGTGGAATTTCTAAGCTTCTAGAAAATTACCCTATACCCGAAGGCAAAAATAAAGATGGTTGGAAAGCGACCTTAGCAGGAGCAAGGAAATTAGGAATCGTCAATCGTTCGGGAAATTTAATTAAGTTAACACCTATTGGTGAAGCTATTAAAGATATTCTAAGAACAAATTTAGATGAATGGATAGATGTACATGAAAAGGCTGGAGGTAAGAGAAGAAAGTACTATCTATTTGAGTATAAACCTCAAGCGGCTGCCTGTCTTCGCTTATTGCTTCTTCAAGAGCCAATACTCAATCTAGTAATAGAGGGGCTGAAAAAATTTCCAAACTTTTCAACTACCTTTTCTGAGCTGGCAGTAGTCTGTGATGGGCTAGATCATGCTAGAGCACCTATTTTCTTCCTTAAACCAGAGGCTCTGGAATCATTAATCGATAGTAATGGACATATTGATTGGGATAAAACTGAGCCTAGAAATTATCGGGGTAGGATGTTCTTTCAATACAAAAGAATTCTCCAACATGCTGGAGTCATAAAGCCTGATGTTTTAGGTGGTAGTAGCGTCAAAGAATATGAGAAAAATATAAGCAGAGACATTTGGACATTAATTTGAAGCCTTTATATTTTCTTCCATGGTGGCCATCTGACTATATTTGGAAGGAGTGGAACACTTCATTTGATATGGGTAGGATGACCGGATGGACGAAGACATATTTGTGGGAAGTACTACCTAATCTAATTGATGGAATTGTTGTGTCTCGAATGGCTGTTTCTCTGAGACAAATCAAGTTACTTCGGCAAAAACTTCGCTTTACCGGAGTAATTTTAGGAGACTCTGGAGCGCATTCTTATCGAAATTATGAGCACCCCCCATTTTCATGTGAAGATGTCTTAGAGTTTTATGCTCAGGGAGATTTTACCTATGGTTTAACCGTTGATATGGTTGCTTCTCCTTGGGTGCGTCCAGGAGGTTTGTCAGACGACGAATTGCAGAGTAGATTAGCGCTAACCATCAATAATGCTGAACGCTGTTTAGAGCTACATGAAAGGTATAATTATCCATTTACTTTATGGGGGGTTGTACAAGGTTGGGATGTCACAAGCTATCGATCGTGTGCTAAAGCTTTGCTCAAACTTGGGTTTACTTATTTGGCGATCGCGGGTCAACGGAAGCTCTCTTTAATCAGGGATGCAATAGATGCTGTTTCAGAAGAAGCACATCAACTTGGCAAGAAGATAAACATTCATGTATTAGGAACAGGAAATCCTAAAATTCTTGAGTTCTATATCCAAAAAGGCATTACTTCATTTGATTCATCAACCTGGTTACGTAAAGCTTGGCTGAGTGAAAAGCATAATTACTTTCTTGTAACCGGAAAACATTATGATGCTTATCGAGCAACAAGAGTTGGATTAGGGGAATTTGATGTAAACAAGTTGAAATGGGATATAGAAATCAACTGCTCTTGCTATTTCTGTCGGAGTCTAGGACAACAAATTCTATTATTTAGAGGACATGAAAGAAATACTCGAAGAGGGTTCCATAATATCTGCCAGTATGTTCAATTGCTCAAAGCACACCGGAAAGATGCTTTAGTCTAGACAGTTGTTCAGAACCTTGGTCAAGGTTCTCTTCTAGAAGAGCTTTGAACCGCTTATAGAAAACATAGGTATTGTGAAAACCTCGCCTACGGTTGCGATCGTTATTTCTAAAAATGACTGTTTCAATGCCCAATTCTTGACATATTAGGCACTTACATGAATTCCAAGGCTTTTCTTTAAGTATTTCTAGATAGAAAGGTTCAAGATCTATAGACTTCTTTGAATCAGTTTTGTTTTCTTGCTCTTCGATCAGCTTGCTGTAGGTCAGTACTGTTTTTAGTGTGGTTTCCAAATCCAGTGTTCCTACATCAAATTGTCTTAAAGCGTCCAGTGCTTCTTGTTCATATCTCTTAAAAGTTTCTAAATCGACAGAACCACTTTCAAGAGCACGCTTTATTTTTAATCCTCGCTCTGTTGGGGGGACTCTGATAGCCATGAAAGTTTTGCTCGATAGAGTGTGATAGTTTTTTGTACCAGATAACCATGCTTGTCTCAGTGGACTTGCTGAGTCAAAACTCGTAACTCCCAAATGCCGAAATACTGGAATTGCCTCAATCCGAGCAACCCCAAACAAATGCAACCGCACATTTGGTTTGAGATGGGGAGAAATTGCCTTCAGGATTGGTACAATCTCCTTTGTTTGTGCACGAGCTAATCCACCTAGTGCCACATAGTCATATCCCATGCCAATTACTTCTTTCACAGCATTGGCATAGGACTCTGGGTTCCACCCTTGAGCCACACCCATTGGAGTAAACGTATATCCTAATTCTCGATGCTTCTTGATAAAGTCTTCAGCATTCTTCAGCGTAATTTCGTACCGTTTTTCCCGTTCGCCTGGTTGAGCAAAGGGACCCACAATCAGATGGTCAATACTCACTCCATAGTTAAATCCCAAATTTTCGTAATACTCTAAAATTTCATCGGTATTGTATGGGGGCACTTCTTCCTTGATGTAACCAAATGCTCCACAATCTCCCATGATTTGCCCCGGAAACCGGATGAAATTGTGGATTCCACCTGCTGCTTCCACCCGTGCCCGTTTTGTTTTGCTCTCATCAACCACGACTTTAGAGACTAAAATTCCGTCGTAGTTCGGTGATGGATAAATCTCGTGAGCATAGATGTCATTATAGGGATCTCGACCTGGCGTGAGAGTATCGGTAAGAAAGCCATAGTTTGGATCTACGCGATCGTCCCACTCTGGAATGTAATATTGCATTCCCAAGTGAACATTAGGTGCTGGCGGGCAGGGAGGAATGGCTAAATAGTCCTCCGTTTGGGGCTTAATAACTTGTTTAGAAGCCTTTTTAGCCGAAGGGATGGACAACCCCAATGTCAACTCTAACTGGGTCTCCTGCTGGTCGATCACTTTCTGAAAGACAGTTGGCTCCTCATAAACCGTTTTTAATAATTCAGCGTCCTTACAGACTGCTTCTGCAAATCGTTTGAACAGAAATCCCTTTAACCCAACCAACCCATAGCGATAACGTTTTGCATCAGTATTGGACAACGGCAATATAAAAGTCTTCGCTGCTAAAGTCCTGATAAATCGAGTACTACTGTTAGATGCCAAAAATACTAACGTCTGGTCTGGTCTGGTTTCGACAGGCAGTGTCAGCGATCGTAGATAGTTCTCTCCTAGCAGTAAGAAAATGAGGTTATAAGGGGTGATCGCTTTCTCAAACGTACTATGCAAGTCGAGGGATCGTGCCCAATCATCTACTTCATTTACCCTCATGTTATTGAAGGTGACCTCATAAGGCGCGATCGCCCAGTTCTCCTCAATTAGCCCATACCCTGCTGACAAAATCGCGACATCAACTGCATCTTGCCCTAAAGCCTGGCGCAACAGTTGCACACCCTCCATCAGTCGAAGGTGCTGCATCCCTGTGTACATTTTTCCAGCGGTACAAAGAAACTCAGCCAATTCTGCTTCCCGTCGCTGAAGATGTTCAGGATCTTTGAAGTCTGCTAGGGTCAGTTGATTCTCAGGCTTAGCACATTTTTCTCCAGTGCAGGATGTAACAACAAGAACACTAGGGTGGGGCATCAAAGCTCCTTACAAATAGCGACCAAATGACTAGGAACCGGAATGGAGGGTTCTAATTCCTGGTTATATAGCTCCCGTCCGATCGGCGTTGCTAAATCCGGTCTGCCTGCTTCGATCAGGGCACGATCGCGAATCCAGCAAGAGTCGCACAACCCACAGGGTTCATCTTCTCCTTGATAACAAGACCAGGTGAGTTGAATGGGTAAACCCAATTATAATACCCGTTGCACAATGTCTACTTTGGAATCCATCACCAGTGGAGCAACGAGCTTAGCCCTCATTTGTCACTCTCGCTAAAGCGAATTCTGAAACCTAGGCTTGGGGCGAGTTTCCTATTTTGAGGGCTCGAAAATGACAAAAGAGCAAAACGGAGATGCAGCAATGCTTTCAGCTTTTGCTCCTGCCAGAGTGACAAATGAGGGTTAGAAGCATTTCCTTCTAGTCCAGCTTTGGAAGAGAGAGTGGCAAGGTGCTGAACAGCGTCCAGATACTCTGGTCGGCAGTCAGGATAGCCGGAGTAGTCCACTGCATTGATCCCCAGATAAATTGCTTCGGCTCCTTTGGCTTCTGCTAGGGAGAGAGCGATCGCCAGAAAGACTGTATTCCGTCCTGGTACATAGGTAATGGAAATGACACCAGGTTTAGCACCGTTAGTAGGCACGTCTATAAAACCCATTTGGGATCTTTTCCCGTGATACTTGGCTTTGAAGGAAGCCGTTACTCTGCGATCAATGGTAGAGCCTTCCTAGCAAAACCGTTTTCTGCCAAAAAATGAAGAAAACCAGCTAGCTGCAAGGCTTGTGATTTCAGGATTAGATCCCAAATGGGTTCTATAGCCTGGTCAGTGAGAGCAGAACCACCCCACTGCGCCAAATTCACATCTACCACAAAATGTTCCTTGATCCCCAAATGCTCAGCCACCCGCTTAGCAGCAATGAGTTCGCGATCGTGCCTTTGTCCGTAGTGGAGCGACAGGGCAATCAATTCGTAACCATCGGTGATCGCTTGAGCAGCAGAGGTTGATGAATCCAGACCACCAGACAATAAAACAATGGCTTTGGAAGCACTCATAGGTTCACTCTTATCGAATATTGGTGAATTTGTAGGTTTGTAAACTGATCCGCCATTCTGGATGGCTGAGAACGTACTCAAAGATGGGTGAGTAGCTATCAGATGTACCCCATTCTGGTTGGAGAAGCCTGACTGCATCGGTTGGAATTTTGGTCGCGTAATCCTCCGCCCATACCAAGTCAGACTGGTTAGCAATTACAACCTTTAGTTCACTTACCTGTGGATAAATGCTTTCGTGCGGAGGCTCGGACTGTAGGGCAGAAGGTAATCCAGTCGAAGCTGCCACTGAAGGGGTGTGCTCCAGAGGTTCCTAGATGCACTCGCAGTCCTGCGACTCTTAACCCCCCATTGCTGAGGGAGGAAAGGTCATGCATCAGGGGTTCGCCACCCGTAATGACAACGATCGCTAGATTGACCGCTTTAGCTTCTGCAATTAGGTCGGCAGTAGGACGTTGAGGATGGCGACGAGCATTCCACGAATGCTTGGTGTCGCAGTAGGGGCAGCCTACGTCACATCCGGCTAGTCGAATAAAAAAGGCGTTCGTGCCTGTCCAGGCTCCCTCACTCTGAACCGAGTGGAAGGTTTCCACCACTGGCAGGACTGTCAAAGCTGTTTTAGAGGTTGAGGGAATGGGAATCAGGCTTGTCATAACGATCGCTCCTAGTCGTCCTCGTACTCAACCCAAGAATTGGGCGTTTCGGACACAGCAACCTTCAACTTCACATCCGACAGCAATTGCTTCTTCGTCTTGTCGTAAATATATTGAGCAATCATCTCGGCAGTGGTTCCATAGCCTTCCGGCAGAACTTCGTTTAGAACCGAATGGTCGAGCCCTCCTTTGAGTAGGTCTTGCTTTGCCCAACGGAGCGTGCGGAAATCAGCAACCATGACAGGATGAGGACAGTACTCGGAGGCATAGAGCTTATTAGAGGTTGCCTCAATTCGAACCTTATAGGTATGCCCATGCATCCGCCCACACGGACCGTTGTAGTCCCGGATGTAGTGAGCAGCATCAAAAGTAAACTCAGTGGTCAGTTTCCAGGTTGGCATTAGGACTCATTCACTAGCTTGCATCTACGGACAAGTGTTTGTTAAATCTACATCTAGAGCTATAAAGATTAAATTTACATCATCTAACACTATTTGTGGAATCAGTAATGTCATGATTTCTATGTAACCGAACGATCCACTAGTTTGGTTCCCCAACAGATAGAGAATCACTGTACATCTCGTAAATCTGAATTTCGATCTCGCTTGCCACGTTCTTCGAATAGTCAGGTTTTAACCCTGCTAACCTCACTACCTTCCACGGTTCAACTCGTTCACCCCGTTGATTGAGCACTTTTGCTGCCCACCTCACCCGTCGAATCTGGTAATCCTCAAGGCTCTCTGTCACTGAATTCAAATAAGCCTGCATCATAGGCATCTGGTCAAGATGTTGTTCGATCAGTGCCAGTTGACCGATCACCTTCGCTACTCTGCTTACGGTAATTCGGATCGGTTTCTCTTCTGCCAGTAATCCCTGTACGGCTTCCTTCACCTGAGCTAGAATTTGCTCGTCCCGTTGCTGCCAGTCTACTCGGTTGTTGATGTAAACAGACTTCTGGACTGGGGGTGAATGCTGGTTGAGCCATTCGCGATCGTACCGATAGAGCCAAGAATAGGTGCTGGGAGCGAATCGGCGGAGGGCTGTTTTGGAAGCGTGGGGGTACTGGGTCTGAAGGATGCTCCACGTATTCCGGTGTTGGGTTCTTAGGCTATCAGACTCACCAGATTGAGCACAGAGAAGTTCTATGGAATCTGATTCCTGCATTTTGGTCTGAGATCTCCACTTTGGAGAAAGTTCGAACCGTTGGACATAGCGATTGACCGTTCTGGGATCAACCTGAAGCTGTTTGGCAGTTTCTCGCAATCCCAGTTGTTCAACTTCTACCAGTTGCCTCAATTTCTGCTGCCATACCGGACCCACCGCTTTGATTTTACCAATGCGACAGGCATCCGCTTCGGTCTGGTCGGGTCCAGTCCGACAGTAGATAAAGCCACAGGAGCAGGAAAAGGTTCCCACAGGCTTTTTTGTGTCGCCGCATAAGCTAATTGACAGATCCGTAACAACAGATTTTAGATAATGCTCTGCGGCAGCATTCAAGCACAACCACGGTCCTACCCCAAAGGGCTTGTAACCGTGATCGCCTCCTAACAGTTCTGCAACGGAGAGTCCCAAAAATCGAATCATCAACAGATGCCGAATAGGATGAAAGACTTTTCGGTGCTTCCGGCCAATGCTGAACAGCCAGTTTTGATCATCCTGGCCATGAACGGTTGAATCTAACGCCTGCAAAATTTCCTGGTTATAGGCAGATAAAAACTGTTTGATCAACGAGCCTTGATGCACTCGTCCTGTCGCGGTTGCCAATCCCCGTTCAATCAGCACAGACACGTATTGCTTGCGAAACCAGTTCAAGTCCTGGGAAGGTAACTCATTCTCTAGTAAAAAATAGGCAACCTGAGCCAAACACTTGAGGACGTTTAAGGCATGCTGGCCGAATATTTTTTCAGGTGGATGGATGCAACAGTTATCAATCCCGGCAGCAATATATTCATGCCGGTTCATGCCTTGAAGCGGGACTGAACTATCCTGAAGAACTTCGGCATGATGAGGGCAAACTAGAGCTCCTGGGGCTTGATGGATGCGATGCCAATACAACTCGCCGTACTTCGCTTGGTCGTCGCTGCTGCACATCGGGCAAAATCGGAAGTACTTGGGGACACGGATCGAACTAGCTCGAATCCCGACCTGGTTATGAATACCTCCTCCTTTCTCAGAGCGCATTGCCTCAAGAATTTGTTGCGATCGATCCTGCGGAAGAAAGGGAGCATAGAAGGGATACAACGTATGGTTCTGAATCAATTTCTCGACGGTCATCTGCGAAATTAATTCCAGCTTTGCAGCTAAAGACTCTAAGTTACAGGGAAGGTCAGCAGTGGCGATCACATTCCTGGAATCAAATAACTCCTGCATTGCGAGTTTTGGACTGGTATGACCACTGCGCAGGTGATAGCGAGCCAGGATGCTGTAGAGCAGTTCGTCTGGGTACGGCTTGGGAAAGAAGCTCAACTGTGAGTACATCTGTAAAGTCAAACAATTTTGTAGCTTGATGGGACAAGCAGCTATTTGCCCTCGCTCAACCTCAGTCCTGCAACGAGGGTTGGTACACCTGTACGGCTAGAACCAACAAAGTCTCCTTAGCCTGCGCGATTAATGCGTCTGATACACCCACGGTCGCTATTAGAATCGTCCCATCATCGTCCAGAAGCAGGCTGAAGGGTTCTATCGAGACTTGATAGGGAAACCATTGTCCCTGCACTGCATAGACCTGTCTCACGCCTTCCAGGTCAAGCGCAAATTCCTCAGCCAAGGGAACAACGATCAAAGACTCGATCGCATTTTGCAGTCCAACTTGCACAATTTCCAAGGGAATCGCAGCCCCATCAGTAATTTTCTCCCGATTGGCCACTCGTTCTGACTGGCGAGACAACGCAAGCTGTTTGCTCAATTCACTCACTTCTTTAGCCGCAAACTTGAGCCCCTTTCGGACGCCTGGCAAGTAGGGGGTGAAATCAAAGCTCAGCCCTGTTTGAGCACCCCATTGGTCGAGCTTGTCCTGGGCGCTTTCCAGCACCTGTTCCAAAAGGACGGACTCGTGTTCCCATTGCATCTGAGCCCGCTGCCGCATCAGGACTCGCGCTAACTCTGCAATCCCAAATTCAATCCCCAAACTATAGGGCTCCCCCTCCTGCTCCATGAGAAACCCAGCCTGCTCTGCCACGCAGTTCAGAATAAACCGCTCCTGGGACAATACCTGGACGCTCATACACTCACCTCGGTGATGGAACAGTGATACTGCGTTTCACTCAGCAATGCGGTTCCCACAACCATTCCGGTTACGGGTCTGGAATCCAGTTCAAAGCAAGCAGAGGTGTAGGCGGACATACGAATCAGTTCGTCTTCGATCACCTGCTGTATTTGGGCCACAGAACCTGTCGTTGCCTTGGCTTCCACCAGATAGGTTTTGCCCTGCCCTCGCATGACAATATCGGGGTAATCATGATTTGGACGCGCCAGCTTGCGGCATCGAAACAACTGCTGGGCAACCAGCCCTGCAATTCCCTCTCCAATTCCTGCAATTGCGCTCTTGCTAGGCGTGATGAGACGGTGTTCCGTGCGGCTGTAGAACAAGGGGGCATAGCCAGGCTCCAGGAAAGCGCCACTGGTGTAGGTGAAGTAGTGCTGCATCTCCTCCTGGGGACGATAATGTAGAGTAATAAAACGGTTGAACAATTTGGTCGTCTGAAAAGTTCATTAATTCGTTCCATTTTTGAATAGCAGAAAAAAATGGTTGGACAATTTACTCTGCTTTCAGCTGGTTCTTGCCCTATTTCTGTAATAAAACGGTTGGACAATTTCTAAAAGCTTTACCACAGCTTGGTTTGAGAACTTCTTAAAGGAGGAAATTTTAGAGAACGAATTGAAGATTACGTTGAGTCACAGGCAGATAACCTCCTGAAGAACTTGTTCACCAATGTGAGGTTTCAACCCGTCTTTCATGACCAAATCTACTTTCAGTTGTAAGAAGTCGCTGAAGTAGTTCTCCAGTTCACAAAATGCGATCGCATAAACGAGTGCTTCCACAGGCTGGGTCGATCGCAGCGCCTCTGAAGTAATCACCAGTTGCTCGACACTTTGGCGAATTTTCACACCGACGCTGGCATCAATAAACTGGTTAGCAACTTCACTGAGTCCTCCCAAAACTTGTTAAACGTGGGATTTTGCCGTAGTTCTAAGAGGACGTTTGAGAAGTAGCAGATTATACTCATTTGCTAGAATGGTAAGGATGAATCGAAAACCTTATGATACTGATGTCTCTGATGCTGAATGGATAATCCTTGAACCACTCATTCCATCATCTCAACCCGGTGGACGTCCACGTTTTAGAGACAGGCGCGAAATTGTAAATGCAGTTTTCTATATTCAGCGTTCTGGCTGTGCTTGGCGCTTACTGCCACATGAGTTTCCCCCCTGGCAAACCGTGTATTACTACTTTCGCACTTGGCGCATTGCGGGTGTGTGGAAAACTCTACTCAAAACCATTCGCGAGCAGGTGTGTCAAGCCATGGGACGAGCCGCAACACCTAGTGCTGGAATCATCAATGCCCAATCGGTCGAAACGACGAAAGCTGGCGGAACAGAACGCGGTTATGACGGGGGTAAAAAAGTCAAAGGGCGCAAGCGTCACCTGTTGGTCGATACCCAAAGATTGGTCCTGAAGGTCAAGGTACTTGCAGCTAACACAGCAGATCAAGAAGGTGCCAAACAACTGCTCAGTGGCATTGGGGCGCAGTTTCCTCGATTGCGATATCTGTGGGTCGATGGTGGCACCACGTTTGTCAGTTGGGTCAAAGAGCAGTTGGGTTGGATGGTGCAGCGCGTGCAACATCCGAATGCTGGGTCCCATCGTCGCATTGTTGGTCCAGGTGTGGAACCTGCGCCGATTGACCGCAGTTTCAAAGTCATTGAGCGCAGATGGGTGGTGGAGCGAACGTATGGCTGACTTGGGCGATATCGACGACTGGGCAAAGACTACGAATATCTGCCTGAAACGTCGGAAGCGTTCATCTACACTACCTCTCTCCGTACACTCCTACGGCGGCTGGCATAATCTGCTACTTCTCAAACGTCCTCTTAACAGCAGTAGCTAGTTGAGCAAGTAGGGGCTTCTACACTCAATTTGAGTATTCACTTCTGACAGTTTCTCGTATAACGGTGTGTTACGGCTTGATTAGGTAGGGAGACTCGATCGCAATCATCTTCCCTTGTTTCACCAGTGCTTGATACATCATGACCGCCGTTTCTGCCCGAGTAGCACTTTGGGTCGGATTAAGTTTTTGAGGATTGGGATAGTTAACGATCAGTTTTTCGGAAGTGGCCGTGGCGACCTGAGCAGCCCAGGTCGGAATCAATTTGCTGTCTTGATAGATGCTTAACGTATTCTCCGAGTTTGTAGGAGTTAACTTTAAGCCACTGACTAATGCTGCGATTACTTGCACCCGTTGCACATCTTCATTGGGTTGAAAGGTGCTCTTCGGAAAGCCTTTAAGAAAATCTTTACTGTACGCTGTTTGAATAGCTTGATAAGCCCAGAAGCTTGGATTAACATCAACAAATTTCGTATCCGAAGGGATGTTGGGTAAATTAAAAACTTTGGCCAGCAGGATGGCATATTCGGCACGGGTCAAATTAGCATCCGGTTGAAAGCTACCATCTCCATAACCAGCAATCAGCTCTTTGGCGGCTAGAGCGCGGATAAATGGACCGGCCCAATGACCGTCAATATCGTTAAACGGTTTGGGAACGATCGTGGTATTTGCAGGAATGGAAACCGTGGTATTTGCAGGAATGGAAAGTGCTTGATCAACCTTATAGTCTCCGTCAACCAGATAGATGTTGCTCCCTGTTTCAGCTTGCCTAATTGCGTGAGGTAAGGTTTGAAAGGGGGCAGCCGGTGTGCCATCGTTAGTATCCTTACCCGTAATCGGATTCACGTAAATCGATTTTTGGGAAAGAGCCGGCTTTGGTTCGGAGATTTTGTGCAGTATTAACAGCGATGGAATCAGGGCAATCGCACCGAGTAAAAGTTTGAATTTGTGCTTTGTGAGAAAATCAAGCAGGGGTTTGAAGCGTGCCGTGTTATGAGGCGGATTTGGCTTAGTAATGCTAGATTGGGCTGCGGTGATCGCTTCATTCACAGCCGCAGTAATGTCAGATTTCGCGGCTATCACAGCATTGTCTTTAGCGATCGTAATGTCAGATTGGGCGATTGTGACTGCACTGTCTTTAACTGTCGCAATGTCAGACTTGGCTGCGGTGATCGCTTTATTCGCAGCCGTAGTAATATCAGATTTCGCGGCTATCACAGCATTGTCTTTAACTATCGCAATGTCAGACTTGGCTGCGGTGATCGCTTCATCCTTCACAGTTGTAATGTCAGATTTCGCGGCTATCACAGCATTGTCTTTAACTGTCGCAATGTCAGACTTGGCTGCGGTGATCGCTTCATCCTTCGCAGTTGTAACTTCAGATTGGGCAATTGTGACTGCACTGTCTTTAACTGTCGCAATATCAGACTTGGCTGCGGTGATCGCTTCATCCTTCGCAGTTGTAACTTCAGATTGGGCGATTGTGACTGCACTGTCTTTAGCTGTCGCAATGTCAGACTTGGCTGCGGTGACCACTTCATTCTTCGCAGTTGCAATGTCAGATTTCGCGGCTATCACGGCATTGTCTTTAGCGATCGCAATGTCAGACTTGGCTGCGGTGACCGCTTCATTCTTCGCAGTTGTAATGTCAGATTGGGCGGCTGTGACTGCACTGTCTTTAGCAGCGTCTTGGTCAGTTTGAGGCACAGAAGGTTCTGAGATAGGAGGTTTTGGTTTGCCGGGGGGTACAGGGCGACCGTTGCCATTGCTCAAGTCAAACATCGATTCCAAGACATCCCAGTTGTCGAGGACAGGGGATGGGGGAGGCGCAACCGATCCTCCTTCCAGAAAGAAGGATTGAAGAAGAGCCCAATTATCAGGATCGGGCTTAGAAACGGTTCTTAGGTTTTCGTCTGACATGGAGCGAATCCTCCTTTTAGGAATATCAGGATATTCCTAAAAGCTATGGGCTAATGTGTTCAATAGTTGAGTAATGATCAGTTGCTTTAATATCGTATCCTGCTGGCTCCTCCATATTTTGTACGGATGTCTGTCCGAACTAATCAATTCTATGGTGAGATCACTAGGAATGTTTTTAGGCAACTATTAAGTATTGGCTTTAGACAAGTCTGGATCGGCTTGTTGTCAAAGTTGCAATAAAAGTTGTAATGCTTATTGTCTGAGGCTATCGAGAAGATCTGCTCCGCTCCTTCATTCTCTCACCCACCTCTTCAAATTTGCTAGTGAGGCGATCGCTCCATTCCTTAATGTGTTCATCCACCTCTTCAAATTTGCTGGTGAGGCGATCGCCTAGCTGATCAATCATCTCATCATTAATGCCGAAATCTCCATCATCTTCGATATCAGAATCTCTATTATCATCTGCCTCAAACCTTTTCCGTCCTCTGCTGCTGAAACTGTAGGCATCGGCATACCCTATCTGCTTAAATTTTGGTGCTGAAGTTTCCTCCAAGCTTTGCTGTAGTGCCAGCAACCGATCGTCCTCTTCCTCGCCGCTTACTAGCCCAAACTCAAGACCATAACCGAATTGGGACGAATTCAGAGATTGTTGCAATGCCAGCAAACGATTGTCCTGTAGATTATCATCTTTTTCATAAGATGTAGCTTCAGAGAAACCCGCCTGTGCTTTTTGTTTGCAACGTTCGATTTGTTGTTCCAGGCTGAAGAGGCGATCGCTCATGCTTGTTACTCCTGACTTGTATCATAAAGCGTTAACGTGACTTAACAGAATCCAGTTCGATGTTGGGTTTCACAAGGTTCAACCTAACCTACTTGCTGAGCCTAATTTAGCCATCGATCAAGTCTGCAAGCGTATCCCAAGCATCTTTCTCGCGGCAGGTCATCATTTGCACAAACTTCTCTGGAGTGCCAGCTAGGTGAAGAATCGTGAGCATCGCTAGCCTGTTCTCGCTGGTCTGAGCGCCACCACCATGGATCGTGTCAGCCGCTGCAATCAAAGCTTTGGCTTGTGGATAGTAGAAATTGACCGCAGGCTTGACTTTCAAAGTAATGAACTTGAGGGCAGAGTAAGCTGTGATTAACAAACCAAAGGGAGTCACCTTAAAAGCCGTTTTGACAGCGTTCCAATCGATGGAGTTAATTGATGTATCGATCGCCGCTATGACCCTATCAGTCGTAGGAAGTTTGAGTTTCTTTTCCCCGTATTCCTTGAGCCGATAGAGACCAAGCTGTTTTTTCATCATCTTGGGAAATTCGATCGTTGCCTGCCATGGAGTCAGGACATTAGCCCCAAAAGTAACCATAGTACCGCTATAACCCAAGATCGAATACCCAATTAAGCCTGCATTAATCAATTTATTAATGACTGCGCTCAGCCCAGACCAAACTCCCATAGTCGCTAAGGTTGGAATTGCGCCCTTCACCGTAGCAAACTTCTCCTTAAACCATTCAGACCAAGGCTTCTCGCCTGTCTGCCGACCCATGTGTTTGATCAGGTCAATCAGTGGCTGGAGTTGTTGATCGAGTAGGGCAAGTTCGGGGTAACTGCTGGTATCAATGTCAGTAGAAGCAGCAGATGGAACTTCAATGGTGAGTACCATACCGCGCTCTGAGTTCTTGTCGGTTGCCAATTTTTTGAGGACAACCTCTGATTTCTGGGTAAATGTCTTAAATCGATCGCGAACGGCGGCAGCATCTAGGGAGATTCCCTGCTCTGCATGGGCTAAACTGCTAACCGCACTGAGCATATCGTTAAACAAGGAATGGGTTTCGTCGCCTAATATGTCCCATGCCACAGATAGTAATGTGGTTGCTCCAGTTTGATGAGCCAATGCTTTTAAAGCTTCGTCAAAGTTCAAATATCCCAGAAAATCTCTATATTGAGGAATACCCCATGCGCCGTACTTACTCTCAAATGCAAGACGACCCTTCAGGAGATCGTTAAATGTTTTGGCATTGAAGTCTGGTTCCAGGGGAATTTCCTCATTTTTGACAGCCGCATTCACTGCGAGCGCAAAAGTTGTCAATCGTCCACGAATGGCGGCTTCATCCAAAACCACTCCCTTTCTTGCCCTCGCCAAAGTGTCTGTTGCAGCTTCGATTTTGGTCATTTGGATTTTGGTCAACTGTGGAGTCGGCGTTTGCTCGTGTAAGATGTCCCAGGCTGTAGAAAGTTGGGAGAGAGCGCCACTATCTTTGGCTAACTCTGACAGTTTCCGGTTAGACGATAACTGACTTAAAAAGAACTTCAATTGAATCTGCCAATCTAAATTCTCAGACTTAAGTCGGGTTTCGAGCATGGCATTAAAATCTGATTCCAAGGACAAGGAATCTGCAAAATAGGCTCCTCGATCGCTTGCGAGCTGCTCCTCCAGATTCAAGGCAGCATACATTTCTGAATCAGGAAAATCAGATATTCCCTCATCCACTGATTGAGTTTTGCTCTGTTTAGGTGGGGTCCAAACCGGGATGCAACTTCCTTCGCCTTGAGCACTGGGCATAAACAAAATCTGCATTCCAATACAGGTCACATCGCCATTGATCGCTGCATCAATGGGGTAAGTTCCATTTTTGTTAGGGTTGAAGTCTTTTCGTCCTGCAAAATACTGGAAGAGCGCATCAAAATGCTGTTCAGTCCAGGCATCGGGGAAGAACGTAGACGCATCTTTTTTCTCTTTTTGGGTTTCTTTGTGCTGAATTTTTTGCTGATAAACTCCACATTGATCGGTTACAGTTGGTTTACCAATTCGTTGGAATTTCGCATCTCCTGTTTCGTACCCCGTCCAGTGATAGCCCGTCAATGCCATGGGATCAGCCTTGGTACCACCGATGCTGATATGGTGCCAATACCGTTCCTTGAGATTTTGGGCGGTCACTTTAGGCGCAGAGGCTTTTTGCCAAAGTGTCTCGACTGCTGTACTGATATTGGGATCATCAGTTGTAGGGCTATATTTCTTGCCATACCGCTTCTTTGCTTCGCTCTTTAAGCGGGTTAAATACTTGCTTTTTAGCTCATTGGGATTGGGTGGAACATTCTCAAGTAGAGTGCTAATGTCGTTTTCCTCTAGTTGAAATTGCATGGCTGGTTGCCAAAGTTGGTCAACACTGAGCGCGGCAACATCTGCCGCTAATTCATCCTCATTCCACTCTAAGGGTTGGCCGATCGCAGGTGCTATAGGAGTGTCTTCCTCGGCATCGTAGCCGAATGAGGATGCTTTTTCCTCCTCATCTAAAACAGCATCGAATTCATCAAAGGTTTGCTCCAGGGAAAAAGTGCCCAGGTCAAACGCCGTGGCGTGAGCCATGCTCCTGCCCATCTGGTCAAACACATCATGAGCACTGGGCAGTTTCGGGGGTAAGGATTGTGCCTGGGACGGAGGCGCGTTGTCTTTCGGGGCAGGTCCTGGGGGAGCGGATCGCTCAGTTGGAGGAGCAGGCGTTGTCTCTGCTGGTTCGTAGGTTTTCTCACCCCGTAAGATGGCAGCAACATCGGCAGCAAAGGTCTCAGCATCAGCGGACTGGGAAGTCTCGGCCATGCTATGCCCCAAGGCATCAAGTTCCAGGGCATCAAAATCGATCGCTGCTGCTTGCTCGAAATCGATCGCTGCTGCCGACTTTTGCGGTGAATGAGTGGGATTCACCACCGTGGCTTGCACTGGAATTGCCTCAGAAGCGGGATCGGGCTGACTATGGGAAATTAGAACATCTTCGTCATCGTGATCCAGGTCATTGGTGTGACTGGTTTCAGCAGGCTCTTTTACAGAGTCCTCCATCTCGTCCACGACATCAAATCCAGAGGAATCTGTCACAGGTTGGGCTACCGGATGAAGTGCTGCATCATCTTCAGTCTTCAGCCCAGAGGCATTACTGTCAGAGTTGATCGTCTCCTTCGGTATCGTTTCCGATTCTGTCTCCGCCTCAAATGCCCCAGCTTGCTCGGTGGGTATTTCCTCATCCTCAACGGCAAACGCTTCCACTGTGAAGGTTAGCGGTTTATCTCCCAAACCCAGACCATAGCTATCTTCGTCAGTAGGCAACCACTCAAATGACTCCGCTGGGGGGTGCTCTGCCCCCTCATATTCCAGAGAAATAGCTTCATCCCAATCAAATGCATGCGCCTCAGATTGGGCAGAGGATTCGGGATCGCCTTCATATTCCAGCGCGATCGCTTCATTCCAGTCAAAGGCATGAGACTCGATCTCAGGGTGCTCTGGCTGCTCTGGTTCAGCATCCTCTACTGAAAATGGCTGGACGGTGGGTGCGATCGGGGGGATACCGTAAACGCTCTGCTCTAGCGCAAACAGGGAATTGGAGTGAGACAGGGGGTCATTAACTGGGGGAGCTTCTTCCTCTACCGAAAACGCCTGTACGTCATAGACTGGAACCTCGTTATCCTCTAGGCCAAACTCCTGGCTGCGATCCTCATCTTCCTCCCAGTTCACGGCTTTAGCCTCAGGGCTTTCCTCATCCTCATAGGCCAGTTCGATCGCCTCATCCCAATCGAAGGCACGAGCTTCCATCTGGTCGTTCTGGGGGATTTCAGAGGCTTCGGGTTTCTCAACTGAAGATTCTTGAGATGGCTCGCTGACGGTGGTGTTCCCATGCAGACTTTGCTCAAGAGCTAGGAGGGAATTGGGATTGTAGCCGTTGAAGATTGACATAGTAACCACCAGAAGTAGAAGGCTGAAAGGGGGTGAGAGTGGGGGAGCGGGAATTGAGGATCAGGGATTGGGAATGGGGTGTACTTCGTTAAAGTGACGGTTGCTATGAGGGTAAGGACTTAGGATTGGGTGGGGGTGGAATGGGAGTGGTAGTGGTATCAAAAAGGTCGGGAAGTGGATCATCCCAATCGTCTTGCAGATCTGCGATCGCCTGAGCTTCCACATCGATCGTGCGGGTTGTTTGGGCCGTGGCGAATGATGCATCCTCAAAGTCAGCACTGGGGTCGCCCCCGCGGGCAGACTGCATCATTTGCAGGAGAGAGCCATAGGACGAACCGTCGCCAGACCCATCCGTCCTGGGAGGAGGCGTTGAAGTTGGTAAATCTGCATCGGGCAAGTCAATGTCTGGCAGGTCAATGTCTGGCAAATCAATATCTGGCAGGTTAAAGGCATCCGTTTCAGATATCAAAGGTTGCTCAGTAGAGGGGTCAGTAGCTGAGAAAGCCAGGGGGAGCAAGTGCTCTTCGTCGGGTTGGCCTGCTGTCGCCGCACCAGAGTGTGAATCGCTAAAAAAGGAGGGTTCAAGCAGGAGATCATCTGCCTCTACTGCTGCATCCCTCAGTTGTTGTCGCATCATGTTGTATTCCAACCCTCTGGTTCGGCTTTCCAGACGATTTGCTAAGCTCCTGTAGGAAAACCAATCGGGTCTGGCAACAGAACTGGAAAACAATTCTGCCGCATCATCCGTAACTTGTTCATCTTCATATTGATTTGCAGTTTCATTCTCATCTTCGTATTCATAGTCATCCTCATAGTCCCCTTCATCCTCTAACTCAAGGCGATCGCTCAATACAGGTGTCTGCTCATGCTCAGTCTGGGGTAATTCGCTCCTGGAACCGTAGGCGGACTGCTTCCAGCCCAACAGAGATTGCTCGAGATCGAATAGGCGATTGTGGCTGGGGTGACTGGAGGAAATCATGGGGAAGTTTTAAGTTTTGAATTATAAATTTTGAATTAAGTCTCTTCTGCCCTCTGCGTTCCGCCTGCTGCCTGCTGCTTTGGTTTGGGAAGCTGTAAATTCATTGAGACGATCGCATAGGGGTCGAGGGCAACGTGAAGTTGGCTTTGTGAATCTTGCAGGTGATGCTCGCTGATCTGAATTTTGAGTTCTTTATCGCTGGCCGAGAGGATCTCGACTGGTTGATTATTAATGGCGGCAACCGGGAATTGATCGAGGGAATGGGCGATCGCGAGATTATCGCCTTCTAACGTGAGAATAGTTTTGCCCTGAGCCTGAGACAGGCTAGCTTTCGAGACGCTGGGAGCCATTTGCTGACGACGACCCTGGTTGAGTAGTCCGGCTAATCCCTGGTAGTCATCTACAGCATTGTCAGTCACCTTTTTAATATCAACATTTTGGTGCTCCATGGTTTCCAGGTCTTTGGCAGAACGGATGCCGAGTTTCTCCAATTTCTTTTTGGTTGCAGTTGGTAGGGGCGAATCTTCGATCGAAACATCATTGCGAGCGGGGGGTCGTCGGGAGACTTCTTGAATCTGGTGATCGCGGATGGAACCCAGCTGGAAGGTGACTTTCGAGGCTCCGGTTTCACCGGGTTGGGCGGTCACGAAGCGAACGGTATCACCATCAAATTCGGGAAAGATTTGCAAATCTAGCGACATATCTTTAACGGTGTAAGTCAGTTTTCGGTTCATGCCTTTCACCGACAAAGTGTCTTGAGCTTTGTCTAACTCATAGATGAGTGAATCCAGAAACGTTTCCAGATTCCAAGAGCGGTTGTTGCTACTCGTCATCCTCCCTCACAATCCTGAGTCTCATCTGATGCCACACGGGCATGACGGTGGTGTTCACCAGTTGTGTGGGTGGTGAACCTTTAACCTGAACAGTGCCATCTGGGTTAACTGTCACTTTCAGTTCGATCGGCATATCGACCGTTAGCTGCTCGATCGTCATTACACATCCCAGTTTGGGCGTGCCAATTTGTTTCTCATAGTCGGTCAACTTTTCGACCAGTTGAGCAAAGGGCGTGAGTAAGCTGCGATCGGGAGCTTTCGCTTGCGCTGCTGCATCAAACAGATCAAACCGATGGGATGAGGGAGGAACGGGAGCTTTGGGACGCAGGGTAATCTGCTTCACTAATGGTGCCATCGCCTCATCTCGCGTCATTACTTGTAGTTTGACGGCAGCATCGAAGAGGTTCCAGTTGGCGGGGGGTAGAGAGATGTTTGTGGTGGGGAGATTGGGTGAGATCAGGGGTTTGTTAGTGGACGGTTTCGAGGAGGATGAATTATCTTCCGTTACCATTGTGCTGCTCCTCCACTTTTGATTCCAGGGTGACGGGATACACACCAACAGGTTGATCGAAGATGACTTTCATGCCGTTGAGCAGAATTGGTTCGTTAGATAGGGCGTAGTTGAGTCCTAACTGGATACTAGGAAATAATGTTTGAGATGAACTTATTGCTATAGCCTCTTGAGGAGATTTCTCTGATTCTGGTTTGTACTGAGCCCACAAGTCTGGCTGAACTTCCCAAGGGGGAGGTCCCTGTGTAAAAGTATGCTGTCCATTTCCCCACCAAAATTGAATTCGTTTTTGAAAATCAGCATCACCCCTGTTTCGGTATGCAAAGCGGAGTTCAGCAAAAGTGATAATTCGTAACTTAAAGCCGTCTTCCAACTTAAAATTGTACTTCGGTCCGAAACTAAAATTAACTACCTCCGGCTTAGTCACAACATCGTTCATGTGTCCAACAAGCTCTACATCTAACGCAAAATGGACGAAGTGATTGTGCTTGACCAGAAACTGTAGAGCTGCCTTACTTTTTCTTCTCCATATTAAATTTGCAACAACATCATCACTCGATGATGCCCCTAGATCATCCGGTTGCACAATTTCTTGAGTCTTATCAGATTCACGTAAGTACGCTGCAAAATCTTTGTTTATAGTTGGTACATTGTTCTTGCCAAAGTCAATAAGCAACTGATCGATAAAAACAGGAGTATTTACGTTGGCCAAATTGGCTGCGGTCCTGCCAGTTAACTGTTCCACCAGTTTTCCTCTCCCTCCAGATAACCCATAGAACCAATCGCCGGAAACGTAATTTCTAAACGGTGGTGTAAACGGCATAGTTGTTTCCTTATTCGCTGTATAGCTCGTTGCTTTTTTGTTAAATGTTCTTGAAGGAGGCAGTACTCTTTCTGTCGTACCAGTCTCGGAATTGGACATTGCCCACCTTATCCCTACGTACTTACTCCAATAAAATGAGCGACAGCAGGCATTGGAAAATAAACTGGATGCTCCTTCAGTGACAGCACATGACCATTGCCATTCGTCTGCTCCACCTGCTTCAAAAACACCTGTTGCAGCTTGAACTCTGGGTACACCCACAACGCTACGGTTTGTCGGGGTTTGCCGCTAAATTTCACCTCAGTGCGGGCAGCATGGCTAAATCGTCCCTTAAACTCCGAAGACATTAGCGCTGCTAACTCTGCTTCACTGAGTTGAGGATGTTTCCCAAGCCGTCCCAGCAGTTCATTTAGCCCGTAAGGACTGACCATCAATCCTGATTTCAGGCGACTCTTGCGACCAGCCAGATCATCTTCTAGCACCTGGGTCACCGTTTCCATGCGAGCATTTTCGGTGCGGTTATTCTCCAGAGAGTAGTAGTATTTGCACTCAAAATTGATTCGCCGCAAATCATCGGTAAAATCACCTTGCCAAACTTTGTGCCAGTAAGGACGATGACGATCGACATCATTCAGCGCGATCGTTTCACTCGTTCCTTCCACGCGATCGAATAGATATTCGCCCACCAGGGTCATCAGTTTCAGAGTACTGGTACCCAATTGCTTGATCTCTCCAGTTTTCTTCGATCGTCCCTGCCACACCAAGTTGACACAGACCAAATACTCTTCATTCACGGTCAGGGCTTTGAGTTGCTCCTTACTAATCTTAGGTACCACAGTCAGCGTTCCAGTCGTGGCGCTTTCGATCGGGTAATTTTGCTCAATCAACACCTTCAACGTTTTAGGATCTTTCACCAGCAATTGCAGTTTTGCCTTGCGAACAGGCTGTGGCGTTTCCAACTTCAGGGAGAAACTAATATCTCGATCGTGACGATACAAAAACCGTGACTTACCATGCATCATCACTGGACTAAGATCGGTAAACTCCAGCGTTACTGCACTTACCCGTTGAAACACGATGTCCGGTGTGGGAGCCGCCGCGATCGCCAAACTCAAAGCCATCAACACCCCATGATCGTCTGCCTCGGCTTCATCCACTCCCAACATCAAGCTCATCTGTCCTGCCGTCTTCTGCCCCCCAAATAAAGAGCCGAAAATGTTCATTAGTTGCGGCCCCAACGACGAGAGCAAACTTGGGATAGCGGGCAATAGACTAGGAAGGAGACTAGACAACAATCCTCCCAGCATGGGCAGAAACATTGATTCTGAATACTCAAGCGCATCCGCATAATCAGCCGACAGAGAGCCAGCATATTCACTGGCATAGTCATAAGACTTCCCTTCACTGTAGGGATCGGCATCCTCTTCTTCAGAAGGTGCAGAAAAACCATAAGCGGTAGATTGGTAGGGGCGATCGGAATAATAATTTTGCACCGATAAAGCCATCGACTGTGCCTGAACCGCTGAGCGACGGGATGATACTGGCGCGTGATTCATGATCGGCTGAGGTCGGGCTGGAGCAGTGCCAGAGACAGGAGTCATTGAACCAGCAGGCGTTTGTCCGGGAACAGCAGTGCCAATTTGTTGTAGCAATGCTGCGAGCAGGGCTGTAATTTGGCTAGCATCCGGTTGCCCAGGGGCTGCGCCACCTTCTGCACTTCCGGGCGTTAATTGGGGCATCAAACCGCCAATCACGCCAGCCAACTGAGGCAATACGGAACCAAGCAATCCAGCAATTCCCCCGCCAGCACCCCCCCCTGCGCCAGGAGCACCACCACCCGCGATCGCGCCTAAAACCGTAGGAGCCACCTTCGCTACCGCACCAACAACTGACCCTGCAACATTCTTGAACACATTCATCAATCCGCCCAGGAACATCGCATCACTCATGGGCTGCACTTCCCGATATTGGAAAGGCACGATTTCGACGGGTGGTTTGTCCATAGCCTTAGCTCTACTGAATACGGGTAAAGGTTTTGTCGGTAAAAGTTTTGCAGGTAAAGCTTCTGGGCTGATGCTGACCACCTGGATCGCTTCAGAGTAGGCAGGTCCAACTCGATCAGCAGTCCGAAAACTGGTGATCTGAATCAGGCGATGCTGTCGATCGAATTTGTGATTCGGGACCTCTAGAATGGTTCGACCCAAGCTGCTTTCGGGTAAAGGTCCGATCACGGGCGAGATGTAGGTAGGGTCTTCCAGTAGGGTTAATCCGTTCTGGTGCATTTGATTGCTGGCGATCGCGTAGGTGTAGAAGCGATTTGTGCCCAAATCGATCTGGAAGCGACTTTTGCCGCCATCACTGTCCTGAAATCGCAAAATTGCCAGTGCCATAGACTGATTGTGGTGTTGAATGGGTTCTAAGCGCTGGGTGTGGGTGCAGGTGCGGGTACAGGCGGAAGCTGTTGTCGAGGTGTGGCACCAGAGGCAACTTGCCCTGCGCCCAAATCAAAGCTTTCTTTGAAGTTATCGAGTTTGAAGTAGTCAGACTTGAATTGAATTTCGACAAACCCTTCTAATTCTGTAGAGGAATCTGCTCCCATGGTCGTTTCAGATCTAGCGTCAGAAACCTGGACTTTGGTTGTTGTATTCGATCTGCCAAAACTGACAATGCCGAGGTCGACGTTCCAGTAGTCAGTTGCCACTCGTGTAGCATCTTCATGACCTGTGTCAGTGTTGGTTGTTGTTTCGTCGGCGTTAATGCTAAATTTCACGCTTGCCCGAATGGTTCCTTTTTCCACCACTAAGCGAGAAACACCCATCAAGATCGTTTCTCGCAGCATGGTTCGGCGTTCTTTCGCCATCGCCAGCTTGATATCTAATAGCTTGGCTTGAATAGCGTTGTCATTCAGACTCACCTCTTTACCAGTCTTGTTGTCTACAAGCACAGGCTGTGGCGGTTCTTGGGGGGGGGACGCTGCGCCTTGTTTGGGGGTCGCTTGACGCCTGCTACGCCCACTGCCCTGACCCCCTTGCGCCATGCCCAGCTTGTAATCGTTGTTGAGTTTGGTCAGACTGTACAGAGCCTCGGTGTCGTCAACCTCTTTGGCAAATTGGGCGAGAGACTTGCTGGCTTCCTTCAAGAGTTTCTGAAAAGCTTCCATCTGTTTGATGTTGGCGTTCAAATTAGCATCAAAAACACCGTTGAGCAAATCTCGCACAAACCCAGGAAAATCTACTTTTTTAACCGTATCGCTAAGGATATCTGCGGTCGTTTGATCCTTCTTTCCCACACGTTGATTGAAGTGCCGATCTGAATCAATCAGATCGCCTGCCGTCATTTCGGTCGACAGTCCTTGAGCTTCGGCTAAGCCGTTGTAGTGAGCATCCACCAGCTCCTTATACAGCATCATCTGCTCTGATCGATCCATCGTCAGGAAGGATTGAGATTGAGCCAGTAGTTCACGGGTTTTGGCACGAGCTTGATCTTTTAGTTCTTGGTGTTCGGGCATTGCAATACTCCTGGAAGGGTGGGTAAACGAGGGGTGTTGGTGATTTGTTAGTTATTAGCTGTAATTGGGCCTTAATGGCCCAAACCTAATGCCAGCTAAACATCCCAATCGTCAAAATCCCCACCTTTATGGGCTTTTACGGGTTCTCGATGCTTGGGGGAGGGGGCTGGTGGTAGGTTTCTCCTAGCCTTACCCGCTGGCATTTTATGAGAGCCCTTACTACGGCTACTCGACTCCAGTGATGCCTGAGCAATGATCCAGGACTCGGCGGCGCTCAAGAGACGATCGAAATCGGTTGCACGCACTGCCGCTTCGGTTTCATAACCAGCCACCCACTGGAAAATTTTGTTGCCCTCAACAGCGAGCGATCGCAGAGTTGAAGTGGGGATCATCACCCCCAGGTCTTCCTTAGCAACTTGTTCAAGGACGCTCCAAAGGCTCTTGCGTCGCCCCCCAAAGTTCGTCAGGATTTCATCAGACCGAAGGATGTCTAGCGCTTCCTGAAGGTGAGCATAGTCTTCAGTGACTTGCACATGGGACATCCCCGTCATGTGCTCGGTCAGGTTATATTGCAAGTTCTTGGTAGCTTGGTAGAGTGACGATTTCGAGACCCAAACATCTTTACTGCGTTCTGACTTGCGAATATATTCTGCCACTTCTGCCATCAATTGGTGCCACAGCCCTGAGAAAGCTGTATTCACGACCATATTGGACAATAACTTCCCATTCCCTTTATTCAGCACTCGTTTATGGAGCATGGCACGCTCAGCGGGTGTGTTGCGCTCGTTTCGCAGTTTGTGGAAGCGGTAAAGGGCACTGGCGGTTGCTCCTTCCGGGATATCGAGCATCCCGCTAGCCCAACGCAATACCAATGCATTGGCAACATCAAATACCCGCATGACTTCACCGATCGTATAGACATAATCCAAAGCACCTGCTGCTTTGATGTTGGCTGGAATCACACCTTGGCGATCGACCGACTCAAAGCCATCGACTTGGAAATTCCAGGTCGCTTGACCACCCTTGATCCGCGCCGTGTCAATCGGGTCATCGGCAGCCGCGCTCGTTTTTAGGGCTTCGTTGTAAGCCAGAATAAAGTATTCGTCGTAAGCCCCGCTGTCAAAAAGCTGGTCGGATGTCTGATCTTTTCTGGTCTTAAAATCTACTCCCAATTTGATCAAATAATCCACTATCAACTTCTGGATTGTTGGGGTGAAGGAACTTTCTGGGAGTGCGCTCCGCTCGTCGATATATCTCTTGAGATAGTCAGGGATATTTTTTTCTCGATGTATGGTGCCCAGGAGTGTCGTCACGGAAGCACGCACTTGTCCGGAGCGAATGTCAATTCCTTGTTCCAGGGTGAGGTTGACGATCCGTGTCTGACTGGAATTAATCTTGATCTGTAAAGAACTAGTGACTTCTGCCAACAACCGCGCCAGAAAGTACCGTTTGGGCAAGTCCAAAACTCGTAGTAACACTGCGCTTGCTAAACCAGCAATGTCGTCTTTACTCACTGACTCGGTAGCTTGCAGTAAGACAAAGGCATAGATTTCGGAATTGGATAGTAGTGCTCTAGGAATATCTTCCAAACCACTACTATCGATGTTCTTGGTTAACTGATCAGTTTTTTCAACCGATAGGTACCTCGGCAGGCTATCTTTCGCTGTTTGTCCCAGCCCCAGCGTATGGGTATGTCCTTTATACTCTTCCCATTGCTGGTGCGTGATCCAGTATTCCGTTGCCTTGAGCGCTTTTTCCGCATAGGTATCTAGAGCCCATGTTCGCCTAATGGTCAGGACCCTATCTACTGCCCAGCCTTGCGAACCATTGTTTTTCTCTGTGGTTGCTGCCTCTACCATAGCCTTTCCATCCCTTAATAGTGATCTAATTTCAACGTCCATTGATTTTGCTTTAGCGCCCACTAACCCTTTTTGGAGGGAGCGTTGAGAAACATATCTTGGAGAACAGGCCAAGCTGGATAATTGAGTTCATCCGTTGCCTCATTCTTGGAGTTGTCTGGTGGTGCAGCAGGTGTTTCTTGATGTTTCATGAACAGATCTTCAAAAGATTGCCAAGTCTCTGGATCAATAGGAGGTTGGTTTTGGTTGCCGGGAGTTGTAGGTTTGATCAATTCCTGCACTTTATCTCTTAGCTGAATAATCTTAGGCTCGATATCTATCACCTGCTTTGTCGAGTTCATTAGGTCTTGGTAAGCAGTTTTCGCGGTTTTTGCTGCTGCTTCAACGTTATCTGCAGCGTCTTTGGCCTTTTTTGCGTTCGTTTGAGCGGTTTCTGCTGCCGTTTTCGCTAGCGTTGCGCCATCGATCGGATTGGTTGTATCTGCAACTGGTGCCACGTCTGCGACCTTTTGCGCCTCTTGTTCTTGCGTTTCGGCATTGCTCAGTGCATCCGTAATTACTTTTTCCTTGGCTTTCGCTATGTTGAAGGATTCCAGAGCGTTTCCGGATAGATTTAGGTTGGTAGATTTAGCTCTGTCTCGATTGGAATCGTCTCTTATTCGGTCTGCGGAACTAGTAATCTCGATCGCAATTTCCTGAATTTTGCTGTCTGCCACGCCCGCTTTAGCGATTTCCCAAACGGCAAGCCTAGCATAGTCTCTAGCCTTAGCAAGCGAAGCCGAGGCACGGGCTTTTGCAGCTTCCTTTTGGGCGATCGCAGATTGAAGTGCCGCATCATTGTCTTCCTTCAGCGCCCGATCAGCTTCTCTAGCTGCGTTGGCAACTTCAGCCTTTGCGGCGGTAACAGCTACTCTCTGAGCGTCGGCAACTTCAGTCTGTGCGTCTCTAACTGCATTGCCTTTAGCCGTGGTAATGCCAGATTGAGCAGCAGCGAGCGCTTTATTCACAGCGGTAACAGCTACTTCCTGAGCGTTGGCAACTTCAGTCTGTGCGTCTCTAACTGCATTGCCTTTAGCCGTGGTAATGCCAGATTGAGCAGCAGCGAGCGCTTTATTCACAGCGGTAACAGCTACTTCCTGAGCGTCGGCAACTTCAGTCTGTGCGTCTCTAACTGCATTGTCTTTAGCCGTGGTAATGCCAGATTGAGCAGCAGCGAGCGCTTTATTCACAGCGGTAACAGCTACTTCCTGAGCGTTGGCAACTTCAGTCTGTGCGTCTCTAACTGCTCCAACTGCATTGTCTTTAGCCGTGGTAATGCCAGATTGAGCAGCGGCGATCACTACCGCGATGATCTCAGATGTTACAGCCGCGATCAGATCTGGCTTAACGGCTTCTATCAGGTTCTTTTTGGCATCTTCTGAGCTTAATAGGGCCTCTTTCTCTTTACTGCTGTCGTCACTGCTGTCGTTACTGCTGTCGTTACTGCTGTTGTCTTTCTGCAAGACCATGACTCATCTCCCTTCGCTTAATTTGTAATCCAGTAGTTTGAGGGCATCGATTAGGTTGAGTTTGCCAAAGCCAGCTTTTCGATGTTTGAACCGAGTATCTACCTTGTCGGCAGTATGTTTGAGGATATGCTTTACCTGTCCATCGGTAATTGGTTTGCCCTTCTTGATGGCATAGGACTTAAGCAATGCAACTGCTCCTGCTACAAACGGTGAGGCGTGGGACGTCCCGGTGGAAAACGAGTAATCATTGTTTAAGTAGGTGCTGTAAACATTGGTTCCGGGAGCTACTAGGCTGACCTGTTTGCCATAGGTTGAGAAATATGCTGTCTGCCCTTGTTGATCGAAAGCTCCAACGGCAATCACATGGGGCAGTGCACCAGGGTAATACAGTTCCTCCCTACCATCGTTACCCGACGCTGCCACGATCGTTACGCCTTTATGTTTGGCGTAATTCACTACCTCCTCGTGGGGCAGTCCGCCGCCTGTATGGGGAATCCCCAGGCTCATGTTAATCACCTGTGCTCCCTGATCAACCGCCCACTTAATTCCGGCATTAATGTTATCGACCAATCCGGCACCAACCCGCTTGCCATTCCTTTCCATCGCACCCAGCACTCTAACGGGCAAGATGCGGCATCGAGGTACCACCCCTTTGGGCATAGACAATCCCTGCGCCCCAATGATGCCAGTGACGTGAGTACCATGACCGACCTCATCATCAGGGATATCATCAGCACCCAGGAAATCTCCAACAAACTTACTGGCTCCATCAATAATGTCTACAAAGTCATATCCTTTGAGGAGATTGTCCTTGTACTCCGGATGGCTCAGGATAACGCCAGTGTCTAAAACGGCAACGATAACACTGGGCTCGCCTTGAGTGAATTGATGGGCTTCATTGAGATAGATTGCCTGCCGAGAGTACAAATCCGTCTCAGTACTCATAGCAACGGGAATGGGAGATGGCAGGGGAACTGTCGCAACTTCTCCAATCCGTACTTCTTCCACAATCGGCAACTGCGAGATTTCTCGAATTAACTCTGGGGGAATGTCTCGATCGTCTCGAACAATCAGCCGGTAGACTCGATGCAGTCCGTTCAGGAGTTCACTCTGATCCCAGGACTGGTGAGCAGGTCTATATTCTCTGGCGACCCAAATAGGCAGTTTGTATTTGGCAAACAAAGCATCAATATCGGGATGGATGCTTGTGACAGCTCCGTTCTTGGTTTTCAATAGTTCTTGCCAGTGGGGTGCCTCCGCTAACCAGGAATCCTTTTTAATCTTCAACCTGAGGTGAGGTTTCATTTATAACAACCCTATTAGCTCCTAAAGCAATACAACCTAATTTACGAAGCAATACCAACCCAATTCACTATGAGTAATGACCTCACAGCAAGCAGACAAAGTAGGGAAAAGCTACTTTTTACACAGGTTTACACTAGAAAGAGTGAGGATTGTACTTTTAATGAGATTCAATCCTTTGAAAGGGAATTTCGTTTTATCGAGTGTAACCTCGTAAAAGGGATTAATTATTAGTAGTTGTCTAGAAATAAGAAAAAAAGTCCTTGAAAGCTTTATCCACAAGCATTTCAGCCGATTTTGATGAAAATCGCTGTAACCTTTGCTAGGACTTTCAGCCACTTCTCTCGTTATTACCCGACAAGTCCATTAATGAGCATCAAGTATCTATTGATACGAGTAGTGAGTATCATACTTTAACCAACCAACATTTTAACTTTAACGGCTATGCGGAGATTAAACTTTACAAACGTCACCCACTGCTAGAGGAATTTACGCCTGAGGAAAGTGAAGATCGTCTCTACAATCTGGTTTCGGAATATCTATGCCGCGAGAACCTGCAAGCACTCCCTGTGAGTCAACGCTCTTTGATGACGCTAGTATTACGCAAGTTGTTAGCGTCTTCAACCTTTGCGATCGCTGGTGCACTTACTTCGATCTCAAATCGGCTGAAGACTAAGCTCCGCAAACAAGAGCCAACGCAGTCGCTTGTGGACGAACTAGATGAGGATTATGAAGCGCTAGAGGAAACCGCTGAGGAGTGGGCAGAAGATGAGCAATCAATACTCTCAAGATCTGATCGCACTATTTTAGAGCGCGAGATCAGGGAGCTTGATGAATTTACTCAACTCGCTACTTCTATTGAACATTTAGTCGGAAGTTGCGCTCAACAATCGCCTTCCAATCGGCTCGATAAGGTGGTGTATTAGAGACGCGAATATTTAAGGCATTAACAAGGTTGTCAGCCATATAACCCTCAAACTCACCTCGATCTGCCAGAATCATCTCTGGCAAATGGTAGCTAGCCCAATCCTCTTCAGCAATCTCAATTCCGTATTCCTGACAGAACGTGACCTTATCGCTAGCTGCATTTTCCATTGCCTGCATCGCGCCGACCCAACTTGGTCCCTCCAGTGTGACGCTCATACCAACAATCATGCGGCTGAATACATCAATCACAACATAGATCACAGGTCGCCCAATGATTCGAGTGCGATCGAGAGAACTGACCAAGTAGATGTCACCGATCGTGGCATCAATCTGATAAATAGACCCAGGACCAAATGCCATCTGGGTAGAATCTCCTAAAACCTCACGATGACGTAGGTTATAGCGACGTTTGCCTTCACGAGTAGACAAAGCTTGGGGGACATTCCGCTCCTTCTCATACCAGTAACGAAATTGTCCAAAACTTGGTAATTCCCCAGCAGTTTCTGCTTAAGAAGATCGAGATGATCCGGCTGTAATGATTTTGGCTGTTCCAAAGCTTCCGATTTACTATCTACTGATAGTTCACGACCCTGGTTATTTTCTGTCTTAGCTAATTCAAATCCCTCGACTGCCCACCGTTCAGTCTTCTCACTTGACCTATTGTCTCTAATACCTGAGATTCTTTGTCTATCGGTTAAATTGTTATCTAAAACATTTCCAGTCATCGTTTCTGCTCTCGTCACTACATCCTCAATATGAGCAACCAAATCAACCTTTTCCTGTAGCTCTTTACCTTGATTTTTTTGATTTTGCAGTTTTTCATAGGCAATCATGTACTCGATGTCATAAAAATTCTTGTTTGCATAGCGTTCTGAAGAACCAGTGAGAAAACATTTTTCAAAACTTCTACCATCGGAAGAAGGAAGATAAATGAAGTTTGGGTTTCTAACATCATAAGTGACAGTTAGAGACTTTTCCGATGCTGATAAGAATCCACTTCTAGCTCTTTCAAACCATTGCTCCTTAATCGCCCTATCACAGATGTAATACATCTCCTTACCTTTAAGCTTGATACCTTTAGCAGTAATGGCTGCTTTTTCAGTTGGCATTAAGTTCAGCTTGACGATGTCTTCGCTAAAAGTTTTAAGTCTACCGGAGCGATTAGCAATCCCCCACTTCCAAAGCTCTACAGGAGTGCACAGTACATCATCTGCAATCATTGCCTCATCTCTTTCATATGTATTTAGATGATGGTGATTATTATAAAAAAGAATAATACGAATAATAATTTCAGTGAACTGCTCTATATCAAGCCTACTATCAAGGCGATAGTCATGTGCTCCTCTCTGCCTAAAATCTACATCTACATAACCGGGCAGAAATGGCTTGACATGACCGTGAATTATAGAAAAGTACCTTTCTACTAAACCCTTCCAGTCAGCTCGGTATGCAGCAGCATTTTCAATACGAACATGAAGGTTAGGAATGAAGTTTTTCTCAATAGGCATTCCTAGTAGTTCGCCCCTATCTCCTAGGATTGCATCGGGCAAGTGATGGCATAGCCAGTCTTCTTCAGTAATCTCAATACCGTATTCTTTACAAAACCGCACTTTGTCTGTCGCGGCATTGACTAGCGCCATCATTGCGCCTACCCATGAAGGACCCTCCAAGCCAACATAAGCACCTACAACCATTCGACTAAAAACATCAATAACTACATATATTACTGGTCTGCCAATGATCCAAGTTCGGTTGTACTTAGAAACCAGATATACATCAGCAATAGTTGCATCAATTTGATAGCGAGAGCCAGGTCCAATAGTTTCCATTCTGGATGTTCCTGTAATTGCTCTATGCTCTAAAGCGAATTTTTTTGCTCCCTTACGTGATGTAATTGTCTTCGCCACATCAACTTGATGCTCAAGTTGATACCAATACCTGAATTGGCTTAAAGTAGGCCTTTCATATATTGGCTTCAATATAGATTTCATTACGCCGTTTTGGTCATATCTAATCTCCTCTCTGTAGTATTCCTTAATCATCTGTTCATAGGCGCTTATTAGCGAATTTCTTTTAGGAGTGTTGTAGTATTTTGCTACTGCTATTCTGAAGATTTTTCTATCTTTCTCAGTAACGTTAACTCCCTCTCTAATGTCTGGATCCTGATTGTGCTTTTTGGGTCTACCTCTCTTCTTTTCTCCGCAGCCTTTGTTCTTCCCTTTTCCTGAGGAGTTAACATAATCAGGAATAAGAGCATTCTCAGTTTTTCCTCTCTGCCAAAATCTTCTTAGGTACTTATAGACGGTTTTTTCTATCAACTTGTCTTCATGTCTTCCAATGTTGTAATTTTCAACAACTTGTTTAACCGAAGAGCCACGAAAATCTCTGTAATAAATTTCTGGTTCTTGAGCAACAAGAGATGAAATTATCTCCCAAGCTTTGGCTCTGTGTTCTTTTTCCCTGTCTGTTAAATCAGCTTCACGAACTATTCTTACCCAAGGATCATTCGGCAGCTTAATGGCAGAGCCCTCGGATAAAGCTTCTAATATTTCAGAAACTCTCCTTGTTTGAGGAAATCCTAGTCTTGCATTGATGTCAAATACAAATGCAATGACATAACCTTCATCAATCCACAAGACCCTCTCAATCAGTGAATTGTCTGAACTATTTTTCCACTCTATTAAATCATTCGTAAATAAATAATTGTGCATGGTTTACTTGTGCAAAGCTAATGAATAATTCTTTGGATCGCTTTAGCAGAAGGGCAACTCGATATTTTTGTATTTAGAATGTCCATGACAATCTCCTTTCTAGCTACTAAGTGCTTGAAGAGATAAAGTGATGTCCCCATCTCTAGATTCTGCTCGTTATCTAAAGCTTTTGTAATTTGATTAATAGTGAGATCGCTTTCCTGAAGCCTAACCTTTAAAGTCTTTGCTAGAGACTTAAGTTCTTCAATGTTCATCTCTGGAGTTACTTCCAACCAATAAGCAGAATGGATCCACTCGATATTCTCTGCTAAAAGCTTAGGAATTCCCTTCTCGGTAATAACGTCCCAATCAATACCTTCCGCTAAGTAGTAACGCCTTTCCACCTCCAATCTCTCAGCAACTGATTTCTTCTCTAATTCCTGTGTCATCTTGACTGTTCGGGCCATCGGCACTGACTTGCCATTTTGCTTTACAGTCAGCATAAAATCAGTAGTTAGAACGTAGGGAACCCCGCTTTCAGAATCTTTAGGATATTTCCATTCAATCTCGTCAGCGACTTCCATCGCCAAATTAAGCTTAGACAAAGGAAACTGTTCTCTGATATCTATAATATTCTCTGACCACTCAAATATATAGAAGAGGCGTCTCTCATGGTCTGAGAGTAGGTGATGATCTCGGTTAGTCTTCCAGCCAACTTCTCTCGAAGATCTGCCTCGTGAGGAAACATCTCGCACCGTGAGCCAGGGTTTGTAATTCTCTCCTTCACCTTGTCCCCGGCCTTCCTTGATATAACGATCAAACGTAGCTTGCGTCCATTTACGCGTTCCTATGCTCATGAAAAAATCCTTGAAATTCGTGTGCGGCCATAACTGCTCTACCCACTTTTCAAGGATTATAGTTCAATTGAACTAAATTGTTCAACCGTTTTATGAATTGTTCAACCGTTTTATGAATTGTTCAACCGTTTTATCACTTCACAACAAATACGACATACAACCCCAATTATTCGACCGTCACTGATTTCGCTAGATTACGAGGCTGATCTACATCTAGACCGCGCCGTGCGGCAATATGATATGCCAACAACTGTAGCGGAATCACCGTCAGAATCGGCGACAGAATTTCATCAATGTGTGGAACCGGAATTAGGGTATCAAACGTATCGGCAGCGTCTTGTTCATCCATAGGCGTTACTCCAATTAGACGAGCATCGCGCGCTCTAGCTTCTTGAGCATTGGAGAGAACCTTCTCAAAGACAGGCCCTGGCATAGCAATCGCAACCACCGGAACCTTAGCATCTAACAGCGCGATCGGGCCATGTTTCATCTCTCCAGCAGGATAGCCTTCCGCGTGAATATAGCTGATTTCTTTCAGCTTTAATGCTCCTTCCAGGGCAATCGGAAAGTTAATACCCCGTCCTAGAAAGATAAAGTCTTGAGTTTCCGCAAAGTCGTGAGCAAGTTCTTCGATGTAGCGCTCCTGACTTTCCAAAATCAGTTCAATCTGAGCCGGAAGCTGACTTAAGCCTGTCAGTAATGCTTCAATTTGTTGAGCCGCGATCGTTTGACGGTGGAACGCAATGTCGATCGCAAGCGCATAAAATGCCATCAGTTGCGCAACAAAGGTTTTTGTCGCGGCCACTCCAATTTCAATGCCCGCATGAGTATCGATGATATTAGAAACCAACTGACCGAGGGAACTTTCAGGACGGTTGGTAATTCCGAGGAGACGCGCTTCAAACTCTTCCGATTTATTGTCTCGTCGAGCTTTTTCCATTTCAAGCGCGGCTAAGGTGTCGGCCGTCTCACCCGATTGAGTCACGCCAATCGTCAGCGTATGAGGAACGAGTGGAGCAGGCGCGTATCGAAATTCCGACGCATAATGAATCGTGGTCGGAACATCTGCTAACTGCTCCAACAAATATTTACCTACGAGTCCAGCGTGCCAACTTGTTCCACAGGCCACAATTTGGACGTGTTGCAAATTTCTGTACCACGACTGAGGCAGATCAAATCGGATAGGAGAATTTTTGTGATCTGCTGACGTCCAAGCGCTGTTGACATATGCTTCTAGACACGATCGCACCACTCCCGGCTGCTCATAAATTTCTTTGAGCATGTAGTGTTTGAACCCTTGTTTCTCGACCATCACGGGGTTCACGTCCAGAGTCCGCGGAGCCTTTTTGAGGCGCTGTCCTCCAAAGCTGTAAATTTCGACGCCGAGCGGAGTCATACGAGCCAGTTCGCCATTTTCAAGGTTAAGAATGGCGCGAGTGTAAGGAATGAGTGCAGGAGTATCAGAGGCGCAGTAGAACTCTCCTTCCCCGAAGCCGAGAACGACGGGTGCTTGCTGGCGAGCGACAATTAGCTCATCCGGATAGTCAGCGCAAATGACGGCGATCGCAAACGCGCCTCGTAGCTTCCGCACCACTTGCCGCACTGCTTCTATCAACGGCTCTTCTGCAACTTGTTCTGCCTTGCTCAGTTCTTCGGCAATCAAGTGAGGAATCACTTCGGTATCGGTGTCTGAACGAAATTCACAGCCACGACTTTTCAACTCTTCGCGCAGCTCTCGGTAGTTTTCAATAATTCCGTTTTGAATCACGGCAATCCGCTTTGCCATGTCCATATGGGGATGGGCATTATATTCCTCAGGCTTGCCGTGGGTAGCCCATCGAGTATGAGCAATGCCAAGCCGAGCCGGATTCGTTTCACCAACCAATTTTTCTTCAAGATTGTGCAGTTTGCCTTTCGCCCGCACGCAGTGGATTTCACCTTCAAGAACCGTGGCAATTCCCGCAGAATCGTAGCCCCGATATTCTAGTTTCCGTAACCCTTCCAGCAAAATGCCGCTTGCTTCTTTTGTTCCGATATAGCCGACAATTCCGCACATTTAACGTTCACTCCTTGCTCGATGGTGATCGTAACCGCTACTGTAGCCTGACTCATATAATGGCCGCCAGCTTCCAATTAGACAGAAGCATCACAAAAACTTGATTATCTCTTCAATTGCAAGGTTTAAATAAGGTTTAAATTCTGTCCTGCTGCCAAGCCCACAAAAAACCTAAACCACAAAAAAAGGAGGCTATTGCTGCCTCCAATAAACTTTGAACCCACATGAATGAAAATGATTGCTGTATGAAGCTTGCCTTAGTAAGCCAGACCCATACTGCGAGTGGTTTCAGAACCCAGGTAAACCCGGATGCTGAGGAAGTCGGTTGGGCAAGCCGTCTCGCAACGTTTGCAACCAACACAATCTTCGGTTCTAGGCGAGGATGCAATTTGACCCGCCCGACAGCCATCCCAAGGAACCATCTCTAGAACGTCTGTAGGACAAGCCCGGACGCACTGAGTGCATCCGATGCAAGTGTCATAGATTTTGACTGTATGCGACATGTTATGAAAGGCTCCAGATTAGTGCGCTTTATGTTTTGCAATATCTGTAGTCCCTCGATCTAAAGGTTAAAAACCGCTAAATCTCAGAATCAATGCTCAGTTTACTCTAGAGGGTGATCGCACGCTGTGAGACAGTTGCAAAAGTTTAAATTGCGTTACGTCGGACGGGAGAAAGGATGATTTGAACAGTGCGATCCTTCCGAGCTTGGCAAGGCCAATCGCGTCGTTCAGAGTCTTTAGCATTACGATCAAAGCAGTACGAAAAACACTTACACCTATGTCCTACAAATTATGTCCTACAAAGTCAGTGCTGTAATTGAGAAAGATGAATACGGCTATTACGCATATTGCCCAGAACTAAAAGGCTGCCAGACGCAGGGTGAATCGTTAGAAGAAGTTAAAGCCAATATTCATGAAGCAATCGAGTTGTATATCGAGACGCTTTCAGATGAAGAAAAACAGACCCTCCTAAGCCAAGAAATTTTAACCATGACCGTCGAGGTACAGGTTGCCTAAACTTCCTCGCTTGACGGCTCAAGAAGCCGAAGAATTAGTGTTCGCTGCTGGTTTTGTTCTCGTTAGAAGTAAAGGGAGTCATCGTATCTACATAAGGAATACAGAGCGAGTTGTCATTCCCTTTCATTCTGGCAAAATTCTCCATCCCAAGATTGTGAAGCAAGTGATGGACGCGCTCTCACCCCATGACGACGCTCAAGACATCTAATCTCGATCGCTCCAGCTTTACAATCCCAATTTCTCTAAAACGGGACGAGTGGAAACAATATGTCGATCGAGTCCCAAGTCTTTTGGGCTGACCCCTAACGCTAGCGCCACCAATTGCGGCAGATGCAGCACAGGTAAGCCGAGTTTTTCGTCGATCACTTTTTCGACTTCAGGTTGGCGAGAGTCCAAATTCAAGTGGCACAAGGGACAGGGCGTCACCATACAATCTGCACCCGATGCGATCGCATCTCTAATATGCATTCCCGCCATTTTAAACGACTGATCTGTGGCATAGCTCGAAAGCGGCCATCCGCAGCATTGCGTTCGTCCACGGTAGAGGACTGGAGTTGCACCCACCGCCTCAAACAAGTTCTCCATTGACTTTGGATTGAACGGATCATCGTAAGGATGAGCTTGTCCGCGCAACAAGTAGCAGCCGTAGAACGCCGCACAGTTCAAGCCAGAAAGTTTGCGACTGACTTTTTGAGAGATTTCCTCTAGTCCATAGTCTGCCACTAAAGCCCAAAGCAAATGTTTCACGTCGCTGCTGCCCTTATAGGGAGAACAGCCTTCTTTCTTGAGGAAGCCATTGATCTGCTCAATATAGGCAGGATCGCTCGTTTGCGATTCTTTCAGCCGTTCATGAACACTACCAATCACGCCTTGGCAAGTGCTGCAATGCGTCAGCAACGGCAAATTTAATTCTTCTGCTAAAGCAATATTGCGAGCGTTTACGGTGTCTTCGAGAAGCTGAGAATCTTCCTTGAACGTGCCGGAACCGCAGCATGACGCTTTCTTGAGTTCAAGCAGGTCAATGCCGAGCGATCGCGTTAGCGCTTTGGTCGATTGGTCTAGTTCCCGGCAAGCTCCTTGGGCGACACAACCGGGAAAGTAAGCGTATTTTAGTGTTCTGGAGGACATGGTAGAAGGGATGAGGGATGAGGGAGGGCAATGCCCCGCGCCTAGCGCCAAAGGCGCAAGCTGCGAAGGACATAGCGCAGAGCGCAACTTCGCAGGAACCGCGAGGAGAGATGAAAGCAACCTAGAATGTAGCTCCTCAAAATAACCCTAGAGACTGATCCTAATTTAAATTTGCTTGGTGATTACGATCGACAATAGGTGTAAGCATTATTTCTTAGACTTACTTATAGTTTATTTATTTCTCTTCTCGAACCAAGTAGAAACGCTTATTTGGAGAGGCTCAATCTTCCCTTTCATTCCTCCTCCCTTATCCTTCCATTCCTGTCTTAATCTGCCGACGACGCTTTCCGATAAGATGAAGAGATGCTTAAAATCGTATTGTTGGCAGCAATGCTTATCGAAACGTTGTAAACAATGCGATCGCAAGCATGAGACCTTAGATATAGCGAGATTTATCGCTGCTGCAACCAGTTGAGGAACCTATGAGCGAGACTGAAATTTTTGAGAAAGTAAAAAAGATCGTGACCGATCAACTCGGCGTCGAGTCTGGAAAAGTCGTTCCTGAAGCAAACTTTGCGAATGATTTGGGCGCAGACTCACTCGATACCGTTGAACTCGTCATGGCTCTAGAAGAAGAGTTTGATATTGAAATTCCAGACGAAGCGGCTGAAGAAATTGCCACCGTTCAAGCGGCGGTTGACTACATTAGCAACAAGGTTACTGCTTCTGCTTAATTTGTGGGCGGTAGGCAATTCGGTTCGCAAAGCATCGAAAGAGCGAGTCAGCGCCTATCGCCTTTAGCCCCCCGTCTAACCTCATTGTTTTTGGGTGTAAAACCCCTCCGAGTGGAAATCATGACAAATTCTGTGAATAAGCGCGTTGTTGTCACGGGGCTTGGTGCAATCACACCGATTGGCAATACGCTGGCTGATTATTGGGACGGGTTGATGAGCGGACGGAACGGCGTTGCGCCGATTACACTGTTCGATGCGTCGCGCCACGATTGTCGCTTTGCGGCGGAAGTGAAGGGGTTTGACCCTCACGTTTACCTCGATCGCAAAGATGCGAAGCGGATGGATCGCTTCGCTCAGCTTGCAGTAGCAGCAAGTAAGCAAGCTTTAGAAGATGCTCAGTTCACCATTAATGATTTGAACGCTGAACAGGTTGGCGTTCTGATTGGAACCGGAATTGGCGGCTTGAAGGTGTTGGAAGATCAGCAGGAAGTCAACCTCACCAAAGGTCCCGATCGCTGTAGTCCGTTTATGATTCCGATGATGATCGCGAACATGGCGGCTGGTTTGACCGCAATTCACACCGGGGCAAAAGGTCCGAATTCCTGTTCAGTGACGGCGTGTGCAGCAGGGTCAAATGCGATCGGGGATGCGTTCCGATGGGTTCAGCATGGCTATGCTCAAGCGATGATTTGCGGTGGCACGGAAGCAGCAGTTACTCCACTTTCGGTGGCAGGCTTTGCCGCCTGTCGTGCGCTCTCGTTTCGCAATGACGATCCGACTCATGCCAGTCGCCCGTTTGATAAGGATCGTGATGGCTTTGTGCTGGGTGAAGGTGCTGGAATCCTTCTACTAGAGGAAATGGAACATGCCTTGGCTCGTGGGGCGAAAATTTATGCCGAAATCGTGGGTTACGGCGTGACGTGCGATGCGTTTCACATGACGGGTCAGCTTCCGGGCGGGGTGCAGGCAGCGAGAGCGATGCAGTTAGCGATGAAAGATGGGGGACTGTCGCCTGAGCAAGTTAGCTATGTTAATGCTCACGGGACGAGTACGCCCGTTAACGATCCAAACGAGACCGCCGCGATTAAAACGGCATTGGGCGACCATGCGTATAAGATTGCTGTTAGCTCGACCAAATCGATGACAGGGCATCTACTAGGCGGTTCGGGTGGCATTGAAGGGGTCGCAACGGCACTGGCGATCGCGAACGATCGGGTTCCTCCGACGATAAATTTTGTCGAAGCCGATCCTGAATGCGATTTGGATTATGTACCAAATCAAAGCCGCGCCTTGAAAGTTGATGTGGCGCTGTCTAACTCCTTTGGCTTTGGTGGGCATAATGTGACATTAGCGTTCAAAAAGTTTGTGCGTTAACGGGTTAAGTGATGTTTTAATCTAGCGATCGCAGGAGATGGGTCTAACTCGCATCCTGCGATCGCTTCTTTTTGAGCATAAAAAAACCCCGGCTTTTGCACAAAGCCAGGGTAATCAAGGAATCTACCAATGCCAAGAATTTATCGATTAGTTCTGCTCGTTCGCTTCCGCTTGTGGCTTCGACTTTAAACGGGTGGCGATTCCCTTGCGGACGACTTCACTCGTTGGGGTTCCACCGGCTAAGCGATACTGATCGCTATCCTTGCCATACTTGAAGGCAATGCCTAACATCGCTTTTTGGCTCAACTGATTGAGTTGTTTTTCTAGATTTTGAATGTTGATTTGGGTTGAATCGATCATGGCTAAGGCATCGTTATAGGCGTTGACCTGATTCCGCAGTTGTTCAACGGTGCTTTGGATGGTGATGACGCTACAGCCTTCTCCGAGATCTAAGTTTGGGTCGATCGCTTTTAATCCGGCTAACCGATGTTCTATTTTTTCGGCAACGTGAGCCGTTTTCTTTTGACGAGACATGAGAGATACGCTCCTGGATGACAGTACTATCGACCGAGGTTGAGGCTGAACACCGCAAGCGGGTTGGGGCGAGTCGTGCGGGTTGTACTTTTCGTCGGTCTTTGGGTTGGATATGCCCAGTTTGGCTCATATAGGGACGGATCTCAGTCAGCAAAGTCCGCAGAGAATCATGATGTTTTGGTGAAGGGAATTGGCGGATATTCGTAGTTTCTTGCAGAGAGCAGAGTGACTGGAGGGTGACGTGATGCTATTCATCCTCTTCCTTCTTGTCGCGCAAAGCTTTGAACTCAGGGTGCTTTTGCTCTGCATGAACCTGAAGAATGCGGGCGAGAACAGCGACTTTATCTTCTCCGTTGCAACGTTGGGCTAGGCGGAGTGCTTCACCCCAGTTGCCAAGTTCTGCGTGGAGTTGGGCAACCTGTTTGCTTACGCGACTGCCTTGAGAAATGTCTACATTCTTAGTTGCATCGACTAGGATATTTTTTGCTTGGGTGAGATCGCCCAATTCAAAGTAGGCCTGGGCAATCGACTGGAGAGACTCCGCTTTACTAGATTCAGATTCAATCGATTTAGCACTGTTGAGCGCTTGGGCGAGGAGTTGTTTCCCTTGCTCAGCATCTCCTAGCTTGCCGTATGCTTCAGCAATCGACTGGAGAGACTTCGCTCTCCTAGATTCAGATTCAATCGATTTAGCACTGTTGAGCACTTGGACGAGGAGTTGTTTCCCTTGCTCAGCATCTCCTAGCTTGCCGTATGCTTCAGCAATCGACTGGAGAGACTCCGCTTTACTAGATTCATCTTTAATCGATTTAGCACTGTTGAGCGCTTGGGCGAGGAGTTGTTTCCCTTGCTCAGCATCTCCTAGCTTGCCAGATGCTTCAGCAATCGACTGGAGAGACTTCGCTCTCCTAGATTCAGATTCAATCGATTTAGTACTGTTGAGCGCTTGGGCGAGGAGTTGTTTCCCTTGCTCAGCATCTCCTAGCTTGCCAGATGCTTCAGCAATCGACTGGAGAGACTCCGCTTTACTAGATTCATCTTTAATCGATTTAGCACTGTTGAGCGCTTGGGCGAGGAGTTGTTTCCCTTGCTCAGCATCTCCTAGCTTGCCAGATGCTTCAGCAATCGACTGGAGAGACTCCGCTTTACTAGATTCATCTTTAATCGATTTAGCACTGTTGAGCGCTTGGGCGAGGAGTTGTTTCCCTTGCTCAGCATCTCCTAGCTTGCCAGATGCTTCAGCAATCGACTGGAGAGACTCCGCTTTACTAGATTCAGATTCAATCGATTTAGCACTGTTGAGCACTTGGACGAGGAGTTGTTTCCCTTGCTCAGCATCTCCTAGCTTGCCGTATGCTTCAGCAATCGACTGGAGAGACTCCGCTTTACTAGATTCATCTTTAATCGATTTAGCACTGTTGAGCGCTTGGGCGAGGAGTTGTTTCCCTTGCTCAGCATCTCCTAGCTTGCCGTATGCTTCAGCAATCGACTGGAGAGACTCCGCTTTACTAGATTCATCTTTAATCGATTTAGCACTGTTGAGCACTTGGACGAGGAGTTGTTTCCCTTGCTCAGCATCTCCTAGCTTGCCGTATGCTTCAGCAATCGACTGGAGAGACTCCGCTTTACTAGATTCAGATTCAATCGATTTAGCACTGTTGAGCGCTTGGGCGAGGAGTTGTTTCCCTTGCTCAGCATCTCCTAGCTTGCCGTATGCTTCAGCAATCGACTGGAGAGACTCCGCTTTACTAGATTCATCTTTAATCGATTTAGCACTGTTGAGCACTTGGACGAGGAGTTGTTTCCCTTGCTCAGCATCTCCTAGCTTGCCGTATGCTTCAGCAATCGACTGGAGAGACTCCGCTTTACTAGATTCATCTTTAATCGATTTTGTAACGTCCAGAGCGTGAGATAAAAGTTGCTGAGCTTTTTGAGTTTCACCAAAAGCAACCCAGACTTGTGACATGTCACTAAACACTGAAGGTTTCATATCGGGGGACTTGGTATTTCCCACAACAATTTCGACTTGGTGTAAAAGACTCTTAGCAGAATCTCGATCCTTGACTTCAGGAATGAGCTTTACAATTTTAGAAAGCTCTGTAGGGCTATAGCCTTCCAAAACAAACCAATTAAGCCATAGGCTGGGGACAGGATTGTTTTTAACTCCAGAGACCATATCCAGATTCAGTGCAGCAGTTAAATCTTGAGATACAGGCCCAGAAGATGGTAGAACCTGCATATTTGCCATGATGATTAAGTTCCAGCGCGTCCACTGAATCTGTCCTGGCGAAGTATAAGACCACCCTCCAAAGCATAGAAGTAATATGAAGGGCGCAGCACTTAATCCATAAGTCCAACTGATCCCCTTCCAACTTCGACGTAATAGCTCCTGCTTCTGCCCTCGCTGCACTCCCCATGTCAGAAATCCGCGCTGCTGCTGCAACAACCATAGCTCCTTCACGCTAAATAAATACCGCCGACTCTTTCCACTCCCCAACCACTCATTTACCCGCCGATCGAGCAACAAATTCGCCCGACTCGCCTCCGAAAGCTCCTGATTTGCCACCTGTCGCAGCGCCGGAATCAACCGCTCGTGAGCAAGCTCATACACCACTTCCCCATCCCCATCTCCCGGCGTAATCAACCGCGACTCCGACAACCAAGCCACCGCATCTTTCACCTCCGACGGCGACCCATGCACCTTCTCCGTCATCCCCTGCAACTGCGCGATCGAAAACGCCCCCGATCGCACATTCCGCTCCAAATCCGTCAACGCCAACAGCACCTCCAACGCCCGCTCCCGCTCCGACTTCCCCGGTATTGCATCCAGCGATCGCTGCAACGATCGACCCAACAATCCATCCACACCCCCCAATTTTTGAAACGCCACCTGATCAAACCGCCGATTGTCTTCACTTGGCTCCCGGCTCACCATCTGCGCCAACACCTGCACCTCCACCGGAGCTACCTTTCCATCTCGCCCCGCCAACTCATCCCGCGCCATCTCCTGCACAAACGCCTCATTAAACGACCACTTCTCCGTCTCGGCAATTACCCGCAGCACCCTCGTTGCCTGCTCTGGCGCAAACTTCTCCAGCCGTTGCACCTGCGAAGGACGCACCGAATACCCCAACACCTTCTGAATCTCAATCAAGCGATCGCTCAAGTCCCCCCGAATCCCAATCAAAATCTTTACGGGCACATCGCTCTCATACCACTCCTTCAGCGCCCCAATAAACCGCCCCCGCTCCGCCTCCTGAAACTGCACAAAAAACTGCTCAAACTGATCCAAAATCAGCACGATCGGCTTTCCTGCCTTCTCCGCCGACGATCGGAGCATCGCCACAAACGCCTCATCCCGACCCGCCCCCAACGCCTTCCGAATCAACTCAATCGGATCGCGATCGCTCAGTTTCACATACACCCCAGTCAGCTTCACCTGTCCCAAATTCGGCATCAAGCCCGCCTGCAACAGCGAACTCTTCCCCACCCCCGACTCTCCCATCAACAAAAACAGCCGCAAATCCTCCGTATCCAGTGCATCGAGACAGTCCTGCACATCCCTCTGCCGCTCCAACCGCTTAAAAATCTCCGCATCCTTCTGCTCAAACGATCGCAATCCCTTAATCGCCTGTCGCTCTGGCACTGGCTCCAAAATGCGCTTGGGTAACGTCACGACTGCCGCGCCCACTGCCCCGATCGTCACTCCTCCCATCCCCATCCAGAATGCAGGCACATACCACTCTGGCAAGTCCCGCATCCCAAAAAACAACTCCCCGACCTTCTGTGCGCTGATGGGATTGAGTGCCAGAAACGCTACTCCACCGATCGTCACAAACCGCTTTGACCAACTGCCATAGCGCAAATTCTCCGCCACCAGCTTCACAAACTTCTCAGACTTTTCTAACCAATCCTGCGCCTCCTCTGGCGACTGCGGCAGCTTCTCCGATGGCGATGAGTCCTCCGGCTTACGCTCCTCTGGGGTGGTTCGATTCAGAGTTATTTCAGTCGGCTTTGTAGGTTCATCTGACATGGGGGCGACCATCCAGCGTAATCATTTGAGAATAATTTAATCCCAGTATGACAAATCTCTCAGAGGCGATTGATGACTTCTCTTTGGCTCCATCTCAACACACCTGTTTGGTTACTGATCACAGGCGGTTGGTTCGCGATCGCTAGTGGTTGAGATTTCGATTGCAGGTGTTTGGTTACGAATTGCGGGTGGTTGGTTCGCGATCGCTAGTGTTTGGTTACGAATTGCGGGTGATTGGTTTGCGATCGCTAGTGTTTGGTTACGAATTGCGGGTGGTTGGTTCGCGATCGCGTGCAGTCTGTCATGTAGCAATCGCAAACGATCGTAGGGAATAAGCATCTCCTCCCATTTTTTACAGCAGGTCTTCTAGATTGATTCCGTTAGCTCGGAGTCGCTCAATCAATCGCTCTTTTTCTTGTCGCTCTTGGTTTGCCCGCTCCTCTGCCGTTGGGTAACGAGTTCCAGCTTCGTCATACCATGCCAACTGCTCTTGGGGAATGTTGCCGAATACAACTTGAGCGCGTCCGATGCCTAAGCCGATCTCTGGCATCCAAAACGGCTCTCCAATTTGAAGCTGATAAATTCCGTTGACCAGCTTGTAGACCTCGAAGGGTTGATGTCCGTCACGCTTCCAGAATTCGGGGTTGTAGATGACGTAGTACAACACGCCCAAGCGAGTGTAGATATTTAGCTTGTCGTCGTACTCTCCGCCTGGAGTGTGGGAGACCATCTCTAATACTAAGATGGGCGGGATGTCTTGTTCTTCCCACAGGACATAGCTTTTGCGAGATTTGCCGCCTTTTTTGCGCTCTACGCCGATGCTGAGAAACCCATCGGGGACGACTGGAACTCTAGGATTAACGCCTGTGGTGTGGTAGATTGCCATGTCTGCCCCGAAGTACCAGTCCATGCGATCTGCCCAGATGGAGGCGAGAAGAAATAGCAAAACGTTGGGGAGAAAGTTTTGGTCTTCGTTATCCACAGGAATATCGTCTGAGCAGGGCAGTTCGTCGCTAGTTGGAAGCTGCTTGAGGTCTGGTGGAAGCATAGTACTCACGTTCACTCAGTTAGCTTTATTGTAGAGTGCGCTTCATCAAGTCTCTAGTTCTGGTTGGCGCTTTGGTAGAATACGACGTTGATGAGTAAGAAAAATTACGACATGCAGATTCAAAGCCAGTCAAGGTGAACGAGGCAATCGCGCTCTACCAAGAATCGTTATCGCTCTTTGAGCAAATCGGGAATGTGCAAGGCAAAGCGGCGGCGTTGGCGATGATGGCACAATGCTGCCGCTCAGCAAGCGGCAACTTTGAAACCGCGATCGTTCATCTCCAAGAATCGCTGCAAATCCTGCAACATATTGGCTCTCCTCATGCGGCAACCGTTGAAGAAATCCTTGCAGATGTTCCGAGTGCGCTGCGATCGTCCTTATAGAATGCAGAAAACCGGAGCGCGATCGTAACTGCCGACCTCTCCCCTGATTTTTACCAGAGAGATCATTTCAAGTGCCCCCTTTTGACTAAGATGATGAGGAAGCTGTAGTTTAGTTATGGCTTCCGATAGTTTTAACTGATTAGGTATTTTTGCTTACTATCCTACATAATGGTTATGGTAAGCATTTTGTTTTGAGTTCAGAGACCTGAGTATCAAGCCGAATCTGCCCTTTTCAGTCCAGCGCCAAACCGTCGTTCATTCCTAACATTAAAGAAAAGAATCATGGTCGTTGCAGCCCAATCACTCGAAGAACTTTGCATTAATTCGATTCGCTTTCTGGCGATCGATGCCGTTGAAAAGGCGAAGTCAGGACACCCCGGTTTACCCATGGGTGCGGCTCCGATGTCCTACGTGCTGTGGAATAAATTTCTGCGGGTTAACCCTAAAAACCCGTATTGGTTTAACCGCGATCGCTTTGTTCTGTCAGCCGGTCACGGCTCGATGCTTCAGTACGCCCTGATGTACTTGGCAGGCTTTGACAGCGTATCAATGGATGACATCAAGCAGTTTCGTCAATTGGGGTCGAAGACACCTGGACACCCAGAGAACTTTGAAACGCCAGGAATTGAAGTGACAACAGGTCCGCTCGGACAAGGCATTTGTAACGGGGTCGGCTTGGCGATGGCAGAAGCGCACCTAGCGGCAACGTTTAACAAGCCCGATGCCACGATCGTTGATCACTATACCTATGTGATTTTGGGTGATGGCTGCAACATGGAAGGCGTTTCTGGTGAAGCGTGTTCGTTGGCGGGTCACTTGGGTTTGGGCAAGCTGATTGCGCTGTATGACGACAACCATATTTCGATTGACGGTGACACAGCGGTATCGTTTACCGAAGATGTTGGTAAGCGCTTTGAAGCGTATGGCTGGCACGTTCAGGTCGTCTCCAATGGCGATACCGATTTAGACGCGATTCAGCAGGCGATCGAGACGGCTAAGAGCGTGACCGACAAGCCTTCTCTGATCAAAGTTCGCACGACCATTGGCTACGGTTCTCCCAACAAGGCGAATACCGCTGGCGTTCACGGTGCAGCGTTGGGCGGTGATGAAGTCACGGCAACCCGCAACAATCTTGGCTGGGAATACGAACCCTTTACCGTTCCCGAAGATGCGTTGAATCAGTGGCGTCAAGCGATCGATCGCGGGGCAAAATACGAAGCTGAGTGGAATGAAGCGCTCGCCACGTATCGGTCGAAGTATGCGGAAGAGGCGGCTGAATTTGAGCGGCGGTTGAGCGGTAAGCTGCCTGACGGTTGGGAGAAGTGTTTGCCACAGTACACGCCTGAAGATAAAGCGTTGGCAACTCGTCAAACGTCTGAGAAGACCCTGAATGCGATCGCGCAAGCGGTTCCTGAATTAATCGGCGGTTCGGCTGACCTGACTCACTCCAATTTGACCCTGCTCAAGGGATACGCTGACTTCCAAAAGGGAAGCTACGAAGGGCGTAACCTCCGTTTTGGAGTTCGTGAACATGGTATGGGAGCGATCTGTAACGGGATTGCCCTTGATAAGTCTGGCTTAATTCCATACTGTGCGACCTTCTTAGTCTTTGCTGACTACATGAGAGCTGCGATTCGTCTATCGGCGCTCTCACAAGCAGGCGTTATTTACGTCATGACCCACGACTCGGTAGCGCTGGGTGAAGATGGTCCGACGCACCAACCGGTCGAAACGATCGCATCTCTGCGGGCGATTCCGAATCTGTTAGTTTTCCGTCCTGCCGATGGGAACGAGACCTCTGGAGCATACAAGATTGCGGTCGAGCGTCGCCATCAGCCGTCTCTGCTAGCGATGACTCGCCAAGCGTTGCCTCAACTGGACGGTAGCTCGATCGATGCTGTAGCACGGGGCGCATACATTCTTTCTGGCAGCGATGACCTACCTGACATCATTCTGGTTGGGACAGGTAGCGAAGTCAGCCTTTGCGTTCAGGCGGCAGAAAAACTCCGGGCTGAAGGTCATAAGGTGCGTGTTGTTTCGATGCCTTGTTGGGAACTGTTCGAGGAGCAAGACGAAGCGTACAAGAATACGATTTTCCCGCAAGCAGACCAAAAGCGTCTGGTGGTGGAAGCGGCGTCTAGCTTCGGTTGGCACAAGTACATGGGCAACGAAGGCGCAATGATTAGCATCGAGCGCTTCGGGGTGTCGGCTCCAGGCGGCGTTGCAATGGAGAAGTTTGGCTACACCGTAGATAACGTAGTGGCTGAAGCGAAGAAAGTGATTGGCAAATAGTGCAAAGGCTCTTTGAGTGATTAGGTGAAAGCTCTCGGATTTCCGGGAGCTTTTTTCTGTGGGTCGCTCTCGAAAACTTAAAGGCAACGAATTGGTCACTGAAGCAAATTATTTTAACGTGAGTTCGACGAGGGCAAGGTAGCGCGAAAGGAAAGCTGAGACTACGTTTGAAAGAAGTAACAACAATTCTTTTGAGTCTCAGCTTATGGAACCCATCGTATCGCGCTTGGATCTGACCACGCTGTTCTACGACGTAGACGATTTTTGCCAAACGTTTGAATGGGCCTGGGCACACCAACCCCAATTGCCTGCGATGCCCGGAGAGAAGCGCTGTCGCTCCCGCTTGCGCTTGAGTGAAGTGATGACGATTGTGATTGCCTTTCATGGCTCTGGTGCAAGAACGTTCAAGGATTTCTATACGCTAACGGTTCTCCCGCATTGGCGCGAAGCATTTCCGAACTTGGTCAGCTACAACCGCTTTGTGGAACTGATGCCGTGGTGTCTGATGCTATTGTGCTGTTTCCTGATCACGCGACGCGGCGAAATGACTGGGATTGCCTTTGTCGATTCCACTCCGATTGAGGTGTGCCATCCCGCACGCGCCCACAGCCACAAGCTGTTCAAACATCAGGTCAGCTGGGGCAAAAGCTCGACGGGTTGGAAGTTTGGCTTTAAGTTGCATCTGATCATCAACGAGCACGGAGAACTGCTGGCATTCAAGCTCACGCCTGCCAATACCGATGACCGTCAACCTGTGCCAGAGATGAGTGAGGGCATCTTCGGAAAATTGTTTGGCGACCGAGGCTACATCTCCCAAAAGCTGTTTGAGGAACTTTATGAGCGCGGCTTGCAATTGATCACTAAACGCAAGCGCAACATGAAGCAGAAGCTCGTCAATCAGCTTGACGAGCTTCTGCTGAGAAAGCGTTCGCTGATTGAATCGGTGAATGACCAACTCAAGAACATGTCAGATTGAGCATTCGCGCCATCGCAGTTGCTGGAATTTCCTGGTCAACCTGATAGCAGGACTGATTGCTGACACCTATCAGCCCAAGCTGCCGTCACTCGACTTGCAGCCGAAGGGATTGCCTGCTTTGCCTCCTGCTATCTTTTAACCTGTCGAACTCACGTGATTTTAGATGCAGGCGCTTTAGTTGCTCTGTTTCATGGAAACAATCATCGCAGTCTACCCATTAGGGAAAGTAACGGTAAATCTCTTTTCGGTGCAGCACACGAGCAAAAGTTATCGTTTCTCCAGTAATGAATAAACCAACTCGGTAGTCACCAACTCGAATACGATACGCATCGTCAAAACCTTTGAGCTTTTTCAACCTGCTGATTTCTCCCAAACCTGTAGATTGAGGAATTGCTTCAAATACAGGTGTGCTTTTGAGCGCTTTTAAATCCCTCAGAAAGCTCGGTAAGTATTCAACGTTCACTCTCGTTCCAGTTCCTTGAGTGCGTCCTCTAAACTCAGAGGAGTTTCACTGCGAACCTCAGCCATTGCACGATAAAGCCCTTCATCTTCAAGAGCTTCAATCAATCTTTGGTAATCTGCAATATCAATAACAACTTTGCGGATGCGTCCTTCAGCATCGGTGATGAATTCTTGGGCAAAGGGGTAGTCTTTAGCTTGAGCATTCATTCACTTTGTTTCTGTAGCAATACACCAATTCTAGCCTGTCAATGATCGACAACAGTTCTTTGGAAGGTGCGCATTGCGCGAATCGCTGAATGCTCATGGAGAGTTAAGTCCATCCACTCCGGGGATCGTAACTCTCCATGAATTGCGATCGCTTTGCAAGCTCCGAAGGATGGCATGGGCAAGATCAGGTTTTGCGCCGATCAACTCTGAGTTGGTTGCGCTGCTTGACTGACAGAAGTACTGGAAGTTGAAACGAAAGCTAGGAGGGAAGCAGAGCCTGATTTAAGCTGATAAGTTACCACACAAATCGGCAAAATCAATGGCACCTACTTCCCGTCTCTATCAT
>JAHHHO010000022.1 GCA_019359315.1 Myxacorys californica WJT36-NPBG1
TCGCAAGACCATTTGCTTCTCCAAGTCCGAGTGGCTGCATGACATTGTGATTGGATTGTTTATCAATCGCTATGAATTTGGACGGGCGGTTTGACTGATGAATCCCCATGTCTAGAACACGACCGACGTAGTAGTACGCGTCTCTATGTCTCATATGAGACTTAAATTGAGTCTATATCTAAGTCTTTTATGAGACTATGAGATGCGATTGCGATCGCAATTTGTACGGGAGCATTTTGGCAATTGAACATAACAGTATTATAAGTCTCACTCGAAACAGTGAGACTTAACTTGAGTCTAGAATTAAGTCTTCTTTGAGACTATGAGATATGATTACGATCGCAATTCTTCTGATCAGCCTACGTGCTGGTTGGTAATTGGCCGTAGTAATGCACACGTCTCAATATCTCAATTGAGACTTAGCTTGAGTCTATGTCTAAGTCTTCTCTGGGACTATGAGATGTGTCGCAATTCTCTGATCAGCCTAGGTGCTGGTTGGTAATTGGCCGTACTAGTATGCGTCTCAACATCTCAATTGAGACTTAGCTCGAGTCTGTTTCTAAGTCTTCTCTGAGACTATGAGATTCGATTGCGATCGTAATTTGTACAGTAGCTCTACGAAAGCACGTTAGGGCAATGATTAAACGCAGTATCGACGCGATCACGAAAGTTCTCAAAGTCATCCCATCGTTGCCGCATCCTTCACTCAAGGTTTGAAATTATGTTTGCAAAGCGATCGCAACTCACACAATGATCAATTCTGGTCAATTCACTCAAAGCACCAAAACCATTGACCTAAAATGCCAAGACCTAAAATGCCAATGCGGTGGCAGCACAACCAATAAAAGCTCTCCAAGTGCTACAAACCCTGGAGAGAAGAATGATTACTGAAAGTATAACGATCGCTGCGATCGCCAATGACCCGCTCAAAGCGTCAGAATTGGGAAGACTGCCGAGTGCAACTAACTATTGCTCTCTTCTAGAGCGGGTTTGGATTTTTGGAGAATTGGGGGACGAAGAAAAATAGGTTCAGAAGGCGTTGCTTGATCAGCAGCTTGATTTAGAACGATGCGATCGACTTTTTCCGGGCCCAAGGTTTGCAGTTCTGATAGAAGATCAGCGGCATCTGCGCTAAATTTCTGAACATCAATTCCACCATAGTCTGGCTGGTAGTCTCGCAGCCGATTCAGTCCTTCACCCAGCAAAATGACTGCACCACGCCAGTTGCGGTTGCCCAAGTGGTAGAGCGCCACCGACACTTGTAAGATGCCTTGGTAGAATTTCTTCTCGAACGTAGGAGCCTCGATCCAGATTGCTTCTAAGGTATCGTGGCAGGCATAGAAGTCGCCTTGATTGAATTGCTCGACTCCAAGCCAAAACTCAGCTGGTAGGGCTTCGATCACGGTTGCTTAAACCTATAGTTGCTTATCTTATGAAACATCTCCACTCTAAAGGTGTCTGCTGCGTTTCTCCACTGCACCCTAGGAGGACGTTGAATCATTTTGTAGCTGACGTTGAAGCGATTGGTTTCGCCCCGCTCCGGTGGGCTGCTCTGGCTGGATCACCAGTCCAGGCAGAGGAATAAGCTGCTTCGGTCGGTCATTCCATAAGATCCAGCGACTTCCGTTCGGTAAGCTATGGAGGCTGAGGGGATTTTGGGTCAGCCAAATCAAAGATGTCATGGGAAGACGCTCGATTTGAGTCTCTTCTGCAGGTGTAATTGCCGCTAAAGTTTCTAAGACAGCTTGATTTCCAGCAATAACACCGCTCCCCGCCGTCCAGACGCGAATATTGATCGTTTGGTGAATCGCATAGAAATAAAGAGAAGCGGCAGCAACCACGGCTTGCTCGAAAGCTTCAGAGTCCCAACTGGTAGTGCTATCGAGGCAAATGGTCATCTCTTGTCCGCTGGTGAGCGTCTCCAATTCTCGAACTCGCAGTTCTCCGTAGCGGGCACTGGTGCGCCAATGAATTAAACGAGTTGAGTCACCCCAGCGATAGGGGCGTAGCGATCGCGTTAAGCCCTCGGTGGCGGCTTGCGTTCGTCGATGGTCATCCAGAAGGCTGGTGTCTTGTCCAAGTTCATCGATCAAAGGGCAGCGCGATAGGGGTAGAACGGTCGGATAGACGGTTGCGATCGCGCTGACACCAAACTCCTGCCGACACCAAAATAGCCCCAAGGGTGCGGCTGTCCTGACTCGTACGCTGTGCCATCGGTAGATTCCGCGTTTGGCGACGGGTTGCTCATACACCCAGTAGTGCGTTCCATGGGCAGCCAACGTTTCTACGACTCGGCGAACGGGTTCACCCAGAACCGACGGAATTAAGTCTTCCACTTGCAGCAGTTCTTTGCGCTTTGAGGTCGAGTTCTGAACGAGTAGTTCTACCGTGAGCGTTTCCCCTGCACTAATCGGCAGAATCGGACGCCGGGAAAGCTGAATCTGGGCGAGTGTTTGTCGGGAAAGCAGAGCGGCGATTGTCAGCAGAGAGACTAGAACGCCACTGATGACGTAAAGCCAGCCTGCCATCGTATTGGTAGCCGCTAAGAAAAAAAAGAGCGCTAATCCACTCAACACCAAGCCACTAAATGATGGAGCGACCCAGCGAGTTTCTAGCCACGGCAGAATGCGAGTGTTCATAGCGAATTATGGCATCAAAATATGAAGGCTTTGCAAAGCGGGGAGCGATGGATCAGTTTCGTTTGGCGCGAGTAATACTTAGAGCGATCTAGAGAAACATAGACTACGTAGCGCTTTTAGGAAGAAAATCAGTTCTTCTTTAATCCCGCTTCTCAATCTCGCTATGTTTAAGGAAATAGAAAAATTTGTAAACACCTAAAATCTCTGTGATTCTACTGGTTAGAATTTTGAACACAGCTACAAATCAAACTTAGACCAGCGAATACACTGACAGCCTCATTTCTATTGCCTCATATTCTGCGCCCCCAGATGTCACTGATTTGATCAAGAGTTTATTCAACTAAATCCGGCCCTAGTAACTATGACAAACAGTAATCCTGATGGCCCTGCTCAGCAGGGCCTAAATCAAGGCGCTTCTCATCGCTCATTCAAAGCCAGCTTGACTCCGCCACCACCCAATTTTGGCCGAATGCGAGTTAGGCAAGCTACCGCCAACACCGTTTCCTCCATTGAGCAACTAGTAAAAGATGCCCATACTAGGCATGCCTCGGACATTCATCTTCGCGTTGGTGAAGTGCCTCGATTTCGGATTCGGGGCAAAATGGTGCAGATGAGTGACCTTGAGATCGTCACACCAGAACACTTTCATCAATATCTCGCTGAAACCCTCACCCCCGAGCAACGCAACCGATTTGCCCAAGAGAAAGAGCTAGACACAGCGATTTACTATCCAGGATTTCTACGGTGTCGGATCAACTGTTTTGAGACTTTGACCGGAGGCGCAATGGTACTGCGCTTAATCTCTCTAGAGGTACCGTCAATTGACAATCTTGGCTTGCCCTCCGTCCTGAAATACCTGATTAACCATGAGCAAGGATTGATTTTGGTGACAGGGCCGACGGGTTCGGGTAAATCCACCTCGATCGCGGCGATGATTCGAGAACTCAATGAGTCTCAGCATCGCCATATTGTCACGATTGAAGATCCGATTGAATATATCCATCCGTCCAACCAGTGCTTGATTAGCCAGCGAGAAGTCGGGCTGCATACTCACCAATTTCATCAAGCACTACGAGCCGTCTTGCGGGAAGACCCGGACGTGATTTTGATTGGAGAAATGCGCGATCGCATCACCGTCGATATTGCGCTTCAAGCGGCTCAAACGGGACATTTGGTGTTGGGAACGCTGCACACCAAAAACGCCATCAGCACGATCAATCGTCTGCTCAATATCTACAACCCTGACGAACAGAGCGCGATGCGGCTTCAGATTTTGGAATCGCTTGTCTCTGTGATTTCACAGCAACTGCTTCCCACTACCGATGGACGCCGAATCGCCGTTCATGAGATTCTGATTAACACGCCTGCCATTCAAGATTATTTGCTCAAGGGCAATGATACGGATGCCTTTCAACTCATGGCAACAAGTACCAGCGAAGGGATGCAGGTGATGAACCAAGCGCTATGCGAATTAATTTTACTGGGTAGAATTAGTCCTGATGATGCGGTCAAGGCCTCTCCTGATTTGGGCGATCTGCGACGACGCGTGCGAAATGAAGGCTATGATCCGGGACAGTCTTCCAATCGCGAGTTTAGTCCCACTGCCCGTCACTATCGCCCGGCGTGAGGCGACTAGTGTTTTGTCAAGCGTAGGTTTTATCAAGCAAGGGAAGAGAGAAGGAGGGATGAAAAAACAAGCCGAACGGCTTCATCTCTCTTCGCCAATCCATCCCTCTTTGCAAAGCGTTGCCGCAGGCATCCCTCTAACGAAGCACTAGGGCCAATCACTAATCCTACTGGGCACTAGGCGTAATTCGACCATCTTTCACCATCGCCTGATACACCAAAGCAGCAGCGTCTGCCCGTGTCGCAACCCGATTCGGCTCAATTTTATTTGGCGATGGATAGTTGGTCGCAATACCAGATTCAACAGCGGCGGCAACCTTACCTTGTGCCCATTTTGGAACCTCTCCAGCATCTTGAAATCGAGACAAAATCTGGCTAGGTTGGGACGGAGGCTTCAACTTCAAGCCTGTTGCTAGTGCTGTTTGAAGCTGAAGAATCGGAATTTCTTGATTAGGTTGAAAGACACCGCCAGGATAGCCATTTAGAAATCCCGTTTGCACCGATTCATCGATCGCGCCCTTTGCCCAATAATTTGGTTCTAAGTCTCGGAACGGCAGGAGTTCCTGGTTTTTTGGTTTCTCAAACGCCTTACTCACAATTCCCGCAAATTCAGCCCGAGTAATAGGTTTATTGGGCTGGAATGTGCCATCTTTGAAGCCGTTAATGATATCGCGGCGGGCTAATTCTGCAATGTAAGCCGACGCCCAAAAGTCCGCAGGCACATCTGAAAAGCCCGTTGGAGATGTGGCATTGGGAACAAGAGAGGAGGATGGAACCCTAGGAGCGGGGGTCAACGTCGGCAGAGGAGAGGCGGCGATCGATGGCGAAGGTGCTCCCGAGGGCACGACTATAACGCCTGGAAACTGAGCGTTCGTTCGTGGGTCAACTTGAGGAGCAGGATCAAACAGAGTACCCCCGGATGAGTAGGGAGCAGCATTTGAAGAGGTTTGCGGTGCGATCGCCGTGCCATTTCCTGTCGTTGGAGCCGTTGTCACCCCTGAATTCGGTAGAAGTGGAGCCGGGGTCGGCAGTGCCCCTGTCAATGCTCCCAAGTCGAATCCTTGATCAGGCTGACTAACTGCCCAAGCGCCAATGCTGCCAATGCTGAGGAACGCGACAAACATAGCAATTAGCTCATCCGCCGTCAGCCTGCGGCGCTCTGAACTGGGTGGAAGTGGGTCGTCGCGGCGTGGATCTGGAGAAGAGGTCATTTTAGAGACAAACTCTCATAGCAATTTATTCCTCCAAATCCTAAAGCAAATTGTTCTAGAACAACAGAGGCCTTAGGAAGATTTGAGAAATTTTGTGATGTTTCTCGGACGATCGACATCGATAGTGCGAGCGATCGCAAGGTGATAGGCCAAGAGTTGCAGCGGAACGATGTTCAGAAATGGAGACAACAACTCCTCACAGGGCGGAAGCACGATCGCAGCATCAGACCCGCCCAGCAGGATTACATCACTGCCGTTACTGCTGATTTTTTGAGCCACTTTAAGAATGCGCTCTGCACTGGCTGATCTAGAGGGCTGAGAAGGACAGATCGCGATCGCAGGAATGGTTTGATCTAACAGGGCAATCGGTCCGTGGAGAAATTCCCCTGCCGCATAACCTTCTGCATGGGTATAGGTGGTTTCTTTTAGTTTCAGTGCGCCTTCTAGCGCGAGCGGATAATTAATTCCTGTACCTAACAGAATGAGAGTTTTCGTGTCTTTTAGAGAAGCTGCGATCGCAGCGATTGTAGCCTCTTGTTGCAGTACCTTCTCCACCTGTGCGGGTAGAGCATCCAACTGGGCGTTCCACCCTTTTAGCTGTTCGTGACTCAAATGCTGTCCCTGCCGGGCGTAGAAAAATGCTAAACCGTAGAATAGCGCTAACTGTGCTGTGAAGGTCTTGGTGGCGGCAACACTTGTTTCAACGCCCGCCGCAACAGAAATCTCACAATCGGCTTCGGTAGCGATGGAGCTTTGGGAATTGTTGGTGATCGCCAGAATCTTGAAAGCCCCACCTGAAGATTGTTTTACAGCCTGCATTGCCGCTAAGACATCGGCTGTTTCTCCCGATTGGCTAACTACCATAAGTAAGGTGTTTCGAGTCCGGGGGAATGGAGCAGCAAGAAATTCTGACGCCGATCGCACTCGCGTTGGAATTCCCGCGACTTGTTCTAATAAAAATTGCCCAACTAGCCCAGCATGAAAACTGGTTCCACAGGCGAGAATTTGAATCTCTTCAACCTGATCTAACGTTGGCAACACCTGAAACGCTTTATTAGGATCGTTGAGGGAGTGACGAATCACCTCTGGTTGCTCATAAATCTCCTTCAGCATGAAATGCTGAAATTTCTGTAGCGCCATCCTCTATTGTCCTTATGCTCTTTAGTTCACTGATTTGGCAGCGCGAGTGTATCCGCAAGTCCGCTTCTAGTGTAGTCTTCTAACTTGTGAGTCAGTCGATTCAACGAATTGAAATTAATAGCGGCTCCTGCTGAAGTTGTAGAGGCGGTGAAAACAGATCCACTTAAAATCTTCGGCTTACTAGGAATTCTGCGGCGCATCTCAACTGTATTAACTGGAATAGGCATCTATCTAAGAGTTATTTTGGCAACGAAGCAACTAGAGTTCTGCTGCCAGACTCGTAAATCAGGATTTCTTAATGATTTTGAATTTCATAACCCAATTCTTTTGTTACTGTAGAAAATACTACCAGCGTACTAAATTTAACGACAACGAGAGAATGGTTTTGCTGATTCTGTCAATACGATGGAGTAAAACATTTTTAGAATACTCTTAGTTAAGATTTTCAACTCTAGTTAAGATTTTCACTTCTCCAGCAGTTTGTTCTCAATGACTTCTACAACGTCTCCTACACCTATTTGCTACACTCAACGCACAATCGATAGAGCCGCCCGTGCGGTTCGCTGCGCTCCGTTTCGGCTCAAACTCTATGCGGCGATGATTGCCCAAAGCGTTGCTTTAGGTGCGATCGCGGGCACATCTGGCGTCCAACATCAGTACACCCACCGCCCCCTGCTCGAACTTGCCGCCGAAGCCGAACTCCTATGGCTAATTCAGGTCGGTCTGCTGAGACGTGAAGTAGACGGACAAGGACTAACCGACAGTTTCCGTCTAACCCCGCTCGGTCGTCAACTCGTTCAGACTTGGCAAACCGAAGGTGGAGTAGAGTTTCGGCCTAGTTTAAGCGATCGCTTTTACAATGCATTCAGTCGTTGGGTCAGGTTGCCGTTTTAGAAGGAATGAGGGATGAGGGATGAGGGATGAATGTATGCTTTTTGGTGGCTGACAATTCAACGTCGAAATCTCCTCTTATTATTTAGCTTTTCTTATTTAGCTTTTCATCCCTCATCTCTCATCCTCCTTGTATCAGCGTTGCGTAAGGTGTCCCTTGTTCTCAGGTTGCCCCGGAGGTCTCTCTAAATGAAAGCCATCATGGTCGTGGGAACAACATCCCACGCTGGAAAATCTCTAATTACCGCCGCACTGTGTCGCATCTTGGCACGGAAAGGATTTCGCGTTGCTCCGTTTAAGGGGCAAAATATGGCGCTAAATTCTTATGTCACCGCCAATGGTGGTGAAATTGGCTATGCGCAAGCGGTGCAGGCATGGGCAGCCGGGATTCCGCCTTGGGTGGAGATGAACCCGATTTTGCTGAAGCCTCAAGGGGATATGACCTCACAGGTGATTTTGAAAGGTCGGGTCGTCGGTCGGTGCGGAGCCGCCGAATATTATGAGCAGTTTTTTGATGCGGGCTGGCAAGCGATCGAGGACTCGCTGCGGCGACTGAGCGAAGAATTTGACATGGTGGTTTGTGAAGGGGCGGGCAGTCCTGCGGAGATTAATTTGAAGCACCGCGACTTGACTAATATGCGGGTGGCGAAGTATCTCAACGCCCCGACCATCTTGGTGGCCGACATCGAGCGGGGCGGCGTGTTTGCCCACATTGTCGGAACGCTAGAGTTACTCGACCCGGAGGAGCGATCGCTGATCAAAGGCATCGTGATCAATAAGTTTCGGGGACAGCGATCGCTGCTGCAATCAGGAATCGAGTGGGTCGAAAACCGCACTGGAATTCCGGTGATTGGCGTAATTCCCTGGCTCGATCAATCGTTTCCGGCTGAAGATTCGCTCAGCTTGCTCGATCGCGGCATCAACGCGAAAGGAGACTTGACGATTGGAGTCGTGCGATTGCCGCGCATCTCAAACTTTACTGATTTCGATCCGCTCGAAGCAGAATCGTCTGTGAATGTGAAATATCTCCATCCGAAGCAATCGTTGGGGCATCCGGATGCGGTGATTTTGCCAGGATCGAAGACGACGATCGCCGATCTGATCCTCTTGCACAAGACAGGAATGGCAGAAGAAATCCAGAACTACGTGGCGGCAGGGGGAACGGTACTAGGCATCTGCGGTGGCTATCAAATGCTAGGTAGAATCCTTGCTGACCCGGAAGGCATTGAAGGGCACGAGGGGCGCTATCGCGGGTTAGGTCTATTGCCGCTTAAAACCGTAATTGCGGGGCAGAAAGTGGCTCGTCAGCGCAGCGTTACCTCTCACTTTCCTCAAGAAGGGTTGCCCGTTGCCGGATACGAAATTCATCAAGGACGGACGCGATTGCTTGAAGAAGACGGTGGTGGCATCCAACCCCTGTTTGACGATGCGAATTTAGGGGTTGTAGACGAATCACATTCGGTTTGGGGCACCTACCTGCACGGTATTTTTGATAATGGTCCGTGGCGGCGGGCATGGCTTAACCGCTTACGGCAACAGCGCGGTTTACGATCGCTTCCGACAGGCGTTGCCAATTACCGTGAGCAGCGAGAACTGATGCTAGACCAGTTAGCAGACGCGATCGCGCCTCACCTTGATCTCAAAACCGTGTTGCCTCAGTAATCCTACTGACAAAAAAACAAGCGCACCAGCAATTCTGAATGCGCTCTTATCCCTAACCCTTTCGGTGCAACGTACCCGTTTGTCCTTGTCTTACACACTAAACTTAAAGCGGCGGGTCAACCCGTTGCGTTTAGATATTCTTTAGAATTGCATCATGAGCATTCGCATTCGATTTTTGCCGGACGATGTCGTAACCACTGCTGAAGTGGGGGAACCGTTGCTTCACGTTGCAGACCGGGCAGGCATTTCAATTCCCACGGGCTGTTTGATGGGGTCTTGTCATGCGTGTGAAGTCGAAATCGATGGTGAGGAATCAGTGTGTAGCTGCATTTCGTCCGTGCCATGCGGACGTGAGGAATTGACGATTAATCTGTTTTTCGATCCAACTTGGTAGCAAAAGTCTCTCCACAGGCAACAGATCCATTCCAGAGATCATCACCTGTTAGTGGGTTGCACGGAGCGGGCTTTTGCAAAAGGATCGACCTGCGAGATCGCGGAAGGCTGCAATGCGGCAACAGAAACAAAGGCAGTTTTAACGTCAACAACTTCAACGCCGTTGAGGTTGTTTAGAGCGCTCCTTTGGAGCTTGGCAAAGCCACTCGTGGCAACTCTATTTCACTGACGCACCGTTCTACAGGATGACGGCGGATGGGGCATGACTATGAGAAACTAGAGATTAGCCTCAAACATTCAGATTTAATGGTTGAAGGGCAAAGACTAAACTCTAAAGGATTGCGGCACGATGGCAGTTCAGAGCGAATTAGAGACGTTAAACCGCGATTCTAAAGATTGGAATTGGTTATGGTGGTTTACGGTACCGCTTTACCCTTACAGCAAACGGCGCACACTTCGCGCAGAAGTGGTTAGAGACACAATATGGACGTTTGACCAAGTTCAAGGCATCTTCTACGTGGCCACGCCGATTCGCATGACTGCTGTGAAGCTTGAAGAAGGCGGACTGTTGATATATGCACCTGTTGCGCCGACACCCGAATGCATTCGGCTCGTGAATGAATTAGTCGCTGAGCATGGGGATGTAAAGTACATTATTCTGCCCACAATTTCTGGCTTGGAGCATAAAGTATTTGTGGGTCCGTTTGCGCGATTTTTCCCGAACGCTCAAGTGTTTGTAGCACCCAATCAGTGGAGCTTTCCGGTCAATTTACCGCTCAGCTGGCTAGGATTTCCAGCAAAGCGCACTCACGTTTTGCCAGATGACGGTTCAGAAACGCCATTTGGCGATCAGTTTGAATATGCGATTTTAGGCCCGGTGGCACAGGGCATTGGTTCATTTGGAGAGGTGGCATTTTTTCACAAGCGATCGCGCACGCTGCTCGTAACGGATTCTGTCCTTTCCATTTCTGACACACCACCTGCGATCGTTCAACTCGATCCGTATCCGTTGCTCTATCACGCGAGAGAGCGCGCCAGCGATGCCATCCAAGATACACCAGAGCTTCGCCGCAAGGGTTGGCATCGTATTTCGCTGTTTGCCTTCTATTTCCTTCCTAGCACGTTAGACACTCTGGATCTGCTGCCATCGATTTGGGATGCTCGAACGGCGATCGATCATTCCAAGAAAAACTATTTTGGGTGGTTTCCCTTCCGGTGGAAAGACGATTGGCAACGATCGTTTGATGCCTTGCGCGGGAACGGACGGTTGTTTGTTGCGCCAATTTTGCAGCGATTAATCTTAAATCGAGTTCCAAAAGAGACGATCGCGTGGGCAGATCGCGTCGCCAATTGGAACTTCGAGCGCGTGATTCCCTGTCACTTTGCTTCGCCTGTGCAAGCTACGCCGCAGCAATTTCGTCAGGCATTCGCGTTTTTAGAGCGTCAGCCATCGTCAGAACAGGCGATTCTGCCCGAAGAAGATTTTGGGCTGCTCAAAGACGTGGAGGCAGGATTGATCAAGCGAGGAATTACGCCACCAGCCAAAGAGAAAATTTAGCGATCGCGCTTTGTCAACATGCGAGTTTGAATTGGCAAGCGTAGATCTATGCGATCGCGCATTTTTTACCTGGCATTCTCTTCCAGCAGTTAGCCTGCTAATGTCGTAGACCGCTGTCTTCTAGATATTTTTCTGCTTAGAAACTGTCGCTTTATAATTTCGTAAGCTTGCTTGTAAATCTGGAAGTCCGTTGGCTTTTCGATTTCAGGAACACTTCTTGTAACCCTGTGAAACGCTTGAAAGAGGGCATTCAAGCCTGCGATCGCGTCTTCTTTAGGAATCGCGATCCGAACCGATTCTTTACTAAATTTAGTCACATAGTTAAGTTCGTTGCGGTTCGCTAGCTTTTCGATCTTGTTTTCGTGAACGAGCCGCGCAATTTCAGTCGGATTAGCACCAATAATTCGGGTGATTCGACTGGCCGTGTCCTCATCTGGATTGCTTTGCTTGCGACAAATCCAACCCAGTCCTGCTCGCGAGATGTTTACTTCTCTCGCCAACTGGCTCATGTTGGTATGCGGATTTTTCTCCAAGTACTGTAGCACCAAGACTCCGAATGCCGAACATTCTTCTGCACGTAGCTTTAAAGGGTTCATAGCAAATTCTTAAACCGAAGCGCTTAACAAGGACGATTTTTCTGAGCAAAATTTTGTAGTGAAGGAATCAACTCATTCACCCAAAACTTTTAGCTTATAAAGACTTGGTTCAGAAAGGGGAGTGCGATTGCAGTCTCTTTCTGTGCGTCCAGCTTTAAGTAAAACGAGTGTAATTACTTTTAGGATAGTCGGCTATTGCTTAGCACTCATCTACCCTTTGCTAGAACCGAATTTAAGCGATCGCTACAAATTAAAACGTTAGATGGGGCAAGTATTTGAGCTGATGATCCGTTGTTGCTCACCTTTGGAGATAGCGCTGAATGTAACTTAAGACAGGTGAATAACATTAGCGCAGCCTCTTTACTGTTAAGTATAAGTATTACGTTTACTTTAAACAAATTAAAGGAGAAAAATGGCACTTCACAAGATTAAAGACTTTGACCCAGACTATCGGAGCCACTTCGACAATGATGATGTGATCGGACTGGATCTCTATTCTGGAGATGACAAAATTGGTTCTGTTGACGATGTGCTTGTTGACGATAATGGGGAGTTTCGTTACCTCGTGATCAACACAGGTATTTGGGTGTTTGGTAAGACTGTATTACTCCCGATCGGCAGTGCTAGGATTGATTATTCCAATCGCCGCGTCTATGCCAAAAGCTTGACCAAGGAACAGGTCGAAAGCCTGCCTGAGTTCAATGAGAATACGCTAGTTGATTATGATCACGAAGAGCAAGTAAGAAGCGTGTATCGTCCTTCTGGGACGACTGGGTTAGCTGGTGCTGTTGCTGCCCCTGACCGCGATCTGACTCCAGACTATCATCGTGATACTTATAATTATCAGAACGAGCCTGCTCTATATGATCTCAACGATCAGGATCACCAGAGTTTAAGGCTGTATCAGGAACGCCTAATTGCTAGCAAGACTCGCAGAAAAGCTGGAGAAGTTACGATCGGCAAGCATGTCGAAACTGAAACCGCACAAGTATCCGTTCCGATTGAGAAAGAGCGCGTCGTAATTGAGCGGACTCCGGTAGATTCTGCAACGATCGCTCCTAGCGAAGCAAACTTCCAGGAAGGGCAAGTTACCCGCGTGGAAGTGTACGAAGAAACGCCAGACATTCGTAAAGAAGCGTTTGTGCGTGAGGAAGTGCGCGTGAAGAAAGTGGTCGATCAAGAAACAGTTACGGCTGAAGAGACAATACGCCGAGAAGAACTTGACGTGAACACAGAAGGCCATCCCGTGATTAACAAGAACCTGTAGGTTTTCGTTGACCACGCTCACAGCAGCGTTGTAGACCTGTTGATTAGCTTGAATGCCGTGTCCTAAAGACACAATTAGAGTGTCCAATTACGGTCTAAGAGTGTCCAACTACGGTCTACAACACTACCAAAACTCATTAAAACTTACGGCTTTGATCACGGGGATTTGTGTAGGCGGATTCATCCAGCATCCGCATGCATTTCCTCCGGACTGCCGTCATACTGCGTTATTTGTTCCAATATTTGAAGGAGGAAAAAGTGAACGTTTTTCAAAGAAGTCGCAAGTTTTTCACTGCGATCGCACTTGTTGTAGTTCTCATGTTCACAACTGCTTGTGGAGCCGCAACGGCAAAAGAACCACGAGCCATCAGCCCAGCACCCATTGATCACACAAGCAATTACAGCCAGCTGGAACGCGGCAATTCAGTTGCAGGTCAGGATTTTGGAAACTGGGTCGTGACTGCGAGCAAAGGCTTGATTAAAGATGCCTATGTGCGAGACAACAACAAACTCGGGGTTGTTATTTCTTCTCAAGTGCGTCCAACTGAAGTGAAAGATTTAACAAAATCCCTCGCGCAAGGCTTTCATAAAAACTTTCCCAATCAAGACTTAACCGTTTTGATGTACGCCCCAGACAAGAAACTGATTCTGACGGCCCGTTACGATAGCCAGTCAAACCAGATTGAGTATCAGCAAGCCAGTTAGTCAATTGTTAAACCTTAACGTGTTAAACCTTAACGTGATTTGACCAGGAGATATAACACCATGTCTAGTAGTGATGCTTACAAGCGCCAAGTGATGCACGATTTGGCAGGCGGCAACACAGAAAGCCTCGATGATGCTAGCACGTCACAGGACTATCAAAACTTTGATGATTTTGCTCAACGATCGACACGAGATGAGCGTCATCAGTTGTTTAGCCGTTCTTTCAATCCAAATCAGGTTCCTGCAAGCCAAATGGAGCCAGAACTTCAAAAAGCGATCGCTCAAATCAAACCCAATGAGCGGGATGATGTAGCGCGTGACTTCCTCAATCATTTCAAGAAGCGCGGCCTTCACGATCGTGACTTAGAACGACAACTAGGACTGTCGAGCCATCATCCCAGTCGGATGAGTGCAGATGATGTCAGCAAACTAGCAGGATTTGCCTACCACAATCACCCTGACATTTTCCATGAGGTGTTGGCGGATCAGCCTGCCTTGGTGAAATTTTTGAGTAATCCTGTCGTGGGTGCTGCATTTGGCGCGATCGCGGCTAAGTGGTTGGGACATCGTTAACTTCTCATCAGCATGAATGCATGAGGAGGTTAAACGGAAATGAGGGAGGCGGATGACCGCCTCCCTTCGCGTCTTTTTACAGGAGTACCTTACTTCACAGCATTAGCTGCTATGGAAAAAATTGATTGTCTGCGTTCAATCAGATTTTGTTGGAATCAAAAGCTGTCCGGTATGCCCAGTTGAACGGTATTGTTCTAGCACGCTTTGAGCAATTTCATAGGGCATAGGTGAAGCCTTGACATCAACCAACGCTACACACGCGCCGCCAAACCCTGCCCCCGTCAGACGTGCGCCAAAAACTTCTGGTGTTGACTGCAAGATTGTTACTAACTGATCGAGCCCTGCGATCGACACTTCATAGTCATCGCGCAAACTAGCATGGGAAGCATTCATCAGTTCTCCAAATCGGGTTGCAGACACACCTTGTTTGGCTTCTAAAACGCGATCGTTTTCGGTAATTACATGTCGTGCCCGACGTTGAAGCGGTTCAGGAAGTTGAGCAATGGCATCAAGATCGGTCACGTCTCGCAGTGCTTTGACACCAAGTAATCGTGCTGCTTCCTCACATTCTGCCCGTCGCTGATTGTATCCACTCGCCGCTAATGTCCGAGGAATGCCACTGTCAATCACTAAAATTGCTGCACCCTCTGGAAGGGGAACAAGTTGGCGATCGAGAGTGCGCGTGTCGAGAAACAAGAGATGCTTGGTGTCTGCAAGACTCGACGCCATTTGATCCATAATGCCACACTGAACTCCGGCGTATTGAATCTCAGCTTGTTGCGCAAGTTTGGCGATGTCGACGTCATCGAGATTGAGATGAAGTAGCGATCGTAGTGCCCGCAACATGGCGACTTCCAATGCCGCACTACTCGATAGACCTGCACCGATCGGTACTGTAGAGGTAACAAACACATTCAGAGGCGGGATTGTATGACCAAGTTGTTCTAGAACTCGAACACATCCGATTAGGTAACTAGCAAACCCTTCAGAAACGGGATCTGTAGAGGTGAGGTTGACTTGTGCTTCTAGGTCTTGCGAATAAAAGTGGTGTTGTGTGTTGGGGCTAAAGCCAAGATAGACAGCCGTGTGTTGCTCGATCGCAGTGGGCAGCACGAATCCATCATTGTAGTCAGTGTGTTCTCCCAGCAAATTGACTCGGCCGGGAGCTTGGGCTTGAACCTGTGGAGCCGCATTAAAGATCTGTTGAAAATCCATTTTAAATCGGAAATTGAATAGAATTATGAAATTTGGAATTGGCAAGATTAATGCCTTTTTTGCATTAAATTTCAATGCTTTGAACAATGCTTACTGAATCACTAACGGAATCGGACGTAACCGACCCGCGACCTCGGCACTTGGCCAGTTTGAATCAAACGTCAGATTCTCTAAAGTACCATCCTCATGCAGTACGAAGGTATCTTCAATTTTCGCTCCCGCTAAGCTTGGATTCCATGCGATCGCAGTATTGGCACTCAAGCGATCGACGGTCGTTGAATTGGCGACAATTTCTCGCGCCAAATATCCCGTTGTTCCGCCTTGATGATGTTCGCGAATCGCTTGTGGGTAACCTTGCTGTTCGTAACTATGATGGAGAGTTTGATAAACCTGATTTAGAGGTGTATTGAGTTGGGACTGGTTCAAGGCAAACGCTTCAATTTCACGCACTTGCTGATGTAACTTGTGTTCCTGAGCGGTCAGCTCACCGAAGACAACAAAGCGGGTCAAGTTCGCGTATAGTCCAAATCCACGGGCACAAAACACGAGCATAGCAACTCGCTCGATCTTCGCTCCACTGGGCACCGGATGTCGATAGCGAGAAATGCGTTGTTCTCCAGCCGCAAGCGTAAGGGCAGGATGTAATCCTCGTTTCCATAACGCTTCTGCTCCCGCTCCAGCGAGATCATACTCCGTCCAAGTGAGTTGTGCTTGGGTCAGAACTTCGGTCATCGCTTCACTAGCAAGTTGTCCGACTTGACGATAGCGATCGAGTTCAGACGGGAATAATTTGCGCTTGTATTGAATTAGAGAACCAGGTAGAGAAAATTCAGATGATGTAGGTCGGTCGCTGAGGATTTTTCCTCGTGCTGTTACTTCTTGCACAAACCGTTCCCGTTGGGCTGAATCTGCCCAGGGAGACACATTCAGGGCATAAGGATTTTGTTTTTCACGGCCCGGTAATTCTTCGTCGGTTAATCGTTGCGCCTCGATTTCATCGGTGAGTATCCACGCATTGTTCTCTGTCACCAATACGTCTGCAACGCCTGTTTCAGCCGCTAATAGCACACTGTTCGAGGCTCCAGCAGTTGCCCACGCGAACCAATCCGTTCCGCGTAGACGAATCGCGGCGGCATCAGTCTCATGCAAACACGCTTGCATCAGTTTCAGCTTCTGCAAGCATTCATCTTGTCTTTCAGAAGGATCTGTGTTCATGCTTCACCAAACTCGATTGCGATCGCTTGAAGTTCCTTTGCCTTTTCTTCCGGTAGGGCATCATTGGCAAACATGCCTGCTGCAAGCTCGGTTCCTGCTAAATACTTGAGTCTGTCAGCAGTGCGATAAGGCGGATAAAATTCGGCGTGCAGATGAAATTCGGGATGCGGCTGCTCGTCTGTGGGCGCTTGATACCAAGCCATTAAGTACGGAAACGATCGATTCCACAAGCCATCATATTTTAGCGTCACGGTCTTCAATGCTTTGGCAAGACTGCGGCGTTGTTCGTCTGATAGATCATTCAAGGTAGCAACAGGTTGAATCGGCGCAATCCAAACTTCATAGGGATAGCGGGCACACACCGGAACAAACGCGATCGCGGCTTCATCGCAATACAAAATTCGCTGATTGTCTGCAATTTCTTTCTCAATCAAGTCTTGTAACAGTCCGCGTTGATGCTGTTGGTAATGCTGTTGTTGTTGGGCCAGCATTCGCGCCGGAACCGGAGGCACAAACGGATAGGCATAAATTTGCCCATGGGGATGGTGCAACGTTACGCCCACTTCAACGCCTTTATTCTCAAAGGGCAACACATATTGAATTTGAGGATAGCTCCCCAAAATTCGAGTGCGATCGCCCCACACTTGCAGCAACAACTCAAGATGGTCGAGTTCTAAAACACTCAACGATTTTGTTGGATCTTGAGTGAAGACAACCACTTCACAAGCTCCTGTAGCAGGCAGTGTATCCACAATCAAATGAGGTGGATCATGTGCCTGCACAGTTAGCGACGGAAAGCGATTCTCGAACACCGCGACATCATATTGTCCTTGAGGAAGTTCAGTCGGAAACTCCGGATTGGTCGTGGGTGCAAGCGGGTTATATTCAGGGGGGGGCATAAACGTCCGCCCCTGACGATGACTCGCATAGGCTACCCACTCCCCCCGCAATGGATGCCACCGCAAATGAGGATTCGCTTGAATCGGTTCATTACCAGGGCTGGGCGCATGAAGGCCCGGCGCAATGGGGCGTCTGCTGTACAGCGTGATCTTCCGACCATCCGGTTTGAGAAGTTCCTGAAAATCCATGATCTGCGCCTGATCCTGTCGCTGAGACTTTGTTTGTGGTCAGTATAGCGCCCCCTGACCCGTGACTATCCCTACCTAGAGTGGCAGACGCGATCGCGTCGAGCGGAAATTTAGGAGTGCGATCGGCATACAGCAATCCATTCGCTTCTTGGAAAGTGTCGGTAAGCTGGGTGTAGCAAAAGCCGCTAAACATCTCGACCCGGTTTACAGCCGTCAGTAAGGCGCTATAGCGTTGATGCAAATCAGTCGCATCGCAAGAGCGAGCATACCCCCAAGCTTTTTGAATATCAGCATCGGTGGGTTGAACGTAAGCAATGCCGCCGAACTCAGTCAACATAATCGGCTGTCCTTGATGCGGATAGCCATCTAGCGTTAAGACTCGTCCACCCGGACGTTGACGCTCGAACAAATCGGATAGTTTGACTTCGGGACCGTAGCGTTTTGCTAATCGCTGGGGCTGATTGTCGTAATCGTGAATCGCCAAAATATCCGTCGTGGTGCTTTCCCAACCATCATTACCAATCACCGGACGAGTGGGGTCAAGAGTTTTGGTCAGGTAGTAAAGCGCTTGAACATAATGACGATGAGCAGCCGTTTGGGTGAGATTCGGAACACCCCAAGATTCATTAAACGGAACCCAAGCAATGATGCAAGGATGACTAGCATCGCGCTCGATCACTTCTGCCCATTCTTTCGTAATGCGCTCAACCGCTTTGCGCGTGAAGCGATAGGCACTCGGCATTTCTTCCCACACCAACAGCCCCATGACATCGGCCCAGTAGAGAAATCGCGGGTCTTCTACTTTCTGATGCTTTCTGACGCCGTTAAAGCCCATGCGTTTCGTGAGTTCAATATCTTGGCGCAAGGCTTCATCTGAAGGCGGCGTCATCAACGTATCCGTCCAGTAGCCCTGATCGAGAACTAATCTCAGATAGTAAGGATGGCCATTCAGCATAAAGCGATCGCGCTGAATATCCACCGTCCGCATCGCGGTGTAGGACTTGACCTCATCCAGCAACACCCCATGATGCCAAAGCTGAATTTGAGCATCAATCAGAGTCGGCTTTTCGGGACTCCACAGTAACGTATTGCGATAATCATCAATTCCAGGATCAGATAAGGCAATGTGGCGATTAATGTCGCCGTTTACCACTTCGTAACAATCGTTCACTAGTAAACGATCGCCCACCGTTAGCCGAACTTTAATCTGTAAGTCATCGCATTTTGTACCAGCAAGCATGGCTTCAAACCCGATTTCCCACCGTTCAAAATCAGAGGTCCACCGCACTTTCTCTAGATAGGTTTCTGGAACGCACTCCACCCAAACCGTTTGCCAAATGCCGCTCGTGCGTGGATACCAAATGCTATGCGGCTCTGGCTGCCAGTCTTGCTTTCCTCTCGGTTTTGCCAAATCTTGCGGATCGTCTTGTGCCCAAACCGTGACTCGTTGCACGGCATCCGAATTCAGAAAATTTGTGATATCAAAACTGAACGGCGTATGTCCGCCTTCATGCGTGCCAACAAACTGACCGTTGACCCAAACGAACGCTTGATAATCGACCGCTCCAAAGTGCAGCAACACATGCTGACGGTCAATTGGCACTTCAAATTCCCGTTCATACCAGCAGTTTGGGTGGAACTGGGTGTCATGAATGCCGCTACGTTCAGTTTCTGGTGCAAAGGGGACTTCAATCTGGTGTGTCCAGGCTTGAACATCTGCGGGTCGCTTGAATTTTCCTTCATCGTCGAAGGAAAATTTCCAGGTGCCGTTTAAGTTAATCCACTGCGCTCGCTGGAGCTGCGGACGTGGATACCCTGTTTCAAGCTGGCGAAATTGAGCAATTGATGGGGACATAGATAGAGATACAGCGTCGAGGCTTTTTCCGAGTAGTTTCATTAGACTTCACTCATCTGACTAGAAGAAAGTATGCTTCGTTTCACCACTTTCTCAACATCAAAATTAACAGTATTAGAAAAACTTTGTAGATTTACGAATCGAATCTTATTTACGAACGCTTCAAGGCGTCAAAGCTATACGTGATAACACTTAAACCGATTTAAAGATTGTTGGGAGGTAATATTTGAGGCTAAATTACTTTACCCTAGCAGTGCTTATACTGAACATTATAACTAATATTAATAATTCTTACGGTAGATGTAAGTTTAATTGTAGAAGCATAATTTTCGTTGCCTTACATATTTTGCCAACAAACAATAAAGGCGGCTGAATTTGCTTTTGAAAGCAGAACAACCTAACTAGGCAAAATTAGAATTTCTACCGATAAAATTGGGATTTATTTTGATGAAAGTTCCGCTTAACCTTACTTAGCTTCCAGCACGGATGACGGAAACCGATGCGCGGTAATTAGATTTAGTATAGAGAATCTCGTTATGATTTCCTCCCTGCAACCTCAAACAATGTCAATCGGCGACTATTTGAAATGAGAGGCTTGTCAAGAAATACGAGTATATTTACGGCGAAGTTCTGGCCATATATCATGGCCAGAACTTCACAACGATATTATGATTATTTTTTGACGGCAGGGTGCCCACTTGCGCCGTGTCGATGTTGATGCCACTGCCAAGCGTGGGCAAGAATTTCGTTGAGATCAGAATACTGGGGTTGCCAGTCAAGCGTTTTCTGAGCTTTGTCACTACTCCCGACTAGAATGGGTGGATCTCCCGAACGGCGATCGCGCTCTACGATCTGAATTTCCCGCCCGGTCACTTGCCTAGCTGCATCAATCACTTCTCGGACTGAAAATCCATTACCGTTGCCCAAGTTAAACACATCACTGTGTCCGCCCTTTTCCAGATATTTCAGCCCCAAAACATGCGCTTGAGCTAGATCAGTGACATGAATATAATCACGAATGCAAGTGCCGTCTCGTGTCGGATAATCGGTGCCCAGAATTTGAATCGCAGATTGTTTGCCGATCGCAGTCAGCAATACCAAAGGAATCAAATGCGTCTCAGGATTGTGATCTTCGCCTAATTGCCCGCTTGGATCGGCTCCTGCCGCATTGAAATAGCGAAATCGAACTGACTTCAGACCATAAGCGACTTCAAAATCAGATAACATTCGTTCGACCATCTGCTTACTGGCAGCGTAAGGACTGATCGGCGCTTGAGGATGATCTTCGGTAATCGGAACGAATTGGGGAATGCCATAGAGCGCGCAAGTCGAAGAAAAAACAAATTGCTGAATCGATGCTGCCGTCATTGCTTCGAGCAATGTTAGCGTTCCCACAACGTTATTGCGGTAGTATTTCGCTGGATCACTAACTGATTCACCTACAGCAATATAAGCAGCAAAGTGCATCACAGCGGTGATGGGATAAGTTGCAAACACGCGATCGAGCAGGGCTCGATCGTGAATGTCTCCAACAATCAATGGCACCTGTAAAACTTGCTCAACCAGTTCTCGATGCCCGTATGACAAATCATCAAGCACAATGACTTCATATCCTGCCCGTTGTAACTCCATTACAGCATGAGCGCCAATATAGCCCGCTCCACCCGTTACTAAAATCATTGGCTTAATTTCTAGAATTGAGCTAGAAATGCGAAAAATTGAGAATTAATGTACTCAAGTCTTACTCATTAAATTTCTCTTTGTCCTCTTTCCATAGTAAGTAAGCAGGTAGTAATTAAGCACATTTAAGTTTAGATGCAACCTGCTTAATTGTATTAGCTACCACATTATTTCAACACAGTTATATAGATTATATAGATGAGACTACATAGATGAAAAACTATAGGTCTTGCGTATAACTTAATATGAGAATTAATGTAACTGTACTTCAAATAAACTCAGTACTAACGATACAAACTGACTTAATGTTTTTTAATTAAACTCTTGATTATTCCGCTGGATAGAAGATTTTTATATCAAGAATGCGTACTTTTAGGCTACTAGTGTAAATTAGACGCCCTGATGAGAATTCGAGAAAGCTTATGGCGCAATCTGAGCAACTGTCAGCCAATTATGGATCTTCAACTGCACCGATAAGGTTATTTCCTAATAGAGCATCGCAATCAGAAAAATCTGATTGCGATGTTTCAGATCTTGAACAAGCCAGTTTGAAGACATTAAAAAATACATCGGATTTAGTTTGTTTTTCTCATCTTCGATGGGATTTTGTTTATCAAAGACCGCAGCATCTTTTGACCCGTTGTACCCAAGAACGAAGAACCTTTTTCATTGAAGAACCAGTCTTCGAATCTAGTGCTTCTTGGTGGTTAGAGGTCAGCAGACGTGAGTGTGGTGTTTGGGTAGGTGTGCCACATCTACCCCATGGAATGAGTGAAGAAATGCTGGCAGCAATGCAGCAGAGTCTTGTAGATGAGCTGTTTACAGAGTTTGCGATCGCAAACCCAATGCTTTGGTACTATAACCCGCTCGCTTTGTCGTTCACAAACCATTTAGAGCCGGTTTATGTTGTGTATGACTGCATGGATGAGTTGACTGCATTCAAAGGCGCATCCGCTACGCTAAAGAACTGGGAAGCGCAACTGTTTAAACGGGCTGACGTGGTATTCACCGGAGGGCAAAGCCTGTACGAAGCGAAACAACATCAGCATTCCAACATTCATCCGTTTCCGAGCAGCATTGATGTCGCGCATTTTGCTCAAGCCAAGGGCATTGCGGACGATCCTCCAGATCAAGCTTGCATTGCTCATCCTCGTCTCGGTTTTTATGGCGTGATTGATGAACGGATGGATCTGGATTTGCTCGATGGAATCGCTCAAGCAAGACCGGATTGGCAATTGGTGATGATTGGTCCGGTCGTAAAGGTTGATGCGGATAGTCTGCCGCGTCGTCCCAACATTCATTACTTAGGCGGCAAGTCTTATCTCGAATTGCCCCGTTACTTAGCCGGATGGGATGTTGCGCTGTTGCCCTTTGCGCTAAACGAATCGACTCGATTTATTAGTCCAACAAAAACGCCGGAATATTTAGCCGCTGGAAAACCTGTGGTTTCAACTTCGATTCGCGATGTTGTCCGTCCTTATGGTCATCAAAATTTAGTTCACATTGCCGATAGCGTTGAAGAATTTGTTGAAAAAGCTGAAATTGCTATGCAGCAAAACCAACATGTCTCTTGCGAAGTGCAACTTCGCGCCTATCAAGATTGGCGCACACGCGTTGACGCATTTCTCTCTCAAACTTCTTGGGATGAGACTTGGGCGAGCATGATGCGACTCATCGAGGCTGCAATTCAGAATCGTGCTTCAGCTTCAGAAGCAATGTCCCCTATTTTGGAGAAATTTTAATGTTTGATTATCTAATTGTGGGTGCAGGCTTTGCAGGTAGTATTCTTGCCGAGCGATTAGCCAGCCAATCTGGCAAGAAAATATTGATTTGCGATCGCAGAACCCATATTGGGGGTAATGCTTACGATCATTACAACAATGCAGGGATTCTTGTTCACCGCTACGGTCCTCACATTTTTCACACCAATTCCCGCGACGTCTTTGAATATCTATCGCATTTCACCGAGTGGCGACCCTATGAACATCGCGTTCTTGCGAGTGTAGATGGGTTGCAAGTTCCAATTCCGATTAACCTCAATACGATCAACAAGCTTTATGGCTTGAATCTCACCTCGTTCCAAGTTGAAGAGTTTCTTGCCTCGCTCGCAGAGCCAAAAGAGTATATTCGCACCTCAGAAGATGTGGTTGTCAGCAAAGTAGGACGCGAATTGTACGAAAAATTCTTCCGGGGCTACACCCGCAAACAATGGGGCGTAGATCCGTCTGAACTCGATAAATCGGTCACAGCACGGGTTCCTACTCGCACCAATCGTGACGATCGCTATTTCACTGATACCTATCAAGCGATGCCGTTGCATGGATACACGCGCATGTTTGAAAATCTGTTGTCACATCCAAACATCAAAGTGATGCTCAACACAGATTACCGCGAGATTCAGAAAGTAATTCCGTTCCGAGAAATGATCTATAGCGGGCCTGTTGATGAATTTTTCGATTATCGGTTTGGCAAACTACCATATCGATCGCTCGAATTCAAACACGAAACACACGACAAAACTGTTTTTCAACCCGCTCCGGTGATCAATTATCCCAATGAACACGCCTACACTCGTGTTACGGAGTTCAAGTATTTGACCGGACAAGAGCATTCCAAAACCAGCATCGTTTACGAGTTGCCGAAAGCAGAAGGCGACCCGTACTATCCTGTGCCTCGCCCCGAAAATGCCGAACTCTACAAGAAATATAAAGAGATCGCCGATGCAACGCCGAACGTGCATTTTGTTGGACGCTTAGCCACGTACAAGTACTACAACATGGATCAAGTTGTTGCTCAGGCACTTGCAATTTACGCCAAACTGTCCGAGCGTCCAAGCTGGCATCCCGAAGAAAAACAAGCAACTCCAAAAGCAGTCGCACTTGATTCTAATGGAAGCTTGCCGAGAAATGGAGACGTAAATCCTCCGGCTCAGAAAAATGGTGCAAAGACCGTAGCGATGACGCAGACCGAATAAGGACAAGTAAAGATGACAATTAGGCAGAATGGTCAGCGACACACACCAAAGGTGCCGCTGGCCTCTGACATGGCGCAGCAGCTTGCAGCCCCTAGCTCTCAACCTTCACCGCTTGAAGTGTGGGGTGGGGTGGAATGTACGGTCAATCGAGTGGGTGACCAATATTTTGATCAACTCGAACGCAACGGGCACGCCACCCGCTTGGAGGATCTCGACCAATTTGCCTCCTTAGGAATTACGGCAATTCGTTACCCAATTCTCTGGGAACGCATTGCTCCAAATGGACTCGCGCAAGCAGATTGGACATGGGCAGACGAGCGGCTCGATCGCTTACAGGCTTTGGGCATTCGTCCAATTTTGGGGCTAGTTCATCATGGCAGCGGTCCCCGTGATACTAGTCTGGTCGATCCGGCGTTTGCCGAGAAAGTCGCACAATTTGCTGCTGCGGTTGCGCGGCGCTATCCTTGGGTGAGCCATTACACGCCAATCAATGAACCTCTAACAACAGCCCGCTTTAGTGGGCTGTATGGTCATTGGTATCCTCACGGACGCGACGACCAAACGTTCATCCGGGTCTTGCTAAACGAGTGTCGTGCTGTCGTTCTGGCAATGCAAGCAATTCGGCAAGTCAATCCACAGGCGCAACTCGTTCAAACTGAGGATTTGGGCAAGATTTTCAGCACACCTTTGTTGGCCTATCAAGCGCAGTTTGAAAACAGTCGGCGTTGGCTCAGTCTCGATTTGCTCTGCGGTCGCATCGATCGCGCCCATCCCCTGTGGAAATATTTACACCATCAAGTTGGGATTGACGAAGCTGAACTGGTTTGGTTTCAAGAGAATGCTTGTCCGCCCGACGTGGTAGGGATTAATCGGTATTTGACCAGCGATCGCTGGCTCGATGAACGTCTCGATCGCTATCCGGCCTCCTCACATGGGGGCAACGAAACTCATCAATATGCCGATGTAGAAGCTGTTCGGGTCTGTATCGAAGGCATCTGGGATCCCTACTCAATGCTCAAAGAAGTGTGGGAACGCTATCAGTTGCCGATTGCTGTCACCGAGGTGCATCTACAATGTACCCGCGAAGAACAATTGCGCTGGTTCAAAGAAATTTGGGACGCTGCACAACGCCTCAGCCGTGATGGGGTAGAGATTCGAGCCATCACGGCTTGGTCATTGCTAGGTGCCTACGATTGGAATAGCTTGGTCACTCGTGCCGACGGATGCTATGAGCCAGGAGTTTTCGATTTGCGTGCGCCTCGCCCCCGAGCGACCGCCATAGCCGAGATGCTGCGATGTTTGGCGCAAGGACAGAACTACTCCCATCCTGTTTTAGAAATTCCAGGATGGTGGCAGCGATCGCTGCGATTGCTTTACCCACCTGTAAGCTGTACAACAGGTGAACAAAGCCCTGAACAACCTCATTCTGTTGAACAACCTATTGAACAACACCCTGTCGCTCAGACGGTCGCCCCCCTCGTCATTACTGGAGCCACAGGAACCCTCGGACGCGCCTTTGCTCGAATGTGTGAGATACGAGGGATTCCCTATCGGCTGCTTTCCCGCCAGGAGATGGACATTACTAACCCAACGTCTGTGGATCAAGCGTTGGTAGCGTTAAAACCTTGGGCGGTGATCAACGCGGCGGGATATGTTCGAGTCGATGATGCGGAACGCGAGCCGCAGTTGTGCCATCAGATTAATGCAGATGGAGCGGCAATCTTGGCAAAAGCTTGTCTTCAGTACGACACTCCTTTAGTCACGTTTTCATCGGATTTGGTGTTCGATGGCGATCGCGCGGCTCCGTACACCGAAAGTTCGCTAGTTAAACCATTGAACATCTACGGGCACAGTAAAGCGATCGCAGAACAATGGGTGTTAAAAACGCATCCCCGTTCGCTTGTCATTCGCACCAGTGCCTTTTTCGGACCTTGGGACGATTACAACTTTCTCGCGATCGCGCTCAAGACGCTAACGGCGGGAGAGTCGTTTATTGCAGCAGAAGACGCGATCGTGTCACCGACTTACGTTCCTGACTTGGTAAATGCAACCCTAGATTTATTAATCGACGGAGAGTATGGCGTTTGGCATTTAGCTAATTCCGGCGCAACCACTTGGGCAAACTTTGCCCAGCAAGCGGCTGAACTGGCTGGACTCGATGCCACTCGGATCGAATCGCGCCCTAGCGAAGAACTAGGGTGGATTGCTCCTCGTCCTGCTTACAGTGTTCTAAGTAGTGAACGAGGAACATTACTGCCGTCATTGGAAGGCGCTATGGATCGCTATATTCAGCAGTACATTGCAAACCGCGCTTAATCAACAGAGCTAAATTGGTGTTGCAGAATCACTGGATTAATTCAGTGATTCTGCAACACCAATTGTTCAATCTATAATTTGTTCGCTCTATGAAGAATTAGCACCAAAAGATTGTTCGAGATAAGAACGAACAGCGCGTCGGCTTAACGCTCGGCCTAGCAAGAACCAAGCAAGATAACCAGCTAGAAAGGTGACGATTAAGGCAAGAATAAGAGAAGGAAGAACTGGTAAACCAAGAACTTCTAATTCAGCGGCTAAAGTGATATAAAAACCACCGATCACGCCTGAAAAAGGGACAATAATTTGTAGCTTTGCTTCCGTTGGTAAGTTTTCAGGGGAAAGGTACTTAGACCAGTACTTAATTCGTTGCCTGACTGCGATCGCGAATGGGATGGCGCAGACAAGGGTAATGAATAGTCCTGATAGCAGCAAAACGTAGGGTGGCGAGGGTCTAGCTGTTACCAGCTCCTCAAATTGCTTTAGAGAAATGAACCAGTCCATAGTTGAGGTAAGAATGTTGTAGGTTTTGGTGAATCTTGAAGACTTATCTTAAGCGGTATACCACCTTTTCTAAAGTGGATAAAGTCGCCCTACAAAACCCAGCAAATAATACCTATAGTCCCAGTTCTATTTGCAAAAAGGGTAGCTGTAGGGTAAAGCGCGATCGCGCTTATTAAGCCAGCGTCTTCACGTATAGTTTATGAAATTGGTTGTTGAGTGACTCCATCAAAAGTTGGAGGTTGAAAAATTAAAATTTTACACAGCATAAATTCATCAATTATTCACTGGCTACTTAATCAGCAACAATTGACATCAGATGGGTAGTTATTAGGCAAAATTGTTCCGTTGATATCTCCGCGCAAATGGGTTTGCAGCCGCATTTTTGGCATCTCTTCCATATTGCAGCACTATTCAAAATCTGCACTCACTAATCCCAATTTTTCAAAGGAATTAGAACTAATCTGTCAGGAAAGATCCATCTTCTAAAATGGGCGATCGCTTCTCTGGCATAGCAATCTCAACAGTTTCCATTTTTAGTGGAACAGATAAATGTCCTAATTTTGTCTGTTCTTCCAAGGCAGAAAGCAAGGTGTGGAGTTCTTCTAACTTCTGATGAATTACTTCTACGTTGCTCTGTAGATCTGAGACACTGTCCATAGTTCATCTGCCTAAATGATTTTAGTTTCAAGCACTAATTGGTATTTCCAAAACTGGAGTTTGTTCTATCACGATCGTCTTTGGTTGATTCAATCGTTCAAAGCGATCGCTGAGCCAGCCAAACCCCTTTCCCAAACATTTCGGACAAACTTCACCGTAGTAAGTGCCCTGCTCATTACAGATAATGATTTTTGCTTCTGTCATCTCAAACAATTGTTTACAAATCAAACAAGATTTTTTCTGAAGCAAACTGCTATTGTGTTCAACTTGAAGTTGCATTGACCCTCTTTTTCGGCTTCTAAAATTTAGTTCTGCAAATCTGTATCTTTACCGATGCTGCAAGCATAAGAATTCGGCCCGACAATAGCTTCTCGCTAGGGAATGAGCGCAGATATAGTCCAGCTGTGACAGTCTATACAAAACAAGTTAAATGTTTCAACTTACGGCCTAACTATTGCCTAACTGATACAAATAGAACAGGCCAATTCATAGGGAAATTTACAGATTTGTTGTCTCTGCAACCAGCAATTTACCCCTTAGAATAGGTGAGCATTATTCTCTAAGAAAAGCAGCGTAGTGAAGTTTGTCTTGAGTGTTTACACCGAGGATTTGAGCGGATTCAGCAAAACTTAGAAGCCATTTCCTCAACAATTGAATTTATCGGTAACGCCAGCAAATTAAGTAACGTAAACAAGGATTTTTTCTAGGCTCCATTGCATAATAAATCGCATAGACTTGTATAAGACGTTACTTCTTCAATTTGCAATGGTGCAAAGTATTAGCCCGGTGAGCTTTTCAGAGGCTGACTTCGATCGGTTTGCCTCAGATCTCAATCAAGATGGAATTTGTGTGATTCGCAATCTTTTCGATCGCAGCCTAATCGAAGAGTGGAAGGATGCCTTTGATCGCGTGGTGAGAGCAAGGAAAAATCAGCCTGGAGGACTCGCGCCACGAGAGCAAAATCGCTACTACCTAACGCTGCCTTGGATTGCTCCGTTTGCCAATGCCGAGGTATTTGCGAATCCTGTCATTATGGGAGTCCTCGATCGCGTATTTCTGCAAGAATATCGCCTGGTGCAGCTGGGCGTTGATTTTCCGATGCAGGGTTCGACGTATCAAGACATTCATCGAGATTTTCGTCCGTTATTTTCGGATCAAATTGTCACTCCACTCTATGCGTTAGCGGTAAACTTTCCCTTAGTCGAAGTCAATGCCGAAAATGGGCCGTTTCAAATGGCGCGCGGAACGCACACGTTATCGCGTGAAGAGGGATTACGGAAAGTCGCGACAGGCGAAATTGAAGTCGAGTCTTTTTACATGCAGCCCGGAGATGTGATGATCCGATCGCCGCTGGCGTTGCATCGCGGTTCGCCAAACCAAACCGATGAAGCGCGGCCGATGGTAGTGATGGGATATGTGATGCATTGGTTGCACACGCCAAAAGTCGATCTCACGCTTCAGCAGGATTATTACGATAGCTTACCGGAACCGTTGCAGGAAATGTTGCGCTGCGAGGTCATCGATCGCTTACCGGAAAATCGAGCGGAAACCTACATCAACTTCAAGTATTAAGATCAAAAACGTTTGCCACTCTAGTTGAGAAGCCTGATGTCAGATACTAAGCCAGTCACATCACTAAAGGAAGCCCGCACTTACATCAATCCGGTTTATCCGGGCTACTTTGCTGATCCATTTGCTTGGGAACATGAAGGCGTTTACTATGCGATCGGGACGAGCGCCGCTGAAGCCGCAGGAGCAGTTGATGAGGTTGACGAACGGCGCGTTTTTCCCCTCCTGCGCTCCGAAGATTTTGTAACTTGGGAGTTTGCAGGCAATGCGCTCATTCGTCCCGATCCTGCCTTGGGTAATGACTTCTGGGCACCTGAAGTGGCCTACTCAGATGGCGTGTTTTATCTTTACTACTCGGTTGGGCACGAGGATAAACAGCATCAGTTACGGGTTGCTAAGAGCGATCGTCCTTTAGGCCCCTATCAAGATTTGGGAGAATCGTTACTTGATCCCGAAGCTTATCCGTTTGCGATCGATCCCCATCCCTTCCGGGATGATGATGGGCAGTGGTATTTGTTTTATGCGTGCGATTTTCTGGATGCGGATGCAGAAATCAGGGCAGGAACAGCGCTCATGGTTGATCGACTTGACGGCATGACCAAGCTAGCTGGAGAAGCAACCGTTGTGCTGCGGGCACGCTCGGACTGGCAGCGCTTCTTAAAAGACCGCCCAATGTACGGGGGCATTTATGATTGGCACACCTTAGAAGGTGCTTGTGTTCGGAAACACGGCGATCGCTATTACTGCTTCTATAGTGGCGGACGATGGGAAACTGAAAACTATGGCGTTGACTATGGCGTTGCCGATAGCGTTATGGGTCCCTACTCGGATGCAGGAAATGAAACAGGGGCGCGAGTGTTGCGATCGCTTCCAGACCGGGTTCTTGGTCCGGGTCACAACTCGATTGTGGTTGGTCCTGATGGACAAACGGAGTACATTGTTTACCATGCGTGGGATATCAGCAGAACTGCCCGTCGAATCTGCCTAGATAAACTGATTTGGACGGCAGATGGACCTCGATGCAATGGTCCAACCTGGACAGTGCAAACCGTTCTTTTCTAAGGCACGGTGCCGAGCGCAAAACTATTTCTAATTGCGTTGCACAATATATTGCGTCTATATTTGTTTTTACTATTGATAGGTTTGTTAATTTAGCCCCGCCGCTAGATGACATTGAGGCTCATTCGACTAATCTAGTCCTTATGTGGGCTAGCGAAGAGTGTTCCTCAGCCAATGATTTTATACTATGGCAGAAAATAATTCTTCAACCTCAACTCTTTCGTTTGAGGTACTCCTGGAGTACCTCAAACGAAAGCATCATTTTGATTTTACAGGCTATAAACGTTCTAGCTTAGAGCGGCGGATACAGCACCGAATGGGCCAGCTTGGTATCGAGAGCTACAGCGAGTATCTGAGCTATTTAGAGGCCACTGAGGAAGAATTTGCACATCTGTTTAGCACGATTGAAATTAACTACACCTACTTCTTCCGCGATCGCGACACGTGGGACTATCTTTGTCAGGACATCATTCCTCGCATTCAGGCGGCTAAGCCACCGGATCAACCGATTCGGGTGTGGAGTGCGGGTTGTGCGTCTGGGGAAGAAACATATACCTTGGCGATCGTTCTGGCTGAAGCGCTGGGGATCGAACAGTTCAACCAACGAGTCCACATTTTTGCTACAGACATAGACGATGATGCACTCCGGAAAGCTCGTCAAAGCAGCTATCTGGAGCACGAAATGACCAGAATTCCTCCCCATCTTCTGAATCAGTATTTTGAACGGATTAACGATCGCTATCAGTTTCGTAAAGACTTACGCGCTGCGATCTCCTTTCATCGGCACAATCTGATTCAAAATGCGCCTATGTCGAAGATTGATTTACTTGTGTGTCGCAATACGCTAATTTACTTCGATCTCGATGCACAGACAAAAGCACTGGTTCGCTTTCACTTTAGTCTCGAAGACCGTGGCTTTCTCTTCTTGGGCAAAGCAGAAATGGTACCGGGCGAATTGGACCTCTTCAGGACGATCAATGTCAATCATCATGTCTACACCAAACTACCAAAGGAATATCTGAGTCCACGTCTGTTCGTCCAAGCGTTTAAGCGACCTCGATGAGTTGCGGTTAGCGCAGAGCGCAACTTCAGAGAAATTAGCTCTGCCAAGCTCCAAGGGGGTTTGCTGCCCGGAGTCCTTCGGATCGCTCTAAAATTTCTAGCAGTGAAGCAGGTTCGGCACCCTCAAACGCCGTTGCCACCTTCTTCGCGCTCTTCCATCAGCAAAATCGCTCCTTGCGGTTGGAGTTCCGCCTCCATCAGCGAACTACAACTCACAGAGCAGTGAATCGTTCTACCGCGACGATTGATCGCCTCCAACGTCACCTTAAGTGCTTCGGGTGTCCGCTGCGCTAAGCATTCTCGAATCGTTTCTAGCAATTGAGCCACCGGAAGCCCAATGTCAAGATTGAGAAGATTCTGTCCCACTGCCTCTTCGGTGCGCAGTCCCCATAAATCTTCGGCTTTATGGTTCCAGATTTGTACTTGCAAATTACGATCGACGACAACCACTCCATCGCGCAAACTTGCCAAAATCGACTCCAGAAACGTATTGGCCTGATTGATTGATTTGCTCCGTCGCTGAAGTTCATCGTTTAACGTCTGCAATTCTTCATTGGTTGACTGCAATTCCTCGTTCATCGTTTCCAATTCTTCGTTACTCGATTGCAGTTCTTCGTTTGTGGTTTCTAATTCTTCGTTACTTGACTGCAATTCTTCGTTTGTCGTTTCTAACTCTTCATTGGCAGACTGCAATTCCTCATAGGCCATTTCTAGCTCTTGATTCGCGTGTTCGAGTTCTTCTCGCAGTCGCTTGTAGCAAGTGACATCAATAAACGTGATGCTGATGCCCAAAATTCGACTTAACGGATCAAACAGCGGCGAAACTTGCACATCAAGGTAAATGGTTTCACCTTGAGCAGTTTGATAAAGTGCGTCATAAACATTAACAGTTCGCCGCTGCTGATAGACCTGTTCTACGCACGATCGCAGTTCTACCGGGCGGTAAGACAGTTCTAAATCTTGCAACGGACGAGCGAGATCACGGGTAGATAAGTTAAACAGGTTTCTTGCCCGTTCGTTTGCCAATGCCAGTGCCCCGTTCGCATCGAGCACTAAGCGAGCCAAAGTACCCGAATCAAACGCCGCTTCTCTCAGGCGGATCTGATGCGAGGGGCGCTCTACCACGTTATTGCCGTTTGTTTTGGAGATGACTGACAAGTGATCGCGCAGATTCAGCCTTGGCAATCTCGTAAAGATGCGGCACTTTAAATCAATCACCGCAAACGTGCTACCGTGCGATAGCAGCGTTTCGGCTTTACCGAGAAATAGAAACCCTTCATCGCGTAGCGCAAAATGAAAGTGGTTGACAATTCTGGCTTGCGTTTCTGCGTTGAAATACATTAACGCATTGCGGCAGATTAACAAATCGAGTCTAGAAATTGGCGCATCTTGAATTAAGTCATGACGACCGAAAATAATCGACCGCCGCAAATCTTTACGAAAGCTATATTCACCGTCTGACTGCTCGAAATACAGCGCTAATTGTTCATCCGATAGGTCTTTTAACTTGTCAGGCGAGTACATCCCCAGCCGCGCTTGAGCCAACGCTTCTTCATCAACATCGGTCGCATAAATTTTGACGCGATCGCGAAATTCTTCAACGCCGATCACATCAGCGATCGCCATCGCAGTGGTGTAGGCTTCCTCTCCAGACGCGCAGCCTGCACTCCAGATGCGAATCTGTTCGTTGGGTTCTCGACGCGACATAATGCGAGGAATCACTTCGCTAGAGAGATAGTCCCATGCAGCGCGATCACGAAAAAACGCAGTGACATTAATTAATAAAGTGTTGAATAAAATATTAAATTCTTCTGGGTGGACTTCTAAATAGTCAAGATACTCTCCATAACTTTCGATATTGATGGCGTGCATTCGCTTAAGCACACGACGTGTTATGGTAGAGCGCTTGTAGCCTGTAAAGTCAAACCCTCGGCTCTGTCTTATATACTCTAAAAGTGTTTCAAACTCAGAATGGCTATTGGCGTTAGTCATGGAATGAAGGAGTCAAGGATCTAGCTGTTCTGGCAAAAAGTAAAGATACCAGATTAAAGGTCGGGTTGCTAGCGCAGAAAAACCCACCTACCTTGGGTTTATCTCTTCTTGGGTTTATCTCTAAGTGAATTGTCTGGAACTTACGCAAAATCTCGTAGGCAACGGATTACACGTGACTGCGGAAGAGGCTTCGCCTGCAAATTGATCAGACGCATACAGCAATGCTTCCCAACGAGGAATGAAGTAAGACAGTTCAAGATCTCCGATCGCGCCGAGAAATCAGAGATTTTTGTACAACGAGGCATGCAATTAATTCTGAGCGTTGCTAAACGTGGGGATAAATCGCCCAGCGATTTGAAATCTTATTTGCCCCCTACATTTCCCAACTCTAGGAAAACTAGATCAGCCCAAAATCCCTCAGAATTGGGGGTTAGGGGACGGATTCATCTCGTAATTCTGCAACACCAAATTCTGTCTCCCTACTATAAGATAATCATTCTTTCATTATTGATTCCTCACTCTTCACCTGCTGCATTTTCTCACCTTGCGTACTAATTACTCCACGCACAACATCCGCCTGCTGCCTAGATTCCTCGGCGCGTCGGAGAAATTGCGCTTCTGAGAGCATTCGTTTTTGCTCCCGTGCCTGTTTTGCCATTCGTTCTGCTAAAGCTGCTTTTTCTTCGAGCGCCCGCACTGCCGACCAAAGCGATGTCTCAACCAAGTCGGCTTGTTCAGACAGCAAACTATCGCTCGAATATGCGTGTCCAGCATGACACCGATAACGAATGAGCCCATTGCTTCGCAGTTCCCACAGCACCCCGCCGCAGTCGGGACAAGTCACCATTGAAGGCGAAGTTTCAGGATGTTCGCCCTGCTCTAACTCCGCCTTGCTTTGTGCCACGAGTTCGGCTTCTTGTTCGAGGTTATTAGACATTGAATTGTCCTCTTCAACAGGATTTTGGCTCAAAACAACTAACTGAGCCGCTAAATCACTAAGCCTCAAAATAGCGTCAACCTTCACATTTTTTATTGCGCTGGACACCATTCCGTCAAATAAGGCTTCGCTAGGATCTTGCACGATCGCAATCCCACCGTGGGCTTTGATCAGTTTCAGTCCAGCAGTGCCATCGTCTAACATTCCCGACAAAATTACTCCAATCGTTCGCGGCCCATAGGATCGCGCTGCCGATCGAAACATGGTATCAACCGCCGGACGGTGCCCATTTTCTCGCGGACCTCGATCGAGGCGAATGTGAGAATTGCCCAGCAATAAATGATAGTCAGGCGGAGCAATATAAATTCGTCCTAACTCGATCAGGTCGCCGTCATTCGCATGCATAGCAGGTAAAGTACAGCAACGGTTGAGAATCTGCGGTAGCATGCTGGTCGCATAGGACGGAAAATGCAACGTCACAAAAACTGCAACAGGCAGATCAGCAGGAAGCGCTTTGGCAAGTTGGCTCAGTGTTTCGACCCCACCCGCCGAAGCACCAACAACAATAATATTGCGCTCAAGCATAAAGTCTTTCGGGTTAGCAAACTGTTGATACCGATGATTGGTATTTCAATTAGTCGGTAGTTCAATCTAGCAAGATCTGAACGATCGCTCATCCATCCTGGGGTGTCTTCTTTCAGGAGCCAGGGTTTTGCATCGATACTCGGCGCGGAAGCTCGGCGCGGAAGGTGGTTCCCACCCCGACTTGACTTTCGACTGAAATCGTTCCTTGCATGAGTTCGACTAGAGCCTTAGTGATCGACAAGCCCAGCCCCGTGCCGCCTTGAGATCGAGTATTGGTTTGATTCACTTGCCAAAATTCGCGAAAAATCTGAGAGTGATCGGCAGTATCAATGCCAATTCCAGTATCACTCACCACGATCGCAAAGCGTCCTTCAGGCAATTCTAAGACTTCTAAAGAAACACGTCCAATATCAGTAAATTTGATGGCGTTTGAAAGCAAATTAATGACGATTTGACGCAACCGCATTGGGTCATTCACGATCGCGATGGGAGCCGACGGTACGCAAAACTGCAACTCTATCTGTTTTTGATCCGCCAAAGGACGCAGTTCCTCAACGATCGCGCTCATCAATTCGCTTACATCAACCGCTTGTAAGGTGAGTTGTAATCGGTTCGCTTGCAGTTTAGAAAAATCTAGAATGTCTTCAATTAGCATGAGCAGGTGGTGTCCGTTTTTCAGCACCCGTTCTAGCATTGTGATCTCACGAGCCTGACCCTGAGCGCGAAATTGACGCATCAGTAAATCAGAAAATCCTAGAATTGCATTCATCGGTGTGCGTAGCTCGTGTGTGACCGTTGCCATAAACTGCTGTCTGAGGCGATCGGCTTCGATCAGTTGCACGTTTTGTAACTGTGCTTGGTGCAGTTGTTCTTCAGCATGCTTGCGCCCAGTGATATCCCGAATCAGCCACCGCAGCCCAACGGTCTGCCCGTCATTGCGCACAGTTTCCACCGTAATTGCGGCTTCAAATAGCCTTTGCTCTCTGTTACGCAATTGCACTTCCCATTCTTGAATTCGGCTCAAGACCGGAAGCTGATTCAGAATCGCGCGAAATGCCTGACGATTTTCCTCAGGTACAAAGGTGAGGATCGGTTTGCCAATTAGATGTTTGGAGCCAACCTTTAGTAGATTTACGGCTGCCCGATTTGCCTCGCGCACAGTGCCAAATCGATCGGTAATTAAATAGCCATCAGGGGCAAATTCAAATAGCTCCCGATAGCGTTGCCGCTCTGCCTCAATAGTTTGCTGAGCCTCTAAAATGCTGATTTGCTGTTCGCGGATTTCTTCTTGAGCAACTTGCAATTCTTCTAGCGATACATGAAGTTCCTCTAAACAGTCCACCAAAATTTGTGATTGTTCTCCAGGCAGTTCTTTGACCGCCTGGTTCATTATTCTGGCGCGTTGGTGGACTGCCTGAATTTGCTGATCAAAGAAGCCGCTTTCAGCTTTCATTTTCATTCTCATGCAAACAAAACATAGATGATTTCGTCAAGCGCATATCCATTTCAGGCAGTATAGATAAATCCTGAGTTGGCTTCTATCATTTAATATGAGCTTCCTTTTTGCATCTATGGTTGGGCAGAGAAGAGCATGTTCCAATACTCATAGTAGCAAACATTGTAAAGATTGTTTAACTCCTAAAAATTGAACTGAAAACTTAATTTTTACGCTCACTGGTATTGTTTGATACAGCTTGAATTAGCACTTCTTGGTGCTTGGGATAGACCAGGAAATACCTCTCTAGTTGTTACGTTAGTTTTAGTTAATGTTTACAGAAGATTTTCTCTGCAAGATTCATTCTTATTTTGAAGAAATTCATGACACAAACCTATTTAACTCAGGACAGTTCTGAGAGTATCTATGGCTACAAAAATAGAACTCGTCAACTCCAAATTGTGAGAATTACAAATATTCCCAATTGGTATTATGAGCGGGTTGTGTTTCCTAGCCAGTATCTTTTGTTTCATGCCCCAACTGGAGCTAAGCTTGAAATCCACGATGGCAAACCGATCACCGCAGTTGTAAAAGATACAATCGATTGCGCTTCGCTAAAAATTTGCACCTTGAGTCGCTGAATTTAGGTTGGTAGTGCTGGAGACTTGTTGATCAGCTTCAATGCCCTTGTTAAAAACAAAACTTATCGTGTTTTTAACAAGGGCAATGTGATCGTTCCACACTGTTCAATCCTGGGTCTACTACCCTAATTCTTAATCTTCAAAAATTCTTAATCTCTTAGAATTAAATGGTTATGGGAATCGAAATAAATTTTGCCTTGCTGCTGAAGTTGTCCGAGTAGGCGGGTAATCGTTACTCGCGTCGTACAGCAAGCGCTGGCAAAATCTTGATGCGTAAGTTTTACCTTTAACCGAACTTCAGGCTTGTTCCCGGTAGAAGCGTCACCAGATGCAGGAACCGCTTCCCCAACCTCTTCTTTCAACAAGCGCAACAACTGATTAAACCGCTCTTGCGTGCGCAGATGTCCGTGCATCATCAGAAACTTTTCCGCACGCTGTAACCGTTGCATAATACGCGGGAGTAGCGCTTGGGACAGTTCCAGTGATTGAGCCATTTCTGCAACTGGAATCCCAACTAGCTCCACATCCGAAAGCGCGATCGCTTGATAGACCGATAGCGTTGTCAAACACGCTCCAAACACTTGTTCTTCGGCCACTAAGCCCACCACAATTTCTTCGCCGCATTGAGAGAGCGTGGTCAGCTTCACAATGCCTTGCTTGACGAGCCATAGGGTCTGCGGCTCAAGAGGGATCACTTCTCCTTTGCGGTAGCGATCGCAGGAAGGAAACTTTGACACATCTTGACTTGCCTGAGTTAACGCCATCAGCGATCGCTGACGGCTGCTTAAATCTTGCACCTGCCATCGCAACAAAAGCGGTTCGTCTTGGTCGTTGCGAATCACATCGACGGTCAACCCTGCTTCAAACCAATCTTGCTGCCGCCGCTGTAACCGAACGCTCAACTGCGCCCGATTTCGCTGCCCGTTGGCTGAGCTATCTTGCTGACTAATCTGAGTCAGAATGTTACGAAATCCATTGCGATCGTCGAGGGTGACAAGACTCGATAAAGGTTTTCCGATCAGATAAAGCATATGGCGATCGAACAGGGTCACCGCTGCCCGATTCACTTCTTGAATCACTCCAGAAAGCGTCGTAATAATCAATGCATCGGGAGCAAATTCAAACAAGCTTTGATAGCGAAATCGCGCGGCATTTGCTTCGTGTTGAACAACGGTAAGAGCTTCGTTTTGGCGAGTCAATTCTTCTACAGCAACCTGCAATTCTTCTGAAGCAAGCCCCAATTCTTTTAGCGCGATCGGCAGTACATCAGCTGTTACATTTTTCGATTGTGGCGACAACTGATGCAGTCCTAAAACCTGTCCATGGATAACTTGAATCTGCTTGTTCAATAAATCCATGTCATACATGCGTTTCTCCCCCTAGCCAGATACCTAGAACTAAGCATAAAGAATTACGCTCAACTTTGCTATTGAACCAAATAGAGATTTCTTGTATTACCTGACTTGAGATTACTTTGCTTTGTCTCAAGTAAAGTAATCGTACAAAATTTTTTTAATTATACAAATGTTCCTTCCTCATTTTCGATTTCAGTGCGTTTTGTCGCAAAGCCACTCAGAATAATTCCTCGAATCAATGACACTTCTTCATCCAAGCTCTTTGCATGATCCTCATATTTCAGGGCTGCCTTTTGTAAGTTGTGACCTTTCATTCGCCCTGCCATTTGGCGCGAAAACGTGACTTTTTCCTCCATCACCCGAATTGCTGACCAAAGGGCATTTTCTAGATTCTGCGTTTGCTCGGATAGGAAGGCATCCGCTGTAAATGAATGCCCGGTATGACAGCGGAACCGGAGCGGATCTTCGTCACCAATCTGCCAAATGCTCCCGTTACACTCAGGACAGGTGTAGGTTGTTCGGGTTCCAATCGATTCAACGTTTTCCAGAAATTCCTGGGTGTTCAGTTGCTGTTCAGCAATTTTAGATTCAATTTCGATTTCTTTAGTCACTGGGTACGCTTCCTCCGGTTCTGCGGATTCAGTGGATAAACGGACGAGAAGGGCGGGAATTTCGGCAAGCGGCAGACAATGATCGACTTTGACAAATCGCAAGGCATTCTTCACCATGCTGGGGTATTCTGCTTCTTTCGGATCTTGTACGATCGCGACCCCGCCGCGTTTCTTGATCGCTTGCAATCCTACGGTGCCATCATCGAGAAAACCCGTCAACACCGCTCCTACCACCCTAGAACCATAAGCGAGGGCGGCAGAACGAAACAGCGCATCAACGGCGGGTCTAAATCGGTTTTCTTGAGGTCCGCGCACGACCCGTACGTATCCTTGATTCACCAACAAGTGATGATCGGGCGGCGCAACATAAATTCGCCCCGGTTGAAGCTTCTCTCCGTCCTTTGGGTGAGAGGCTGGCAGAGACCCTACCTCTGTCAGAATGTCGGGGATCATACTCGCTCGATTGGGATCGAGGTGCTGAACGATCAAGATAGCAGCATTTATATCAGCAGGCAGAGCGCTAACGATCACACCGAGTGCTTTGAGTCCACCTGCTGAAGCTCCGATAACAATAATGTCGTGTCCAGGCATAAATTTCTTCTAATTTTCTCTGTGTTTGTACTTTGCTCTATGTTTGTAAATGTAAGTTTTGTAAATGAGAATAGCACCATCTACTCCGCATATTCACAATGATTCAGCACAAATAAAATAATCAATTTTCCATTCAAATGCTTGTCGAAATATGATTTTCAACAGCAAAATATCATGCTAACTCTAACATCTACAAATCCTACAGAAGAACCATATGCGATCGTGCAGCGAGACAATCCCGAGACACACGGAATTTCTCATCACCGATGTTCTCAACCGCAAAACAAATCTATTTGCGAATCAGTAAATGCTTCTCCACGCTTTGACGGTTCCTTGACCGATCGCACTATCCACTACTTCGCCGTTATCCGCGATCGCTCTGAGTTGAACGTTCTGTGGCGCATTCCTGAGCGCAGTTGCTAATTCTGGATTGATTGGAAACTGCCCGTTTTTGTTCTGGAGCTGAAAAACGCGATCGCCCGCTTTGACTGATAGCTCGGTAATCTTTTGAACGCCATTATTAGCAACGCAAATAGAATCGGGAAAGTCATCATAAAAATATCCAAACGGATAATATCCAAACCTTGAGGCATGTAACCGACGATGAAACGGGAATGAATGCCGAGCGAGTCCTCCAAAGTTATGCCTAGAGCTAATCGCACATTCTCGTCCACTGTAAGCCAACAGCACACGCACCGAGTCAGGCTTCCACAGACTAACGACCTTGACTTGACTATTGGTATTGCGGAACGATCTCGGAAAATAATTTTGATCAAAGACCGCGAGCGATTCTCCCTCAAACGGATCAATCACTCTCACAGGCTGCGACCACGGCACCCGCAAATTTGGCTGCAAGATCGACGATCGCACGATCGGCAGCCCCGATGTAGACGTTTGCGCAGCGAGTTTTCCAAGGTTGCGATCGGCGCTCATCGCGGGGGAACTTAAGAGGCTGGTGGTTACAAGTGCAGCAATTCCTACAGAGTTGCACAGGGCGCTAATTGTACCAGTCCGAATCCAAGACCTCATCAAGCAAGTTAACATCGCTCTTCCACTCAATCAGCAGGATATAGTTTGATTCTAGCGATTGGTTTTACGATCAGGGAGCGGGAGAAATGAAGGAAATGCTTGGATGTTGTTTTGTCCACTGCCTGTCCAGACTTGAAGCTAAACGTCAGTAGAAACCAGCTTCATACCCTAGATAACGTCAATGGATGACCAACTTAAATACGTAGGTATAGGACTTACGTAAATCATTACAGATGTTTCAGTGCAGCCGTAGGTCTTTACAAACAGAGTGCCTGTGGTAAGGAGGTTGCTTCTGGCGCAAGGAAGGTTGCTTTCGACGGAAGGAGGGTTGCTTCTGGCGCAAGGAAGGTTGCTTTCGACGGAAGGAGGGTTGCTTCTGGCGCAAGGAAGGTTGCTTTCGACGGAAGGAAGGTTGCTTCTGGCGCAAGGAAGGTTGCTTTCGACGGAAGGAAGGTTGCTTCTGGTGTAAGGAAAGTTGCTTCCCAACGCAAGGAAGGTTGCTTCTAGTTTAAGGAAGGTTGCTTCTGGTGTAAGGAAGGTTGCTTCCCAACGCAAGGAAGGTTGCTTCTAGTTTAAGGAAGGTTGCTTTCGACGGAAGGAAGGCTGCTTCTGCCGTAACGAACCTTGCTTCTAGCGTAAGGAATATTGCTTCTGTGATGAAGTCTAGGTTCGTGTCGTTATAAGGTCAGTGTTTTGATGTCACCAGTGCGTAAGTCCTGATATAGAGAAATTTAGGACGTGGATTTTCTGGCTTGAATCCACGCTGTCTGACTGCTCCAAATCACCGTTTGATTAGTCAAGCGAGTCGAGAAAATCCGCTGAATTTGGGCGAGTTCAGTGGGGGACAACACGCGAGCGAGGTGATCTGCATAGGTGAGTTGACTTGGGTTAGAGGTAAACCAACGATCAATCAACGATTCCGATAGATATACCTCGGTTTGGGTCTGCTCGGTTTGCAACTCGACCTCGAAGCCTACTTGCTCAAAGTAAGAGTGCAAGTCTTGGGTCGTCCAATTCAGCTTAGGATCCGCAGACTGGCTATAAATTGCTTCCTCGGCTTGCTGCCAGCGATCGTACAGTTTCGAGTTTACCCAAGACGGATCAGCCAGTCGATACAATCGCTGGGCAGCTCGTGGAACGGATTCTGCTAACACAACTCGCCCATTTGCTGTCATCAGCGATGCGAGTGATGCAACCATATCCGCTTTATCGACCTCAGCTTGAAGGGCGTTGCGTCCAATGATGCGATCGAACGGTATGGACTCTGGCAAAGCTTGCACCAGAATCGGACGAGATAGTTCCGGCAAGGACTGCATTTGCTCACTCAATGCCGCAAAGTCTTTCTCACTTTGCACACGAGCATACACACCTCCTTCGGGAACTTGACGAATCGCTTCCCACACGAGCAAACCGCTACCTGCATTCAAATCGAGAATCACATGATGGCGCTGCGGCTGTGCGATCGTAAAAATGCGATCGCGAACCTTCCCTAGCGTTTCTCCCACTTGACCGAGCGAGCGGGCTATCCATCGATCTACACTCGAATTGGCAGGACTTACCGTGAGCGTTTCAGGCATCTCAATTCCGATTCCTTCGATCAAGGCCGCCAGTTGCGCTTCGCGATCGCGCTGCACCCTGATTCGAATCGAGCCTTCAAATCCTTGCTCTGACGGTTGATAAAACACTTGACCTTGCAAATTGCTGGGTAGGTACTGCTGTGCGACCCAATGTTCTCGATACGAGTGCGGATAGAGATAGCCTGCTCCATCTCCAAACCCCTGTCGGTCGCGATTCGAGTCGCGCAGATGCAGCGGTACTTCTGCTTCGCGTTCTCGCTCCACAGCAGATAGCGCATCGAAAAAGCCCATTACACTGTTTGATTTGGGTGCAGTCGCAAGATACAGTGCTGCTTGCGCCAGCGGATAGCGACCTTCCGGCATTCCCACCCGATCAAACGCCGTAGCACAAGCATTCACAACCACGATCGCATTCGGATCAGCGAGTCCCACATCTTCGCCCGCTAAAATCAGCATGCGACGAAAGAGGAATCGCGGATCTTCTCCGGCATACACCATCCGCGCCAACCAATACATCGCCGCATCTGGATCAGAACCGCGCAAGCTTTTAATGAAGGCGCTAATCGTGTCAAAGTGGGCATCGCCTTCTTTGTCATACAGAACCGCGCGTTGCTGGATCGACTCTTCCGCGATCGTCATGGTGAGATGAATGATACCTTGGTCGTTCGGTGGTGTCGTTTTGACAGCTAGTTCCAGTGCATTGAGGAGCGATCTAGCATCCCCATTTGCAACATTCACCAAATGATCAAGTGCGTCTGGATCAAGAGCAATATTTAAGGTTCCATAGCCACGAGTGCGATCGTGCAACGCTTGCTCAACCACTTGCTTCAGGTCGTCAAACGTGAGTGGTTTGAGTTGGAAAATGCGCGATCGACTGACCAACGCTTTGTTGACTTCAAAGTAAGGATTCTCGGTCGTCGCTCCAATCAGAATAACAGTTCCATTTTCCACCCACGGCAGCAGCGCATCTTGTTGCGCTTTGTTGAATCGATGGACTTCATCGACAAAGAGAATCGTGCGCTGATTCGATTGTCGATATCGCTCCTGGGCAGTTGCGATCGCGTCTCGAATGTCTTTAATACCTGCAAGAACCGCATTGATCGCAATGAAATGAGCCTTCGTAGTGTTGGCAATGATTTGTGCGATCGTAGTTTTTCCGGTTCCTGGTGGGCCGGAGAAGATCAGCGAAGACAACTGATCCGCTTGAATGGCGCGGCGTAATAATCGTCCTTGACCAACGATCTCGGTTTGTCCAATAAATTCATCGATCGTTCTGGGCCGCATTCGAGCAGCAAGTGGGGCTTCTTCAGAAGCGCGACGAGGCAAGTCAAATAGATCCACGGGCTTAAGAAAGGCTGTCACAACTGAGAAATAAACTGTAGCACTGTAAGCTTTCTCCTTTGCTTACAGGAGTAATACCAAGTTAAACAAGATCTGCTAGGAATGAGGTCAACTGCCTTCAGGGTGTCGGATACTCATTCTGATCGCAGGACGACACTCGATGGGTCAATCCTCAACATCAATCCTCAACAATAGTGACTCAATAGCCTCACTTGACGAGCCAATGGCACAAACTGACTAGGGAAGATACTGAATTGACGGGTCAATGGACTGCATTGGTTAGGGAAGATACTGAATCAATCGACTAGGAGAGATACTGAATCGACGCGTCGATGGCACGAACCGACTAGGGAAGATACTGAATCGAGGGATGGAGCGATTGAACGCACAGGACGATTAGCGTTGCAGAGCTTCCCAAGAAGTGCTTCCCTACTCTTGCTGTCCCTGTTGCGAGAGATTTTTTAGGGCATTTGCCGCAACGATTGATTTGGTATGAGTTGACTGCAATACCTAAAATCCAGCAAAGCTGCGTTATTTAGAACCGCCGAGAATTAAAGAAGTCAGTGCTGACCCCTTTCGTTTATAGTGGGTAGCTGACTCTTTGAGAACATCCATGACTAGGGATTGGGATAGCAAAAAAGCGAGAGAAAATCGGTTTGATGGCTGGTCACTAGAGGGACGAGACCCCAGCGTCATTCAAGCCCTTCTGCCGTTAGGAGACTGGCTCTATCGCCACTATTTTCGGGTGACAAGCGATGGCTGGCAGCACTTACCCCCATCGGGAAAGATGTTGATTGTCGGATCTCACAATGGCGGCATGATCGCCCCAGACACCTTGATGTTTATGGTGGACTGGTTTCACCGCTTTGGTGCAGAACGATTAGTGTATGGGCTGATGCACCCCAACGTCTGGATGGTTCCTGGGTATTCCAAACTGACGGTGCAATTAGGAGCCATCCGAGCGCATCCTCACATGGCAGCGGCTGCTCTGCAAAAGGATGCAGCAGTCTTGGTCTACCCTGGCGGCGCTGAAGATTTATGGCGACCGCACCACGATCGTCATCGCATTCACTTTGCAGGACGGAAAGGGTTTATTAAACTCGCCCTGCGAGAAGGGGTGCCCATTGTTCCGGCGATCTCGATCGGTGCTCACGAGACGCTGATCATTCTGGCGAATCTCTACCCGCAACTGCGACAACTGCACGAGTGGGGAATGCCGTGGCCGTTGGGGATTGATCCGATCGTCTTTCCCGTTTACCTAGGATTGCCGTGGGGATTAGCAGTGGGTCCGTTGCCTAACATTCCGTTGCCTGTGCAGATCCACACTCGGGTGTGTGCGCCGATCGTGTTTGAGCGCGCAGGTCGGGCAGCGGCAAACGATCGGGACTATGTCGATGCCTGCTATGAGCAAGTCTGTATGCAGATGCAACAGGAACTCGATCGACTTGTGCAAGGGTTGGACGGTCTCGCTCCCAATGGCGGTGGCGTCGAGCCGTTGCCTAACGAAGCCGTAGGAACTGGCAGCCCTATGGATGTTGCAGACGTGTGAAAACGGCGAAAGTTGTTCATCCGCCGTCCAGCTAGAAAAATCTGATCTTAGTTCGGAAGGTGGGTGTTAGCTCTCTTCTTCCAATTGGAACTGCTTCTAAAATTATTGCCAACTGAATCGCAACTCCGATTGGAGCGTTGGGAGATCGATTCCGAAGACACGCAAATTACTTTAGTGATTCGCTCTATTCAAACTCAAATTCACTGTTCAGGTTGTCAAAGGTTAAGCTATCGGGCGGAGTTTGTAAAATGTTCTGTGTCAGAGGGTCAGAAGTTTGATCTAATAAACCTCTGAACCGAAAGAACAACGATTATGACATTTCGACCTGAATTGCTCGATGAATTGCTGAAACACTATCAAAGTCCGGACGACTTAGTAGGAGAAGGAGAAATTCTGAAACAGCAGCTACAACACCAGCAGCAGCGCAGCATATCCAACTGCCCCCACCGCAAATGCCCAGAAGCGGCTTTCTCGTTCTTCTGGCAGTTCTTCTTTTAATACATTAAGCACAATACCACCCGCTAAAAATGCAAACAGAATTGCGATCGCAGCGTTAGAGAGTTTTGTGCCACTACCGATCGCCCAACCTGCAATCACAGCAGCGGCTAAAATCCAGCGTCCGGCGTGGTCGTACATCTTCTTGTGGTGTTCGCGCAAGCCATAGTCATTCACGATAAAGTGCAGGGCCATAGCGATCGCGAAAAATAGCAGACTTGTTAACCCTGACACTTCCCGATGCAGCAGCAGGTAGCCAATCAACGCATTATAAATAGCAAAGGAAGCCATGTGTAGCCAGAACATTTCAGTACTGGTCACATCTCCATTGCCCATCTCTTGGCTTCGTCGCCGTGATATTTTCGCGGCTCGTTCCAATCCGTAAAATACAGCTAGACCAAATAACGCCAACAAATAGATGTGATGTTCTAGAAACGCTAGTTCTACATTTAAGTCTTGCTGGATCGTTTTCTGGGCGTCGCTTAGATCAGGCAGAATATGTACAAACACATAAGCAACCGAAACACCACTGCTAAATGAGAGCCAATAGCTACGAGGAGTTGCTTGAAGAAACCGTAATCGACTAGAGAACAGGTGAATTAGTGCCAATCCTACAGCCAGAAATCCTGTTAATATAATTAGCTCTATTGAAGGGACAGATGCTTCAGGAATTGCAGCAAGCATATTTATAGAGTTCATTACAATTATCCATTAGCTTGCTTAAAACCAGATTTTAGCAAGTCTTCCAATCGGTGGATCTTGGAATTAAGTTTTGTTAATCAGAATAAATTGGAATCATTCTTTGCCTCATTAACTGGAGTGCCCATGCAGTAATGCCTGCGATCGCTAACAAGGCTTGCCCGATCCAAGCAGCAATGCAATAACCTTTCCAGTTTGCGTGTTGCATCATGCTTTTCCAGTTTCCATTACCTGACGCTACACTTCCTCTACAATTTGCTGATCCCGCTGCTGAAACGATCCCTCTCGGCTTCCTTACACAATCATCTCCACTTGTTGTTCTAGAGTCAGTGGCTTTTTGGCGAAAGTCTGATAGAATCTCTGAGGATTTTAATTGACGACTTTAAGCAAGATTACGAGAAGTTACTGTAAGAATTCAAAGTAATCGGCGCTAATTGTTGAACATTCAAAATTCACGGAATGAATCAGGAGAACACGAATGCATTATCGGATACTCACGCTTGGATCGCTCCTGCTCCTGCTCGTTGGGTTTTCTGTGCCAATGGCTCGTGCAGAATCAACGATCGCGAATTTTACAGCAGGTTCCAATTCTGCAATTCCGTCTATGACCCCATATGATGTAGTTTTCTTGGCGTATCAAGGATACTTTCGTAACCAAGGACTGAGAGGGTATGGAGCCTTTGCCGATGGCTGCAATCAAGGAAAGTTGACTGCTCAAGATGTGGTTGAAGCAGCAATCAAAGCCAATCAATTACCTAGGACGATTGTGAATAATCGGGGCTTCATGAATGCTGTAGATGCGAACATGAAGGCATTTAAAAATAACTCTGGTGCATGAGAGTTCAACTGTCATCTAATAAAATTCCGGGCGTTGAATAATAGAAGTATGAATTGAGGCTAAGTACAGGACAAAGGTTTTTGTCTTGTACTTTTTGTCCTGTACTTAGATTAGCTAGTTGTAATGCGCTTCATCTACCCCATAAGTTGACGATCTTTGTGCCAAATCTAGCATTACACTTCAGCAACGCCGCCTTTGATTGTCTTTCTCCACAAGTCTAGTTCACTAGCCCTTCCCTTTGCCTTGATTTCTGTCGCATGGCGTCTCCCACCACGACATTTAACTCACTCCCCAATAACATCGCAAATGCACTGAGGTAGAGCCACAACAGCAGGATGATGGCTGCCCCGATCGCGCCATAGGCTTGGTTATAGTAGCCAAAGCGTGAAACATAAAACCGAAGTAGCCCAGAGAGAACTGCCCACAGGAGCGCTGCCAAAATGGCTCCCGGCATAATTGGGGTTCCTTTGCGCCAGCGACTCGTTCCAAAACGGTAAATAAAACCAAGGGAGAGCGCCACAATTCCTAACGCGATCGGTAGACTCAGCAGATGCCAGTACCGAAACAGGCTGGGAGCCATCGTGCCGCTGCGCTGCGCCACAACCGTGACGCTCACATCACCAATAAAGATGACCAGCAAAGCGATGACGAGCAATAGAAAGGTTCCTAAACTCAGTCCAATCGAGACCAGCTTTGCCTTCCAGAAGGGACGAACGCGATCGCGAGGGATTTGATGAATTTGATCTAACGCCGCCATTGCCGCTCCTAGCACGCTGGAGGACACCCAAATCGCTGCCAGGAAACTGAGCGAGAAAAGTCCCCGAGTGCGGGCGATACTCAGTTGCGGCAGAACTTTTTGAATCAGTATCATTGCTTCATTTGGGATGACGCCACTCACTTGATGAGTGAAGTGACGAAATTCTGACTCTGGAATATTCAGCAGCCCGATCGCGGTTAGAACGACCAGAATTGCTGGAAATAGCGCAAAGACAGCGTTATAAGCGATTTCTGCGGATAGACCAAATAAACGATGCTGCCCACTGCGGCGAATCACTTCTGATATCACCCCAATGTTGAGATACTTGAAAAACCGAAAAAAACGGGCAGTTAGATTAGACACAGTTGAAATCAAAGCAAGTGCTTGAACATTTGATCGTGAATCCGAGTTTGTTGCGCGAGTACAGGTTGCGTTGAGAAGAGTCTAAGTTTTATGTTGCCACTTGCCCCGTCCTCAAGGAAGTTACTGAGTAAATCACAAGCGCTGTCCAAATCAAGGTAAAGGTGACAGTGTGAGTCAGAGTGAAAGGCTCATGGTAGAGGAACACGCCTAACAAAAGCTGCAGACTGGGTGCAAGGTACTGAAAAAATCCCAATGTTGAGAGCCGTAACCGTTTAGCGGCATTGTTGAACCAGAGCAGCGGAAATGAAGTCACCACACCACAGCCGACAAACAAAGCGGTCAGCCATCCATTGATCCCTAAATGTCCTGTTCCCTGGCTTGCCAAGTATTCAACGAATATCAATGCGGCAGGAGTTGCTAAGCCTGTTTCTACCGTTAAGCCGACCAGTGGCGTGACCGGAATTAGTTTACGCAGAAAACCATACAGCGCAAACGATCCGGCTAAACCAATCGCAATCCAAGGGATTTGACCAAAGTTCCTTACAAAGTTTGCTACTCCCACTGCCGCCAGCACCACCGCGATCGTTTGCCCCCGATTCAATCGCTCTTTGAGAAACACAGATCCCAGTAACACACTGACCAGAGGATTGATGTAGTATCCCAAACTCGCTTCAACAACCTGATTGATCGTAATGCTGTAGATGAACAATCCCCAGTTGAAGGAAATCAGAACAGTTGTCATTAGTAAAGCACTCAGCGTTTTAGGGTCGCGTGCTAATTGACGCAACTCAGCTCCACGCTGTTGAAGCACAAGAAGTACAGTTAGAAAGACCATCGACCAAATGATTCGGTGGCTGAGGATTTCTAAGGCTGGAATTTGTCCGAACAACTTCCAGTACAGTGGAACAATCCCCCAAGCGGTATACGCTAAAACAGCATAGAGTGCGCCAATTCTAGTCAACCTAGGCGATGAGGCGGAAACGACAGAATTCTTCAAGGGAGATGCTGAATGATGAACAGAAGTCTATCTTAGCGATCGCGATCGCCATTCATCCAGTCACAGTTTGCTGGTGAACTAGGCAATACAGATGCTTAGCAAGAATGTAAATCCACCTGTAAATTCTTCTGGGATGAAGCTTTAGAGCTGACAAAACTTATATTGTAAAATCCCCATCCTCTCTACCCCATCCCTTTGGTAGAAGATCATATGCAAATCAACTAAGTACGGGACAAAAACTTGCAAAGTGGGAACAGGAAAGGGTTTCATGCAAATAGCAATAAATGATATGAGACCCTATGCATCAGATTACCGAATTACGCTGCACCTGGGAGCCTCATCTCGGCTGGCATGGTGCACGAGTCACCTTTCTGGCTTTGTTCCTCGTCGCCCTGTATCGGTTCAAAACGGTGAATCTGGCTCGGCAGATTCTGCTGAATCTAGAGAGCCGCATGGCTGGATATTTTGCTGTTTTACGATTTTTGTCCTGTACTTAGACCCTGCACAAGTTGCCACAGGAATTGGCCTATTTGACCGATCTCTTGTGTCACCTTGTCAGGCCCAATGCCAATAAACTGCAAGGCAAACAGTACGATCGCAACTAGAAGTGCCGTTTTTACCGTGGCTTTGACTACTTTGACAAGCCATGTAAATACCAAAAACGTAACAACGATCGCAGCCCCAAGCAGTAGCAGATCCATAGCACTATTAGCGGTCGAGTATAGCTGACTTTACCTCAAATCCGTAGCGATGTAGCCAATCGCTTTAGAAAAGTCTGTGTGCCGTAAGTCTGTATTCTTAAACGTTGCATCCGTCAAATCGGCTTCTCGAAACGAGGTGCCAGTGACGTTTTTCCAGTGGTAGACAATTGATCGCAGCGACAGAGTTGTACACCCCAAGTAGAACACCGTCGCAAGGCTTAGTAACACTCCAAACCCAAACTCATGCGTGCTGAGAAACGCGCCTGCTGTTGTGCCCCAGAAAAAAGCAGCCCCGTAGCTGACAATGGTTCCGGCAATGGCGATCGCGACTTTAAAGGCTGGAGTATGTCTAAATCGCGTCAACAGCAGGAGCGCGATCGCGCCAATCACGATTCCTCGCTGAGCCAGTCTAGTGCGCTGTCCGGCTAAACGTCGAGTCGCGTCATAAAGCTCTAGGGGTATTGTATCGGGGTGATGTAGCTCGTAGATCGTGAGATAATGGTGCAGTGCTGATCCGTAAAAGAAGGCGATGGTGAATCCCATTAATGCACCGCATAACGTCGCAGTGGTGATTCGGGCGATTTGTCCTCGTTTCGTGTTAGGCCACAGCGCAGCCAGTGTGGAACAAACGCTCGTCACACTGAGGATGATAGCCAGGACAGGAATGAATTCTGCACTCTTGTCTAAGGGCGATTGTGAGATCGTATTCAACACGAGCCGAGAAACCGCATCTCCGCTAACGAGTGCAACGCTGATCGTCAGCAAGACCAAACCAACTTTCTGCCGTCTGCTCAGACCTGTGATCGCGCCTGTAAAATTTGCCCCATTCAACTGAGCATTTTTGAAGTTGCACCCTCGAATGTCTGCACCCTGAAAGTCAGATCCAGCTAGATTCTGCGCTTTGAAGGAGCGATTTTGAAGATTTTGGTGAGTGAAGTTCGGCATAGCGGAAATTGCAAGATTCAGCCTGAAGTACAGTAAACCATGTGATGTGTAAGTTGTTACCATCAATTCCCAGTCACTCAATCCTCAATAACAATGATGAAACTGCATTTTCCGGGACATCTTAAACCGATTTTCAGTATTTTAGTGGGAGGATTGCTCAGTATTCCAATCTTGCTGTACGTTTTGGCGCAATTCTCTCGTCCCCCTCGTACGGATGAGACGCGATCGCTCTTTCCCAATGTGACCTACACCCGGGATGCCATAGCCCTTCCCCGTCCGGTCATGATTCACGTTGTTCGCTTAGATCTATCTGCTCAGAATCTGAAGGTGTTTGCCACTCCGGGAGTTCGGGCAGAGCGAAATAGGCCAGAAGTCAAAGCGCGAACCGTTTCAGAGTTTCTTAGGGAATTTCGCGTTCAGGTTGCCATTAACGCCAATTTTTTCTATCCGTTTCGAGAATTAGCGCCGTGGGATTTCTATCCTCGTAGTGGGGATGGGGCAAACAATACAGGCCAAGTCGTCTCCAACGGGACAACCTATTCTTTGCCTCAGTATGATTGGTCTACGCTCTGCTTTTCGGCCCAAAATCGCGCTCAAATCGATAAGCTTGGAGTGTGTCCGGCGGGGACGGCACAGGCGATCGCGGGAAATGATGTATTAGTGAAGCAAGGCAAACCTGTGTCTCTGCCCCCAGACGTGGCAAAAAAAGATGAGCCATATCCACGCACAGCCATTGCGATCGATAAAACAGGTGAGAAAGTTTGGTTAGTGGTGGTTGATGGAAAGCAGTTTCGCTATAGCGAAGGGCTAACGATCGCCGAATTGACAGACTATATTGTGACCCAATTGGGAGCCGATGCTGCTCTAAACTTAGATGGCGGTGGATCTGTAACTCTAGCTGTGGAAACGCCAACAGGAGCGCAGGTTTTAAATGCACCAATTCAGACTCGATTACCGATGCGAGAACGCCCGGTGGCGAGCCACTTAGGATTTTACGTTGGGCGATAGGAGCGGGTATAGGATGTGAGCTAACGCAATGCCCAAGCTAGAAACCGCTCGGTGTAATATAGGGCTAGTTGATTACCCACTCCATTAAACACGGCATCAAACGCATGTTCTGCCCATGGAACTTCAATGAATACAGTAGTATTGCCATTTTTATTTAACTTTTCATACAAGGCGCGTCCATATTTTGATTGAACGACGTGATCACGCTTGCCATAAATCAGCAGAGTTGGTGGCAATCCAGGTTTCACATATTCGTAAGGAGATGCCTGCCGATATAATCCTGGCAACTCTTGAGGAGTGCCGCCTAGAAACGATCGCAAAATAGCCTGTATGTCTAGTGGGTCAGGAGAGGGCGGATCTTCATAGCCAAGGGTCAGCTCCACTGGACTGTAGTAACTGACGATCGCCCGAATTGGCAACACTTGAGATTGAAAGCCCGTTAATTTTGCTAAGTGCCCGCCTGCCGAACGGCCCATCAATGCAATTCTATTAATATCAATATCGTATTCATTAGCATGTTGCTGAATAAACTCAAGTGCAGTTTTAATATCTGCTATCTGTGTTGGGAACTTATACTGAGGTGCATGACGATAATCGATTGCCATTACGGTATATCCGCGAGCCGCCATGTATTGGCTAAAATTTTCATTGGCGGACGGAGAACCCGTTACCCACGCTCCTCCGTAAATCATGATAATGGTTGGATTTTTACCCGGCTCCATCGGGCGGTATGCATTCATCGTTAACTGAACGCCATCAGGACTCGCCACTTGAATTCCTGTTGTTTTACGGATCTCTTGAGTCGGGATTCCGCGAAATGCATCGATCAAAACAAACGGATCAGGACGCATTTTCGCTTGAGAGATTTGAGTTAAGTACGTTTCACCGAGACCCACTTTCATGGAGATCGCAGCTTCCTGATTGGCTCCCGAAAACTGCACCAGCGGCAATGTACTGATGACTAACGCCACTATACTGATCCCCAACACGACATAAGATCCCCGGTTTGACAACAGCTTGAGGGCAATTAACGTTGCGATCGCATTGAGTCCAATCAGCCAAGGACTCACCTCCGCTGCGCCCACGGCTAACGGCAGCACTGCAATCACGGGAGGGGGCACGACAATCCAACTAGCAAGAAATAGCCCCGTGCAACTTAATAACAGGGCAATCACCCTGAGGTAGTAAACGTTGAGCAGTTTGTTTATAAGGTTCATAGTGGCCACAAATGAGGTCTATTCTAAACCATCATTTCTTTCCTCGACGCCCAGCATCTTCTTAGCCAACTGCTGTTTAACTAGAGATCCTAGCGTTTGCATCGCGTCATTAATGGTTTGTGACCACGGCAGTCCACAATTTAACCGGAGACAGTTTGTATAGTTTCCAGAGGGCGAAAACATATTACCAGGAGCCACGCTAATGCGATGTTCCAGCGCCTTTTCGTAGAGTGCCATCGCGTCAAATTCATTGGGTAATTCTAGCCACAGCACATGCCCGCCGCCGGGTCGAGTGACTCGCGTTGGGCAGGGGAAATACTCACAAATGGCTTGAGTCATGCGGGAAAGCTGGGCTTGATAAGCGCGGCGGAGATGGCGAAGATGGCGATCGTAACTGCCCGTCGATAGAAATGCGGCGACCGTCAGTTGAGGTGCGATCGCGGTTGTCCAGTTCATTGCCATTTTCAACTGTTGAACCTTCATCTGATAGCGTCCTGGCGCACACCAACCAATTCTCAATCCAGGCGACAGCGTTTTGCTAACCGATGCACAATACAACACCCGTTCTGTTGTATCAAACGCTTTAATCGCTTTAGGCCGATGCCCTGACAGAAACGTCTCGCCGTAGGTGTCATCTTCAATCAAAGGTACGTCATAGCGTTCGAGCAGTTCCAGAAGGTGCTTTTTCTTCGAGTCACTCATACAACTGCCCAATGGATTACTAAAGTTGGACACTAGAAGACAAGCGGCAATAGGGCGTTGTTCGAGGGCAATTTCCAACTGCTCAAGGGAGATTCCATCTTTTGGATGAGTTGAAATTTCCAACGCTTTGAGGTGCAAAGATTCTAAGATTTCTAGAAATCCATAATAGGTCGGCGACTCGATCGCTACGATGTCTCCTGGTTTCGTCACAGCTCGCAATGCTAAATGAATCGCCTCGGTTGCACCATTGGTAATGACTAAGTCATCGGGAGATAAAGAACATCCTGCCTCCATTAATCGTTTGGCAACCTCATGGCGCAACGCTTCACATCCATTCGATGGACTGTAGGTGTGCAGGAGCGCAGGATTTGTCCGCAAGATTTTTCCCATCAACCGATTTAATGCGTCAACAGGCAGCAATTCAATACCGGGAACCGCTGTTCCTAAGCCAACATTGCAGGTATCGCGCATCGTTTCACTGACTCGAAACGCTAGAGAAATATCAACGGGAAGCGCTTGTTTTGGCAACGTACACTGATGGGGTTCATCTGGAGGGTTGAGGTGAACGGGCTTGACAAAATAGCCTGACTGCGGACGAGCTTCAATCACTCCTTGATCTTCAAGAGAGCGATAGGCTTCAAGAACAGTCGAGATACTGATGGAGAGTTGCTGATGAAGCTTGCGAACAGACGGTAAGCGATCGCCGTCTTGTAATGTACCTTCGCTGATCAACGTGCGAATCCGATCGGCAACTTGCTCATACAACGTTGAAGACGGCGTTGCATCAATGGGCTTTATTTTCATCGTTCATTCCTCTGTGTTCATTTCTCCGCCGTTAGCGATCAGCAATACAGTTATGGGCAGGAAAGACCATAACAGTGACTAAAAAATAAACTGTATTCATAACAATTTAGTCTAACTGCATCTGTTTAGACAAGAAAAAATGACTCAAAATTAACGTTAGAGGAAATACAACTACGGCGCTCGAAAAGCACATAGGGCAAGCATTTTGTCCTCTGCTTTTCCATGCCAAACAACGGAGAAATAATCATGAAAATTCGACTTGACCAGATTTGGCAACATTGGATAAATACGATCGCAAACCGCTATGAACCGCAAGTGTCGCACCGCCGCGATCGCAAGGGCAACAACTACTTCAAAACGTATGATCCGGAAACTCGCAAGTCTAATACATTTAGTTCTGAGCAAGAGATCCGCATCTGGTTAGATCAACGTCACTCCGATCTGTAACAAATATAAAAAGTGTTCGAGATCAATTGACAACAGAATCTATAACGGTAAGGCACAAGATATTAATTGCGGTCTCAAAAGCACATTACAACGCAGCAGTTTAATTCAAAATCGGAACATGAATAACGCTTCAGAGCTTAGCGGAGCCAATCGCATGTACTACACCACACTGGCTGAGTATAACTATTGGATGAACCAGAAACTCTATGCAGTTTGTGCAGATATTCCTGACGCAAAGCGAAAAGAAGATTTGGGAGCCTTTTTCAAGTCAATTCATGGAACGTTAAACCATATTTTGATCGGCGATCGCATCTGGATGGGACGCTTCACCCATCAGCCCTTTATCGCTAAACTCGATGAAGACCTGTATGCTGACTTTGACGAATTACGGCGAGCGCGCGATCGCACCGATCAAGATATTCTAAATTGGACAACTCGGCTCTCTCCAGAGTGGCTAAATGCACCATTCGCCTTTACCAGTACTCAACAACCTGTGAAGACGCGAACACGACCCGCTTGGCTGCTCGTGACTCATCTGTTTAATCATCAAACCCATCACAGAGGCCAATTAGCGACGCTGCTGAGCCAGCTTGGGTATGATTTAGGTAGAACTGATCTGCCCTATTTGCCTAGCTTCGACGACTCATGAAGACCAACGCCATTCGCGTTTTAGACAATCTTGGTATCTCCTACGAACTGCGAACCTATGAGGTCGATCCTAACGATCTAGCGGCAGAAAGCGTTGCCCAGAAAATCGGATTGCCTGCGGAACAAGTGTTTAAAACTTTGGTGGTGCGAGGTGATAAACATGGAATTGCTCTTGCTGTGATTCCAGGCAATACTCAGCTAGATCTCAAAGCGTTCGCGCAACTATCTGAAAATCGAAGAATTGAAACGGTTTCTCTTAAGGAAGTGCAGCCCCTTACAGGATACATTCGCGGAGGGGTGACAGCATTAGCGTGCAAAAAAGAGTATCCAGTCTACGTTGATGAATTGATTGAACTTTTTGATGTCATCTCTATTTCTGCTGGTATGCGAGGACTGCAAATTTTATTACATCCTAGCGATTATATTCACGCTGTTAAAGGTGTTGTTGGGATGATTTCACAGGATAAGACTACTTGAGCGAGGCTATTGGATGCGATCGCGAAGCTGTATCTGTATCAAATTTGAGAACAACTCCCCAATCAACTGAACAGCGAGGCTAATATCGTTGCACAACATTCATTTTGCGCTTTCTACAAAATCCTTGAAGAAGCGTATTTTCGGAGAAACGTATGGCTACTCGCAAATTTGGACTTATTCTTGGTTTTCTCTCACTAACAGCAAGTGCTTCGGCAGCAGTTCTGATGTTCCCAGAACAAACTATCGGACTTACGCCGCTTACAAAGCCGCTTCAGCAAAATCAAACTCGCGTTGTATTAACGCGTCAATCGACCTCAACAACTCGAAAAAGCTACACTAATAAGCAGTTTGGGTTTCGCTTCAGCTATCCAACCCAATTGGCTTTAGATAAGACTCATGAGAAGAAACAGCCACGAGCCGGAGAAACGCTGCGGTCGAGTCTTTCTCTCTGGCCTCAGAAGGTCTACGACAACATTCAGGCAGGCAAATATGAAGGCGGAACAGAATATCCTCCCAGCATTGATGTTTCAGTACACAGCAATCCTAAAAAACTCTCTCTTATAAATTGGGCCAAAGGGCATCAACCAGGAATTCAGAACGTGCGATCGCTGAAAGTGGACGGACAAGCGGGCATTGCATACACGGCAGATGGGCTTTACGCATCCGATAATGTGGCATTCTATAGCCCGAACCGCCAAATCATTCTCTTGAGTGTGGGCTATCTCAACCCAAATGAGCAACCTCTACGCAGCGCTTTTCAGGATATTGTTGCCAGCTTTCGATTTGTTCGGTAGCAGATGAACTCTCTAGCGCTCTTGACCCACAAGGCATTGCTCTGAAAAAATGCCATTGACTTATGCCTATAGGAACTACAGGCACGGCTCAGTCTGTCTGAATTATCTGAATTAATTGAAGTCTGGGATTCAGGTTTCTCAATCTGGTGAGTCACTAAAGTGGAAAGTCCAAAGTGGAAAGTCCAACCAGACTCATCCAATCTACCTTAAGCGCATCGTTCAACACAGCCACATGAACCATCGGATTTCTTACCTACTCCCTCTGGGAATTGGTCTACTAATCACCCTTTCGCAATCGCTTGCAGGAATGGCAGCGGATTTGAGTCAGCGTTCTGTCCTAACGGCACAAACGACTGCGGCTCCTAGCCAAGACTATAAGCTGCTACAGAATTTGCTCGCTGCCAAGAACTGGCAGGCAGCAGATCAAGAAACCCGGCGCATTTTACAGCAGTGGATACATGCAGATGGTGATCTGTTTGCAGTCCCACGAGCGAACACTATTCCAGCAGAAGCGATTCAGACTCTCGATCGGATGTGGCGAGATGCGAGTGGAGGTCGCTTTGGCTTTGGTGTGCAGCAGCGAATCTGGCAAGAAGCCTTGGCTCAGAATCCAACGAACGTTAATGCTGCCGTGAAAGCGTTTGGCGATCGCGTCGGCTGGACTCGCACCACACCAGACCCCACGAATTTCATTGCTCCTGACTGGCTCACAGAGCCGGAATTGAAGTACAGCACTCAGGCTCCTCAAGGGCATCTGCCGTGGGCAGGCATCTCATGGGAAGTCGTCTCTAAGCTGGCTCAAGCGCAGGGCTGCGGCAGTTGCACGACCGACGCTCTATATTTACAGGGAGAGCGCTTTATCCGCTATGTTCCTGCCCTATTCAACCGAGTCGGAACGGCTCTCGATACTCCATCCTCTGTCAATCCTTGGCAGAACCTGCAACAACGACAACAAATTAATCTCAAGGCACTTTATCCAAATATCTCCTGTCCTGTTTACACCCTAGATCAAGCGATTAGTCCAAACAGTCAAATTCTGGCTGTGAGCAGCTATAGCTATGAGCGGGCGTGTGTCGGAGCAACAAACAACAGCACACTGGCTCTGTGGAACCTTCAGCGAGGAACGCGACTCGTTACCTTAGTGCGAGGACAGGCGACGGAATCTTCTTCCTACAAAGGACAAGCTCAAGAACCGCCGACCCAACCGACTCGAATTGTGGGGGATGTGGCAAATGCGATCGCGTTTACGCCAGATAGCCGTCTAATTGCCGCAGGTCTCTCAAATGGCAACATTCGCCTATGGGCAACCGATACAGGACAAGTTATTCGGGCTATAGCTGCTCATCCCTACGCAGTCAGAGCGATCTCCATCAGTCCCGATGCCCAGTTCCTAGCGAGCGGTAGTTCCGACCAGACGGTCAAGATCTGGAATCTTCAAACTGGACAGGTACGGCAAACCATTCGGCTACAACCCGCCGGTGGAATCGTGCATACGGTGCTGATTAGCCCTGATGGTCAACGAGTTGCTACGGCTACCGACAAAAACAGGCTACAGCTTTGGGAGATTTCAACGGGTCGGCTGATTCGCACTCTTGTGAATGAAACCGTCACCACCGATGATCGACTGCCCATGATGTTTAGCCCCAGTGGGCAAGTGATCGCGATCGCAGATGTTGACCATAGCGTTAAGCTTTGGAACGCTACAACAGGGGCACGGCTGATTACCCTGCGAGGACACCAAAAGACGGTGCAAGCGATCGCCTTTAGTCCAGATGGTCAAACGCTAGCCAGCAGTAGCCAGGACAACAGCGTGCGATTGTGGAATCTGAAAACTTACCAGTCGGCACGAACGCTCAAGGTTGCAGACTCAGCGGGTCACCCGATCATGCCAATCAACGCAGGACATCTAGCCTTTAGTCCAACTGGACAAGTGCTGGCAATGAGTGCCTTACTGCTGCCGACTGTCCAGAGCGAACCAATTCCCACCCAAGGCATTCGGTTGTGGGATGTGGCAAGTGGTCAGACGGTGAAAGCGATCGAAGGGGCGTATACGTTTGACTTTAGTCCGAATAATCGGTTTCTAGTCACTAACGGTCAAACAGTGCAAATCTGGCAGACGCCGCAGTGACTTTAGAGCGTTTCCTTCGGAGTTGCGCTCTGCGCTAATCGCTTTGCCAGAACCTTTCAAAGGGGATCGCATTAAGATTCCAGCGCCTTCAGTTGGGGTAATAGCGCCTGAAATGCCCGTCCGCGATGGCTCACCTCCTGTTTCATCGCGGGGGGCATTTCTGCAAACGTTAATCCCTTTTCGGGCACAAAGAAGATCGGATCGTAGCCAAACCCACCTTCCCCACGGGGAGCCAGAAGAATCTCACCAGGACAAATTCCCTCGGTTTGCATCGCGATCGCGCCATCAGGTCGAGCTACCGCGATCGCACACACAAACCGCGCCTCTCGGTCCGGGCGATCGCCCAATTCCCGCAATAATCGCTCAATCCGATCCGCGTCAGATGTTCCGTATCGCGCCGAAAAAATGCCTGGCGCGTTGTCTAGCGCCGTCACTTCTAAACCCGAATCGTCCGCGATCGCCCAGTTTCCAGTGGCGATCGCCACTTGTGAGGCTTTCAGCGCTGCATTCTCAGCAAACGTTATCCCTACCTCATCGACCTCTATTTCCTCAGGCTTTAGCTTCAGGTCCCAACTCAACCCTTCCAAATAAGGTTGAATCTCACGCAACTTTCCTGGATTTCCCGTCGCAAGAACCAGTACCGTCATGATTATTTTTCCTTCGCGATCGGCATCTTATACCTTATCGCCTTCCCCAATCCATTGCTGAAATGCCTGCCAATTTAATACATCTTGCAAAAGAGTTTGATAGCCAGACACATTTGGATGCAATCCATCTTCTGTAAACTGCGCCTTGCACCACTCTGATCCACGCGCCATCCAAAGGTCAAAGAGATCGAGATAGGGAATTCGGCGATCGTCACACGCCGATCGTGTGGCTTCTTTGTAGCGATATTGATCAGCGTGGTTGTAATACAAGCAGTCAAGAAACGGCATTTGTTCTTCATTCACCGGAATCATGCCCACAAACAAAACGGGGCACAAGCGCCGAGCGCGATCGAGCAGGTCCGTCATCTCAGCCCCAAACTGATCAAACTCAGTGTAATTCTTGCCGTCTGGTCGCCCTAATCGCGAGGAATCATTTACTCCAACCGATAAAATAATCAAATCAGGAACGCGATTTCGCAACTCGCCTCGGCTCTTAAACTCATCTTCCAACCGATGCGAAACCTGCCGCACTCCATCGCCCCGCACTCCCAGGTTATACAGCGCGTGATTCGCTCCTCCTGGTGTCATCCACTGCCGCCTGAGTCGCTCAACCCAGCCACCCCCAACCGGATCGCCAAAGCCGTAAACTAAACTATCACCCAATGCCAGTATTCTGAGGGAGGCTGGCAGAGCCTGAACGCGGTTGGATTGAGACGGAGAGACAAGCGTTTGCATGAAGCCGAATAATTTGAGCTAGGGCTAAACTATGTAATTAAAAAAACGTTACTTGAACTCTATCATCGTTAACAGAGGTCTTTAAAACTTTACATAACGTCGAGTAAAATGTCATCCCTATAATCTAAGTAGATAATCTAGTAGGGTGTGGTAGTCACTCACTCATAGACCGCATCACTAACATTCCAAATCCTATGGCAAAATCTGGCTCTCTCCATAAACGTCCATCCTTTGATACGGTTCAACTCATGCGCCGCGCCGATGAGCTGATCAACGCGGCGTCTAACCGCTATCGCATTACTGTTCAAGTTGCGAACCGCGCTAAGCGACGTCGCTTTGAGGATTTTGATAGCGGTGAAGATCCAATGATGAAACCTGTAATGCGGGCGATCATTGAGATGTCCGATGAACTGACCCAACCGGAAATCATTGGCGAATAAGGTCTAATCTAGAGCGGGGTGAAGTCTTTTCACCTCGCTTTTTGGATGCTCAATTTTTAGATGGTCAATCAAATTAGACGTTCGATTTAAGACGGGAGTGCCTGAGACGATGAAAACCTCTAAGCGGCTGTTGATCGGGTTACTGCTGCTGACCTCCATCTTGGTTAGCCGTGTTCATCTGTCTGTTGCTAAAGAAGCACCGAGTCCTCAGCCGATACGATCGCAAGACGTTAACTCACCTCATCTACTAGCACAATCGAACGCGACTCCAGCCAGTCCTGCATCGCCAGGACGCGTCAGAATTCAAGAGGTTTGGCGACGAATTTATCAAATGTTGCCTGATCTTCCCCTCGAAAACCAGTATGTCAATCGTGCAAACGGAAAGGTCGATCTGAACAACACGCTGGTGAGCCGTTTGATCCGCTATCACTACTATGGGAAAGGGCGGCCGGTCAACTATCGCCTCGATTGGAAGTTTACTCTAGCTGATTATTTAGGAGTGAATGAGCCGATGGATGTCTCCACCTATCCCGGTGCAGACAATTTGAAGCAAAATCCGTTTGAGCGCGATCGTGCCGCGATTGCCAAGCTCGATCGTAAACAGCGCAACGCGCTCATTCAAGCCTTAGTCACTGCTTTTAGTCCGTTAGAGAACGCCTCATCGCCACCGACCCCATCTCCAGCACCAGGACTTCCTCGCACCCCCCTACGCCAACCTTCTGGTGGAGCGCAGTTATTGAAATAGAACCTCATGGGACGACTGCTTAAAACTGGGTCGGGTTGGCGAGTTGGATGGAACCCAACCGCTTCTGAGTTTAAAGGATTAGTGGGAGCAGAGGATTGGGCAGTCGAACTCACCGAAGCGGAATTCAACGATTTCTGCCGTCTTGCGGAGCAACTCAGCCAAACCCTACAGCAGATTGCCAACGAATTAATGGACGAAGAGAAAATAGCCTGTGAACTAGAAAGCAGTTTAGTGTGGCTAGAAGTCGAAGGATACCCCACTAGTTACACACTGCGGTTGATCGTTTTATCTGGGAGACGAGCGGAGGGATTTTGGTCAGCCACTGCCGCACCAGAGTTGCTACAAGCGATTCAAACTCTAAGTGTTTTCTAGAGAGTGTTATGCACTTTTGAACCTGGTTATTCTAGGTATTACTGGCCATCAACACGACAAACACAATCAGGGAAAAGCCAACCAACGCGCGATCGCAAGCTACTGAATTACGCGCTACCGCACGCTTAGGGGAGGGTAGACTGTAGTTTTGCGGGTTCAAGATTAATGAAGGGGACAGCACCCTCGCCTCCTAACACCTGCGGAAATTTGCCATCCCATTTTTCGATCGCTTGCTTTTGCAACAGTTCTGACGTTAGAGTTTCCCGCAGTAGCCGTTGGGCTTCCGCTTGTCCTTTTGCTCGATTAATCGTTGCTTCGGCTTCTTGCTCCGCTTCTCGCGCAATATAAACTGCTCGTTGCGCACGCTGCTCTGCAATTTGCTTCTCTTCAACCGCCTTTGAGAACTCGGTTGAAAAATTTAGATCGACTACGCTGGTATCTAAAACAAGAATGCCGTACTTATTCAGGCGTTCTCCCAATGCTTCATCAAAGTCCTGCTTGAGTTCATCCCGTTTGGTAATCGCTTCTTCTACGGTGCGTCGCGCCGCTGCAATCTTGAACGACTCTTGCGTTTGAGGCGCGATGATTTTCGACACGATATTCTGCAAGGTGCCTTGAGTGCGGCGAATTGTGACGACCTGCATCGGGTCTAATCGAAAGTTAATGGCGAAACTAGCCGATAGCTGTTGCAGATCTTTGGTAGAACTTTGAGCAGGCACCTCAAATTTTTGTACTGTTACGTCATAAATATCTGCCTTTGAAATAAAGGGTGGTTTCAAGTGAACACCTTCTAGAAGCACTCCATCTCTGGATTTGCCTAGAATGCTCAGTACTCCTGCCTGACCCGGATTAATGATTAGAAAGGAACTCAGTCCGAGGGCGACTAAAATTCCTAACACTCCCACCAGCAGGATCGTTTGCCAGCTTGGTTGCTCTTTCATCGGTTGTCTCCAGCAATTTAAGCTTTTAGAGTCTAATGTACATACTAGAGTTGCCTAAGAGAGGCCATTATTCCACACGGAATGCAGACAAGCAGTACTTCGCCAAGATAGGGACGAGGAATGAAGCGAAGCATCATGGCACTTCTTTGCACTCTCAGTTTCGTTTAGTAAAAGTTAATTCACCTATACGCTATCTCACGAGTAATTAAACAGCGCATGATCGTTCTTCACCTTTAACTTCAGGGGACATTTTGTTACCACTCTGGTAGATGAACTAACGGTGCTCAAGCAATTAGCAATCGGCTGAGCAATTTGGTTAAACAGTAAAGCGAAGTAATTTACAGCTAGGAGAGGATTTGCTACATCCACTGGCGATATTAGAGAAAACGCTCATCAGTGGTCAGCATGTTGTCTTAGAAATTTTTATTTTCTAGCCAACACTTTATATTCATTTATTCCAAAGCTGCTGCAAATAGAGATTATGTAAAGCGAGTGCGCTGCAACAAAGCTGGCGGGATATCTGAGTGAAGTAACACTGGCTGAAATTTACATCAATGAAGGACCTTTCGCTCTGGAGAGACGATCGCTCAACGCCTCAAGAGCCGCAGGGAAATCCTGAATTTTTTCATGCAGTTCTAAAGTCTGCCCTATAGATTTATATGGCATTGCTTAGGAAAAGTTAGGTGTTGTAGTCCCCACATCACGACCGGCGAGTTTGAGCTAGAAATATCCAATCTTTATTCAGTTTGGGAGACGCACTACTATGAAAAACCTGAAGCGACTATTCGTCGGAGCCTCGGTTGCGATCGTTCTAGAAGCAAGTGCTACTACGTTAGCTTCTGCGGCGACGCTTGGACCTCAAGAGATTGTATTTGATACAGCCAATATCAACACTTGGCTGTACAAAGATCCCACAAATCCTACCTATGAAGTCGTGCAAGGAGTCTCACGTAAGTCATTAAATGACTTCAACAATCAGGGAAATGTTGCAAAGGCAATTCAAGCGCTGACGGATGAAAATCGAGAGACCAATGTTGAACTGTGGACTAGCGCAGAGACCATCACAGCGAATGTAGGCTTTTCTGCCAAACTCGGTAAAAATACGGTTCGGGTTGAAAGTGTGACGCTAGCAGATTGGTCAAACAACAATGGTCAACTCGCTAAAAGCTGGCTCAACGGCTTTTTGACTGCTTACGATTCGGTTCTGCTGCCTGAATGGAAGAGCTTAATTCCTAGCAAGTATGACGAGATGCTAACCGCCCTAACCACAAAAGGGCTTTATAGCTCTGGCGACCCGAATATTGGCAGTTTGTCTTTTGACACGGACACGAACGAGTTGAAGGCGGATTTGGTAGGACACCTAGATCGAGCTGGCTTATACATCGACACGAGACCAACCGTTACTGATACTCGCCGCAACATAAATGGTAAACCAAATCCAAATTATGGCAAACCAATGTCCAATCCAACCTACCTAAAGCCTAAGTACGATGCTCGTTATGCAACAGGCAGTAAGGTGCTGGATGATGTAATCGCTGCGATCGCGGCTGTGTCAGTTCAGCAAGGAAAGTATTTCCAAATGAGCGAAATTGCCAAGATCACCTTTAACGACCAGCTAGACTACGCCTTTGCCTTTGCTGCTACGGATTCGGGTGCAATCGCGGGCGATCGCAATAAGACCACTGACTCTACCTCTCATACAGGGATCTACACTTGGACAAAGAAATTTCAGTCTCCTCCAACCTCTGTACCAGAACCTGGCACGATTTTTGGCACCTTGGCGGTAGCGGGGCTTGCATATCGGATTAGGCGTAAAGGGGTTGTATCTAAATAGCAGACGGATAGCACCTTAGAGTAAAACCAAGTAAAACGCTCGATCACCTCAAGATTGAGCGTTTTTAACATAGAAGACGAAGAGCCTGTGACTTGATCATGTCAGATGATTCTACTTTCGAGTTAATTTGACAACACTGTTGCGATGCAGGGGCAAGACGTCGCGCTGCTAGGACTGCTAGACACAATAGCCCCGCTTGACTATACCAAACCATTGTCCTCCTCATTGCGGCTCATGGCTTATTAGGCTCGTTTCTTGCAAGTCAAACCCGCTGTCGCGATCGCCAAAATCAAGCATCAACTCGACGTTCGCATCTCAAATATCCTGCACTTGAAGCGGCTTGGCGCTGGCTTTATCAAACCCTTGATCGTCCTTTTCCCAATGCAATGCAGGAGACGCGTTACATGCAGCAAAGTGAGCAATCTGTAAATCAATACACACCACACCTGTATCCGGGTTGGATCACAGGGTTTCAGGCAAGTGTCAAGATGCAGTTCACAGCTAAAGGGAAATGCCTTGAGCAATCAAAGCATTAATGTCAAACATTGACGAGAGCGATCGCGGAGTAACCAGTTTCGCTGACTGACGAAATTTAAGACTGATGAACTCTACGGCGTCGGAAAGCAGACTCGAATGCGGCGCAACAAATCATCGTTATCAATGGGTTTACAGAGAAAATCATCTGCGCCTAATTTCCAGCCTGGTTCTATCATCGATTCGTCATACGCCGTAATTAGCACAACAGGAATTGACGAGAGGCGACGATTGCCCCGGATGCGCCGCACCACCTCAAACCCATTCATCTCTGGCATCATGACATCTAACAGAACTAAGTCAGGTGGCTCAGCCTTCATGTGTTGCAACGCCGCTTGACCACTATCTGCTACATCCACGTCATACCCTTCGGCTTCCAAAAGAGCTTGCAGCAAGAAATAGTTATCTGGATTATCATCAACGACCAGAATGCGATGGGTCTCAGAAGTTGGGTTTAACGCTTCAGGCATAGACGTAAACTGGGCTGAGTGGTTCGTATAGCCTTGCATTTTAGAATGTAACCTTTCAAGTACACATCGCTCCTGTGGAATAGGTAGAGCTTGATGCCGATCGTCCAATCACAGATCTACAACCCTACTGACGCCTGCGGCAGCGCTTTGTCGTAAAGAGGAATGAAGCTCATCCCTCATTCCTTTCCAAACCCAATTAGTCCGAATTTGACAGATTACACATTGAACAGGCTACTAGCTCACTTATTCCTCAAATCCCTTTTAAGAAGGACGACATAAAATGGCTACTTCAGTAGGGTTGGATTACTTTTTATCCTAGCCCCCTATGTTTAGTACTCACGATCGGCTTGTTAAGAAACAAGTCAGTATTGGAAATGCGGCTGGCTCTGACAAATTGCAAATGGGTTCGCCAAGCGAAGTCCACACGATTGCCTACCTAGAAGCGGGCACAGATCATGATGCAACGCCAATTGTGTTCTTGCATGGCTGGGCGATCGCGGCTAAGCCCTATCGAGAGATTCTGGATTTGCTGTCGCAGCGCCATCGGGTAATCATGCCTGACTTGCCTGGATTTGGCGACTCGCGCGACTGCGGACTGGTAGAGAGCTACGATCGCTATGCTGACTATTTACTTGCCTTTCTAGCTGCATTAGACTTAGATAGGGTGCATCTAATTGGGCACTCAATTGGCGGGGGGATTGGCATCACAATGGCAACATCAGCACCTGATAAGATTGTCAGCCTAATTTTACTTGATAGTACCGGAACGCCTAAAGTTCCGCTGCTCGAAGTTCCGGTGCGGCGTGCGATCGAGATGACCTTACAGATTTCGCCAGCCAAACTTTACCTACAACTTCTAGAGATTCCTCAAGTATTTATACCAAATCTCGCATTCAATCTTCCAAACGTTCTCACAGCATTGTGGCTCTCGTTAGAAAAAGATCTCCAAGCCCTATTGCCTCACATTCAATCGCCCTGCTTGCTCCTATGGTCTGCTAAAGATCTTACCACTCCCCTTGCAGCGGCTGAGACAATGCAGCAAGCCATTCCAAATTCTCGTTTGGTCGTAGTCGAAGAGGGATTTCACGAATGGGGACTGTGGTATCCAGAAAAGTTTAGTGCGATCGTGTCTCGCTTCCTTGAAGATGTGAGTTCTAATCAAGCACCCCGCACTTCCCTTACCGCTTAAAGCGCAATCAGCCAGAGATAAAGCCTTGCCAGAACAACGTCTGACAAGGCTTCTGATGAGCTCAACCAGGCAATCTAGATTAGAACGAGAATGTTGTTCTAAGAGCGCCAACGAACTGAGTAGCATTGCTGCTGTTATGTTCAGGATTAAAGATCACAATTACACCCGGTGTGATCGCAATGTTGTCGGTCAGACGATACCGATATAACGCTTCCACATGAATCGCAGTGTCATTATCTTCACGGTTAGCAATATCGTTCTTGACCACCTTAGAAGGAACGCCAACAATGATACCGCCTAGGTTACCCTCCTTACCCAAGTCAGGGAACGCTAAGAATACAGCCCCATTAAGGGATTCTGCCTCATTATCTCCATCCTCCTGATCGATAAACGAGTATCCAAACCAGCCGCCAATGATAAATTTAGGGCTGAGACGCAACTGCACCTCACCAGCAAAAGTATCTGACGAAGTGGGTCTACCAAGAGTTGCGCTGGAACCAAAGGGATTTGCTGCAAATGAACTACCTGTGCTTGCTGTGAGGTTGACCTCACCACCAGGATAGTAGGAGTGAGCATAGGTCAGCGCCAGATCGGTCGATTTGCTTGGTTTGATAACAACCTGTCCTAAAGCGGTATAAGCACCGTTGAAGAGACCGTTCTTTGCACTTGGGTCGTTGCTGTTCGTGTCAGAAACGTAACCTCCCTGTAGGGCGAGGAAATCATTGAACTTGTATTCAAAAGAGCCGCCCGCGCCAGCTGCCCCACTTCGGTAGATGTTGTTAAACCGTCCAAAACGAGAGAGCGCGCCGGTACCGCTGCTTGTAAATGGGCTAAGAGTGCTGACTAATCCGTTATAGAACTCACTCCCGACCGCATCGACCTGGAATCTAAATTTGTCACCGACGGGGAAACGGTAGAACAGCTTAGCAACACCGAGAGCGTTTGACTCATTGCCGTCATGCCCTAAGCGAGTCATGTTGGTTCCCGTGAAGGCACCAGAAAACGGAGTGATGTTGCGTGCTTGCAGACGAATTCTTAACTGATCCTTACCCGTAAAGCTACTGTCTAAGTTAAGGCGGGCCCGGGCAGCAAAGATAGTCTCAGTATTATCGTCCCTTAATCTGCCTTCGTTTGCAGCATTCACACCACCCAGAAAGCCATCGCTACCGTTACGGGTGGCACGATCGCCGAAGGTATCAGCAATCGTAAAGACAGCCTCACCGACGAGTTTGGTAGTGGTGGAAAACTGCTGTTTTTCTAACGTTGTCGTTCGCGCTTCCAAGGCATCGACCTGACCCCGCAGCGTGGCTATTTCAGCCGCAAATTCTTCTTGCAGCTTTTGTAATGTTGCTAGATCTTCTCGTTTGACTAAATCTGCGGTAGACGCCGCGATCAGTTCATTCACCCGATCTAAACAGGCATTGAGACCCGCCGCAAACTCATAACGAGTCAGAGCGCGGTTGCCTCGATAGGTTCTGTCAGGATAGCCAGCAATACATCCGTAGCGCTCGACTAGCGATTGCAAGGCTTGAAACGCCCAGTCTGTAGGTCTGACATCTGAAAGTTGAGAAACCGAAGTAACTTGATCAGCCGCATCGCTGCCTTCTGCATTGTCAGTATTCACTGGAACGATCGAGGCAGGTGGGGTCTGCTCAATATTTTGAGCAATTCTTTGGGCTTCAACTCTTTGGACTTCGCTTTGGGAGTTCCTTTGAAGCTTAGCGGAGCTAGTCGTAGAAGTTACATCAGCCGTCGTCTCTAGTTTGAGCGACTTCATCCCCGAATTAACCATAGTTAGGTCGGCGCGAGACGTTTCAGAAGTCTCAGTTGCTTTTGCAGGAGTTACTGCAAGCATTACAGCAGTAATCGCCAACGTTGCACTCAGCAGGGATGGAACACCAACGATCGATGTTCGTGCCGTAATTGCTCTCATTCCTTTGTCCTCACACCAAATATAAAAAGCAATCTACCACGCCATCCAGTTCTCTTAGATGTTTTCTAGATCACACGCTCTTGCTCTTTCTAAACGGGATTTACTGCACTTGCCTACGACTCGACCACGTTTAAAGATAATCCATTGAATACCTTGCAACGTTACTCGAAGGTGTCCCTCATCTCTTCTCTAAAAAGGTTGTGCTTAACTGAGGACTTCCACATTCCGCCTATCTCGACTTGCAAAACGTATACCTTCCGTATTGAATGGAAGACGCAGAAGATAAACTTTTATGAAGCGGGGGTAAAAATGTATATCGTACAAGTCGCGTCAGAATGTGCGCCCGTCATTAAAGCCGGAGGATTGGGCGATGTTGTCTACGGGCTAAGCCGCGAACTCGAAGCGCAAGGGCATTGCGTCGAAGTCGTCTTGCCCAAATATGACTGCATGAGATACGACCATATTTGGGGTCTACACAGTGCCTACGACAACCTATTTGTGCCCTGGTTTGGCGGCAAGGTTCACTGCTCGGTTTATTGCGGGTGGGTACATGGGCAGATTTGCTTTTTCATTGAGCCACACTCACAGGACATGTACTTCGATCGCGGCTGCTATTACGGCTGTAACGATGACAATCTGCGATTTGCCTTTTTTAGCAGAGCCGCGCTGGAATTTTTACAGCAAAGCAACAAGCGCCCTGATGTGATTCACTGCCACGATTGGCAAACGGGCTTAGTGCCGGTGATGCTCTACGAAATCTACAAACATCACGGAATGCCGAACCAGCGGGTGTGCTACACGATTCACAACTTCAAGCACCAAGGCACAGCCGGAACCGAAGTTTTAACGGCAACGAATTTGAATCGTCCAGAGTACTACTTTAGCCAAGATAAACTAGGCGATAACTTCAATCCGTTCGCCATCAATATGATGAAGGGCGGCATTGTTTACTCTAACTATGTCAACACCGTCTCGCCTCATCACGCTTGGGAAGCGCGATATACAGGAATCAGCTACGGCTTGGGTCACACGCTCGCGCTCTATCAAGACAAATTTGGGGGCATTCTCAATGGATTAGACTACACGTTCTGGAATCCAGAGAGCGATCGCTATATTCCTCATCCGTACAGTAAAGAAACCTTCGAGCAAAAACGATATAACACCAAAGCGTTAAGAGAGCGACTGCTGTTACGCGATGAGGAGAAGCCAATTGTCTGCTATGTCGGGCGTTTAGATGACCAAAAAGGCGTCCATCTGGTTCATCACGCGATGTATTATTCGCTGCAACGAGGCGCGCAGTTTGTATTACTTGGATCGGCAACAGAATCGAAGATTAATGATTGGTTTCAACACGAAAAGAATTTTCTCAACAATAATCCAGATTGCCATATTGAACTTGGCTTTAACGAAGAGTTATCGCATCTGATTTATGCCGGATCAGACATCATTGTTGTTCCTAGCAACTACGAACCGTGCGGTTTGACGCAAGTAATTAGTTTGAAATACGGAACAGTGCCAGTCGTGCGCGGAGTCGGCGGATTGGTTAACACTGTTTTCGATCGCGATTACGACCAGAAGCATCCTCCCGAAAAGCGCAACGGCTACATGTTCTACGAAACCGATAATAACGCTCTAGAATCTGCATTAGGACGCGCGTTTGATCTTTGGGGCAGAGATCGCAGCGAATTTGAAAACCTTGCACTTCAAGGTATGGAGTATGACTACTCTTGGCATGATCCCGCCAAAGACTACACGGCAGTATATGACCATATCCGGCATCGGTAACGTGATTCTGATGCTTGAAAGCAGACGTAGAGAAAAGATCAATAAATTAAAGCTGAAGGCTTCTCTAGGACAGCCTTCAGCTTAAGTCAAAAAACACCAGCGCTCTATTAAGGTTAGCGAGTGAATTACACAATAAGGCTCAGTTCAAACGGTCAGTCTAACTTCGCTATTGGAGCCTGTTAGACACAATTTTCTGGAGCCTGGTAAAGGTGATCGCTAAATTAACAGTGGACGGAATCCATGTTTGACTGATGCTTGACCGATTTGATCCATTTTCTCAACAGTAATTCGGTTGCGCCCCCACGAAAAATTGGTGTACAACTTCTCAAATTCGAGCAGCATCGATTCTGCAAAGCAGGCAAATAGCTGACGAGCGGGAACGTCCATATTGACGATGCTCATGATTCGCCAATCAATATCTAATGAATGTTCAACAATGCCACCATTGAGAACATGCACGCCGGGATGCTGAACCTTTGTTCCTAAATTTTTGGGATAGCCACCATCGATCAGCAAGCAAGGCTGTTTCAGAACGGTCGGGTCAATTTCGACGCCTTTTGGCATACTTGCGACCCATACAATAATGTCAGCTTGCGGCAGCGCTTCTTCCAAGCCCATAATTTTGCCGCGACCGAGTTCGGCTTGCAACGCTTGCAGGCGTTCTTGATCGCGGGCAATTAGCAGGAGCTCAGCGGCATCGGTACGAGCGTCTAGCCAGCGACAGATGGCGCTACCGATATCTCCCGTCGCGCCGCAAACTGCGATCGTCGCCGTTGAAAGATCGATACCCACTTGCTTGGACGCTTGCTCAACCTGCCGACAAAGAATATAAGCCGTATGCGTATTGCCAGTTGTGAAGCGCTCAAACTCAAGCTTGACGTTGCGGACTTGCTGAATTTGCTGCAAATTAAAATTCTCGAAAATAATTGACGAGAAGCCGCCTAACGCCGTGATGTTAATGCCATGCTTTTGAGCATGTGCCATCGCATTAATTATTTTCCGGGTCGCCGCTTTAATACGACGGCTTGCCAGCATTTCTGGCAAAAAGCAAGATTCAACGTATTGCCCTTCGATCTTTTGCCCCGTGGCACTCGTAACCTTGATCGTGTCCACGATCTGAGGGGGGGCGCTGCACCAAAAATCTAACCCCTGATCAGCATATTCTGGATAACCCAGTTCTCGTGCGACAGATTGAGCGTGTTCTAAACTTGTAAGATGACCAATTAAACCAAACATCGATGAATTTGGGCCTGAGATCCAGGTGTTGAAAGAGTTAAACCAAATTATAGAGATCAGGGGAACTCGTCATCCGTAATACCTCATCGGCAGCACGAATGACGAGCAGATTTTTCATGCTAGAAGAAAACCAGGCAAGAAAAAGTCGGCTACGAGCAATCTCTTCTCCCATAGCCGATTGACGTTCACTAGGCAGCCGATAAACCGTAGGCTGACATCCGCATAATGTCGCGAGTGGTAAAGCCAATGTTGCTGAGCGCTTCACCGTACTGAATCATGAAGTCTTCTACCAAGGCTTCTCGTTCCATCGCGAGAACACTAGCGTCGGTTTCGACTTGATTGAGCATTGTCCAGACTAACGGCAGGTTTTGGCGGTTTGCCTCTTCTAGCTCGGCTTTAGACGCTTCAAAGTTTGCTTTGAGCCATTCCTCACCAAAGTTGAGGTGCAAATACTCGTCTTTAACAACACCTTCGGTGATTTTGCGAGCAAAGTCATCGGCAACCGGAATGTAGATGTTGTATGCGGCGATCGCAAAACATTCGATGATCAGCGACTGAATCAGCAAGCAGGTGACAATTTTACCTTCGGCGGCGGCAACTTGGAAGTTGTTGTGTAGTTTAGAGAAGAATTCTTGAGCAAACTCCATGTCTGGTGTTACCTTCAAGTTCTTCCCACAGGCTTCAAAGCCTTTCTTATGGCGATTTTCCATCTTTGCTAGACCTAACAAGTTATCGCGGTTGTCAGGCAGCAGTTCGGCTAATCGCTGGTAATTATCGTGAGCTTCGCGCTCGCCTTCGATGACGATCGCATTGATGCGGCTGTAAGCATCTTTGTAGGTTTCACTATGAAAATCTAGGTCTGGGGTCGCCTCAAGTTGGGGCATAGATTCGGTGTCTCCTGGTCACGAATGCATCGGCAGTCGCCGATTGAGTTTCAGGTTAGGGAAAAGCGGAGATCGGCTCAACTCCGATTAGCTCCTAACCTACACTTTACCTTCTCAAGCTAAGGATGAAGCCGAGAATGAGTAAATTCTGCCTATGTGCGTGTTTTAGCCCTCTAAAACACTGATTTTTGAAGTCTGAGTCGTCAAGCGTTAGTGTAACGTGTAGAAATGCTAATTTTCTAGCAAAGCTGTTTTCTCAATAGTATGAGCCGCGATCGATTCTTCTCCCTAATCAATTCAAGATCAGTGACGGCAATTGTGTGGTTTATGTTGCTGACACTGGGAGCAGGATTGGTGCTGCTGCCGTTGGGCGTTGTCTTCATAACGTCGTTGATGCCTGCTGGAGAGGGATCTGCTTCGTTGACCTTGGAAAATTATCGGGTCGCGTGGCAACGCGGCGGCTTTCTGTTGGCGTTTGCCAATTCGACGCTGGTTGCCCTAGCTGTGACGGGATTGCAGATCATCACGTCGGCGTTGGCGGGGTATGCGCTGGCACGGCTGAAGTTTCGTGGCAAGCAAGCGTTATTGCTGGTTGTTTTAGCAACGTTGGTCATCCCATTTCAGATGTTAGTCATTCCGATTTTTCTAGTGCTGAAGTGGGGACATCTGATCAATACGTATGGGGCGCTGATTCTGCCGACAGCAGCGAATGGATTTGGAATTTTCTTGCTGCGCCAATTTTTTCAGACGATCCCAGTAGAGCTAGAAGAAGCGGCAATGTTAGACGGGGCAAATCGATGGCAGGTGTTGTGGCGAATTATGTTGCCATTGGCGCGTCCGGCATTGGTAACCTTGTTTCTCTTTACATTTATTGGCGAGTGGAATGATTTGTTTAAGCCGTTGGTATTTACGACTCGCCCAGAGTTGCGAACGGTGCAGTTAGCGTTAGCCAGTTTTCAGGAGCAGTTTACAAACAGCTGGACGTTGATGATGGCGGCTGTAGTGATTGCGACAATTCCGGTGATTGTGCTGTTTCTAATCGGTCAACGTCAGTTGATTCGAGGCATTGCGACAACGGGAATTAAGAACTAATTTTCTCGTTCTAGGATTGCATTGATATTTCGGGCTGCATGAAGAACGCGGACAATCTCAATTTCATTGTCTTTGTAGACATAGAAATCAAATCGATTCTCAATATCTATCAATGCCTATCGATAAACGCTTTCATGTCTTCGGGCAGGGAGATCGGCAGGGATGTCATGGTACAAATCTCCGTACTTACACTTTCAATCAAGGTGACTCAATGCGAAAGGTCGGAATCGGGCTGCTGATCGTCTCGTTTGTGCCGTGGGGACTAGCGTTTGCCGTCCCATTTATGGAGATACCGCTTTCGCAAAAGGCCGCGATCGCAGCAATTCTTTTTATTGTGGCAGAGGTAATGTTTTGGATCGGAGTGCTGATTGTTGGCAAGGAAGTGGCAGATCGCTACCGACAGTGGCTTAATCCACGTTTTATATGGAGCAGAATTCGTCGGGGTAGACGATGAGATCGCGCTAGGATTCTTCCCACGTTCCCGTGTCCAAGGCCAAATCTGCCTCTAGTTTCAGGCGAATTGTGCGCGAGAACTTGTCGCCTCTCGGATCGCCAAAGAAAAATTCGATGTCTTCCCCCGATAACCGCTCTAGAGACTTCAGCATAGTGCGGAGGTTGGGTGTGCTGGCTCCCGTATCGACATAAAGCCGTTCAGACAGACTGTTAAGGCGTTTCCAAGTGGTGTAAAGCTTTGCGATCGCGCCTTCTAACTGCGCGGCTTGATTGACAATTTCTGCTGTTGTATTGAGACATCCGAGGCGCAACGCTTCTTCTAATGCCTGTTCGATATCCATATCATCCAGGGCTTGGACTTGGGCCGCAGATTCGAGGTAGCGAGAGAGCGATCGCGCTTCGCCCGTGGCTTGTTTAAGCGTGTCCAGGTCAGGACTGCTTGCCATCGCTTCACGAATCGAGTCTTGATGACTTGCTGGCAGTTTCTCTAAGTGGCGAACCAGAGGTGCCACGTAGCGCGTCGGAATCGTTTGATCGGTGACTTTGGCCCGAATTTCTTCGGGCAGCAGATCAGAGGTCATCGCCGTCCAATCGTCAGAGAGTTGGCGGACCTCTCGGCGGGTAATGCGATCGCCGCGTTTGGCAGCATCTCCCACCATTTGCTGCACTTCAGGCACCGATTGCGCGGTTTCGACAAACGCCCGTTTGCTAAATCGGTTGACATCTTGCGAATCGAGATAGCCGTTTTCAAGCAGCGTGTCGGCGCTGTTGGCGAGTTCAATTAGGTTGTAGGCGTTAGTTTTGCTAATTTCTCGATCTTGCAGCCAGTTGAGAAATCCGGTTCCGCGCCCGTCGCCGCGTTTCTTTTCGCGATCGCGCACAGCTCTCAAAATTTGTCCGCGCCAGATATCAGTTTGCAAGTCAAAGCGATCGCACACCTGCCAAGCCCGCTCGATCTGCTGCTGAAACTCAATCTCCGGGATCTTCTCATCGTCTGGATCAGGAAGCTGAAACTGGAGATCCAAATTCTGTTCGAGGTCAGACAGCATGAGCGGTTTGGCATTCGTCGGTTGAGCCATTAGATCGGGAGAGAAACAGCCGAATCATTATTACACTCTTGGGGAGTGTGCGGGTTATTTTGTCAAAGCATTCCAAATCAAAGCAATGACTAACCCAGTTAGAGCCGCAAGCCCGATCGCAATGACCAAAAATCCCAATAGCAACAGCACAACAAACGCTGGATTCGCCCGTTTATGGGACGTTGGAGCGTCTAAATGGGCTTCTAGAAGCGCTATATTTTTGCTATTGGCTTTCCACGTTGCATCAAAGAAATCTCCAGCGACGGGAAGTGATCCGAGTACCGCATCTAGAACCAAATTCGAGACCATTTGCCGGACTGTGGCGGGCGGCAGTCCCATTCGTGCGGCTTCCCACACGATATACACCGAGAGAACGGCTGTAATCATATCTCCGCCTCCTGGCAACAATCCTAAAATCGGGTCGATGCCGATGCGGTAGCGGGTGCCTGGAATGCCGATCGCATTGTCGAGGACGTGAGAAATCGATCGGAGTCTTGATAAGGAAGTCATTTTTTTCGTATCAGTTTTCATAATAGTTACCCAGAATTTTTGTCATTAGAATACACTGTGCTTCGATCTCAAATTAGATTCTTCCCTCAGAACGACGGTCTTGAAAGGGATAAATTGCTATGGTCGCTACAGAATTTAATTAGGAGAAGTCTGCCATGACGATCGCTGACTCTAACACACCGCAACAGAGTGCGCCGCTTGGAACTCCTGAACGAACCATTTCAGCCATCTTCAAGAATCGTGAGCAAATTGATACCGTGGTTCGTCGCTTGCTCGATCACGGCGTTTCTCGGGATCATATTTCGGTGGTTGGCAAGAACTTTCATTCAGAAACGCGAATTTCTGGCTTTATTACCAAGCGAGATGTGATTCTGGGTGGATTGAAGCAGGGAGCCGCATTTGGTTCGTTTTTTGGTTCGATCTTAGGCTTGCTTACAGGGGTTGGCGTTTTGTTTGTGCCGTTTGTTGGAACTGTGGTGGCGGCAGGCCCTATTGGAGCGTTGCTGATTGGGGCGGCGAGCGGCGCGATCGCAGGATCGGCGGGAGCAGGTCTCGTATCCGCGTTTGTCGCGATTGGAATGCCAGAAGACAAAGCGACCATCTATCAAACTCGCGTCGAAGCGGGAGAATTTCTAACGATGGTGGAAGTACCCGACAGTAAGACAGGCGAAATTCAAACGCTGCTTCAAGAATCGGGTGGTGAAGAAATTTCAACGCTACAATCCGCCTTGCCGAGGCAGAAAGAAGGCGCGATCGAGGATGTCAGTCACCTGTCTCCCGAAGTGCGATCGCACTTATCAGAAGATGCGCAGCGCAAGTATTTAGAGCGTTATAATGCGGCGCTAACCGAGACGAATGATGAAACCCAAGCAGAACGGTTAGCTTGGGATGCCATTCATCAACAGTATGAAGAAGATGAATCTGGCGTTTGGTCAAAGCCCAAAATAGCCGTTTAGAAGGGTGACAACTCAGGGATTTTAATCCAGACTCCGCTTGTCTAATCCTGTGACAAGCGGAGTCTTTGCTGACGTTGCGCAATCGTCCGCATCCATAGGGCGATCGCACCCAGCGAAAAAATTCCCACAATTCCCGCCAACGGATTTCTTTCAACCCCCGTCACCCACTCAGGAACATGATTAGAATACTTCACCAACTGTCCTACATTGACGATGTAGTAGCCCCAGATCAGCCCGGCGTGCAGTCCGATCGAGAGCCCTAATCGTCCATCTGTCGCTCGCTTTGCCCAGACTAAGATCAGGCCGAGGACGAATAGCGCTGGGAACTGAACGAATCTGAGATGCAGTCCAGCGAAGATCAAGCTACTCAATAGCAGAGCCGTTCGAGCCGAATAGCCGCGCTGAAGTTCATCCAATAGCCAGCCGCGAAACAGCAGTTCTTCTGCCACGCCGTATGCGATCGCCACGATCGCGCCTTCTACAAAGATTTGGGCAAATGTGGGTTGAGGAGCCTGCCAGATTACCCATCCAAATAGACTTTGAACCACAAACATCAGCATTAAGCTAATTAACCCAATGCTCAATCCTTTCGCAAGATTACGAATCGTCCTGCGAGGTTGCCGAAATCCGTATCGCTTCAACAGATTGGGCTGCTGATAGACAAATCGCCCCCACAGTACAACCAAGAGAACAAACTCGGCGTACAGCAGAGGCATCGTCAAAATTGTGGCGAGGTTGTTATCGCTAACTAACCGGGTAATCGGTAGCGCGATCGGAACCCAAATCGTTAACAACGTCAGCACAAACAACCCAATTCTGATCGGAGTTGGATATTGGGCAATGCGAGTAAGATTGAGTTTCAAAATGTGGACAAAACGCTATTCGTCAGGCTCGATCGTACTATCTAAACCATGCATCTTGAGCGTTTCACTGTAGAATTCAGCGGGTTCTTGAGCGCAAGTAATCACCAAGGCAAGCCCATTTACATGAGCTTCCATCATGATATTTACAGCTTGGGGTTGAGTCAGACTAGGTACAGTCTGAATCAAAACTTGCACCACATGCTCCATAGAGTTAATGGCATCGTTATGGAGCAATACTCGATAGCGCGGTGCAGGTTTACGGACGGTCGATGTTGAGCGCTGTTCGATGGTTTCGACAGACACGATTTTCACCTCTGCGTAATCGATGGACAACAAATTGTGGAAGCTGCTCCCTCTAAGATCGTTCCTTTCCCTGCAATGGCAACCAATTTAGACTTTCCGCTAGTTTGGTTTACGAGGGAAAAACACCTTGAGTAAGCCTTTGTTATTCTAACTTAGCTTTTCCTGATAGAAGTCACGCATTGAGTGATTTCTTCCGCTTCAACCGGGATTCGTCTCCTTTGTTATACAGGCGTCTCCTGATCGGGCGGAAGGTGAGTGTCTGGCAGATTTGACAGTCCCCACTTCAAGATCGACTTCAGCACAGGACGTAGACTTTCTCCTGTTCGGTCAGCTGATAGTTCATCCGACGGGCATGAGTGCTGTAAGGCTGTTTGGCAACTAAACCCAATTGTTCTAACTTTTTAAGCCGATCAGTCAAAACATTGGTTGAAATTCCTTCGGGTGAGTCTAGAAACTCCTCAAATCGCTGTTTCTTGAAAAACAGCATGTCGCGGATAATCAGCAACGTCCAGCGATCGCCAATCAGATCTAATGTCCCTGCGATCGGGCAACTCGAACGACGCTCTTGCATACTTTAGAAGCTCTAAAATCAACGCTTACTTGCATTTTACAAGTTGCTCTGGTATTGTCACTTTTAACTTGCAATTTACAACTTACAGTTTATGAATAGCAGATCAGGCGAAAACTTTTCAGTCGTCAATGTTGGGTCGTTTTCTGAGCTAGACGAATTTACCTTCGAGGCAGCTAATTTGCCTCTCAAAGTTCAGGGCAAAGTGTTCTTAAAAGAGCTTCTTAGCCTCACTAGTGCAGAGATTTCCTTTAATTCAATCCCGCCCGGAAAATCCATTCCCTTCTATCACAAGCATCGTTTCAATGAAGAAATTTATATCTTTATTCATGGCGCGGGAGAGTTTCAGGTTGACGATGTGATGTTTCCGGTCACCGAAGGAACGGTTGTGAGAGTTGATTGTGAGGGAGAGCGGTGCTGGCGAAACACGTCAGATGCCGATTTGCATTGCATCACCATACAGGCACGGGCAGGATCGTTCCCAAATCACACGATTCAAGATGGGCTTACAGTTGAACGAGCGGTCAGTTGGGAAGAAAAGACGCGAATGTAGCATCGTTGGAGTTGAGTGGATTCTAAAATGTCGGTAACAGAGCGATCGCTGGCTGAACTGCCAAAATCCGGTTTATATCTCACTGGAGTCATCGGAAATCTTAGAGCGATCGCAACCAACAAAGTTCAGCTTTGAAGCTTCTTAACCCTATTAATTTTATAAGCATTACGACCTACAACTTAGGTATGGGACGGTAAACCGTCACCTGTGACTGAGGTAGAAGCATCAACTTTATTGTTAAGTTTATTAAAGAAAGCTTAGAAGCATTATCCATGATGAAGCATTCCAATCCGCCGTCCAACGCTTAGAGGAAGAACTAAACCTTCCTTAAACCACTCTCTTACTGAGGGCACTGGCGCTCAGTCACCTCACCTTCTATCGATCGCGATTTGAGGCTATGACTTTGTCACGCTAGGGCAGTTAGCTCACATCTGGGACTGACTGTAATAGCGTAACTATCTCTGCAAACCGAAGTACATTCCCTCAGAAGCAGGATGGATTTAGCCTGCACTTTGCGCTCATCTTAGAGGGTGAAACTACAACAACAAATCAGGATCGAGATAACATGCCGATTAAAGATAAACCAACGCCTTCCCGTCCTCGCTTGATTGCGAACCTGCTGCTAGGCGTCTCAGGACTTTTCCTACTCACTAATCTGTTTTTGCCAGGGTTGTTCGGGACGCAGAACACGAGCGTTCCATACAGTCTGTTCATTCATCAGGTGCAGGAAGGTGAAGTGAGCCAGGTGTCCGTAGGACAAAACCAAATTCGCTATCAGCTCAAAGGCGAAAACGGTACACCAGGTCCTGTTTATGTGACGACTCCTATTTTCGACTTAGGACTGCCTAACTTACTTGAAGAGAAAGGCGTTGAGTTTGCAGCTACCCCTCCACCGAAAAATGGCTGGTTTACAAGTCTCTTAGGCTGGGTAATTCCGCCGCTCATTTTTGTGGCAATTTGGCAGTTCTTTATAGCGCGTGGTGGTGGCCCAGGCCAACAAGGCGTACTCTCGATTGGAAAAAGTAAAGCGAAAGTGTACGTTGAGGGAGAATCTGACAAAGTGACCTTTACCGACGTGGCAGGGGTCGAAGAAGCCAAGACAGAATTGGTTGAAATTGTGGATTTCCTCAAAACGCCGGCTCGCTACCTTCAAATTGGCGCACGAATTCCGAAAGGGGTGTTGCTTGTAGGTCCGCCAGGAACGGGTAAAACACTATTGGCAAAGGCGGTCGCTGGAGAAGCGGGCGTTCCGTTCTTTAGTATTTCTGGCTCTGAGTTTGTGGAAATGTTTGTGGGCGTTGGCTCGTCGCGGGTGCGCGACCTGTTTGACCAAGCGAAGAAGCAGGCTCCATGTATTGTCTTTATTGACGAATTGGATGCGATCGGGAAGTCTCGCAGTTCCGGTGGGTTTTACGGTGGCAACGATGAGCGAGAGCAAACACTCAATCAACTGCTAACCGAGATGGATGGCTTTGCCGCAGGTGATGCCACCGTGATCGTCTTGGCTGCCACCAACCGCCCTGAATCGCTTGATCCCGCGTTGTTGCGTCCGGGTCGTTTTGACCGTCAAGTTTTAGTCGATCGCCCAGATTTGTCAGGTCGTGAAGAGATTCTGAACATTCATGCACAAAAAGTGAAATTGGGGCAGGACGTGAACTTAAGAGCGATCGCAACTCGTACCCCAGGATTTGCTGGAGCAGACTTGGCTAACTTAGTGAATGAAGCGGCACTGTTAGCGGCTCGAAACCAACGCCAGACGGTTGCCCAAGAAGACTTTGCCGAAGCGATCGAGCGAGTTGTGGCAGGACTTGAGAAAAAGAGTCGTGTGTTGAACGAAACCGAGAAAAAGATCGTTGCCTATCATGAGGTGGGTCATGCTCTAGTCGGTGCTTTGATTCCAGGCAGTGGTCGAGTTGAGAAGATTTCGATCGTGCCTCGCGGTATGGCAGCGTTAGGATACACGTTGCAACTGCCAACAGAAGATCGCTTCTTAATGAATGAAATGGAGTTGCGCGGTCAGATTGCTACGCTTCTAGGGGGACGCTCCGCAGAGGAAGTTATCTTTGGCAGTATTACGACCGGAGCCTCGAATGATTTGCAACGGGCAACCGATTTAGCAGAGCGCATGGTGACGACTTACGGCATGAGTAAAGTTCTAGGGCCGTTGGCATATCAACAAGGACAACAGGCAATGTTCTTGGGTGACAATTCACCCAATCCTCGGCGATCGCTGAGTGAAGATACTGCCAAGGCGATTGATGTCGAGGTCAAAGACATTGTGGAAACAGCTCACAAGCAAGCATTGGCAATTTTGGAAGCGAACCGAGAGCTACTAGAAACCATTACCGAACAGCTCCTTGAGACCGAAGTGATTGAGGGTGAGAAATTGCAGAGTTTGTTGAATCAGGTGAAATCGGCTGAATTGCCGTCGGCTGAACTGTCTCTGAGCAACTCACGTTAATTAGAGTTCAACGATTAGCGCCAACTCTCAATTCTTCAGGCATGAGTACGCTATGCATAAGTGCGATCGCGGTTAAATTGTGGCTCTGCGATCGCACCTACCAGTCCCACTTCAATCCATCCCACTCGCGATGTATGCAATACTCTATGCAATTGCGATCGGGTTGCTGCCCCTGTTTCTAGGTTTCCACTTGCTTTGGAAGTAAGTGGAAATTTTGGTTTAAAGCGGGCTAGAGCTCAGAGCTAATTCATTGTATGAGGAGGAAAAGAGCATCAATGGCATGCGCTACTCGACGCTGCGCTTTAGTAATCGATGCTTCCCCCTGTAGACGAAACAGATTAACAGCCCAAGTGCGAATTAATCC
>JAHHHO010000023.1 GCA_019359315.1 Myxacorys californica WJT36-NPBG1
GCTTTCCGGTTCAATCCAGTTAGCGCCCGCACTAATCGGTCTTGCTTCAGCACCCGTTGAATGTCTAGCATTATCTCATCTCGTCACTGTTCTCTATTCTCCCTTATTTACCGACAAGTCTATTACCATTCAAGCGTCTGCGGTTTCTTCAAAATTGACGGCGCTAATGACATATCGATTTTTTCCAGCTTGTTTTGCCTGATACATCGCTTCATCTGCCTTTTGTAACAGGGTTTCTAGGTCGTCTGCATGGGTTGGATAAAGACTAATTCCAATACTCGATGAGACCAGTAAGGTCTGACCTGAAATTGCAAACGCTTGAGACAGGGTATGCAAAATTTTTTCAGCGACGGTTGTTGCATTATTTAAGTCTGGAATCGATGGCAGCATCACAACAAATTCATCGCCGCCGAGCCGAGCGATCATATCGCTGGTTCGCAAGCATCCACTTAAGCGCCGTGCCACCGCTTGCAGTAGCAGATCCCCAACTCCATGACCCAACGTATCATTAATGCGTTTAAATCCATCTAAATCAAGAAACAAAACAGCGACTAACTTACCATTCTCACTTGCCCAATCTAAGCATTGACTTAACCGTTCGTACAATAGATTTCGATTGGGTAATCCAGTCAATCCATCATGATTAGCGAGATAGCTCAGTCGGTCTTGCGATAAACGTAATTCTGCGTTTGAGCGAGATAGTTCTAACGTGGTTCGTCGCAATTCATTTTCAATGGTTTTGCGGTGCGTGATATCTCGAATCACACCAACTAAAAATCGGTTGCCTGCTGCGTCTTTGTGCAGCGATCGCTTCGTAGCAATATGATAAGTTCTACCATCCGCACTCGTGAATTGTTCCTCGTGTTCTAATTCATGTCCGTTTTGAAACACCAACTCGTCTTGCTGCCTGAAAATATCTGCTTCGTGAGCCGGAAAAATGTCGTAATCCGATTTTTCGACAAGTTCTTCAACAGGCTTTCCTAAAAATCTGGAGTACGCTTCGTTCAATACGATCCAACGATGATGTTTATCTTTAACAAACACCGGATCGGGAATGCTATTAATCACGCGATGTAAAAATTCTTTTGATCGCTTCAATTCTTCTTCGGTGTGAGCAATGTAGCTGATGATGACTAGGGCGGAGCCAGTCAAGGCTAAAAAACTGGGCACAACGGGAATAATCCACCCGACCAAAAACGCGCCGTAGCAAATGCTAATTAATCCGACTCCCACAAACAGGATTACCAGAGCGGTGCGATGCGGCGATCGCAGCTTCCAACTTAGGCCCGTGCCGATCGCCGCCCAAATCCAAATCCAAATCCACTCGATCGGTTCCGTCCAGGTCTGAAACAACGGTCGATTGTTGAGAGCGGCACTCAAAATTTGACTGATAAAATTCGCCTGAATTTCAACGCCTGCCATCAGTCCTGATGAGCCAAGCTGCAGTTTGGTGTAGGGTGTTGCCGAAAAGTCTTTGAGGCTAGTGGCGACCGCGCCAATTAAAACAATGCGATCGCGCAACTGATCCGGCGGCACTTCTCCGTTGAGCAATTGCTTCAGCGAAAACATTTTGAATTGACCCGCCGCTCCTCGGAAGTTTGCCAGTACTTGATAGCCGCCGGCATCGGCTTGATTGTAAACTCCGTCGTTGGGCGTCAGTTGCGGAAAAACGGCATTTCTCAATTGCAGATAGCGGGGCTGCTTCACCCCTGGTTTAGGCTGAATCCCTTCTGCGCTCAAGTACCGTAATGCCAACTTAAGCGAGAAACTCTGATATCTCTTGCCGTTTACGGTCCAATATAGAAGCGCCCGACGAATCTTGCGATCGCTGTCGTACACAATATTGTTAAAGCCAACCTGCCCGAGCCGTTTGAGCTTTGGAGAGGCTGCTACACCTGACCCCTCGCGATCTTTTAGCTGCTCAATGCCTACTAGATTGGGCATGGATTGGTACGTACTGAGCAGATTAGAATTGCCCGACCCGACCGGAATATCTCGATAAAAGTCAACACCTACAGCTCGTGGCTTGGCCGCTTGAATCGTTTGCAACACTGCCGCTAGCTGTGTATCGGATAGCGGCCAACCCAACTGCTGAATGTCCTCTTCATTCATGCCAATGATGACGATGCGATCGTCGATTGGTTCGGCTGGACGCAGCCGAAAAAACTGATCCACCGTACTCAATTCCCAAGTTTGCAGCACGCCGCCTACTCGCAGACCAATCAGGCAGCTTGTCACTGCCGAAGCGGTAATCCAAATTCGCCCGCTCTCCCACACGGTGGTCAGCACGGTTGTCAAGACTCGTCGCCACTCAAGATGCTTAATCATGGGTTGGGTAGAACGGCGTTACACCAAGAACAAGCATGGATAGATCGCGTTTTACGTTCTGAAGTTTTATTATCATCAGAGAGAGAACAAATTGACTACGCAAGGGGGCTTGCTGCCATTAACATCTCTCCAAGCAACTCCTGACTGGGCCTATATTGATAGAAATTTTATCACGGGAATCAAGAAGGGGTCAGAGAAGAGAAGAGCCAAAATCAAGTGTGCTTTGATGCACATCACTTATGGTGATTTTGCTTAAACCTCTGCTTAAACCATTCGAGAAAGATTTGCTGCCCTAACGCGGCTGCGCAATCTGCTGAATGACCTGATGCCCTAATTTGCTGCCATCGAGCCGATCGACCTCTCGCACACCCGTTGGACTTGTCACATTCACCTCAGTTAAATAGCCGCCAATCACATCTATGCCCACAAAGGTGAGTTGATCGCGCTGTAGTGCGGGAGCTAACATCGCACAGATTTCGCGATCGCGATCGCTAATTTCGGTTTGGGCGCTGCGCCCTCCCACGGCCATATTTCCTCGAAACTCATTGCCCGTAGGAATTCGGTTGACGGCTCCAATCGGGGTTCCGTTCAGCAGAATGATCCGTTTATCACCATCTTTAGCGGCAGGCAAATAGCTTTGCACCATAATTGGCACTTTCCCCTGCTGAGTGCTGATTTCGATCAACGAATTGAAGTTGCGATCGCCCGGCTGCAAAAATAAAATGCCTTCCCCCGCTTTGCCGTTGAGGGGTTTCAGCACGGCCGCTCCCTCGCGGTCTAAAAACTGCCGAATCACCTGCTTATCTTGGGTGACAATTGTATCGGGAATCGCATCCGTAAATTGCAGAGCATACATTTTCTCATTGGCAGCTCGAATGCCCCTAGGCGAGTTGACCACCTGAGTTTTTGCCGGGTCGATGTAATCCAAAATATAAGTGGCGAAAAGGTAGGCCTCATCGACCGGCGGGTCTTTTCGCATGAACACTACGTCCATCTCTTCGAGCGGTTGAAATAGCGCTTCTCCAATCGAGTACCACTGCGCGATCGCGACCCATCGATTTTCACCTAGCGTCACAGGGGTCAGCGTCACGGGTTCGAGCAATGCCCACGCCTTGCCACTGACAACACTTAAGCGATCGAGTTGCGTCACCCACACTTCATGCCCTAACTCTTGAGCGGCTTCCATAAACGCCACGCTGGTGTCATGAGTGGGGTCGAGACGATGGATCGGATCGATGATGAATGCAAATTTCACAAGCAATGTCCTAAGTTTTTGAATTCGGCTGGCAGCAGATTTTGCAGCGGATGTAACGGAGCAAGACTCACCTGCTCGCCCATCTGTTGCCAACGAGAGACCGTTTTTAACCGCAAATTGCTTTAGCTTGCTGCTTGCAGCAGTGCATCAAGTTTTCCAGCCCGATCGAGGGCATGAATATCATCACAGCCGCCAATATGCTGATCGTTGATAAAAATTTGTGGGACAGAACGCCGTCCACCTGAGCGCTCCGCCATTTTCATGCGTCCAGGTTCGTCGCCATCTAGATTGTATTCGGTGTACTGAACGCCTTTGCGATCGAGCAGTGCTTTCGCCCGGATGCAGAAGGGGCAGGTACTCCAGATGTAGATTTCAACAGTAGGAGCCATAGTCTTTCAATAGTAATATTTCTTAAATTTTAAGCGCTAATGACAGATCCAACCATTCAGCGTGAACCGACTTTGGGCAAAGGCGCGGGACGGGCACAACACTGGCAAGACTTCATGAAGATAATGGCTTGGGAAGAAGACAATCGTGTTATTGCGCGGCTCGATGGTCACCGAGGTTTCTGCTGATTCGTACCATCCGGTTTCTACATTGAGGTCATAGAGGCGCAACTCTCCTCCCGAAAATCCTTTCGGTTCTTGGTAAAAATAGTACACATACGACAGTTCTCGGCGGGCCACTTCAGCGCTGCCGTTGTCGTTGTGCATTTTGTAATAGTCGCCATCGTTGTGCGCCGTTAGCTGAATCTCGATCTGCGATACCTGAAAGGGTGGATGATCTAACTGAGTAAAAACAGTCGGCAAAACCGCTTCTACCTGTTGCACCATCCACTGAGACAAGTCTGGAAACTCGTAGAGAATTTTTGATTTTCGATAGTCCGTTTCACCCGTTGAGGTGGTAGTGGGGACAAAGTTAGATTCCTGATGCAGCACATAATCGAGCAGACGTGAAGTGCCCTGCAAGGTTGGCAGCCTCGATGGGTTCAGAAACTGATCCAGTTGAAGATACTTCGCCGCCTGAATCACGCTCATGTGGATACCGCATAGCTAACCAATTGACAGAGCCGTTGCCGCAGCGTTTCTAAGCCCAACCGCTCGTGAGCTGAGATAAACGCGGCTTGAGGAAATTCTTCCCGTGCGATCGCTAGGGTTGCCCCATCGACTTGATCAATTTTATTAAATGCGACCAGGGCTGGACCAGGAGAAATAGGCATTTCTGACAAAATCTGCATCACCGCTCGAATCTGACTTTGCCACGCTGGGTGGGATAGATCCACCACATGCAGCAAGGCATCGGCTTCAGTGACTTCCTCTAATGTGGCCCGGAACGCATCCATCAGGGAAGGCGGCAACTCATGGATAAATCCCACGGTGTCAGTGAGCAGCATCGACGTTGACTCATGGGTTTCTGGATTGGAAACCATCAGCCGCCGAGTCGTTGGATCGAGCGTAGCAAAGAGTTGATCGGCGGTATAGACCTCTGCATTGGTCAACGCATTTAGCAATGTAGATTTACCAGCGTTGGTATAGCCAATCACGGCGATCGAGGCGACTTCTTGATGTTGCCTGCGTTGCCGCAATCGCGCGCGGTGAGCCTGGAGCTGATCCACCTCTTGCTGAAGCCGCGAAATGCGTCGCTGAATGCTTCTTCGTTCTGTTTCAAGTTTTGTCTCTCCCGGGCCTCTTGTGCCGATGCCGCCGCCTAATCGAGACATGGCTTGTCCGCGTCCTGCAAGCCTGGGCAGCATATATTCCAGCTGAGCTAGCTCGACTTGGAGTTTACCTGCTCCCGATCGCGCTCGTTGGGCAAAAATATCGAGAATCACTTCGGTGCGATCGACCACTCGAATGCCGATCTGCGTCTCCAAGTTTCGCACCTGCGCTGGTGACAGGTCGCGATCAAAGACAATCAAATTTGCCCCGATCGTCTGTGCCGTGAGCGAAATTTCCTGCACTTTTCCTTCGCCGACTACGGTTTGAGGATGGGGACGAGGACGTTTTTGTTTCAACGTTTGTAGCACTTCTCCGCCTGCCGTATCCACCAACCGAGCCAATTCCTGTAGACCATCCTCAAAGCGCTGCGGGGATAGATTAGCCGTCTGCACCCCCACGACCAACACCTGATCATGATCGCCATCCACCTGTTGCCCGGCCGATTCGCGCTGAAATTCTTCCTCTAGTCCTTCAACTAGGTCTAGAAAATCTTGGTTAGCAACGATATCGAGACTAAGGGCAGGCGAAACCGTCCAGTTGGCTTCTGGGTGAGGAACCAAATGCGCTAGGTAGGCCGCTTTCACATATCCGGTGGCGCCACCGCCGCGCCGCTCGAAACCGCCACCTGTGAGAGTCAGCGCTACAAGAGCATCAAGTCGCTGAATTGCCATAGCCGTCAGCGCTGACTCTCCAGGCGGATCTTGTTTGAGTTGAGTCGCAATACACCGAATACCGCACAGACGCTCTGCCCCGTAGCGAGGGAGTTCTAGCGGCGGAATCTGGGTTTGCCTCGGTGTGCCGACGCCAACGCGAATCACCTGCCCGCGCCGATTGATATAAGCACAGACAGGCTGGTTCAGATCTGTACTAATGGCAGCGAGGCGCTGAGCAAATTCTGGCGTGGTGATGCGATCGCCGGGTAGACGCTGATGGTACAAGCGCTGCAACTGCTTTAACTGACTAGATTTGAGACCTTGAAGATGACCGTAAACCGTTTCGATAAGGATCACTTGCCTAACGCTACTGTCTCTATATTAGATCTCCAGATTCCGACTAAACAAGGTTCTGTCTTTCCATCGGAGAATTATTAGATCTTTACAGCATGCAGTCTTTTGAAGCGAGTAGAGCCAATCGGGGTGCTTTGGATCAGTTCACAAAAAAAGAGGGATTACTCCCTCTTACAGTGTTAATCGCTTTGTAGAGTTGCGATTATTCTTCAGTGACAGGCACTAACTCTGCTTCTGGAGTCGCTTCAGGCACTTCTTCAACGGCTGAAGGGATTTCCGGCTCCTCAACAGCGGAAGGAATTTCTAATTCCTCCTCTTCTGTAGGTGCTTCGATCGCAGGTGGTGCTTCTGCAACGGCAGCCGGTGCCCCGCCCTGCTGTTGCTGCATTACCGTTTCGCGATACTTAGCGGCCATTTCCTCGGCTTTCTCATACACCACACTCGGGTTCTTCACCATATCGCCCGGTTCTGGCTCAAGCTGCTTCGTCGAGAGCGAAATCCGCCCCCGCTCAGCATCAAGATCAATGATCATGACTTTAACTTCGTCATTCACATTGAACACGCTGTGGGGCGTATCAATGTGATCGTGAGAAATTTCAGAAATGTGTAGCAAACCGCTAACACCGCCGATATCAATGAACGCACCATAAGGCTTGATGCCGCGCACCGTGCCAATCACGACTTCGCCAACTTCCAGACGGTTCATCTTACGCTCAACCAGCGCCCGACGATGGCTCAGAACGAGACGGTTGCGCTCTTCGTCTACTTCTAAAAACTTGAGCGGTAACTCTTCAGCGACTAATTCTTCCTTCGGCTTGCGAGTGCTGATGTGAGAGCCAGGAATAAAGCCGCGCAGTCCTTCAATGCGAACCAGCGCTCCGCCTCTGTTGGTGGCAAATACAATCGATCGCACCGTAGCATCTTCGGCTTGGAGTTGGCGAACCCGCTCCCATGCTCGCATGTACTCAATCCGGCGAATTGAGAGGGTTAACTGTCCATCTTCATTCTCGTCTGCCAAGATGAAGAACTCCCGCGTTTCGTTGGATTGCAACACCTCGTCGGGGTTATCCACGCGGTTGATCGACATTTCCTGAATCGGAATATAGGCAGCCGTCTTAGCACCAATGTCAATCAGCGCACCTCTTGGCTCTAGGCTAAATACGGTTCCGGCTACAACATCTCCCGGACTGAAATGATAGTCGTATTTATCTAGTAAAGCCGCAAAGTCTTCGTGGGTAAAACCGACATCCATAGCTACTGTGTTCTGATTGACCATGCTAATTGTTTTCCTAGTTGTCTCCGTAAAAAATCGCCTCCTGCTGATGCATATGCACATCCGGAAAATGTGCAGCCTACACCTTCATCCCTTAGGATCTAAGGAACGGTTTGGACGGATTAGTGAGTTCAGAATTCTTATGATAGCTCAATCTCTCTCTCATAACACAGGGCGTTTGACTTCTTAGAGAGAGTTATCGAATGGCGCGATCGACACTTTGAAATCAGGGTTTTCTTAATTTCTCCAAGTTGTAGAAGTGAGGCAGATTAGGTTCCTGGCTTTAAATAGTCAAGTAAGCGATCGCCCGAATCGGCGCGGACGAGTCCTACGGCAATATCGGGCAGTGTTGTAACGTTGGGATAAACCAAGTAGCGCGGTTCCCACTGGGGACGAAACTTCTCCTTAAATTGATGTAATCCTTTGAAGTTGTAGAACTGATTGAGATGCTCAAAGAAGTAGTGCAATCCTTTCTCGACTCGATGAGCGCTCGGTGATTCTCCCACTCCGGCAAGGGGGGATAAGCTGAAATTAAAGCTGTCGTATCCGGCTTGCTGGAAGTGCTGCAATAGCGATGCAAACAGAAAATCCATTGTGCCTTTTTCGGCGTCGTGGCAATGGCGCATCAAATCAATGGTGACTTCATGACGTTGATATTTTGAGAGCAAATTGGCAAAGGCAATGATCTTGCCATTGGAGTTGTAAAGTACGGCGATGTGACACTGCTGCAAGTAATCTTGATCAAACCATCCGATCGAGAACTGCTTTTCTGATCCTTGCTTTAGTTGCAGCCATTCGTCACTGACGGGCTTTAATCGATCGATTAGAGTATTGTCAATCGGGGGTTCGTAGACTTGAAATCGATGTCCGGCTTTGGTGAATCGATTGATTGCGGTTCTAAAATCTTGGTTGGCTTTTCCTTTGAGGTTGAAGGTGTGCAGATCGACGATCGCTTCTTCGCCAATTTGCACCCAACGGTAGCCAAACGATTTGTAAAGTGGCAATTGATCGGGCATTGCTTCGTAGAAGGTGGGAAACCAATCGTTGCGATCGCAAAAGTATTGAAACCCCTTCAACGTTTCCCAGCGATCGTAAAGTGGACCAATCGGATCGCCGAGCGCGATCGCGGCTCGACCTTTGGCAACATACGCCACAACGCTTTGACCCGACGGACTAAAATAGTAGGATTTGTCGGGCAGCAGTGCTAAGCGTGCTAGAGAAGACCGTCCGTGCTGATCAATAATGTCGCGGGCGCGATCGCGATCGATTAGCGTTGCCGGATCGCCGCGCAACAACACAGGACGCAAGACCATGAGTAACGCATAGGTTAACGTAATGGCTCCGACTGCATAAATCGAATTGGCAAAGAAAAGCGCAAACTGTCCCTTCGGTTCTAATCCAGCGTTGTCTGCTGTAAAGAATATCGCTAAGGTCTGGAGAATCGAATCTTTAAAACTAAAGTTAACCGGAGTGCCATTGACGTTGAAATAGCCATCGAGAATATAAAATCCGGCGGTTCCGTACGCTAGGGTAAATAGAGCGGCAACGATCAGAATGCGAATGCCTTGAGCGCTCGATGGAGGATCGGATTGAGCGGTATAGAGTCTGCGAATCAAAAACAAATGGGCGAGAAGCGCGATCGCGAGCGTGCTTTCTTCAAAATCTAAGCCTTTGATCAGATGGCTAATGATCGAGAGTCCCAATAGAATGACCGTAATATACCAAGCCATTCGCTTTCGTCTAGCTAAGTTCACCGCCAAGGTAATTAAGACAAATCCAGAGAGGGCGGCAAATAAATGTCCTCCTGCTTGTACAGAAAACGGGAGAAACAGCCCTAGCAAAGCAGATCGCCTAGGAACACTCGGCGTCACAGCCGAAAGTAAATTGACCAACCCTGTTACCCCGGTTAGTACGGTCGCGATCCATAACCCCAGTCGGCTTCGACGAGAGAGCGTATCAGTCCGGTTTCGCTGTTTCATTCCATGTGTGCAGCTTGAGATCACGTTTTCTCAAAAAATGAAGTGTTTCAAAAAATAGCGGTGGAGCGTGATTAATTCGCTAAACATATTAATTTGCGCCCTGCTTTCGCTGAGCCATTCTAAACTGAGTTCCAACAAAGCGTAACGAATCTTTTAGGTGGCGATGCCAATAGTTCCAACCGACGTCTTGACCGACAATACCGTGTCCACCGGGGAACACACGGAATTCGTTTTTAATGTCTAAGCGATCGAGGGTTTGATGAAACTCTTGAGTGGCCTCTAAATATTTATTGTCTGCCTCTCCTGCATCAAGATAAATGCGCAGGTGTTGCCGCTCTTCGTCTGGAATTTGATCGATGAACAGTAACGGACTGTTTTGATCGCCGCTTGTGTCTTTGAAATAGCCAGTGTGACTAAAGAAAATATGAAACTCATTTAAATAGCGCAAGCCAATGTTAAACGCGCCCCATGCGCCTGACGAAAGTCCTCCCATTGCCCAAAATTGGGGTTCAATCTGGGTTCGATAGTGCGATTCTATTTCCTTAACGAGATCAACGCCGATGAGCGTGGCGACTTTGCCGTTTTCACCGTCGTAATAGTCTGGATCCCAAAATGGACTAGTGCCGCGATCGTCGCTACCATCGGGAGTGACGATAATTGAGGGCGGAAGGGCTTTTTTGCCGTAAAGATCGTGCAATACCGAGGTGAGCCGCGCTTTTTTCTCGTAATCCCATTCGTTGCCGTGTCCGCCGTGTAGTAAGACAACGACTGGATAGCGTCGGTCGGGATGGCGATCATATCCGGGTGGCAACACAAGTCCGTAGCGACGAGTTTCGCCCATTGCGTTGCTGTAAAAACTTTTAATTTGAAATTGAAGCCCGGTTCCGGTTTCAGCAGGCGGCGGATCGAGTTGCGGAGCGCCTGCAATAAACACATACCAACCGACGAGGGCGCTAATGGAGGTGAGCGCGATCGCGCTGGCAGTTAATATCGTTTGGCGTCGATTGATCTTGAGCCGCATTTGTCGCTGGAGCTTGAAACTTTGGATACGGTAGCATACCTCTTCGCTGATGATGACGGAAAGTGTGATTATCAATCCCTTACTGCTATTAGCGATAAGCAGTATCATGAGCGCGTAGGGTTCTGACCCAAAAATCATGGCAGACAAGCCTAAAAAAACCACAAGCAAACGCAAACCTGCGGCTCATTATGAGCCGCCTGTCTATTTCCTTTCGTTGGCAGTAGACAGGGTTCTTTGCTTTAAAGATAAACAAGTTCTTGATCTGACTGATAGCAATGATAATCCTGCACAGTGGACAGTAATTTTAGGCGACAACGGAGTTGGTAAAACAACATTGCTCCATTCAGAAATCGACAACCGTTCCACAAAAACTAGCTGAGGACGGCAAACGTAAACGGCGATCGCACTGTAGTTCCTACTCTCGCAATCCAGTTGCGTACCAAACTGGAGACAAAATATTCTCGTTTGATCGCTCAATCTATGCTCATCAAAGCGTGAAGCAGGCATTAATTACAGCGCAACATGGAAAGTGTTATTTTTACGAACGAATCCTGAAGACTTGCTTGGGGTTTGAGGTGAATTTGCATTTGTGATTGACGAAACTCAGAAAGGAAAAGTGACAAGAGATGCCTTAAAACTGAATGAGCGATCGCTTCCAGAGGCAAGACTTGAACAATTGCAAAGCCTGAAAGTACTACACGAAGTTGTGCAGTTAGCCGCTAAACAGTTAGGTAATGTCAAGTTGCAGCAGTTAGCGAAGGGGTAGTGCTAAACAAGTAATGATGCCTGAAACAATTGTTGCACAGGCGTTATAGACATCTAGCCAGAAGTCGCCCGCCTTGAGTATACGGCCTGCTTTTGACTTAAAAGCGCACTGACTTAACCAATCAGCAGCGTTTCAGCGCTCTGATCCTGGAAACTTCGGCCCTTTCCTTGAAAGATGGAGCTGTAGATTCGTGACTGCCTGGGCTTTTCAGCCATCCTTACATCTTTAGGACTACCAGCGAAGGATGCAAAAGATGAGCTGGAGAAAGCCGTTCGAGAGGATGCTGAGTTTGCTGCGGCTGCACGTTGCGCGGTGAAGACAGAATTCGAGTTTGTGATTGAATAATTTCAATAAATAGAAGTGTTGTGATCCTTCAGATAGTTGAGAACACAGGATCAATGACTGAAATCAAAGACCAAACGTGTGAAATTAAGGAGCAAATGATGAAAACACTGAGTCGAATGCTGTAACGCAACACATAAAGCTGTGAGTTGCGGAATCTGCTGCCGTAGTTTTGCAATCTTAATCGTGGATCTTCGCTCCTAAGAAACAAGCCCGTGAGCCTGACTATCAGAGGCTGGATTAACCACAAGCGTAGCTCCCAGTTTGAGTGCTTTGCGTTGCAGCTTGCGAAGTGCTCGTTCGCGATAGCGAGCATCCTCTTGTTCCGGGGGAAGTGCCGAGAAGGGCACTTGGTATTTGAGCAGATGATAGACAATGCGCGGCAACTTATGGGCTGTAGCAACCACTGCCTTAGGTGTCCCTAACTTAGCTTTCATGCGTCGATAAAAGACCCCAAGTGCGCTTTGGCTTCGCCCTAGCGTTGCTGCTGCTAGCCGGAATGCATGATTTGCCCGATTATCTGTTTTCTTGGTTTTGCTGCGAATGATTTTACCTCCCGTTTTCTCGTTATGCGGACTCAACCCTAACCATGACGTGAAATGCTTCACCGTCTTCCACTGGCTCATGTCTGTACCAATCTCGGAGAGAATCGCTTGAATACTCAAAATATTCAAGCCATCAATTTGGGTTAAATCAACTCCAGCCATCTGGTAAAGGGCTGGACGCAGGTCAGTGACAGGATCGTTTTTGGGGCGAATGGCACGGGGACGAGTGGCAGGGGGTAAAGGATGCTGCTCAATCTCAATCCGAGGTGCAAATCGAGTCATCTGCTGCTCAATTTCGACATCGCAGGCTTGCAACTTTTCGCTGTAGATGTCGTAGAGTTCCACTGACTGTTGGAGGGCAAAGACATGCTCGTGCCGATAATCTCCTTCGAGCGATTTAGCGATCTCTTGGGCACTTTTGCCGCAACGATGATCTCGATGTTGTGCTAACTGCTGGGGGTCACGCACTCCTGCCAGAATATCTCGGATGATCCGCATTCCCGTCGCTCCGGTCACGTCGCTGAGGACATTGGTTAGTTTGAGGTTCATTTGATGCAGTGCTTTCTGAATATGCTGGACATGGCTAGCACGATAGCGCAGTAGCATGTCGCGATGACGAACCAAAGACCGCAAGACACAAGTCGCGTCATCCGGTCGAAACGACTTGTGCAGTAAGCCATAAGTCAGTAATTGCTGTATCCACTGACAGTCTAAAATATCGGTCTTTTTTCCCGTCACATTCTTGATGTACTGAGCGTTGACCAAGTACACTTCAAATCCTCGTGCTTCTAGAATTTGGAAGATGGCAATCCAATACACCCCAGTTGATTCCATTGCCACTGTCTTAACCTGACACTGGCTCAACCAATCTGCTAAAGCATTGAGGTCCGCTGTAAAGCTGGAAAAGACTCGCACCGACGACGATGGGGAGCGCCCCTCGGGAACACAGGCGTAGATTTCGCTAGCTCCTACATCTAAGCCAGCAGCCTCGAGATTGATTTGCTTCAAACTCTCCAATTGAGGAGCATCTACGTGGCGCTCCTTTGACTTGCCTTTAACCCTCGACGCTGGGTTGGACTGATTCATGGCACACTCCGGTTCGGGGAATGATCAAATGCTCAGACCCGACGATGCTCCAACATTTGCTAGTCTCCTAAACGGGGTCTCGATTGAGCCACCAATGCCTAAGCCATCCATCGCCGGAACCATGCTAACTTTCGGGTTCGTAACTCCAAGGTCGCTTCGGTCTTAACTGTCTGAACTCTCTCAGCTTATCTTTACAGCCTCACCCCTCTCAAAAGTTTCTTTCACCCTGATGGTTCGTCCGCGCGTGGATTGCTAACTAATAAGTAGATCACGCAATTGAAGACGCGATTTGCTTATTCCGATTCCGCAGTCGGGACAACAACCGCCGAATTTGGACGGTCATCATCTGTTCCTCGCTAAATATCAAAAAATCTAAATATCAAAAAATATTTCAGTGCAGCCTGCTTTTTCTAATCGATCGCGCTGTTGTTTAGCAGCGGTATCTAATTCTTCATCGCTTATCCGCTGTTCGTAATCCAGCTTGCTGACACCACCATAGCCTAGAACATTCTGCATTCTTAGAAGATAAAGAATAGCCCAACTTGTCCAAAGATATCGTAGGTTGGGCTAAAGCCGATCCTCTAGAGAGGAGAACACTGTAGAACACTATAAATTTACTGCGAATCATTGTCAATACAACTGCAATAAATTCTCAATTGTCAGCCGAGCCTTGGTAGACGGTCTTAATGCTAAGAAGAGAGACGCTATTTGCAACGCTGTGTAGAAAAGGCCTAATCTCACCCAAGACCTGTCTCAGCCAGTATTAGCGAACGGTTACCTGAAAAAGTTTAGAAGGAGTATTATATTTGGAACTTACAAGATCTTGCTGACTACGAACAACTATGACCCTCCAACTACGTGTGTACGTTCCGCCTCATCCCTTAATTCGGCACTGGTTGGGAGTCGCTCGCGATGCGTCCACACCGTCGGCTCTGTTTCGGAGTGCCATGACTGAGCTAGGTCGGTGGCTCACTTATGAAGCGGTACGGGAATGGTTGCCAACGCTAGATACAACGGTCGAAACGCCGCTTGCGCCTTGTCCTGCCACGTTTATTAATCCAGAAACGCCGATCGCTGTTGTCCCGATCTTGCGGGCAGGTCTCGCCTTACTCGATGGGGCACAGTCTCTCTTACCATTGGCATCGGTCTATCACTTGGGTCTAGTTCGTAACGAAGAAACGTTAGAAGCCAGTTGCTATTTAAACAAATTGCCCGCTCAATTTGATCCTCAAACTCGCGTTTTGATTCCTGAACCGATGTTGGCAACGGGCGGATCGACCATGATGGCAATGGCAGAATTAGTCAAGCGAGGCATTGATCCAACATTTGTAAGAATTGTTTGTGTGGTGGCAGCACCGCCTGCCTTGCAAAAACTGAGTGCTGCGTATCCGGGTTTGAATATTTATTCCGCCGCGATCGATGAAGGACTCAACGATCACGGATTCATCGTGCCAGGCCTGGGAGACGCCGGCGATCGCACCTTTGGCACAGCGCATTAAAGGACGAATCCGATATCAGTTATCGCTAAAATCCTTTTTTGCAAGAGTAATGAATGACCCTCAATCGATACAATATAAGGAAAGCATCTTGAGTCAGCTATGAGTCAACAAGATAACTTTTCAAGTGGCTTCTTTCTAGGCGCGATCGCGGGCGGTGTTGTCGGCGGTGTATTGGGCGTACTGGTCAGCCAACGTCTTGGCGATAAATCGGTAGAAGAACCGTTGCTTAGGGCTGAATCCGCTCAGGGCAAAGCTCTAAAAGCCAAACGGCGTTCTCTAAGAGCTTCATCTGAGCAAAATATTGAGCTGGCTCGCCAAAGTTTGGAAGACAAGATCGCGCAGTTGAATACGGCAATTGACGACGTGCGGCAGCAGCTAGGCAGCGTCAACGGTCGTCCGACCGAGCTAGAGGAGAATACGATTGGCACAAAGCGCAACCCAGACGGAAGCGTAGAAACCTCCTAAAGCGGTTCGCCAATTGTGAGAAGAATCGCTTAAACTGTGTTCAAAGCTAAACACCCCTAGACATTGAAAGGAAACCGCAACTATGGAAGCCTTAGCGTTATTGCTAACCACGTTAAATAGCTTTATCAGCATTTATACCGTTCTGCTGATTATTAGAATTTTGCTGACTTGGTTCCCCAACGTCGACTGGTATAAGCAGCCCTTTGCGCTTCTGAGTCAACTGACCGATCCCTACCTCAATCTGTTTCGCTCGATCATTCCGCCGCTCGGTGGAATTGATTTTTCTCCAATTTTAGGGTTCTTAGTCTTGAATCTCATTCAAAGTGTGGTGCTGCCCTCTGTAGCACGAGTGGTTGCAGGCTTAGTGCTTTCATACCCCGCCGCTTAGCATCAGGAAGTTTCCATTTTCCCAGGTGTCAGCAGGGGTCAAAGTTAGAGAATAAGGAGCGGGCGCAGTTCATTTGGAGTTGCGTCCGCTCCTTGTTTTGTTGAGAGAGACTCTTTTGAGCAGAACCCGCTACGATCGCAGATGACCTGAACCATAAAAGCGATCGTGGCAGACCAGCGAATTCTGATTTGGTATCGCAATGACTTGCGGCTTCAAGATCATGAGCCGATGATAAAAGCGCTCGAAACAGGAGCCGCTATTGTTCCTGTTTATTGTTTTGATGAGAGGCAATTTGGAACAACGTCCTACGGATTTCCAAAAACGGGCGCATATCGAGCGCAGTTTTTGTTGGAAAGCGTGGCCGATTTGCGAAAGAGTTTAAGGGCTGTGAACAGCGATCTGATCCTGCGACGCGGCTTGCCTGAAGAGGTGATCTCTGAATTAGCCGAGGCATTGGAAGTTCAGGCGGTGTATTTTTATGGGGAAGTCACGTCTGAAGAGCGAGCGGTTGAATCTGCGCTGGAGCAGGCCTTGAGCGCGATCGAAGTTCAAACCAAACGGTTTTGGGGACACACGCTCTATTATGTGGATGACTTGCCCTTCGACATTTGCGACATTCCTGAACTGTTTACCAGCTTTCGCAAACAAGTCGAGAAAGCTTCAACCGTTTATGAAACCTTTCCAGCACCGCAAACGCTAGGGGGTTTGCCGGAAGTTGAAGTCGGTGAGTTACCGACCCTAACAGATTTTGGCTTAGAACCTCCGCTAGTCGATCCGCGTGCCGTTCTTCCCTTCAAGGGCGGAGAAACGGAAGGACTGGCGCGACTACAACACTATTTTTGGACGCAAGAGCATCTCAAAACTTACAAAGAAACGCGAAATGGAATGCTCGGCGCAGACTATTCCTCGAAATTTTCACCTTGGTTAGCACTAGGCTGTTTGTCGCCGCGCTATATCTATTGGCAAGTGCAGGCGTACGAGTCGCAGCGCATTCGCAATGACTCGACGTATTGGCTGATTTTTGAACTGCTGTGGCGCGATTATTTTCGGTTCATCTGCGCTAAGCATGGGAACCATATTTTTCGGGCGTCAGGAATGCAGGGTCGAGCGATCGCGTGGAAGCAAGACGAAACGCGATTCGATCTCTGGCGCGAGGGTAAAACCGGCTTTCCGCTTGTCGATGCCAACATGCGAGAAATTGCGGCCACGGGCTACATGTCCAATCGGGGACGGCAAAATGTCGCGAGTTTTCTGACTAAAAATCTCGGTATTGACTGGCGATGGGGAGCCGAATGGTTTGAGTCGCTGCTGATTGACTATGACGTGTGCAGCAATTGGGGCAACTGGAACTACACTGCTGGAGTTGGCAACGATGCCCGTGGATTTCGGTTCTTCAATATCATTAAGCAAGCCAAGGATTACGATCCTCAAGGGGAGTATGTGAAACACTGGTTGCCCGAACTCGCCAATGTGCCTACCGCGAAAGTGCATGAGCCGTGGAAGCTTGCTTCTGTGGAGCAAGATCGGTTTGGAGTGAGACTCGGCGTTGACTATCCCAACCCGGTTGTAGATTTGTTTAAGTCAGCCGAGGCAAACGAGAAGCTCTACAACCAGGGACAAGCATTTGGTAAGCCGTCGAGAGTGAGGGGGCGGCGGTGAGATATAAAGAGAGAGACGCTTGCAGTATGCTTCGGTTGAAGTTGGACTGAATTTTGCCATAACTACACAAATTTTGTCCACTTCACACTTCACAAATCATCGGCTCATGTAGCATCAATGATCGTCACGGAAAGATCTTCTACATATTTCTAGAATTTTTAGCTGTTGATGATGATAAACAAGGAGACATTATCTGTTGCCAACAAGAAACCTTTTACTTGAGTAAGCGTTTTCTTAATAACGTTAAGGTTTCTGAAAAATTTTGATTAAGGATCAATATAGCGACTTTTACTAGTCAAAGTCGGCATTAAAAACCGTGGAAATGCTGAAAAAATCCCGGATTATGATGTAGAGCCTCGATAATTTGACCAAATTCATCTTCAATTCTTCTTAAGCAGCACCTAATGAGTACTGACAACGCCAAGAGAATCTTGATTCTGGCAGCTAATCCTAGAAACTCAACTCCGCTAGACCTAAATCAAGAAGTTCGAGAAATCGATGAGGCGCTAAAGCTTTCTAAGCTACGAGATCAGTATGATTTAGTACAAAGATGGGCAGTGCGTCCTAGAGATATGCGTCGAGCGGTATTGGAAGTGAAGCCGCACATTGTTCATTTTTCTGGACATGGGGTTGGTGAAGGTGGCTTGGCATTAGAAGACGGAGCTGGGCAAGCGAAGCTCGTTAGTACTGAAGCTTTGGCAGGGATGTTTAAGTTAGCTGAGCAAGTGGAATGTGTGCTGCTTAATGCCTGCTATTCAGAAATTCAAGCGACTGCGATAGCTCAGCATATTCCTTATGTGATCGGGATGAATCAAGCGGTTGGCGACAGAGCCGCATTGGAGTTTGCCGTTGGCTTTTATGATGCTCTAGGTGCAGGAGAATCGATTGAACAAGCATTTCAACAGGGCTGCATTGCTATTGAAATGGAGAGCATTCCAGAACACTTGACTCCAGTATTGATACCGCAATCTAGCGCATCTATTCCAGACTCTACTCCAGCACCTAGCAATGAACTAAGCGCTGCAACTCGCAAATTAGTTGCTGTCGAGCAGCCAAAGCAAAGTAGCTCAGAAGTCACGGTGTCAGAGGTGCTCATTAATTTGAACGAACCTGGAGGGCAGATCCCGCTAGATTCCAAGTTTTACATCGAACGCCCGCCCATTGAAGCACGCTGCTATGAAACGATCGACAAACCCGGTGCATTGATTCGGATTAGAGCACCCCAGCAAATGGGAAAGTCTTCACTCATGGTGAGAATTCTCAACCACGCAGCGAATCAAGGCTGTCGATCAACGTCGCTCAATTTATGGTCGGCAGGTGCACAGCCGCTTTCTGACCTCGATCAATTTCTGCACTGGTTTTGTTCGCGGATCACTCGAAAACTGAAGCTGAGCGATCAGGTCGCTGATTACTGGCAAGGTGCCCAAAGCAGCAATGACAAGTGTACAGACTATTTTAAACTGTACTTATTACCTGAACTCAATCAACCTCTAGTGTTATGCCTTGATGAAGTCTATCAAGTCTTCATGCGCCCCCAGATCGCAACCGATTTTTTTGGACTGTTGCGATATTGGCATGAAGAATCGAAGATTAATCCGGTTTGGCAAAACCTGCGGTTAGTAATGATTCATTCTAAGGAGGTTTATGTTCCTCTTGATATCAACCAATTCGCATTTAATGTAGGTGTACCGATCGAGCCACCTCCTTTAACTCGAGCGCAAGTCGAAGCCTTGGTTGAGCGACATGGCTTGAATTGGTCGAATACAGAAATTGATCAACTGACTGCAATGGTGGGTGGGCATCCTTATCTATTGCGGGTAGCGCTTTACCACATTGCACGAAAAGAAATTACGTTATCAGAACTGCTAGAGGTTGCGCCGACCGAAGAATGGGCATACGCCAAGCATTTGCGCCGTCATTTGCTGAAGCTAGAAGAAGACCCAGCCTTGATGGCGGCAATTAAGCAAATTGTGGCGGCTCACCATCCTGTACGAGTTAAAACAGCAGAGGCGTTTAAGCTTGCCAGTATGGGATTAGTTCGGTTTGAGGGCAACGCTGTAGAACCGTTGTGTGACCTCTACCGCCAGTACTTTAAGGAGCGCTTGTAGGTGAACCCGTGAATCTTGCACCAGACCATGCCTACGATTATCGGGTTGGTGGTAGCCTACCGATCCACGCCAAGCCGATGATGGTTTGTACGAGGCACTAAAAGCTGGAAAATTTTCTATGTACTCAACTCGCGCCAAATGGGTAAATGACGATGGCACTGCGATCGTGGGGAAAATCAAAGGGTTAAACGATTTGCTGAACGAAGGCTACGACAAGTTAAAAGACTACACCGAGGCACATCCTGACATTAAGAAAACTTGTAAGCAGTAATACGTCGTCATTGACTGCTATAGCCGTTATCACCTAGGTTAGGACAGAGAGCAGAGGTAGAAACTTTAAATGAAGGCATCATCCCTCTACTTTTGTCCTGAAGGAAATGGCGACAGCTATACATCACCAAAGTATGAGAAGTGCCCTACGGTAACACCTCGTACGAGAAAGAAATCAAAGGCTTTTTCATCCCTCCCCTTCCCTCAACTATTTAACGCTCGTTGAGTGGGTGCGTCAGCAACTCCAGTGAGGCTGAGCTTGGCAGAGCGTTGAAAGGCAATCAGCGCTGAGCGAGTTGCCGTGCCAAAAATACCATCGATCGCACCAGGATTAAATCCTTTGCGTTTTAGTTTTTGCTGCAACGCCACCACAAGCGGGCCTCGATTCCCTTGCGCTAACCAAAGATAGCCTTGGGTAAAATCTCGCAATGAAGCGATCGGGCCATTAAAGCGATTCACATCAACCCCGCCCTGCACACCTGAAATGCGACCAGAATCAGAATACTGCCAAAAGACCCACTGCGACCAATTTCCAGGGAGTATCGGTCGATCAACCTCGTATTGAGCAATCCACAAAGGATGGCCGCGAAACGCGTCCGAGTTATTGAGCGCGTTTTCCCAAAACCCCAACGAGGTATAGATAATAGCTTGGCGCTTTGTGGCAGTTTCAACGACTCGTAGCCATTGAGCGATGCGATCGTTGAGTTCTCGCGCTCCCACGCCATCGCTCACTTCTACGTCTAGCACGGGGGGCAAGTCTCCGAGCGCCGTTTTCGCAGTTCTCAAGAACGTGTTGGCTTGAGCGACCGGATCGGTTTGGGGACGAAAGAAGTGATAGGCTCCCCGCACTAGACCTGCGGCTTTCATGCCTGCCCAGTTTGCGGCAAAGGTTTCCGACACCAGGGTTTGTCCTTCTGATGCTTTGGCAACGCCAAAAGAAACGCCTGACTTGGCAACCGCTTGCCAATCGACGCGACCTTGATAATCTGAAACATCAATTCCTAACAGCATGGTAATTCAGGCAATGACAGCAATAACAGTGATGAGCATTCCGATCCTAAAGTTTCTTTGAAGCGTCGCCGATCGCATCAATCTTAGCTAAATTAAGAAAAGCCATTTTGCGGTCTGTCCTCATCATCTTTTTTTCATAGCGTTGCTAACGCTGTCGCAACTTTTGAGAATAGAAAGACGCAGACTCTGTGCCTTTTGTGCATTCTTGCGTAAATTTAATCAAGTGATGAGCCACTAATCCGACATGAATCACTTGTTCAATTTTCGTTTGCTTTAGCGCTGGCTTTGCCATTGCCCAAAACGTTTTCCGATAGTTTCCAAACACTCCTACTTGCAACAAGATTTTCGCCAGCATGGTTAGACCTTTACGGACCTTCTCAGGAGACGTGCGAGCAGGGCTGTTAGGAACCTTAATACGATTGGGGTAGGTATGCTCACACTGATAAGCAAAACGTTCGTAGAGAAAGTCTGGAGCATAAGCCGTCGCGATGCAGCGTCGCCACATTTCCATCACTTGCTCATACGGCATGAGAAACTCGACATTCGATTCGCGCCCCTGATCAGACACAATCCGCCCTTCTTGCTGCAATCGATCCCAAAGCGGCGTTTTTGGCAGTGCGTAGAGGAGATTAATCGTGAGCATTGGAATTTGAGACAAGCGAATGAAGTCTAAGATGCGATCGCACGTCTCTGGCGTATCGGTATCCAATCCTAAAATAATGCCAGATACAACCTCCATGCCATAGCTATTTATAATCTTAATCGCATCCAAAATTGGCATACTGAGATTATGCAATTTAGAGATTGCTCGTAACGCTTCTGGATCAGGTGTTTCAATACCGCAGAACACGGTGCAAAAATAGGCTTCTCGCATCATCTCAAGCAGCTTTGGGTTCTGAGCCAAATTCAATGTGGCTTCGCAAGCAAACTGCACTGGATAACCATTTGCTTTCTGCCATTCGATCAAATGAGGTAACAGTTCTGAAATCGCTTTGCGATTACCAATGAAGTTATCATCGACAAAATAAACGGCACCAGGATTTCCTGCTTCTAGCATGGCATCCAACTCACGCAGAAGTTGTTGAGGCGTCTTCAACCGTGGATTGCGACCGTATAAAGTTGGAATATCACAAAATTCACACTGGTAGGGACAGCCACTCGAATACTGAACGTTGGCTAGAAAATAATGATCTAAATTGAGCTTGTGATAGGCCGGAGTTGGAAACTCGGTGAGCGGCAAGCGATCGCGGGTTTCAAATCGAATTTGCGATGTCGGACGCTCGGAGTGCTGATCGAGATACTCAATCATGCGATCGCTCGCGTCTCCCAATTCACCAACATGCAAAATATCGAAGTCAGGATAATATTCAGGACACCCAGAAACGGACGGACCGCCCACCACCGTTATTTTTCCAGCTTCATGCGCTAGATCATTAATATGATTGATTTGCGGGCGCTGAATATGCATGCCGCTCACAATCACAACGTCTGCCCACGCATACTCTGCCCGCGTCGCCGCTCGAATATTCTCATCGACAAACCGCACGTCCCATTCTTCGGGCAGATAAGCGGACACCACTAAGAGACCTTGAGGCGGCATAAATGCCTGAACGCCCCTTAATCCGTAGGCATGATGAAAGGTTCCAAACGAGCGACTGTATTTGGGGAAGACGCACAAAATTCGTCGATGGTTTTGCGGCTTGTAGCGCGATCGTTGAGGCAAATCGGCTTGCTGAGGAGATGAAGTCGATTGGGGGGCGTCTAGAATATCTGTCATCGAGATTGCTCCTCACGAGTTCAGGTTTAAGAAGATGGGCAAAATAGCCGAAGAGAGCGCTACTTTTACGCTAATTTCTCGCTAGTGTAACAATTCTCGAATGAATAAATCATCATCACTTCGCAACTTTAATTGCGACAGAACGTTACCGATCAACCGCGACTTAGATTTAGTTTTATTCGTAATATTTTTAAATGTTTCACTTCCTATCGATTGGTATGGGTAGCCGTTTTTCTTAAAACCATTGATCGACTCTATCTATAGAGGGATGAAGACAGGATACTTACATCGTGGTTGCTGATGAATTTCAAGGAAAATTCAGTAATTTTGACGGCGCACTGTGATTCTATTCGTCACACCTCAATCGCTACCCTACTGCTTTGTAAGGATCTTTGGTCATGTCCAACGCTTTCGACTCGGCTGCTCCTATCAACCCCTACACACTTGACCCTACAGGTTGGACAGTTTCAGAAACAGAATTTAACCCGCAACGCCTCCACGCTCAAGAAACGGTCTTTACAATTGGCAATGGATATCTCGGAACTCGGGGTGCATTTGAAGAAGGCTACCCCAACGAAAATGCAGCCACGCTGGTTCACGGAATGTTTGATGACGTTGCCATCTGCACAACAGAAATAGTCAATTGTCCCAACTGGCTGCCGCTGACCATTAAGGTCAACGGAGAGGCATTTCGGCTCGATTCAGGAACCATTTTGAGCTACGATCGCCGCCTCAATCTGCGACTCGGATTACTCATGCGCTCTCTCCGGTGGCAAAGTCCCGCCGGACACATTCTCGATTTTCGCTTTGAGCGGTTCTGTAGTGTTGCCGATCCACATGTCCTGTCCTTGCGATGTCACGTCACATCGATTAATTTTACGGGCGATGTGGAGATTGAATCTGGCTTTGAGACAGAGCCAGAAACGCAAGGAGTGCCTCACTGGAAAACGCTGCAACAGGGCAGTATCAACAACGTTATTTGGCTGTTGTCTGAAACGATGCATTCGGCGCTTCAGCTAGGCATGACGGCGAAAATTGTGGTGTTGGCAGAAGATGGAATTTTGCCAATGCAGGGGAAGTCTAGTCAGCCAACGCTGACGACAACCGTTTCCATTACAGAAAACCAAACGATTACCATCGAGAAGACTGTTACGCTCTACACCTCGCGTGATACAGAAACTCCGTTAGAAGCGGCTCTAAACCGATTGGCGACAACCGCACGCTACCAAACAACGTTTGCCGCCCATATTGCGGCTTGGGGCATGACTTGGCAGAACTGCGATATCGAGATTGAAGGCGATCCGACGGCTCAGGTGAGTGTGCGATATAACTTGTTTCAGTTGTTAATTGCCGCCTCTGGAAGCGACGATCGCGTGAGTGTTCCGGCTAAAACGCTGTCTGGATATGCGTACCGAGGACATGCCTTCTGGGATACAGAAATCTTTGTTACTCCATTTTTTAGCCTGACCCAGCCGCACATTGCTCGTAATCTCCTCAACTACCGCTATCACAATTTGGCGGGGGCACGTTGCAAGGCGCAAGCTGCCGGATTTGAAGGCGCACTGTTTCCTTGGGAGAGCGCAGGCAGTGGAGATGAGGTCACACCCCGTTGGGTTCCTGGACAAAACGGAGAGTTGATTCGGATTTGGTGTGGTGATATTGAGCTGCACATTTCTGCTGATGTTGCCTATGCGGCGTGGCAGTATTGGAAAGTAACAGGCGATGATGAGTGGATGCGCGATCGCGGTGCAGAACTGGTACTAGACACAGCTAAATTTTGGGGAAGTTGCGCAACCTGGAATGCTAGCGATCGCACCTATGAGATCAAGGACGTAATTGGTCCTGATGAGAACCATGAGCATGTGGATAACAACGCCTTTACAAACGGCATGGTGCAATGGAATTTGCGATCGGCACTTGAACTTTGGGATTGGCTGTCTCATGCGTATCCAGAAGCAGCCGTTCGATTAGAAACGTCGCTCAACCTCACACCAGAACGGTTTGAGCAGTGGTCAGACGTTGCGAAATCGCTGGTTATGCGCCGCGATCGCGAGACGGGGTTGATTGAGCAATTCGATGGATTCTTTGATTTAGAAGATATCAATTTCGCCGATTACGAACCCCGAACGACTTCGATGCAAGCTCTGCTGGGCATCGAGCCAACCAATCAGCGACAGATTCTCAAACAACCCGATGTGCTGATGCTGATCTATTTGCTAAGGCAACAGTTTGACCAAAAGACACTGCAAGCAAATTGGGATTACTACACACCCCGTACCGATCTCAAATATGGTTCGTCTTTGGGTCCAGCCGTTCAAGCGATTCTAGCGTGTGACCTCAATCAACCTGAAGATGCCTACAGTCACTTCCTGCGGGCTGCCCTTGTTGATTTGGAAGATGTGCGACTCAATGCGGCAGAAGGAATTCATGCGGCGTCCGCGGGTGGAGTTTGGCAGACTGTAATTTTCGGCTTTGGTGGCATTCGGTTGACGGAGTTTGGTCCAATCGCCTGTCCTAATCTGCCGTCTAACTGGACTCGTCTCAAGTTCCGCCTCAAGTGGCGCGCTCAGTGGCATGAATTTGACCTGACGCCCCATCACGCTGAGGTTACTTTCGATGCGATCGCAGCAGAACGCCCTGTAGAAATCGCGAAGGATACAGTAACGGTTCATCGGGTTTGAGTGAGCCAAGACTGATTAAACTTCTTGCAAATTTCTTTGCCCCTCAGTTCCAGCCCCTTCCCTAAACGTGGGAGAAGGGGTTAGGGATGAGGGCCGATTCTTATCCTCAAACAAATCGAGACCTTAAACAAATCGCGTCAGTTGAACGCGGTATCGGTCCTTCTTCGTCACCATCACATCTCCAACTTCGACTCGACCCTTACCCCGAATCGCGATCAGATCTCCGGCCTTAACGATGTGACTAGAAGAGGTGGTATCTTTCCAGTTCACACGCACATCGCCGCTGTTAATGAGATCCGCCATTTTGCTACGCGACATGCCAAAGCCAGCAGACGCGATCGCATCGAGTCTCATCGACGCTTCCACGGTCGTTAGTTCTTTCTTCTTCGGCTCCCGAATCTTCAGTTCGCTGAGCGAAATTGCTTGTGTTTTCACCGGAACCGATCGCACTTGCTGCAAACTAGATTGTAAGAAATCCACTAGTTCTGGAACGACGATCGCTTGTGCCCCACGTTCTCCTAGTACCACAATGTCACCCACTTTCTCCCGCACTAGTCCTGTTCCGAGCAGTGCGCCTAAGAAGTCTCGATGAGAGGCGGGATCAAAGAGGAAATTTCCGGCAATTTCAAGGGCAGCAAGCTCAACTTGATCGGTTTCTAGAGGAAGGTCAGGACGGGCGATCGCAAGACGCTTTCGTTCTGCTTGCGGATAGCCGCCCCATCCAATCAACTGCACCTCGGTCAATCGACTAAAGGCCTGCTGCACCTCGGCGAATTCAGGGGGCGATAGAAAATCGCTTTGAACAACCTCCCACGTTTTAATCGCCTGTTCGGCCTGGTCGATCACTCGCGCCACAGTGTCTCGATTTTCTATACCTTTAAGCAGGTCTTCTCGCGGTAGCATGTAAATGTCTCAATCGTGCTAGGACACTTCATTGTATCGAAGATAGTCCTGGCTCAGAGCAACCCTGCTATTTGCAATTGCGATGACTCAAGCCAAACAGCGTTTTCTAAGCTTTGACGACTATCTGACTTATGACGATGGCACAGATGCACTATACGAACTGTTTAACGGAGAATTAATCGAAGTGCCCCCAGAGTCAGGACAAAATACAGAAATTGCTGTCTTTCTACTGCTACAGTTCGCTGCGATCGTCGGACATATTAGAGTTAGACCGCATGGGCTAGAACTTGAAGTTCGAGGCGAACCCCGCAACCGATATCCTGATTTGACGATTCTTCGAGAAGAGCATGTGCCCCAATTGCAACGTCGCAACACGATTCGGCTTTCGATGGCTCCTCCTATCTTGGTTGTTGAAGTGGTAAGTCCAGGCGAGTTGGTTGTTGAAGTGGTAAGTCCAGGCGAGTTGCAGCGTGACCGTGATTATGTAGCAAAGAGATCGCAGTATGCCGCGATCGCAGTTCCTGAGTACTGGATTGTTGATCCTGAAATCGAGGTAATATCGGTCTGTGAACTAGACAACAGTGAGTATCAGGTGACGCAGTTTCGAGGCAACGATCGTATCGTCTCTCCCAACTTTGACGATCTGCACCTGACCGCAGAGCAAGTGTTAAAAGCAGGAGAATGAGAAGAGTATGAATTTTCAGTCGGTTATTGCTACGTTGCATCAATTTTGGAGCGATCGCGGGTGTCTCATTGTTCAACCCTACGACACGGAAAAAGGGGCAGGAACCAAGAGCCCGCACACATTTTTAAGAGCCATTGGACCTGAACCGTGGTCGGTTGCTTATGTAGAACCCTGCCGCCGCCCTGGCGATGGACGCTATGGAGAAAACCCGAATCGAGTGCAGCATTACTATCAGTATCAAGTGCTGATCAAGCCTTCACCTGATGATATTCAAGAGGTCTATTTAGAGTCGTTGAAAACATTAGGAATCCATCCTGAAGATCACGATATTCGATTTGTGGAAGATAACTGGGAAGATGCGGCAGTCGGCGCGTGGGGTGTCGGTTGGGAGGTATGGCTCGATGGCATGGAGGTTACTCAATTTACCTACTTCCAGCAGTGCGGTGGCCTAGATTGCCGTCCCGTCTCGATCGAGATTACTTACGGGCTAGAACGCCTAACGATGTATCTTCAAGGCGTTAACTCCATTTTTGATATTAAATGGAACGATAAATTGACCTACGGAGACGTGTTTCTTCAAGGTGAAATTGAAAGTTCTACCTATAACTTTGAAGCCTCGAATCCAGAATTGTTGTTTACGTTGTTCAAACTGTATGAACAAGAAGCCCAACAATTGATGCAGAAAGAATTAGTTCTACCTGCTTATGATCAGGTGTTGAAATGCTCTCACACGTTTAACTTACTAGATGCACGAGGCGTTATTTCCGTAACAGAACGTGCTCGTTACATTGGTAGGGTTCGCAATTTGGCAAGACAAGTTGCACAACTTTATTTGAAGCAGCGTGAAGCAGCAGGATTTCCGCTATTAAAAGGTGAGGCTGCGTCTGTAAATTGATTTCGAGATCTGCGATCGCTTTGCATTAAAAAGCTAGCGCTCCACGTGGATCTTTATTTAAAGGACATCTGAAATGAAGTTGTTCTTAACTGTAACTCGCTCTAAAATATTGCAGAAGAAATAAATAGAAGTGAAGAAATACAAGCCTTCCAAATGCATCTTTAGGCATTCTTTGCTTCGTAATTATTATGCATGTTGTACAAAGTCGCGCAGCTTTGCTCTCAAGTCATCAGTAATTAAGGGGAAGGCATTGATTTCTTTTATGATGGATGCTCTGGTTCTTCCTTCTTTTAGCATCTGTTGCACAACACTCTTAGCAATCTCATCAACACCATACTTGGCGATCGCACTGGAAAGAGTAGTGAGAATTCCAAGAATGGCTAATCCTCCCAGCATTCCAAATGGTCCTCCCAATGCTGCTAGTGCTGTTGTTAATGCAGCAGCCCCAGCAAATCCTGTAAAACCCATCACAATCACCAAAACTAATCCGGCTACTCCCAAGCCTGCAATTTTACTTACTAATTCATCCATTTCTAGAAGCCTCTCTAGATTTCTGCGTGTTTACAGTGCCCAGCATACCTACTTGATATATGAATTAAGGAAGAGGCTTGAGTGATTGTTCTTATTTTTACAGTGAGAATAGACAGCTCTGTATGAACTTCACGTAGAATCTTAAAAATTATTAGAAGCATGAATTGAGGAGAATACGATGTCGTCTAGTTTGAGTCAAACTCTAGAGTCGATCGCGGCGTGGTTTCGCAGCTTCAATATTCCAGAGCCGATTGTGCATTGGGGACACCCTGCCATGATGGCGATCGTAGTTCTCGTTATGGGAAGCTTTGTGGCGTGGACAGGATGGCGCGGTCGATTATCGAGCGATAAAGAAGTTGCTGCTAAAAGTCGGCTTGAGCATCGTAAAATTGCGCCCGCAATGACACTGTTTCTAGCTTTAGGGTATACCGGAGGCGTATTGTCATTGGTGATGCAGCAAAAGCCAATTTTAGAGAGTCCGCATTTTTGGACAGCAAACATTGCGCTAGGCTTCTTGTTTCTAAATGGCATTATTGCCTTCACTAATTTCGGTGGAAACAAACCCAGTTTACGGATGTTCCATGCTTATTTAGGTAGCGCTGCAATGGGTGTTCTACTGCTTCATGCCTTCTTTGGAATCAGACTTGGATTATCTATCTAAACGTTGTCTCGATAAAGAATGAGGAATGAGAGATGAAAGCCAATCCTCATTCTTTATCGAGAAGTGCCGCCGCAAGCGTCCTTAATCCCCTAGTTCAAAATCGACAGACCATTAGAAAGACGGGGTACTCTAAGTCAGTTTTTGTGATTTAGAGAAGAAATTCATGGCTGTGACAAGTGTAGCAATCTGGTGCTTGGCTTACATTTTAGGGCTGATGGCAACTGCCTTTCCCTGGGGTGGAGCCGCTGTTTTAGGGTGTGCAACGATCGCTGCATTTATCGTGCCTCGAATTAAACCAGGATACTTTCCAGCAAAAATCTGGCTCATTGCAGGCGTGATTGGAGTGCTAGCGAGTTTCTATTTACCGTTGCGATCGCCCCAACCTAGCGCTCATGATGTCAGTCGTTTCGCCACTGACGCGAGACAAGAAATGACGGTTTACGGTCGGGTCGCAGAATTGCCGAGACTGACGCGGAGTGGAAAATCGCAAGTGTGGTTAGCGGTCAGTGGAGTAGCGTCAACCGACGAAAAAGTGGACGGCAAACTTTACGTAACGATGCCGCCAGTCATGGCGAAAGATTTGTATCCAGGAGCCGCGATCGCACTCACTGGATCGCTCTACAAACCTAAACCGGCTCTGAATCCCGGCGGATTTGATTTTCAGAAATACCTGGCTCAGGAAGAAAGTTTTGCAGGATTTAAGGCAACAACCGTAGAGCGCCTAGAACCAACGCAGAAACTGGGTTGGGGACTATGGATGGTTCAGCAGAGAATTATTAAATCTCAAGCAGATCGATTGGGAAGCCCCGAAGGCGCGTTGCTCAGCGCAATGGTGCTAGGAGGCCGCGTGGTCAACATTCCGTTTGATGTGAAAGATGCGTTTACCAAGATTGGATTGAGTCATGCTCTCGCCGCATCGGGCTTTCAAGTGTCGTTAATTCTGAGCGTTGTGTTAACTCTGACTCGGCGGTTTCCTAAACTGGTGCAAGTGGCTTGCGGGATGGCAGGACTGATGATCTTTCTCGGACTTGCAGGAGTTCATCCTGCTGTGCTTCGAGCCGTCTTCATGGGATTTGCGATTTTAATCGGAGTTGCAGCCGATAAACAAGTCAAGCCGATTGGTTCATTGCTCTTAAGTGTGACAATCCTGCTATTTATCTATCCGACTTGGATCTGGAATCTAGGATTTCAGCTTAGCATTCTCGCAACTTTAGGTTTACTCGTTACCGTTCCGATATTAACAAAATGGTTAGATTGGCTACCTAGCGCGATCGCACCTCTCTTCGCTGTCCCGATTGCTGCATATATTTGGACATTACCTCTACAGCTCTATGCTTTTGGCATTGTTTCGCCGTATAGCATTTTAGTGAATGTGATTGTCACGCCACTTATTTCTATTCTTAGTATTGGTGGTTTTATCAGCGCGATATTAGCGTTAGCATCAGAATCCATTGGCAGCTATGCGGCATGGCTATTCTACTATCCGACACATTGGTTGATTGCGATCGTCATCTTCTTTTGCAAATTACCTGGAAACTCGGTTGCCCTTGGAACCATTTCTAGTGTGCTGACCTTAGCCTTATATGGATTGATTTGCTTACCTTGGTTGCAGCCGCGATGTCAACGTTGGTGGGGGCTGATTCTTTTGGTAGGCATTAGTTTAGTGTTTATTCCGGCAGGCTATGCGAGAGCAAATTTATTGCAGGTGAGCGCGATCGCAACGAATCGCGATCCGATCCTGATTATTCAAGATGGAGGACGAGTCGGATTAGTTAATACAGGGGATGCGGCGACTGCAAGTTCGACGGTGCTGCCGTTTTTGCAAAAGCAAGGCGTAAATCAGATCGATTGGGCGATCGCGGCGAATCCCTCTAATCCCAATGGGTGGGCTACGCTTCTAGACACATTACCGATTAAAGCGTTCTATGATTTGTCTGATGCAAATCAGCCTGCCTTGAATCCGCAAGCGATGCGATCGCTGGAGAAGCAGCACAGCCAGTATGTTCAGCTAACTGAAAACATTGCTTTGGGTGCGGTCGCCGTTCGTCCGCTCAGCCTTAATCCAACAATTGTTCAGTTTCAAATTGGGCAGCAGCGTTGGCTGTGGCTCAAAGATGTTCCTAGCGATCAGACAGAACTTTCTGAAGTCGATCTGCAAGGCAATCAAATCTTGTGGTGGTCTGGAAAAGCGTTACCGCCAACGCTGCTGAAGACACTCTCGCCAAAAAGCGCGATCGCTTACGCTCAGGTGAGTTCTCGAACCTACAATCAGTTGCAGCGCGTTGGAACCTCGGTCTACCGGACGGCTCAAACGGGCGCAATTCAATGGACGCCAAAGCTAGGGTTTAAGACAACTTTAGAATCGGGCGAAGCAGACGCCGCACTCTTGTAGTATCATGGATAGCTGTGGGTATGAGTTACGCTTACTCATAGCTCTGGAGAGGTGTCCGAGCGGTTCATGGTGACGCACTCGAAATGCGTTTTGGGGAAACCCAACGGGGGTTCGAATCCCCCCCTCTCCGTTTCAATTCAGCCAATATTGACAGGCAAGCACTACTGACGTGAGTGCATAAAGCAGATCCCATTAGAATCGATCGCATAGAGATGAGTCATCGCACACGGTTCTCTGTCGGTTCTAACCTGCTTAGCCGAGATTCTTACTAAAAGATTACTGCTAGCTTCGCATAGACTGTAGTGCTTCTATAAACTGTAGTACCTCTGTCGCTCCTGCTTTTCTTGAACCCACGCTTATCGCTGTTTTGAGCATAAATCTCTATTGACAATAAACTATGGGTTTTGCTAATGAAAAATTTGTGATAGAGTGCAGAGGTATTGCAATTCCTAAGAAGTTAGGCCTTTGCAGTAAGTAGCTTCTTTTCCACCTATATAGGGCCATCAAGCTAAAGCGGTCAGGGTCTGTGCGCCTGCTAAAGCACATTCGCAGACAGCTATTGGTCCGCTGCTCTATAAAAAGGCAGCGTTAACTAAATCTAGTCAGGCTAAATTCCTTAATGAGGCTCAGCAGTCATTGAAAATTCAAGCGTTAGAAGTTAAGGTCGGCGATCGCATTCTTGCTTACTGCAACAACAAGATGCAAGTCTGTAAGGTAAAGCACATTTTAGAGCCTGGTCGGAGCAATGTCACTCTGTCAGTTTCTACAACTGAACATTCCCGAAACTCGCTTTCCCGTGTCATTCGCTTTAGCGGAGATGCGCTAGTCGAACTTCAAGCTAAGAGTTAGCAAAGCCGTTTCTGCGGGAGTAACCAGTTCAGCGATGCACCTTGTCTGTCAACAGCAGACACTATTTGCATGGATATAATATGCATCGCGACTGGCTGCTGTCCGCTTGCCGTCTATTTATATAGAAATGCTTACTTAATGTAGGAGGGATTATGTCAAAAGAGAAGAAAGGCAACAAGGAATCTAAAAAGCCGAAAGCCCAGTCTGATGGCAAAAAGCCAAAGAAAGACCCTAAAAGATACGATGGGCTGGGAGGCAATTAGCCTAATCCTGGTTTAATTTTAGTTTTTTCGTCCATTTGCAACACTCCGCTTTGCAAAAGTGTTAGAGTAGACTAGAGAATAGAGTATCGGTTGCAGCATTTGTTTTTGGGATTAACGGATTTTTGCGTTTTTCATCGGCAGACTTCTCTCCGAGATTTTACTCCACACACTTCTTTAATTTTGGAGACAGTCTTATGTCGATTTATGTAGGTAACTTATCTTATGAAGTTACAGAAGCAGGTCTAACGTCCATATTTGCAGAGTATGGATCGGTCAAGCGAGTTCAGCTTCCCACTGATCGCGAAACAGGCCGTATGCGCGGCTTTGGGTTTGTAGAAATGGGTGCAGATGCAGAAGAGACCGCTGCGATCGAAGCGCTAGACGGAGCAGAATGGATGGGTCGCGACTTGAAGGTTAACAAAGCAAAGCCCCGTGAAGATCGCGGTGGCGGTGGCTCCTTCGGTGGTGGACGCAGATAATTCTGCGAAGCAACAATTGAACGTTGAGATGGTCAGATCTTAAACCCCGAATTGAACAAGATGGCTTGCTGCTTTGTTCGTCATCTTGTCCCAACTTATAAATCTGATTTTAAGAGGCTCGGGCAGGGATGCTTGAGCCTTTTTTTAATTGGTTGAGTGCGATCGTCGCGATTGGGATTTCTACCTAAGAAAAGCAGAGCTAGCTAACCGAAGCTCGTCATAAACAAATTAGCTTGTACAACAAAGCAAAACACTATGCACACTCTAGATAGACAAATGGGAACACTTCATGCTCACAAGAATGATTACTACCTAGAAGTAGAAGAATTGAAATTCCGAATCTTTGAATTTGATTATCACAAAGTAAAAGAAGGCGACAAGAACGGCTCAGCGCAACTGTTCAGTTATCAGAACAGCATTGATGGTTTCGCTGGCTATGTCTATATGGGAAGCCTTCAAATTGAACCTGCAACTACTAGCGCTTAGGTAGCTAAAGAATATAGGTATATAAAAAAGCAGAGGGGCAGCAACTAGCGCTAGTTGCTGCCCCTCTGAAACTATAGGTTAAGTGCGACGATCGCGCTTATGCAGGAATCAACACGGTATCGATAATATGAATGACACCATTATCAGCCGCAACATCAGGAGTTGTGACGGTAGACTCATTCACTTTGACACCACTGGAAGCATCAATTTTTACATCTGAACCTTGGACCGTAGTAGCTGATTTCAGCTTAACGACATCAGCCGCCATCACTTTACCTTCTACGACATGATAGGTCAAGATTTGCTTAAGTTTTGCCGTGTCCTTGAGCAACCCATCTACTGTTCCTTCGGGAAGCTTAGCAAATGCTTCGTCCGTTGGTGCAAAGACGGTAAAAGGACCTTTGCCTTTGAGCGTATCAACCAAATTGGCAGCCTTGACTGCGGCAACTAGGGTGCTGAATGAACCAGCATTAACGGCAGTATCAACAATGTCAGCCACGTATTCACCTAGTTTTTGTTTTTCGTATCTGTAAATAAGTGTAAACTACTTTCTAAGAAATAGCTTGTGTTTTGTAATACTCGATACGAAATCTCATGAAGCTATTGAACTGAAGGATAAATAACTCGCTCAATGCTTTAGAGGCTGTTGGCTGCAAAGGTGTTGCATTGCTCCGGATCTCCCGTCTCAATGCCTCGCTTAAACCAGCGCGTGCGTTGAGCAGAACTACCATGAGTAAAGGATTCTGGAACGACGCGTCCCCTCGCTTGCTCTTGCAGCCGATCGTCGCCAATCGCGCTTGCCGCACCCAATGCTTCTTCAATGTCACCTTGCTCTAGAATTTGCCGCGATCGCTGGGCGCGATTCCCCCAAACGCCTGCATAACAGTCTGCCTGCAATTCCAGCATTACTGAAAGCTGATTGGCTTCTGTTTTGCTGACCTGCTTTTGCAGCCGTTGCACCTTGTCTGATGTGCCCAATAAATTTTGGACATGATGCCCAACCTCATGGGCAATGACATACGCTTGAGCAAAGTCTCCGGGTGCTTGGTATTTGGTTTGGAGATCGCGGTAGAAACTTAGATCAATGTAAACTTTCTGATCTGCCGGACAGTAGAACGGGCCCATAGCAGAGCGGGCAGATCCGCAGGCAGATTCAACTGCACTTGAAAATAAGACTAATTTTGGCTTTCGGTATGTGCTGCCATTCTGCCGAAAAATCTCGCTCCAAGTGTCTTCGGTGTCTGCTAAAACGACGGAAACAAACTCAGCCATTTGGTCATTGGCTGGAGGTTGTCCGGTCTGCGGATACTGAGTTTGGGGTGCTCTAGGGGCTTGATCGTTAGAGGCTTGGTTGAGAATTACACTGGGATCGCCGCCTAAGAGGGTGACCACGATCGCTAAAACAATGGTTCCGATGCCGCCCCCGACCACTGGGCCAGAGACTCCTCTGCCCCGTCTGTCCTCAACATTCGTACTCCGACGACCATCCTTCCAGTCCATTTTGCAATCTCCAGATTTCTGAAAGCTGTCCAAATCTGGACAATTACAACCAATGCGCGGTAATTCGCAGAGTAGTTATTTAGGTTGTGTCAGGTCATCTATCCAAGGATGAGTGGGTGAGGCGGTTGTTTTCAACTAAATGGAGGTTACGTTAACTAACCACAATCCAGGTATAGGTGAGCATTCCGATTAGGCCCAGCCCAATGACGACTTCTTTCTGCTGGTTCCAAAGAGAATTTAACCCATTGAAGACAAACGCTAGAGACTCTCGACGCTCTTGGTTGAGATCTGCGATTAACACGGCGACTTTGGCATCTACTTCTTCGAGCGACACTTCGCCTCGCTGGTAAGCGGCTTCTAGCTCGTTTAGCTTGCGCCAGTAGTCATTAGTTGCTTGTAATAAATTGGGGATCATGGCAAAAAAGTTGTATTTGTATAGTTTTGTTACAACTCTAGTGCAGTAATTAGGGTGGCGTTCTCTGTAAAGGGTTAGAGTTTGCAGAGTCAATGGTTAGAGCAATGCGTTTCTACCTCGGAGTTTCGGGCTTTTTGCTCGGAGTTCCAAGTTCTGAGGTCGGAACTTCAGGCTTTGAAGGCGGAGTTTCAGGCTTTTTGCTCGACGTTCCGGGTGTTGAAGGCGGAGTTTCAGGCTTTGAAGGCGGAGTTCCAGGTGTTGAAGGCGGAGTTTCGGGCTTTTTGCTTGGAATGCCGAGATTGGAAGGCGGAGTGTCGAGATCTGAACTCGGAGTTTCGGGCTTGGAACTGCAATGATGAGGAAATTTTCTTGAAGGGTCGGGGAAGAGGCGCGATCGTTCTGTATAAAGGAGAGAACCCTCTACAGCAGTGCTGCTCAAGTTATGTGGACACCCGATCCAATCTTGCTAGAAGTCATTAAGAAGCTGACTAGTTTAGTGATCGACACGGTTTGGAAGCAATCGGGCGAGAAAATTACAGAACAGCTTCAGAAGCAAGTTGGAAACGCAATAGAAAAGTATGTTCGCACTTATGAAGAACGCCATTGCACGCTGAAATACGCGTGCTTGCGGATGGATGATTCGCTGCGGCTCGAAGAAATCTATACCGATGTGCAGGTTTTGGAACCACGCGAGCTTCGGTACTTCCAAAGCAACGAAAATTTAGAAGACCTGTTTCGCGAACTGGGGCGAGGCTTTCAGTTTGAAAAGACCACGCGCCAAGCTGGAATTGCAGTCGCGAATCAGTTTCCTCGGTTGGTCGTGTTGGGCAGTCCGGGAATTGGCAAATCGACGTTTCTGAAAAAGGTCGGACTCGAAGCGCTAAAGTGGGAAACATCGGGCTATCGCCATGAAGTGATCCCAGTGCTTTTGGAGCTAAAGCGGTTTGATGCGAGTCAGACTGATATTGAGAAATTTATTGCAGCAGAGTTTGAAGAGTGTGGATTTCCCGAAGCGGCAACGTTTACACAGCGGATGTTAGCGGCAGGAAAGCTGCTCGTTTTGCTGGATGGGTTGGATGAAGTGACATCGCATCACGTCGATCGAGCGATCGTGCAGATTGGAAATCTAGTCGATCGCTATGATGAAAATCGCTTTATTACGTCGTGTCGGATTGCGGCATACAAAGGGGGATTTCCACGATTTAAAGATGTGACGATGGCGAATTTTGATGATCGCCAGATTAAAACGTTTATTGATCGCTGGTTTCATCGCGAACCGAAGTTGGCGGATCAGTGTTGGGAGACCTTAAAAAGCCCAGAGTACGCGGCTGCAAAGGAATTAGGGCAAACGCCACTGCTATTAACGCTGCTTTGTGCAGTGTATAGCGAGTCGCTAACCTTTCCAAAGCGACGGGCAACACTTTACGGGGAAGCGCTGGAAGTCTGGCTGAAGAATTGGGCGACAGAACGACGGGTGCATCGCGATCCGATTTATCGCGATTTATGTTTAGAAGATGAACAGATTCTATTGTCGGAGATCGCTTATAAAAGCTTGTCTGAGCAGCAGCTATTCTTCTCGAAAAAAGAGCTAACCAAGCAAATCAAAGCCTTTCTCACAAGCACTCTGAATGCACCAAAGCATCTCGATGCAGAAGCCGTTCTGAAGGCGATTCAAATTCAGCAAGGCATTTTAGTAGAGCGGGCGAGAAATCAGTACTCGTTCTCGCATTTGACTTTTCAGGAGTATCTCACGGCACAATACATTGTGGAAGAAGGATTACTGGAAGAACTTGTAAAACAACATTTGACTTCTCGCTCTTGGCGAGAAGTTTTTCTGCTCGTTTCAGGTTCGCTGAGAAGTGCAGATCAATTGCTAGTGCTTATGGCACGTGAAACTAGGAAGTTAGTGGGTTCAGAAAATCTATATGGTCTAGTACTTGGGTCAAGTTTAATCGCAGCTGATTCTGAAGATAACTACAATTCTGCTTCTAACCGTGCTGTAGCTATTTTCATTGCTCTTTCACATGATAAAACTTATCATCAAAATCTTGCTCTTAAGTTAGTATCTGCACTTGATAGTTCTCGAAAGCTAGGTCGTCTTTTCAAGTTTGTAGACGAATTAGCTGGGCATTTTATTATTTATCGTTCTGTTGTTCCTACTTCTACTAGTGAAACCTCCTTTCAAGCACTTCTTGAAACTGTTTATATGCTTGCTGAAGAAATTGAAAAAGCGAAGGTCTTTCGCAAATCAGATAGTTCAATTTTATTTGAACAGCTAAGAATTTTGAAGGATATAATTCCGGACGATAGATTTACTAAACAAAAATCTATTGAAGAATATTCAGAAATCACTGAAATCATTTTGCAGAGTTGGTGCAACTATCTTTGCTTAGCACCAGAATGGGTTGATTTGCCTCAGCGCGAGGTCTTCTCTCTAAGAGATTACCTTTATGCCAATGAATTAATAGTGCAGTGCAGAGATGCTGGGCGTGTGTCGCCGCAGGTGTGGAATGCGATCGAGTCTCGGATGCTAACCATGCGCGATGATTAGAGTAGTTGCGATTTTGAGCTTAAACCATGAGCGAAGTTGTATTTCTAATTGAAGATGCACCCGAAGGTGGCTACATCGCCCGTGCCCTAGGAGAATCCATTTTTACAGAAGCAGATGATCTCGATCGCCTGCGAGAAGAAATTCGAGATGCCGTCAGATGCCATTTCCCCAACGAGCAAACACGCCCAAAATTGATCCGTCTCCACTTTATTCGAGATGAGGTCATTGCCTCATGAAGCTCCCGCGAGATCTTTCTGGAAAAGAACTGGCGAAACTTCTAGAAAGATTTGATCACACAATCAATCATCAAACCGGAAGCCACTTGCGATTATCCACCAGTTTTAACGGTGAACATCATATTACTGTTCCAAACCACGATGCTCTTAAAGTTGGGACACTTGCTACAATTCTCAAAAAAGATGTAGCAGAACACGTTGCCTTAAGTCACGATGAATTACTCATAGCTCTATTTCGGAAATGAAATTAGCGAATCTCAGTCTGTCAACAAATGACGATTAGCTAAGACGGCAAGCAAAAAATTAGGACTCACAATAGAAATCACGATCGCAGTTAGAAGCGAGAAAACCGTGACACGATCGCAGACCTTACCCACCCGTTTACTAAGCATGAGCCGCGATTGCAGTGAGCCGCGATCGCGATATCAAAACCTGATCAATACCGAACTGCAAAGCGTTATCAAAGGTGTCCTTCACTCCTTTCCTGTTTGCGCTCCTGAAGCTTAAGCAAAATCTCTGCATGAATTTCTTTCGTAATTGGGTAGAGATATGCCAAGACCAAGCCAATCAGCAGCACCACCAACGGAGCCGGACCCACCAACACCCGAATTGCCCAAAGTGCCGACGCAGGCTGAATCGGCGCAGGTTGCCCACCACCACTTTCAATAAATCCAGACTGTTGTAGCACCCAACCCACAATAAACAGACCAAGCGCCAGAGCCACCTTCTGCAACAGCACCATAAACCCGTAAAACACTCCTTCGCGCCGCTGTCCAGTTTGCAATTCATCTAGCTCAATCACATCTGGGATCATCGACCACGGAACTAAATATGCAGTCGAGACTCCAAAGCCTGCCAACACAGCTAAGGCATACATCCAGCCAATCTGTCCGGGCTGCAACGTAAATAGCCCAATCTCAGCAATAATCCAGACCGTCATTCCCATGAAGTAGACAGCCTTCTTACCAACTCGTTTGCTGACTGCGCTCCAGACAAACAGCATAATTAATGCCGTCACCTGAACAGCAATCACCACCTGGGTAAAATCAGCGTCATTCAAGCCCATCCAGTTTTTGACAAAATACGGAATCACCGAAACCGTATTCTGAACCGCAAGCCAAGAGCAGAGGTAGATTCCAATAACGTACAAGAATGGTTTGTTAGAAAACGCAATTTTGAGTTGCTCAAGATAAGGCAAAGATTCCTCAGTCGCCACCGCTTGGCGTTGCTGCTCTGTTTCCCGAACCCGTTTGCGCGTTCCCCACACACACCAATACAACGGCAATACAGAGATAACCGCACAAACTGCACCGAGCATCCAATACTGCTTGATCGGATCGTTCTTAAATGCACCAAAGATCACGAGTGCTAATACAAGAGAGAGAATGCTGCCGCCAATAGAGAAAGCGAAGCGATAGCTATTAAGACTGGTGCGCTCATCGTAATCTTGCGTGAGTTCAGGAGTTAGAGCGGTATATGGCAGGTTGACCGCCGTATAGAAGCTATTGAAAATAATCGAGATTGCCACGTAGTACCAGAACAATCCCCACTGATCGAGATCAGGGACAATCCACTGCAAGAAAAAGAAAATACCGAATGGAATTGCCCCAAACAGCATCCACGGATGGCGACGCCCCCATCTGCTGCGAGTGCGATCGCTCATCATGCCCACGATCGGATCGTTGATCGCATCCCAGATCTTGCTGATCAGTAGAATGCTACCTGCAATGCCAGGTTTGAGGTTGGCAACATTCGTGAAGAAGATCAGTAGAAAGACCCCTAAAATATTTGCTGTAATGGCAGGGCCCAAATCCCCTGCGCCATACGCCAATTTTGTACTAAAGCTTAATTTTTCGCTCTTTGCACCGGGTTGATCGGCAGAATTATTCATAACAGGAGTCGTAGAAACCGGGTTATCAGTTGTATTATCTTCCTCAGTTTTGTTTCTGATCACGCAGTTCGTTCTAAATCTTATTTATCTTTAGCTGTCACAATGCCCGAACTTTTCGTTAGTTGGTCTGATTACCACGAAACCATTGAGAAACTTGCGGCTCAGATCTACCGTTCTGGCTGGGAGTTTGATCAAATTGTCTGTTTGGCTAAGGGAGGGCTACGAGTTGGAGACGTGTTGGCACGGATTTACGGTGTGCCGTTGGCGATCTTATCGACCTCATCGTATCGGGGTGGCAGCCGTGGGCGGAGTGCGCTGGTGTTTTCGCGCGAACTGTCAATGACAACGCTAAATTTAGGAGCGCGGGTCTTGCTCGTCGATGATCTCGTCGATTCGGGCGTGACGTTGCAAAAGACGATTCCTTGGCTCAAGCATCAATATGGTGTTTACGTTGAGGAAGTTAAGACAGCAGTGCTGTGGTATAAGCAATGCTCCATCATCAAACCCGACTATTATGTCGAGTATTTGCCAGATAATCCTTGGATTCACCAGCCGTTTGAGAAGTATGAGGAGATGGAGCCGAAAGATTTGGATCAGTCATGGCCGGCTCAAGGTTAAACAGATTTACTCATCAGCGCTACTACCTAAACATCTAGCTCCGAACTAGTTGAAACAAGACCCCTGTAAATATACTTATTAAAATTTCTGAATTATCGCTTTTCTTTACTACTTGTTCAACTTAAGTTCGGCAAATGAAGTGCCAATTCGCTGAAGCTTATGAGTAGTTGCTTTGTCGCGTTCAAATTCCTCAAGCATTAAAGAGAGCTACTAGCGGAGCCTACTGTATTACACCTCTTGCTCCTGCGATTTCCTTAGACGCGCGCATTAACAGTGAGTCCAACTCCCATATGTAGAATAGCGAACTAGGTCTTTATGCACGTATCCTTCATATTGTGACTCATGGCATGTTCTCCTTCTCTAGAGAGATCTGCCAATTGGAAGATGCTCACCCATCAGTTAGAAAATTACAGTTCTTCTTTGATAGTCATTAGAGCCAAGTGACGATCTAATCCGAAAGCCTGTCTTCCCAGCCCTTAATCTTCTTATGAATTTGCTGGACTCTATCAACTCTGACTTCATAACTCTGTAGAGTTTTACGGTAGATAGGTTCTAGGATGCTGCTGTTATTCATGTAATAACACGCTGACTAGCATTTACAGGGTGTTTTTGTAGTTTTCAACCGCTTGGGGTTAGCAAATTGGGGTTAGCAAACTGGTTTTCATCCAACGCTTGGGCAACGCTGCTCAAGATGGGCCTGAGACTTAGCACAGTAGCCGCTCTGCTAAATCCGGATCTTGTGGTGAAGCCCTTCTACTTGTTGCATCAGTCATGAAAGTAGCCTTAGTCCATGACTACCTAACACAAAAAGGTGGCGCAGAGCGAGTGTTCGAGCTACTTTGCAAGCGTTATCCTGATGCAGATGTTTTTACATCCCTTTATGATCCTCAGTCATCGGTTGATTTAGGCAATCGCGTCGTTCACACGACCTATTTGCAGCGACTCCCCCATGCACCCCAGTATTTCAAACTGCTTGCTCCTTTCTATTACTCCGCTTTTCGTTCCTTGGATTTGCGAGACTACGATTTGATCATTAGCAGCACGACTAGTTTTGCGAAGGCAGTGAGAAAGCGCCCAGACGCCAAGCACATTTGTTTCTGCCATAATGTGACACGGTTTCTGTGGGACACCAAGACGTATTTGCGAGAATACAGTGCCTACCGTCGCTTTTATCCGCTTCTAGAAAGCATCTTTCGGTTGATGCGAAAGGCGGATTTTGCCCATGCTCAAGGCCCCGATTTGTATGTCGCAAACTCCAGCACGGTTGCCCGACGGATTGAGCGAATCTACAAGCGCCCAGCGATCGTCATCAACTACCCGATCGATAGTCAGCAGTTCACCTTCTCAGACCAGAAGGAAGATTTTTATCTGGCGTCAGCGCGGCTGCTGAGCTACAAGCGTATTGATGTGATTGTTGAAGCGTTCAACTGGTTGGGCTGGTCGCTGCTGATAACAGGCGACGGCCCTGAGCGGGAAGCCCTGCAAGCACGAGCCATGAAGAACGTGCAGTTTCTAGGACATGTGAGCGATAGCGATCGCAAGTGGCTGCTCGCAAAGTCTCGCTCTGTGATCGTGACCGCTTTAGAAGATTACGGGTTAGTGCCGATTGAGGCAAACGCAAGCGGAACGCCCGTGATCGCCTTTGGTGAAGGCGGTGTGCTAGATACTCAAGTTCCTGGCAAAACCGGGGTCTTCTTCAAATCGCAAACCCCTCACGCCCTCTATCGGGCGCTTTTACAGGCTTGCACTATTAACTGGGACTACCAAACCATTCGGAATCACGCACTCAGCCACTTCTCTGAAGAAGTCTTTTTTCAGTCGGTCGATCGCGTCATTGGGGAGGTATGTAGCACCGGGTAACTGGAGTGATATCGGTCAAGTGATATGGATCAAGGTGTAATTGTCCTGTTTTCGTCATTCAGTCTAGGGAGTAACCAACGTGGCTCAGAGTAATTTAACGTTCTATAACGGAAATCCATCCCCGCCTCAGCAGGTGGAGACCGAACCTGGCTACGGTCATCTGCTAAATGTGCTGGTGCGGCGACGGAACTGGGTGCTAGGAATTCTGATTGCCACGTTAGCAGCAACCGCAGGCGTGACGCTCGTAATGAGACCGACCTACCGCAGCACCATGCAACTGATGGTGGACTCTAACTATCGCACTCGACAAGCATCGCCGGAGAACCCAAGTTTTTCTTACGCTGACCCCAACGTTGAGATTGACAATGCTACACAGCTAAACGTCATGCGAAGCGCTCAACTGCTGCAACGCGCGATCGACAGTCTCAAACCCCGCTACTCAGATTTAACCGTTGAGAAACTCCAGAAGAAGCTAGCCGTCTCCACGATTCAAGAGCAGAAGGGCAACGAGAAGGTCAACACTAGTATTTTTCAAGTAACGTACACCGATAACAATCGTGCCAAGACGCGGGATGTCTTAATGGCACTACAAACGGTGTATGAGCAGTACAACGTGTCTCAACAAAAGCAGCGCTTGACCCGTGGATTGGCCTTTATCAACGAGCAAATTCCGCAGGCTGAAACGCGAGTGAGTCAGGCAGAATCTGCCTTGGAGCGATTTCGGAAGTCGCAAGATCTCATTGATCCAGAACTTCAGTCGAAATCATTGATCGAGTCGCTAGCTGCATTACAGAAAGATCAGCAAACCAACCAAGCAGCCCTAGCGTCGGCTCGAACGCAGTATTTAGCGTTGCAGAGCCAACTGAATCGTGATCCGCGTCAAGCCTCGATCGCGGCTCGGTTAAGTCAATCGTCTCGCTATCAGGCCCTACTGAATGAGATTCAGAAAACCGAAGTCGCATTGGTGCAGCAAAAACTGCGCTTTACGGAGAAAACGCCCTTTGTTCAAACCTTGCTAGAGCAGCGTCAGCAGCAAGCTGTGCTGCTTCGACAAGAAGCGCAGCGAGTGTTAGGGGCAGATGCCGGGGCACTGGCATCGGCTGGCGGAAACCTAGTCTCAATTGGGCAATTGGGAGAAAACGACCTCAAGTTTGCGAGCGGATTAGTCGAAGCTCAGGTGAGCTTTCTTGCCGCTCAAGCTCGCGATCGCACCTTGGCGGTCAACCAAGCTCAACTCAAGGGCGAACTCCAACGCTTTCCAGCACTGCTAGCAGAGTTCAATCGTTTACAGCCAAACGTCAAAATTAACCGTGAAACGCTAGAGCAGTTACTCAAGGCAAAGCAAGAGCTTGGGTTAGAAATCGCTCGTGGAGCCTATGACTGGCAGACTTTAGAGCAGCCGAAGTTGGGCAAGAAAGTGGGTCCTAGCTGGCTGAAAAACCTGTTAGCAGGAGGCGTATTGGGCTTAATGCTAGGCGGCGCTGCCGCGCTGATGCGCGAATCATCCGATGATTCAGTCCGCACCTCAGAAGATCTCACCAAACAGCTACCTGTACCTCTGCTGGGGCTGGTTCCAGAACTGCCATTACCCGAAGTAACGTTAGGATCTCGTAGTCTATCGTTCCGACAATCGGACGTACTCGACCCATCCACGATGCAGGTCTTGCACTGGGCACCGTTCCGAGAATCGTTAGATTTGATTTACAAAAACCTGCAACTAATCACGGACGGTGCACCGATCAATTCGTTGGTGATTACGTCTGCCTTGGCAGGAGAAGGAAAATCAACGGTGGCACTAGGACTAGCGATTAGCGCTGCGCGGCTGCATCAACGAGTGCTGCTGATCGACGCGGATCTGCGTCGTCCGGGACTCCACAAACAGTTAGATTTGCCCAACGAGCAAGGACTTTCGACCCTCCTGATGAGCGATCGCTTCTTAGGCACAAACGCGGTACAAAATGCCAATACTTATAGTGACCTGCCCATATCGGTACTCACAGCTGGCCCAACTCCGACGGATTCTGTCAAACTGCTCAGCTCAAAACGGATGCGCGACTTGATGAGCATGTTTGAGCAGAGCTATGACTTGGTGATTGTAGACGCGCCACCAACTTTGGGGATTGTGGATGCAATTTTGGCAGCATCGTTCTGTGATGGGGCACTGTTGGTAGGTCGAATGGGTCGTGTGACTCGTCACGAGGTCACAGAAGCAGCAAATACGCTGAGCCGTTTAAATCTGCTGGGGATTGTAGCCAATGGAGCAAGTAACCCTAGCAATTATTACTACGATCGCATTGCCTGATCGTCACTCTCGCTAGCTCTTTCTAATCTGCGCGATCGCTCTAAGAGAAATCTGTGAAGTGCGATCGCGCGGTTGTTCTACACAAATTATTTTAAGTCCGTCATTTGAATTATTAAAGCATATCCGTATTCAGATAGATGTCAAGACGTGAATATGGTTATTGTCGCCTATGCAAAAATAGCTGTTTTTTTTAACCTTGAACAGTTTAATTAAGTCGTCAGAATCGCTTTTTAACTCCGCCTTTGTGCTTTAAAGTACACGCAGATTGTTCGTATCTTAGTACTGAAACAATCTGTTTTCTCACTAATCAGATAAATTAATAGCTTAGAAGTTATGAATATGAGTAACCACAGATCTGGATTAATACTTCTAAAGTGCTGACTAGGTTGAAATTCCGCTCCCCAAGGCGCTCCTAGTTCTCGACTATCCGCTCTTGAAAGCAAAGCAATTTTTCATACCTATCCCACTAAGTGATGATTTGGACAACTATCTATATAGGGTGCAATTATTACTACTCAGATTTCAGACAAAGGACTCATTTTGAAATTGAAACGGCTAGACTTAAACTTAAATTAATGAATCTAACTTTCTGAAGAGTCCTTTCCTGATTGACCCTCTATATTAGAGTTACTCAAGGTTATTCGATGATTCAAATGTTATTCAAATGATGGTTAAACGGCTCTAACAATCACCTAAAGTGATCACCTAAGTGTTGGGACAAAATTATGTAGAGGAAATCATCAAATTTCTAGCGTAGTTGGCTTAGTTTTAGTTCGCACGCTTGGCTCTATTTAGTGATTTACAGTCGAATACCCATGACAACTTCTTTCAATCCTCGTGTCGTGCAGGAAGACCGATTTCCTCGTGAGAGGCGGCGAAGTCCTCATTCATCTGCATATGTTCTCTACTGGCGGCAAAAGCAGCTACTGGTGTTGCGGTTTCCTCAAGGGGAAACTGCGAAGCAGCTCCACCCGCTATGCTGTCTTTCCGTGTCTTCAGACCCATTTCAAATTGCTGAGCGTTTGAAGCGTTCACCCGTGCGGTTAGTACGCGTGGACTCCAGCTTGGACGAAGCAGACATCCGGGTGTGGGCAGATGCGTGCGAGGCGGCGAACAAGGCGATTCATCTGCGTCTCCCGACAGCCGCACAGCTTCCTCAGTCTAATCATCTTTGGTGGCTGAAGCGACTGCTGGATTGGGGCATAGCTGCCTTGATGGTAATCCTGCTCAGTCCCGTGATTCTGACCATTATTGTTCTGATGCGCCTTTATACGCCAGGTCCTCTTTTCTTTCAGCAGTGGCGCGTGGGGCAGCGAGGCAAACTGTTTCGGGTGATGAAGTTCCGTACAATGGCTGTGAACGCTGAACAGCATCATCACCAAGTCATGGCAGGTCAAGCCAAAAATTGCTTGCACAAACGCGAAGACGATCCGCGCATCACGCCCTTAGGTCGGTGGCTGCGCCGTTATAGCCTAGACGAACTGCCTCAGTTGTTCAACGTGTTGCGCGGCGAAATGAGCTTGGTCGGACCTCGCCCTTGGGCCCTTTACGATGCCGTTCGGATTCGCCCAGACATGCGATCGCGGCTCAATGCACTTCCCGGAATTACAGGGGCTTGGCAAGTCGAAGCTCGATCAACGCTGCTCGATCTCGATAGCGTCAACCGTCGAGATCTGGAGTATCTTCGCAACTGGTCATTTAGCGGAGATTTGAAAATTCTGCTGCGGACAGTTCCTAAGGTGTTATCTGGATTCGGAGCCTACTAAGTTTAGTACGCTAAGTGATGGACGCACGGTGGCTGTCAATGCGCCTATATTAGGAATGATCTAGTCGCGTATATTCTTATTCTCAGATTGCCCGTTGACCCTAAGAGCTAATAATTAAGAGGTATGCCTGTTCATGCGATCGAAGCTTCCCAATGTGATGAGGAGTGTGTTGAAATCAACTAGCGTTTGGCGAGAAAATCGCCTAATTCTACGAGAGTTTAAACACTTCCCCTGGGTGGTCACCGCAGCAGTTACCTTTGCATTGGCGTCAGCCGCGTTTGAAGGATTTGGATTCGGATTACTGCTAGCGTTTTTGCAAAGTCTGGTGGGAGACCCATCCGCTCTCCCGTTCGAGACGGGAATTGATTGGTTCGATGTGCAGATTCTTGGCATTGATCGCTCTAAAACCGAGCAGCTTTACCGAATTTCTGCTCTGATTCTATCTGCAACCTGGATTCGAGCGGCGTTTAACTACTTAACCCAAATTTATACTGAACTATCCCAGCAAAAGCTGATCGATCGCTTGCGCAAGCAAACGTTTGAGCGTCTGCAAGCGGTAAACCTCAGCTACTTTGGCCAAACTCATTCTGGCGAACTGATCAATACCCTCACCGGAGAAATTGGCAAGATTCAAATCGCCTTTGGATTGTTGGCATACATCGTCACCAAAGGGCTAACGCTACTGGTCTATACCTTCTTGCTGTTTGCCATCTCCTGGAAGTTGACGATTGTATCGGTTGTGCTATTTGGGCTGGTGATTGCTGGGCTAACAAAACTCAACCGACGAGTGCGAGAGAGCAGTTTTGCAGTCACGGCGGCTAGTGGAAAGTTCACCACGATCGCGCTGGAGTTTGTCAACGGAATTCGCACCGTGCAAGCGTTTGCCACCCAGGACTATGAGCGGAAGCGCTTCTATCAAGCGAGTTCTAACGTCTTGAAAACCGGAATGAAAGCGGCGCGACGCTGGGCGATCGTGCGACCCATGGCAGAAGGGTTAGCGACGACTGTTTTGATTAGCATGATCATTCTGGCGATTACGGTGTTTGTTGCGAATGGAACGTTGCAGACGGCTTCTCTCTTAACGTTTCTGTTTCTGTTGTTCCGTTTGGTTCCAGCGTTGCACGAAATCAATGGGAATCGCGCTCAATTAAGCAGTTATAGTGGAGCATTTGCCAATATTAGTGAAGTGCTACGCGAGGATAATAAGCCTTACTTTCAAGATGGCGATCGCGAGTACACGAGCTTGGAGTGGGCGATCGATTTGGTTGCTGTCGAGTTCGGCTACGCACCTGGTCAAGTGGTTTTAAAGGACGTGACCTTGACCATTCCTAAAGGCAAAATGACGGCAATTGTGGGAGGGTCGGGAGCTGGAAAAACAACTCTTGTAGACTTGATTCCCCGATTTTATGATCCCACCCTTGGACAGGTATTGTTTGACGGCGTAGACGTGCGATCGTTTGCGATCAAATCTCTGCGGCGCAAGATGGCGATCGTCAGTCAGGATACGTTTGTGTTCAATGCGTCGGTACGCTACAACATTGCGTATGGACTAGACGACGTGACCGACGAGATGGTTTGGAAAGCTGCTCAGCAAGCTAACGCGCTGGAGTTTATTCTAGATTTGCCAGAGCAGTTTGAAACGCCACTCGGCGATCGCGGAGTTCGGCTTTCTGGAGGACAACGGCAGCGCTTAGCCATCGCCCGCGCCCTCTTGCGCGATCCAGAAATTCTGATTCTCGATGAAGCCACCAGCGCCCTCGATTCTGTCTCGGAGCGGCTGATTCAGGAATCGCTAGAGCAGTTGTCTGAAGGCAGGACGGTGATTGCGATCGCGCATCGACTCTCGACCATTGTCCGGGCAGATAAAGTTGTCGTGCTAGAGCAGGGTCAAATTGCAGAACAGGGAACCTACCAAGAGCTGCTTAACCTCCGGGGTCGGCTGTGGAATTATCATCAGATGCAGCACGAAACGAGGGTTAAGGGTTAAAGATTGAGCGAGGGAGAACTCCCAGTATTGGGACTGCGGACAGGCTAGATTATGCACCTGATTGTTCTAGAAAATGAGCTAACGTCGCTGCGCGGCGGACAAGAATTAAACTTGTTTGAGGTTTGCCAAGGATTAGCGCATCGCGGGCATTCTATCAGTTTGCTCTACCTAGAAGCGGGCAATTTGCTGGAGCCATATCGCCGCTTTTGCGATCGCATGATCAAAATTCGTTCTTTTGGATTTGATCGGCGTAGCCTGAAAGATACGCTTAAGTTTCTTCCAAGTTTGGTTCAAGCGTTGTCCATCTCTACATCATCTGATAGCGTTGTCTTTAGCAATGACTATCATTTTTCATTGTTTGGCTATGCGCTTTCGCAGTTCCGCAACCTTCCTTATTTGTGTTATCTACAAATTCCACCGTGTGATTTCAACCGACAGCGAAAACTAGGCTTGAGCGGTGTGGATCGCTTCATTGCTGTTTCTCACCAAACCAAACGCGACTGGGTAGAGGCGGGCTATTGCCCAGATCAAATCGATGTAGTTCATAACGGAGTTGCGCTCGAAAAATTTCAGTTAAAGATCGATAACGGTGCGTTGCGGCATCAATGGGGAATTGCAGAACACACCAAACTCATTTCCTATGTTGGCAGAATCGATACGGAGAAGGGCTTGGAAACGCTGATCAACGCGATCGCCATTCTGCGCGAGCAGGGAACCGATGTTCACGTCTGCCTAGCGGGTAAGCCTGTAGTGCATTACAGCCATTCCAAGGGGCAACTGTGCGAGCAAGAAGGCATGAAGTATCAGCGATCACTCGAAGCGTTGGCGCAACAACTGGGAGTCAGCGATCGGATCACCTTTTTAGGACATCTCGCCAATCCGGTTTCGCTCTATCAAGCGAGCGACGTTACCGTATTACCAAGCGTGTGGTCAGAGCCGTTTGGACGCAGCTTGATCGAGTCTCTCGCCTGTGGAACCCCAGTTGTGGCTAGCCGAATTGGTGGCATTCCCGAAGTGTTGACGGGTGAGTTTGCGGCGCATTTGTTTGAACCAGGCGACGCCAAAGATTTGGCGATTCGGTTTGCCCAAGTGTTGGACTGGCGCGATCGCGACCCCCAACTGCGCGATCGCGCCCGCCATCACGTCGTCAAGCATTTTAGTCATACCAGTATGATCGAGGGAGTGGAACGATCCATTCTCAAAACGGTTCCGTTCGGTCAGGCAAGTACCCGCATTCGTCAGGCATCACCATGAATCGTCCTCGCATTCTTTCTGTGATCGAAGCCTATATTGGACATCAAACCTATGGATGTCTGATGCGCGAGTATTTTCAGCAGGTGGAGTCCTGTGCGGTTGACTTCTACTGGTTTAACGAAGAGCGGGAACTGCATACTCGCATTTTGAACCGCTTGCTGAGCTACTATTCATCCAATCGATGGGTGCAGCAAAATAATGTCGATCTGCATTTGTTTCGATTTCAGATTGGCTTTGCTTACATGGCGCGCCGTTTGGTGATCCGAAAGTTAGCGCAAGCTCAATATTCCGCTCTGCATTTTCACACGCAGCCCTTGGCGTTTTTCTGCCTCGATCTGATGCGAGAACTACCGGCGATCGTCAGTCTCGATCGCACTACCGTGCAAGCGGCTAGAGAGCGCACTAGCGCTTTGTTCTACTGGACGTTTCAACCCAACATTAGGTTAGAAAAAAAAGTATTTGAAGCCGCTCAGAGCATTGTTAGCTTTTCAGAATCTGCTCGTCGCTCTGTGATTGAGGACTATGGAATTAAACCAGACAAAGTAGATTTGGTTTACCCTGGTGTGAATGTTAAGCACATCACGCCGTGTCGTCAAACGGTTACTGATTCTCAAACGCCATGCAATATTTTATTTATAGGAGGCGATTTTGAGCGCAAAGGAGGATACGACGTTTTAGAAGTGTTCTTGAAACATTTTTCAAATCAAGCTAAGCTGCATCTTGTGACTCAAGCGTCGATCACTTGCAGTCACACGAATGTTCACATTTATACCAACATCAAAGCATACACCGCTGAATGGCTAGAGCTTTATCAGCAGGCAGATCTATTCGTCATGCCAACCTATTCTGAGCCGTTTGGATGGGTGTTTATTGAGGCGATGGCGGCAGGCTTGCCCATCGTGGCTACTCGCTTAAATGCGATTCCTGAAATCGTTGCCGAAGAGGAGACAGGATTATTGATTGAACCGGGCGATCGCACCGCGTTAGCCGATGGCATGAGACGATTGCTCCACAATCCTGATCTGAGACGAACTATGGGTGCAAAAGGGCGGCTGGTTGCAGAGCAGAAGTTCAATTACCGAACCCACTTTGAGCAGCTTGAACGGTTATTTAACACCGCCGTTCGCAAAACTGCGTTGAACAAAGACCGCTTAACATCAGATGTAGCCCCACGATGAAAACATTGTTTACCTGTCAGTATCCGTTTGATCCAAACTCAGGAGCCGCAGGCGTAACATGGCGGTTGGGGCAAGAATTTAAACAGTTAGGGCACGAGGTTGAGTTCTATTCGCTAAACGATTTACCTAAGTTGCATCCGTTGTTGAAGTTTATGTCGTTTCCAGCGTTTGTGGCGCGTCACATTTCACGACAGCTTCAGCACAACCCCATTGATGTAATTGACACTTGCACAGGCGATGCCTGGATCTGGGCAACGCTGATGCAAAGATTTCACCAAACATCTCAGCCACGACCACTGCTCGTCGCGCGATCTCATGGACTCGAACACATTCAGCATCTAGATTTTTTAGAAGAAGCTAGGCGCGGCAACCTAGAGCTAGGCTGGAAATACTCAATGTATCGCGGCAGTGTTCGTTTATGGGAAGCCGCCACCTCCATGCGCTGCGCCGATCTAGTCTTGTTGCTCAATCAGCGCGATCGCGACTATGCCGTTGAGCAATTAGGCGTTCATCCCGATCGCGCTCACATTGTTGCCAATGGCATTTCAGATACGATGCTGAATCTGCCCTTTGAGCCAACGCCCGCCGCCGGGGAACCACTGCGAATCGCGCAAGTCAGCAGCTATATTATTCGCAAAGGCATTCAGTACGGCACGCCTGCACTCAATGCAATTCTCAGCCGTTATCCCCACGTCGAACTCAGTTTACTCGGAACCGAATGTCCAGCTCAGCAGGTCTACGCTGATTTTGCGCCCGAGGTGCGCGATCGCGTTAAGGTTATTCCCTACTACGTCAACGACACCTTGCCTAACCTGCTCAAAGGACATCACATCAAATTCTTCCCGACCGTCTCAGAAGGATTTGGCATTGCCTTAGTTGAAGCGATGGCGTGTGGACTCGCCCCAATTACAACCAATACTCCAGGGCCACTGGGAATCGTTCAAGATGGGGAGGATGCCCTCGTGGTTCCCGTAGGCGATCAGGCCGCGCTAGAAAAAGCGTTAGAAAGACTGATTCACGATCGCGCCTTACTCGATCGGTTGCGCCACAGTGCTTATCGAACAGCACAACGGTTTGGTTGGTCACACATTGCCCAAGACAACCTGCGCTACTACGAAAAAGCTGAGGCCAGCAAACGCTAGATCGCGACGAAGATTCTTTACTCTACTGGCTATTGCCTATGTCTACGTCTCAACCCGTTTCTAACACCAAACTGTTTCAGCCTGCGATCGCGTGGCTTGTGATCCTCGGGTTTTCCTTGTTTGTCACAATGGGAATTGCCTTGAGCTTTGGCAGACTTTTAGTGCTGGCCTATCCAGTCGCTTGCTTTGGGGTGGGAGCATTTCTCTATTTTCGATATCCCGTTTTGTATGTGGGGTTTACCTGGTGGATCTGGTTTCTCACTGCATTTTTGCGGCGCGTCATCGAAATGCCGATCGGACTCAGTGATCCCAGTCCCGTCCTCCTCGCGCCCTTTTTCGTCACGATTATTTCTGGCATCACGCTAGCTCGCCAACTGCCCGTGGCGCTCTACGGCAACGGGCTCCCGTTTATCTTGTGCATCGCTAGCGTTCTCTACGGTGCCTTTATTGGAGTTGTAGGGCTTTCCGCTAAATCTGTCATCGTTGCCCTCTTGAACTGGTTGCCCCCGATCCTGTTTGGGTTTCACTTATTTGCAAACTGGCGGCAATTTCCAGCCTATCGCCAAATCACCCAGCGCGTTTTTGTCTGGGGCGTTCTGGTGATGGGACTGTATGGAGTCGTGCAGTTTCTGATCGCGCCGCCGTGGGATCGGTTTTGGCTGCAAAACATTCCCGATCAGTCGTTCGGAACTCCTACTCCATTTGGCATTCGAGTATTTAGCACGATGCAATCGCCGCAGCCGTTCGCGGCAACAATGGTCGCTGGATTATTTCTCCTATTTGCCGCCAAAACTCCCCTCAAATTTCCAGCCTCCGCCGTCGGATATTTGGCGTTACTCCTGTCGTTAGCGCGGTCTGCTTGGCTCAGTTGGTTTGTTGGCATTTTGGTGCTTCTACCGTCACTCAAGCCAAAATTGCAAATGCGGTTAGTCACGACGTTGCTGGCCATGATGTTAATTGTGTTGCCCTTGGCGACAATTGAACCATTCTCAACCGTAATTGCGTCTCGAATTCAAACGTTTGGATCAGGGGGAGATGATATTAGTGTGGCTGAGCGACAAGACGGCTATAACAGGCTTTTAAGCCAAGCGCTGGCAGAAGTGAAAGGGCAAGGACTGGGGTACGAGATCGAAGATGTTTCGATTGGTAGTAACGATAGTGGCGTGCTGACGATGTTGCTGAATCTAGGTTGGGTGGGAACGTTGCCCTATGTCGGCGGCTTGCTCTTGTTAATCATCAGCATTTTGCAGAGCCGAGAGGCAACGTTTGATCCAGTGGTGAGCGCGGCACGGGCGATCGCGATCGCGACGTTCTCGCAGTTTAGTCTGAACAATGTGATGTTATCTTCGTTTGGCATGGTGCTTTGGGGGTTCATTGGGTTATCGATCGCAGCCCGTGTGTATTACGCTCAGCAATATCAAGCCGCTCAGCAGCATTTATCAGAACGCATCAATCCGTTTAATGGATAGCGATGCTTCAGAGCGCGGCAGCGGCATTGAGATCGAAGATGCATAGATCTAAAGACATAGGTGATCGAAATTGCGTGGGCACGGCTCTAAAGGAAGCGCAGCATAGGGAGTGCCCTCATTTTCACTCCACCGTTCAGGTATCAATTCAGACATCACGAAGATTATTTCTGTCTTTTGATTATTTCCTAGTGCTAACCCTCTATATATAGTGAATTTTCAGCAACTCGCCGCCCAGATTAATTATTTCCAGATCAATTATTTAATGCGTCTATGCAATACTCAAATCGTAAAAAAGTAGGTTTAGACATCGCTGACAAAGAGCAAATCGAGATTCAGTTTTGGCAACATTCTCCGATTGAGAATCCAGAATCTGAGGCGGTTGAGAACTTGGTTAACAAATTCTGTGAAGCCAAGGTTTTGCTAGAGAAACTAGACTATCATCGCGCTCTGTTTGAGCAGGCAAGCTCAATTTTAGAGCTGGGAGCGGGTCAAGGTTGGGCGTCGTGTTTGGTCAAGCGGCAGTTTGGCGGAAAGCAACTGATCGCAACCGATATTAGTCCCTATGCGATCGCGTCTGCTCACAAGTGGGAACACATTTTTCAAACTCGGCTCGATCAGACGACTCATTGTCGCTCTTACGAAATTCCAATGGAAGATGCGAGCGTTGATTTGATCTTCTGTTTCGAGGCGGCGCATCATTTTGTCAAGCATCGACAGACGCTTGCCGAAGTCCAGCGAGTGCTAAAGAAAGGCGGTGTCTGTCTATATCTGCATGAGCCGGTCTGCCGCTCGTTTATTCACCCGTTGGCGTATGCACGAGTCAATAGTAAGCGTCCTGAAGTGCCAGAAGATGTTTTGATTTATCCCAAGATTAAGGAACTGGCGACAGAAGCAGGGCTAAAAACTGAGATTCGATTTGATCCGACTGTCACTAATCGAGGATTGAACCAAACTGTCTATTTTGCGGTGCTAAGTGCTGTTCCTGGGTTGCGCTATCTTCTGCCTTGCAGTGCAGATTTTATCTTCACAAAATAGCTTGAGCGGCATGAGAGACGCCTTGCGGTAACGATTCGCAACCAGGAAGGCTACCCCTCCTTAGCTAGAGGTGAGACTCAGAAAGGTAACTTACGATCGCGCCAATCTTGCCCTCTTCAGCCTGCAATCAAAATCATGAGTGATGTTGGATTCATCTGGACTGAAAATCTGATCTTTTTTGCGATCGCAACGTCCTTTCTCGCGTTTCTGACGTGGGTTTGGCGTCACACAAAACCGTTTGAGATTCCGCTTCCTTTACCGACTTGGCTCAAGGTTTGGTTTTTCACGGTTCAAGTGTTTGGGGTATTAGTTCCCATTGGAATTAGTGTTTGGGCTGGATTTTCATCGGCAGATGCACCTGTGTTGCCGATTCTGTTGTCGTATCTGTTGATGTTAGGATTACAGATTGTTACTGAAATTGTTCTCCTGCGCCAGTTTCGGACAGTTGCCTGGATCGCGATTCCCTATTTATATCTGCCCTACCGAGTTTGGCAACTATATCAAGGCATCGGTGCAACTTCCATAGAAGATTTAGGATGGTTTCGGAATCTTTTGTTGCTCGAAATTGGAATTTGGATTGTGAATTACAGCTTCAATTTAATCCAACTTCCTCGGCTGCTGCGATGGGATCAGGAGGGACGTGTTGAAGAACGAGAGCTGGCAAGTACTCGTTAGTTTGAAGATGGGCTTATTGGTTTGAAGATAGGGGCAAAAAGGTCAGGACTGACACATTGGCAGCGAGACGCTTTTGTGCCAGTGAACTTCGTTTAAGTGACTTTGTGTAAGTCCTGATGGTTCTGCCCTCAACGTGCGAGAAGGCAGAACCCTTGTACAGAAGTGCAGCGTAGAAAAATTACAGCGTGCTGAACGCTTTTGCTGCCGCTGCAACCCCTGCACCTGGACTAAAGCTCTCGTAACCCAACTCTTGGAGCGTCACTTCTAAGGCCCCGATCGCGCTCAAAATATCTCGGTCTGCCACAAAACCCAGATGCCCAATGCGGAAGATCTTTCCTTTAAGATGATCTTGTCCGCCCGCTAAGGCAATATCAAACCGCTTCCGCATAATCGAGCGGATTTGCTCAGCCTCTACCCGATCTGGCGCAACGGCCGTGATCGCCGGACTAGAACATTCGTCGGCAGTAAACAGCGGCAAACCCAATGCCGCGATCGCGGCGCGAGTTGCCTTCGACTGCCGATGATGCCGCGCAAAGATATTCTCCAATCCTTCCGCTTTCATCATCCGCAATGCCGCTTGCAGAGCAAAGAACATATTAATGGCAGGCGTAAATGGGGTCGTATCTTTAGCCGCAGATTTGCGATACTTGCCCAAATCCAAATAATACCGGGGCAGTTTAGCGGTCTTATACGCTTCCCACGCCTTGGCGCTGACGCTCACAAATCCCAATCCGGGCGGAATCATGTAGCCTTTCTGAGAACCCGACCCGACGACATCCAAGCCCCACTCGTCAACCGGAACGTTCGTTGCGCCCAAACTAGTTACTGTATCCACCATGATCAACGCTTCTCCATGCGCTTTGACATGGCGGTTAATCGTTTCTAGATCGTTAATTACCCCTGCCGACGTTTCGCTGTGAGTGATAATCACCGCTTTGATTTGCTTGTCGCGATCGCTCTCTAATTTCTCGCGAAACTGTTCGGGATCGAGGGGCTTTCCCCATTCGGCAGTAATTCGTTCTGCTTGCACGCCATAGGCGTCGCACACTTCTGCCCAGCGGTCGCCAAACTTACCATTACAGCCAACCAGCACGCGATCGCCCGCACTCAGAAAATTGATAATTCCGGCTTCCATCGCTCCCGTGCCGCTTGCTGCCAAAATCAGCACATCATTCTGCGTCTGGTGCAGCCACTTCAAGTTCTCCACAATTTCAGCTTGAATCTTGCTAAAATCGCCGCTCCGATGCCCGATGGGATGCTTTGCCATTGCTAACAAAACTTGTTCGGGCACGGGCGTTGGACCCGGAATCATCAGCATTAGCTTATCGTCCATGAGAATGCGTCCTTTTTTAGGTACGAAAGTTCAGTTTGTTGTGCATGATCCAGGATTACACAATATCTGAAATTCGTAATTCGTACTTTGTAATTCGTACCCGTCCTCAGGGCGACGAATGGAACATTACGAACCGAATTTTCGATTGCGGCGACGGGCTAGAAAGTCCGGCAAATCAATTTTGAGATCTTCATTAAACGGATTTCGGCGCGGAGTCGATTGAGGTTCCGCTGTCGGCACCTCTTCTAGCGACGCCAAAAACTCCGTTATTTCCTCGGGTAGCGCTGAGCCCTGCTCTTCCAGCCATTTTTTCAGCGCCAGCGCCTGATCCTGAATGTCATAAAACCGATTCTTCCAGTGCTGAACTGCCGTTTCATACTCACTTGCCTGCTGCGCTTGGCTCAAAATTTGTTCCTGCATCTCGGCGGCATACTGTTCTAGTTCAGCGATGCGATGCTGGCTATGTTCGCGATCGCGCTCTAATTCCTGACAGGCCTGCTGCAACATCGCTTGGGTTGTAATCTGCTTGGCAACTTGAACTTCTAATTCTTGAACCTGGTTTTCCAGCTCGACCACTCGCTCTTTTGGCGTGTGACGCAGCCAGTCTTTTGGCGTCAGCCACTCATGAGGCTTTGCTTTTTGCAACCCCCGTGGCTTTGGTTCTGTCTCAGTTGCATTCTTGCCCAGTTGCTCTGGTGCGTCTTCCGGGAGCGGGATGCTACGGGTGCGGAGTCGTTCTAGCTCAAGTTGCTGCGTTTGCGCTAGGGCTTCGGCGGCTCCCAACTGGTCTTGAGTTTGCCGAATCTGCGCTTCTAGCTCAGCTTTTTGACTCTCAAATTGCAGCCGTAACTGATGAATCGCCTGCTCTTGCACATTGGCATACTCTTCTGTCGAAGCCAACTGATGCTCTAAAAAGTTTTGATCGACAATTTGCAGGCGCAACTCATCCAAACTGGCAAGCGACTGATCTAACGCATGTTCTAAATCTCGAATGCGATTAATCTGACGCTGCACACACTCTTGCATCTGCGTCAAATCCCTCGTGTCCTCCGATGTGTTCTCTGGACTGACCTGGGGTTGAACCAGTGCGCTGGCAGGCACAGCTAGTTCGAGGACATCTGCCTCAAACTCAGCCTGCTTTGCATGATTTGGCTCAGCCACTTCGATCGATCCCTCCTCAAAACGATCCTCCCGGACACCCAGCGGAGGACGGTTTCCGCCACCGGAACGTCTTCAGCTTACATGCCTCACGAATTTTTCACCTCCGTGGGAACTTTAATCGCGCCTTCGGGGGCATCGACGCGATTGAGCGACCAGCGATATTCAACTGGGACTCTCAAGCGATCGCAGGTTTCCTCCAAATGCTTTTGCTGAGAAATGGCTTTTCGCAAGGTGACGATCAGTTGCTGAACCTGTTCGCGTTGGTGAGGATGCTGACTGACTGCAAACATCGTTTGGCGCTCCAAGAGTTGCAGCAGTAATTCGTAGTGAATATGCGATGGAAGGGGAATTGGCTCCATGTAACGCTCACCTACCGCGGTAAAGAGTAAAGCTCTAGATTCTAGTATCTAAAGACTAAGTTGACGAAAACAGAATCTTTCTTAAAAATGGCAGACTAACTAGAGGCTGTCTAGCCTCCTAGTGGCTAACTTGAGATAGATAGCGTCATGCGATTAGTTGCCGTAGTGCTTGCCCTGGATCGAATTGCTTAACCAATGACTCTCCTACGAGCACCGCCGTTGCACCTGCTGATTGAACGAGAGAAATGTCTTCGGGGGTATGGATGCCTGACTCACTCACTGCAAGAATACCGCGTTCTGCAAGCTGAGCGCCACGAGCCGTCAAGATTGCCTTAGTGGTGTTGAGGTCAACGGAGAAGTCTTTAAGATTGCGATTGTTAATGCCAATCAGCATTACTCCGTCTAAGCCAAGAACGCGATCGAGTTCGTCAAGCGTATGCACTTCGATTAGCGCCGTCATGCCCAACGTTTTAACAATCTTCAAGAAATACTGCAAATCTTTATCCGGTAAGACTGCTGCAATCAGTAAAACGGCGTCTGCGCCTTGCAACTTTGCCCAATACATTTGATAAGGATAAACGATGAAGTCTTTGCACAACAGCGGGAGATCGACAGCCGCACGAATTTGCGCTAGGTTCTCAAAACTTCCTTGAAAGAATTTTTTATCGGTCAAGACAGACAGACAGGTTGCCCCGCCAGAAGCATAAGCCTTAGCGATCGCAACTGGATCAAAATCGTCTCGAATTACGCCTTTGCTGGGAGATGCCTTTTTGACTTCTGCAATCACGGCGGGGTTGGTTTTACCGTTTTGCAAAGCCGCTAAGAAGTCATGCGGCACAGAGTTGCTTTCTGCAACCTGTTTCTGCAATTCGATCAGGGGTATCTTGTCCCGCATCTGAGTCACTTCGACTTCTTTTTGCCAAACAATCTCCTCCAGAATATTTTGAGGTTGATTTTCCGGCGCGTTGACCTGGTATCGTAACTCCTGCACCGCGATCGCAGGATTGGGACGGCGACGACGAATTTCCATGTTGCACAAGGGTAAAAGGGTTGAGAGGATGAGGTTAAGGCGATTGATACGCCCTCACCCTAGCCCTCTCCCTAGGGAGAGGGAACAAGATGGGGAAGAGGGGTTGGGGGTGAGGGCAAAACGCGTTAGTGAACGGCTGCCCGCTTATAAGCTTCATCTAGAATTTCGGACAACGTCGGATGGGTGTGAACCGAGAATGCGAGCGACTTTACTGATTGACGATTGGCGATCGCATTTGCAGCTTCTTGGATTAAATCCGCCGCGTGAAGTCCGATGATGTGAGTGCCGAGAACTTCGCCTGTATCTTTGCGATAAACAACTTTAGCGATTCCTTCCGATTCTCCTTCTGCGATCGCTTTAGCATTGCCCTTAAAGTAGGTTCGCACCGCCGCCACCTCGAAACCTTCTGCCTGTCCTAATTCCTTGGCTTGAGGCTCGGTTAAGCCAACAAAGCTGATCTCTGGATGGGTAAACGCGGCAGCGGGAATGCTGCGATAGTCCATGCTGCGATCGCGTCCGCAAATATTTTCGATCGCCGCAATGCCTTGAGCTGACGCCGCATGAGCCAACATCATTTTCCCGGTCGCGTCCCCAATTGCCCACAAGTGAGGCACAGGTTCGCCACCAGATAGTACCTCCATGCGATCGTTTACTGGAATAAAGCCGCGTCGATCCAATTCCACACTGACAGATTCCAGTCCTAAATCTTTAGCAAAGGGAATTCGACCCGTTGCGATCAGACAGGCATCTACTTCTAGCGTTTCCAGCGGCTCTTTGGTTTTGGCATCAACCAGTTCGATCACAACGGGCGAGCCGGGCGTTACTTTTGCTGCTAACACGCCTGCTTTGGTTTCGATGTCACGAGGCGTCACCAAGATCCGCTGTGCCAGTTTCGCAATGTCAGGATCAAATCCTGGCATGAGTTGATCGAGCGCTTCGATCATTGTCACTTCGCAGCCAAGCGCCGTGTAGACATCCGCAAATTCCAACCCGATATAGCCGCTACCGACGATCGCAACCCACGGCGGCAGCGACTCTAACTTAATCGCATCGTCGCTGGTGAATACGGTTTTGCCGTCTGTCTCAGCCCCAGGTGGCACAAACGGCACTGATCCCGGAGCGAGAATAATATCTTTTGCTGTAACCGTTTTTTCTCCTTCTGGCGTGGAGATGCTGAGCTTCTGCGATCCTGAAACTCTTGCCCAGCCCCGAATTACATCAACGTTGAGCCGCTTTAAGCTGTTGGTGAGGCCGTCCTGTTGCTTCTGCACAATTCCAGCCGCATGATCTGCGATCGCTTGGCGGTCAAATCCGACCGAACCGACTTCAATCCCTAGCGACTTGAGATGGTGGGCATTTCGCAATTCTCGCACCCGCCCCGATGCTGCCAGCAACGCTTTTGACGGAATGCAGCCGCGGTTGACGCAGGTTCCGCCCATATCTGCCGCTTCGACGATCGCGGTCTTGAGTCCACAATCCACGGCATGGAGTGCTGCACCGTGTCCACCAACGCCTGCACCAACAATTACCAAATCATAATCAAAATCGTTAGCCACATCGCCCTCCTGGTGGTTATTGCCCTATCTATTGTCAACTGCCAGGGGTAAATTCGACAACACAGATTCTTTTGGGCATGGCACTTCAAGAGGAGTTTGATCAACCTGACGATCATGAAATGAGACGATTGTGACAGGAGTGGGCATTCTAATCAGAGCGGAGAATCCGTGGAACCTATAGTTAGGTAGTTAGAGTTAATCTACTCAGATTGAATAAATCTGTTGACTCAAGGCGATTACAAGGCGAGCTTACGGCTCAGTCCATTCAGTAAGAGTTAGGCATTATGGAACAGCAAGAACTGCGACGTGCGGCAGCTAAAGCATTTATGGAATCACTCGATAAGCTGCAAGAAACGCTATCTGAGTCTGAAGCCAAGACGAAGGCTCAAGCCACGGCTGCACCAGCAAGGCCAGAGCTTGAGGAATTTGAGCAAGCGGTGGCGGACATCGAGCAGTTTATGCAGTCTAGGGGAGAATCAGCCTGATCGCTGTCGTTTTGCTTCGTAAAGCATAAGCGCTGCCGCGATCGCCACATTGAGCGATTCCACTCCTGGGCTTAACGGAATAGTCACTTGAGCATCTGCAAGCTCATTCAGGGGATGAGACAACCCGGCTCCTTCGTTTCCCATCAAAATCAGACTTGGTTTTCTAAAATCGACTTCCCAGTATGTCTGCGCTGCAGTTGGAACAGTCGCGATGATCTGCATTCCCTGTTTTTTAGCGTTAAGAATTTCTGTCTTCAAATTGGAGCTAACGCCCATCGGCAGCCGGAACCATTGCCCCGCGGATGCTCTTAGCACTTTCGGATTGTCCAAATCCACGCTATCTGCGCTGAGCAAAAGTCCTTCTACTCCTGCCGCCGCCGCCGTCCGAATCATTGTGCCAAGATTGCCAGGGTCTTGAATTGTTTCAAGAACAAGTCCGAAGCTTTTAAGGGCCAATGGCTGAGAATAAATGCGTTCTGCGGTGGCAACAATGCCATCAGGTTCAACGGTCGTTGCGATCGCTTTTACCACTTCAGGACTGGCTATTTCTAGCCGCTGAGAGCGATTCTGAAGCTGCTGCCACAATGAAGGGTGTTGAGCCTGCCATATTTCTGTACAGCAAACGGTCATCAGGGGCAACCCGACGGCGCAGGCCTCCTCAACTAAATGCGTTCCTTCCAACAGAAAAAGCTGCTGTTCGCGTCGTTCTTTAGCGCGGTGCAGCTTGCGCAATTGTTTAACTAACGGATTTTGAAGACTAGTGAGCATGATTGTCGCGAGCACAGTCAGGGAATTCTTGAGAAGAATAAAATTGCCGATTCACCCACAGTATGAGCATTCGCAGACGGGCTTTCCTTCAGGCTGGTGCAGGCACACTGCTTGCCTCGCTCGCACATGGATGTGTGCAGCAATCTCAGAGTAGCCCAACGATCGCGATCAGCGATACGCTCCTCAACCAAATCAAGCGACGAGGCCACTTACTGGTTGCCACCGAAGATGATTATCCTTGAGTTCCTCGTCAACGGCAAGCCGACGGGATTTGACCATGAATTGCTCGATCGCCTCAGAAAGCGGGTTCCGTTTGAAATTCGTCAAGAAATTTTGCCTTGGCAAGGCATTTTGCCAGGCGTAGCAGAGGGAAAATATGATGTCGCGCTGACAGCAGTAGGCATTACTGATGAACGGGCAAAGACTTTGGATTTCACGATGTCGTTTGCAGAATCAACGATCACGTATGTCAAGCGCAAAGACGATGCCTCCATTAACACCCTAAAGATTTGGCTGACAAAGCGCTAGGAGTACAGCAGGGCGGCGTTTCATTTGCAGCGGTGCCGGATCTTGAAGCCGTACTAAAAAAGGCGGCAAGCTTGGCTCGATGAAACAGTATCGCAAGTTTACTGAGGCGTATCAAGATTTACTCAATCAGCCTCTGGATGTCGATATCCATGAAGGCATTGACAGTACTTTGCTCATCTTGCAACACCGCCTCAAAGCAACCTCAAGTCGCCCGGAAGTACAGATTATTCGAGAATACGGCGAACTTCCACGAGTGGAATGCTATGCAGGGCAACTGAATCAAGTGTTTATGAATATTTTGAGCAATGCGATTGATGCTTTAGAGGAAGCGTCTCCCTCAGCGTATGATGCGTTAGAAGAAGAGGCGCAGGATTCAGAGTGCTCACTGCTAATGATTCGGATCACCACTCAATGCTAGGGACTCGATCGCATCCGAATTTGCATTGCAGACAACGGAAACGGTATGTCTACAGCAGTGCAGCAACGCATTTTTGCTCCGTTCTTTACGACAAAAGAAGTCGGTAAAGGCACGGGGATGGGGATGTCGATTAGCTATCAAATTGTGGCTGAGAAGCACCAGGGATCGATGTGGTGTGAATTGACACCAGGACAAGGTGCTGCATTTTGGATTGAAATCCCGATTCGCGCTCTGCGTAACTTTGGAGGAACTGCACCCACTACAGCTTTAGCGGCATAAAAAACGGATGAGACGTTTGTCTCATCCGCGACTAATCTTGCTAAATTACGAGATTAAGCTTCGTCGAGCGCTGCAATTCCAGGTAGTTCTTTGCCTTCTAGCAGTTCTAAACTCGCACCACCACCGGTTGAAATGTGGCTCATTTGGTCTGCCAGGCCGACTTTCTCAACAGCAGCTACCGAGTCACCACCGCCAATGATCGTGATCGTTCCTTTGGGAGTCAATTCGGCAAGGGTGCGTGCGATAGCTTCCGTACCAGCCGCAAATTTATCAAATTCAAATACTCCCATCGGACCATTCCAAATCACCGACTTGCACTGAGACAGCGCTTGCTGGAAGGTCTTCACGGAGTCAGGCCCAATATCCAACCCCATCCAGCCGTCAGGAATATTCTCGACGCTAACCGTTTGAGCATTTGCATCGGGTGCAAAATTATCGGCAACGACAACATCCGTCGGCAGCAGCAAATCAACGCCTTTTTCTTTTGCTTTGGCTTCCAGTGCCCGTGCCAAGTCGAGTTTATCTTCTTCAACCAACGACTTACCGACGTTTAGGCCGCGTGCTTTGTAGAAGGTGAACACCATGCCACCGCCAATTAGCAGCTTATCAACTTTATCGAGCAGGGTTTCGATCACGGTGATTTTGCTAGAAACCTTAGAACCGCCGACGATCGCCGCTAACGGACGCTGAGGATTCTCGATCGCGCTCTGGAGATATTCCAATTCTTTCTCAATCAGCAATCCTGCAACAGAGGGCTTTAGAAACTTGGTTACGCCTTCTGTGGACGCATGAGCGCGGTGAGCGGTTCCAAAGGCATCGTTCACGTATAAATCCGCGATCGACGCGAGCTTTTGGGCAAATTCGGGATCGTTTTTTTCCTCTTCTTTGTAGAAGCGGACGTTCTCTAGCAGAACGACATCACCGGGCTGCATCGCGTCTACGGCGGCAGTCACTTCATCCCCAATACAGTCATTGCACTTGGTTACGGGCTTGCCCAATACCTCAGATAGCCGATTGCTAACGGGCGTCAAACGGTACTTGTCTTCAGGACCATTTTTCGGACGCCCAAAGTGACTGCTCAAAATCACCTTTGCGCCTTTCGAGGTCAACGCTTGGATGGTTGGCAGCGCTGCCCGAATGCGCGTATCGTCGGTGATATTGCCTTGCTCATCTAACGGCACGTTAAAATCAGCCCGCACCAGCACGCGCTTTCCTTGCAAATCAGAGGACGATAGATTGTTAACAGTCTTTTTGGGCACGATACTACTCCTAGAATGAGTCTTTCTACCTACGTCTTAAATTTTCTCATTAATTGCCCCTCTGCGATCGCCCAATCCGCTCATCCTGTTGTAAGTTCAGAAAGATAAGACCTTACTGAACTATTTGTCCTACCCAAACCAAATCCATGTTTAAAACAGTTTTGTTTCCCATCGACCAAAGCCGTGAATCTCGCCAAGCAGCTGAAAAAGTCGCAGAAATTGTGCAGTTTCACAAGAGCCGTCTTATCATTGTGTCTGTCGTTGAGGCTTCGGCAGCCGCAGAAATTCCGACCGATACGATGGCGTCACCCGATGCGGTCGCCAAACTTTTAGAAAACGCAAAATCATTATTCTCTCAACAAGGCATCGAGGCAGAAACCATCGAACGAGAAGGAAATCCTGCGTTTACAATTTGCGATGTTGCCGATGAGACCGAAGCCGATCTGATCGTCATGGGCTGTCGCGGACTCGGACTCACCGAAGAAGTCTCTGAAAGTGTCACGAATCGAGTGATTAGCCTTTCACCCTGTCCGGTGCTAGTTGTGCCATAGCGATTAGCCGCCTCGTACGCCTGGGAATGCTTGAAAACAACCATTCCCCGCTTAAACGCGCTAACACTATGCCTCACGCAGGAAGAAATGTTCGGTTGTTAGCATTCCACCGCCGTACAAAGGCTATATCGCTGCTTGGCACGTCAGTGGCACTCATTGCTTTGCCATTCGTTGCAACATCTTTTGCGAGAAACTTGTTGTTCTTACCGTCTACTAAGTTTACGTTGCCAATTCATGTGTACTTGGCTTGCTTCTTGTTTGCTGTACTGGTATTAATTCAGGCTCAGTACTGGTGGAAACGAGCAAATCATGCTGACCAAGGAGCATTGGCAGAGGAAGAAATTGCAGCAATGCTTGATCCTCTGAAAGATTTAGGCTGGCACATTGAGTATGGTATTAGCGATCGCAGAGTAGGCGATATTGACATCTTTTTGTTCTCGCCAAAAAAACGCGCTTACACCATTGATGTGAAGTCTCACAGAGGTAAAGTCTGTTGGAATGGTAGAAAACTGTATCGGCAGTATGGGCGCTCCCAAATTCCTTTTGAGAAAGATTTCTTAAAGCAAGCAAAGCGTCAAGCCGTTGTCATGAAGCAGAACAGAGACTCTAAATTTGTTACACCTCTTGTAGTTTTCTCAGGTGCAACCGTTTTAGATATCTCTAACCCTGTTCAGGGAGTGTACGTTATAGGAAGAGAAAAACTTTTATCCTGCTTACAGTCGCTAGGATAGAAGCTTCTCAGCCCAAATCAATATTTTGCATTCATGTCCTCTCCTCCCATCCAGTGGTATCCCGGTCACATTGCCAAAGCAGAAAAGTCCCTGCTTGAGCAGCTAAAGCGCGTTGATGTGGTTTTGGAAGTTCGCGACGCTCGCATTCCTGAGGCAACTCATCATCCTCAGATTGAGCAGTGGCTTGGCAGCAAGGGGCGTGTGTTGGTTCTCAATCGGATGGACATGATCTCATCGTCTGCTAAAGAGCGATGGACAGAGTGGTTTCAGCAGCAGGGACAAGAGCCCTACTTCACCGATGCTCAGCACGGAAAAGCGATCGATGCCGTTTCTAAAGCCGTTCAAATCGCAGGCGCTCAGGTGAACGAACGCAGGCGCGATCGCGGGATGCTGCCTCGACCGATCCGTACGGTTGTGATCGGATTTCCAAACGTGGGTAAATCGGCGTTGATTAATCGATTACTCAAACGCAAAGTCGTCGAAAGTGCCCGTCGAGCGGGGGTGACTCGCCAGTTACGCTGGGTAAGAATTTCTGAGCAAATTGATCTTTTAGATGCTCCCGGCGTCCTTCCGAACAAGCTCACCGATCAAAATGCAGCGATTAAATTAGCCATTTGTGATGATATTGGCGAAGCTGGATATGACAATCAGCGCGTCGCGGCCGCGTTCATCGATCTGCTGAATGGTTTGCAGGTTAAACAAGCCTTACAAGAACGATATTCGTTAGCCTTAGAGGATTTGAGTGGAGAAAGCTACTTGCGATCGCTCGCTGATCGAACCTATCAGGGGGACATCGAACGCACAGCGAGGCAAATTTTGACCGATTTTCGCAAAGGTAATTTAGGCGCGATCGCACTAGAATATCCTCCAGTGGAATAAGCAGTATTACTTCACTCGAAATTCGGTATTTGCAACATTTGCTAATCTCCAGAGCGCTCTTTGTTGGAGGCACTTTTTACGGTAATTTGCTACACCTTCTTGACGGTGTAATGATTGTAAGAAAATGGAACCCGCTGATCTTTCTGAAACTTTTAGTTTAATTGTTGCCGACAAGAAGCAAGTCACTTAACACGTCAAAAAGCCATGTTTTAAGTTGAAATGTATTGACTGTTACTTGCCTTCTCTAGGCAGTTCCGCCTAAATTTTTAAGGCTAAGTTTGTCAAATTTAAACGCACTTTCTACGGATATTTAAACAAACAAAAATTTCTTCTTCAGGTGAGGAACTTCTTAGTTTCTTTTACGTCATACTCTTTAACCCTCTTGCGTCGTTAGGTTTCAGCCTTCAGCGTACCTATCACAAACTGTTTGAGGGGATACCGTTTCTCAGCTTAAATCGCTCTACCATTTTCAGACAGTTATTACTCTTTATTCTTTCTATACGCAACCGTTACGAGAGCGATTTAGAAACGAATAGTAAATGGGTTTGCTCAATGACCTGCTGAGACAGCGATGTTATAGGTAAACAGTCTTTCTTAATGCACTTGGGGTGTGGCTATGGCTCTAATTCGTGATGTTGTTCAACAAGCCCTTGCGACTGGAGTTCTGACGGTTGAAGCCGAGAATCTGCTCCGGCAACTGTTGAGTATGAAATATGAGCAAGAGGATTTCCGAGCATTTATGACATTGCAGCGAGCAGCAATGTCAGGATCGGTCAAGCAAGAATCTCGCTTGTGTCGCGGCTAGAGATCTGGGGGTCGAGGTTAAGAATATTAGAGAGTTATACCCGAAAAGGGGCGTTCTACCCAATAATTCTTGATGCCTGTCGCCCAGAAAACCGTCAGAACACCACTTTCTGTGGCAATCTGAAAGACAGTAACAAATGTTGATCTTCTCTTTCATATTGTCAAAAGTTTAATTCGCGCATATGCAAACTTTGCCGAGTCCTACTGCTACCCCTTCAAGCCAATATTCGACCGATCCTGCCATTCAGCGTCGCAAAACTCGTCCTGTTCCGGTCGGCAGCATCACGATTGGAGGCGGATATCCCGTCGCGGTGCAATCCATGATTAATGAAGACACGCTAGATATTGATGGATCTGTAGCGGCAATTCGTCGCCTACACGAAATTGGCTGCGAAATTGTTCGAGTGACTGTGCCCAGCATGGCGCATGCCAAGGCGATGGAAGAGATTCGCGATCGTTTACACAAAACCTACAAGCCGGTTCCATTAGTGGCGGATGTCCACCACAACGGCATGAAGATTGCCCTAGAAGTGGCAAACTATGTCGATAATGTGCGCATCAATCCGGGGCTGTATGTATTTGAAAAGCCAAAGAGCGATCGCACGGAATATACCCCAGCAGAATTTGATGAAATTGGTGAGAAGATCCGCGACACCCTCAAACCTCTGGTGATTTCGCTGCGCGATCAAAACAAGTCGATGCGGATTGGCGTCAATCATGGGTCTCTCTCAGAACGGATGCTCTTCACCTACGGCGACACTCCTGAAGGCATGGTGGAATCGGCATTAGAGTTTATCCAAATTTGCGAGTCGTTAGAGTTCTACAACATTGAACTGTCGCTCAAAGCTTCTAGAGTCCCCGTCATGATCGCAGCCAACCGCCTCATGGTGAAGCGTATGGACGAACTTGGAATGGACTACCCAATTCATCTAGGTGTCACCGAAGCGGGAGACGGCGAATACGGGCGGATCAAATCGACTGCAGGCATTGGAACGCTTTTAGCAGAAGGAATCGGCGATACGCTTCGTGTGTCGCTGACTGAAGCTCCAGAAAAAGAAATTCCGGTGTGCTACGGAATTTTGCAAGCTCTTGGGCTCCGTAAAACCATGGTGGAGTATGTAGCATGTCCTTCCTGCGGACGCACCTTGTTTAACCTAGAAGAGGTGCTGCACAAAGTCAGAACTGCCACTCAACACTTGACTGGCTTGGACATTGCGGTGATGGGATGCATTGTCAATGGTCCTGGAGAAATGGCGGATGCAGACTACGGTTACGTTGGTAAGCAAGCAGGTTACATTTCGTTATACCGGGGTCGAAACGAGATCAAGAAAGTGCCTGAAGCCCACGGTGTGGAAGAGCTAATCAACCTCATTAAATCTGACGGGCGGTGGATTGATCCTTAAAACTTAAGCATATTTATTGCGGATTGCCTCAGTTTGCTGTGTTAGATTGAGCATAATCTTTTCAGTCACTTTCTAAGCATTGAGCCATATGACCATGACGAAACGAGCGCTTGTCTTAGGTGCTACGGCAGTCGCCGTTACTGGTATCACCATCACGGGGGCTGGAATTCTCAACAAAGGGCAAGCGTTCTTTCGGGAGAGTCCGAAGGAAATCGTGGATGAAGTGTGGCAGGTTATCGATCGCAATTACGTCGATCCCACCTTTAATCAAATCGATTGGAAGGCGACGCGCAGCCAATATCTCAATCGCAATTATGCCAACAAAGAAGAGGCATACAAAGCGATTCGAGAAATGCTGAAAAAGTTGGGTGATCCTTACACCCGCTTTATGGATCCAGCAGAATTTAAGAATATGCAGATCGATACGTCCGGAGAACTAACGGGCGTCGGAATTCAGCTTGCTGCCGATGAAAAGACAAAGAAACTGACCGTCATTGCGCCGATCGAAGGCAGTCCAGCCTCATCTGCTGGGGTATTAGCAAAAGATATCATTACCCAAATTGACGGCAAGAGTACCGAAGGCATGGACGTGAATAAAGCCGTCACCTTGATTCGAGGTCCCGTAGGAACCGAGGTGAAGCTGACCGTTCTTCGGGGTAACCAGTCGCTCGATTTTCCGCTCAAGCGAGCCAAGATTGAAATTCACCCGGTGCGTTACAGCACCAAAACGTCTCCGACCGGAAATGTTGGCTACATTCGTCTCGTGCAGTTTAGCGCCAATGCGGCCGCTGAGATGCGGGACGCTATTCAGAACCTGGAGAAGCAAGGCGTTTCTGGCTATATTCTAGATTTACGCTCTAATCCAGGTGGTCTTCTCTATGCCAGCGTTGACATTGCGCGGATGTGGATTCCAAATGGGGGCATTGTATCAACGGTTGATCGGCAAGGTGTGTCTGATAAGGAGACCGCCAACAATCGTGCCTTGACCACGAAACCATTGGTTGTTTTGGTAGATGGTGGCTCTGCAAGCGCGAGTGAAATTCTCTCCGGCGCATTACAAGACAATCGCCGTGCCACGATCGTTGGAACCAAAACCTTTGGAAAAGGCCTGGTTCAATCGGTACGAGGCTTGGGAGACGGATCGGGGCTAGCGGTGACCATCTCGAAATATCTCACACCAAAGGGTCGAGATATCAACAAACACGGCATCGATCCAGATGTGGTGTTTGACTTGAATGATCAGCAGCGCCAGGCTTTGGTTCGTGATCGCGACAAGATTGGCACTCCCGAAGATCCGCAGTATGCCAAAGCGCTGCAAGTGTTAAACCAGCGCATTTCTGGCAAAGATATCACTCGCGCTGGCTCAAAGTAATCTCAGCTAGGCTGGCATTTTCCAGCCCGAATTAAACCAACGCGACGTGCGATCGCTTCACCCTCTGAATTAAACGGACCCCAGCGTTCCGTTTTCTCAGAGGGTTTTTCATGAGTTTCCTCCACCTCATGGGTGGAAAGAATTTGGCAATGTCCCTCTGGTTGTTTCACCACATACCACCCGTCTGCCTGGCTCATGCTTTAAGTTCTCCTTGCGATCTCTTTTCTTGATACTGGCACCCGCGTTTCGGGAAAGCTGATTAAAAGCTAGAAGTCTACTGTCGATCTGTCAAGCGCTTGTTGCCAGACCCTTGGTAAGAAGACAGTTTAGACGATAGCAGCATCTAGCCTCCACTGAATTGACCGACGCCCGACTCCTCCCAGATTGATCGCACCAAACTCCCACAGGATACCTTTCCCCTTCAGAGTTCTTTACCGCACCAGGATATGACACCAGAAACACAGCGTCCGTCCATTACGCCTCCTCCCGCTCCTCGTGTGCCGCCCGCACCGCCACCCCCTCTGCGGAATTCTAGTAGTGCAATGACAGACGTAATTAGCGCTCCGCGTCCGTCTGAAGAAGCCGCTTCGCAGCCATTTACTGGACTCGTCGCTCCTGTCAGTAAAATGAGTGCAGCAACCCAAACTCTAGCCACACCGGGTGCGTCGCCCGTTTCTGCAAATCCTACCGTCGCGATGCCAACGCCTGCAATTAGTGCAAACCCTAGTTCCGCAGAGGCGACTTCAACTACGAGTGTGATTTCATCTCCACCTCCTTCCACACCCGACATCTCCAATGGAGCAACGCCCCCTCCTATCATGGGACATCGTCCTACTGCACCACCTACAGTTCCTAGTACAGCGCGACGTTCTTCCAATGGGTCTCCAACCTTAGAGCAACTCATTAAAGTTGCGTTCGATAAAGGCTTTTCAGATATTCATGTGGGAGTGGGTGAAGTGCCTCGCTTCCGCAATCGTGGTGAAATTGAAGCGACAGACTATCCTGTGACCGATCACGAAACCTTCATGAGTTGGTTACGCGAAGTGTTGAGCGAAGCGGAGATTAAACAGTACCAAGAAACGCTCGATTTTGACGGCGCGACTCAATACGAATTCGCGCGGGTCCGAATCAATATTTTTGACTCGTTGCACGGCGGGGCAATGGTCATGCGGTTGATTCCGCTTAAGATTTTGACGATGGAGCAGCTAAACTTGCCTCCTGTCTTCAAAGATGTATGTCACTATCACAAAGGCTTAATTTTGGTGACGGGTCCTACAGGATCAGGTAAATCGACTACGATGGCGGCAATGATGGACTACATCAACAAAGAGATGCCAAAGAACATCATTACGATCGAAGACCCGATTGAATTTATCCATAAGAGTCAAAAATCGTTGATTAAGCACCGCGAAGTCGGTGTGCATACTCACAAGTTCGACAATGCGCTGAAAGCCGCACTGCGGGAAGATCCAGATATTATCCTCATTGGTGAAATGCGCGACAAGGAGACCGTCAACACGGCTCTGAAGGCAGCTCAAACGGGACACTTAGTGATGGGAACGCTGCACACCAATAGCGCGGTGAAAACCATTGAGCGGGTTCTGAGCTTGTTCAAACCAGAGGAACAGCCTCCGATGCGGGTGGCACTGGCAGAATCGTTGGTGACTGTCATTGCGCAGGGACTGTGCCGCACGACGGATGGTAAACGGGCAGCGTTCCACGACATTATGATTAACACTGACGCAATTAGAGACTACATCCGTAAGGGAGAATTAGATGAAATTGAGGCAATTATGCCAAAATGCGGTTTCGACGGCATGTGTACGATGAACCAATCGCTCTACAAGCTGTACGAAGAAGGCCGGATTACGGAGGAAGTTGCGTTAGAGATGTCGCCGAAGCAGAACGAAATGGCTCAAATGCTACGGGGACGAGTGTAGGCTACTGGTTCGCCTTTAAAAGAACAAAGGGAGGACTGGTGAAAGTCCTCCCTTTGTTTGTTATTCGCTCTTATTCGCAAACTTCATTTGGAACTAAAGATTAGAGAGTTCCACCTGCAGCTTGCAATCGCGCCCGTGCCTTTTTCAGAGCTTGAGCAGCTTGCAATTGCTCTTGCTTAGAGTTACCTTGCTCAGCTTTTGCAAGCGCCGCTTCTGCTTCGGCGTAGGCCGTCTTAGCGGTATCACGATCGATCGTGTCACCGCGCTCTGCCCCATTGACCAAAATCGTCACTTCGTTGCTTTCAACTTCAGCAAAGCCACCCGTTAGCGCGATCGGAACCCAAGTTTTATCTGCCCGAACTCGCATGACCCCAGTATCGAGAGCCGTTAGCAACGGCGCGTGCCCTGCCAAAATTCCCAGTTGCCCAGTTGTACTAGGCAAAATCACTTCATCAGCAGTAGAATCCCAGACAGTTTTATCTGGAGCAATAACCCGAACAGTTAACGGCATAATCTTCAGTCAGAAGTAAACGATCACAACCCACAACTTAGGATCAGGAGGAGTAGAATCAGTTTCATCGATCCTCTCTCCTCCCTCGTCCTTTACTTAGCCTCTGCCTTCATCTTGTCGGCTTTCGCGATCGCTTCATCGATATCGCCTACTAGGTAGAACGCTTGCTCTGGCAACTCATCGAGTTCGCCTGCCAGAATCCGCTTGAAGCCTTCGATCGTTTTGCCAAGCGTCACATACTTGCCTGGAGATCCGGTAAAGACTTCTGCCACAAAGAAGGGTTGAGACAAGAAGCGCTCGATCTTACGGGCGCGAGACACGGTCAAGCGATCTTCTTCCGACAATTCATCGAGACCCAAGATAGCGATGATGTCCTGAAGCTCTTTGTAGCGCTGGAGGGTGGACTGCACGTTGCGAGCCGTATCGTAATGATCATCACCCACGATCGCTGGCTGCAACATGGTCGAACTTGAATCTAGCGGATCGACCGCTGGATAAATCCCTTTAGAGGCAAGACCACGAGATAGAACGGTGGTTCCGTCTAGGTGGGCAAAGGTGATTGCAGGGGCAGGATCAGTCAAGTCATCCGCTGGAACATAAACGGCTTGAATCGACGTGATCGAACCTTCGGTCGTCGAGGTAATCCGCTCTTGTAAGTCACCTACGTCAGTACCTAGGGTTGGCTGATATCCTACTGCAGATGGCATCCGTCCAAGCAGTGCAGATACTTCTGAACCCGCTTGCACAAATCGGAAGATGTTATCCACAAACAGCAAAACGTCTTGCTTGTTAACATCCCGGAAATACTCTGCCATTGTCAGACCTGACAGACCAACGCGCATTCTTGCTCCGGGCGGCTCATTCATCTGACCGTACACTAGCGCAATCTTAGAATCATTAAGGTTATCTTTCTTGATAACGCCAGACTCAATCATCTCGTTGTAGAGGTCATTTCCTTCACGGGTGCGCTCACCCACACCGGCGAACACTGATACCCCACCGTGCTTAGTCGCAATGTTGTTGATTAGTTCCATCATAATGACGGTCTTACCAACGCCTGCACCGCCAAATAGCCCAATCTTTCCACCGCGCCGGTAGGGAGTTAGCAGGTCAATCACCTTAATGCCAGTCTCGAATACGGAAGGCTTGGTTTCCAGCTCGGTCAGCTTTGGAGCATCGCGGTGAATTGGAGAAGTTTCAGTATTGTTAACGGGACCTCGGTTGTCTACAGGTTCTCCCAAGACGTTGAAGATCCGACCCAGGGTGGCAGTTCCGACCGGAACGCTAATGGGAGCGCCTGTGTCTTGGACTTCTGTGCCGCGCACCAAGCCGTCTGTGGAACTCATAGCAACAGCACGGACTTGATTATCACCGAGAAGCTGCTGCACCTCACAGGTCACAGAAACGTCTTGACCCGCATCAGTTTTAGTTGTGATCTTCAGGGCGTTATAAATCTGTGGCATTTTGCCGTCAGGAAATCGAACGTCCAGAACCGGACCGATGATTTGCGTGATATGACCGATAGTTGTTTTTTCTGCGGTGGTGACCATGCTTACGCCCTACTGTGGTTCAGCTATTTCAAATACGATTTTGTGCGTTAATCGCCAATTCTCAGCTTATCACCGAGGGGTTACAGTTGATTAAGCAATTTTTCCTACCGGTGTGATTTCTGGAAAAGCTTTTAGCGGGTCTGGCCCACCGTGAGTCAAGCGGACTTTATGCGCAGTAAGCCCTGGTTGTCTCGCGCTGTGGTTCGCAGATACAGCACATTGTAAAACTAATACATTAGTTGAAGGTGGAACTAATACATCAGTTAAAGAAAAGTATTTTGCTCTGAGTTCGGGATAAGAGAAGAGCAGAGGCGAGCAGTTTCTGCCTTTATGAAAAACCCTCCGCTCTCTACTCTAGACATCTCTCTACCTCGAAAATATTAAGGTGTGAGTTAAGCAGATACTATTTAAGATATTGCTCTTACGATTTCACTAAGGGTGACTGCGATGGGGAAAGGTTAGAAGGACTGACGAATCCCTCTAAAGTGTCCTCCTGCGTAGACATTTTCCGACCTGATAAGTGAGCGTAGAGATGCATGATTTGATTGGCTTTGGCATTCCAGCTGTAATAAGTTACGGCGTGTTGATGAGAGGCTTGACCGTAAGCTGTGACCTGATTAGGATGAGTAACAAGGTTCTCTAGCTCGGCAGTGAACCGTTGCACTAGTTGATTTAAGTTTCCCATAGGCACTTTGACGCCACAATTAGGTTGTACCAAATCCGCTGGGCCGCCGTAATCTACAACCACAGGAGCCATACCACACGCCATTGCTTCGATGACAACGCCTGCCCCTAACTCGCGAATTGATGGAAAGGCAAAGATCTCAGAGTCGCGCATCATCTGCCCAACTTCCACCTGAGATTTGCGACCCACTAATTGCACACACTCTTCTAAGTGATGCTCAGCAATAATGTCCTCTAACCGCGATCGTTCAGGACCATCTCCAACGACAACGAGCCGATGCTCTCTTAGAAGCGGACTCGATGCAAACGTGCGGACAACCACTTCCGGCAGTTTGTAAGGAACGAGACGACCGACAAAGAGAATGGTCATCTGCTGCCGCTGTGGGCGGTTAGGAGCAGAAAATAAGTTTGGATCGATGCCTACTTCTGGAAAATTAATGACCTTTGAGCGATCACGGGTGGGCAAGTCTGCGATCGTATGGTCAAAGGCTGCCAAAATAGCCGCTGACTTTCGATATGTCCCTTGAACAAAGGGCAGATGGCGGTAGACCGCACGGACATAGCTTAACCATTCACCTTCTCTCCGAAGTTCTGCTTGAAACTGCTTAGGCCAAGGCAATCCACCATTGAGAGGGCCTAAAACAAACGGAACAGGACTTAAAGTTGCTATAAGGCTAGGCTGCGTCGGCGACATCGGAGTTAATCGATGGACAACATCAAACTCATAATTTTTTAACTGATGTTGAAACTGCTGCCAGACGGCCCACTCGAAATAGAGCGCATGAAAGTAATTCATTGCCGCGCTGGTTGTCCATCCGGTTTGATCGCCTCCTCGTAAGAACTTAGTGAACTTATAGAGGGGGGCTGCAAATTCTTCCGTGTCCAAATAAATTACTTTAGCCTTGCCGCAGCCGTCTCGCTCGATATTGAGTTTGTTGCGAATTTGCGTGACGAGTGTTACGTCTGCCTGCTCCGCGATCGCTCGTGCGAACTTGTAGCCAACCACAGGCAACGAAGGCCAATCCGGGTTGCAATCCTCAGCCAATATTAGGACTCGCATATAAATTCAACTTGCTCCACTTGTCTTCCAATTTCATTCGATCAAAGTCGTTCAACTGAGAACTCGTTTAACTGAGTAAAGTCCACAGGGATATCTACAAAGCTGGGGAAACTTTATCTAAGCTAGATATTTAAGAACACACGTTTAGGCAATGCGCAACTTTCTCTCTCCTCATCTCCCAACTTCTCCCACTGGCTAAGGGGAGCGCTTTTGCTCTCTATCCTTCACGGGAGAAGGGCTGGGGATCAGGGCGGCGCGAGGATTTCAAGTACGACGACAAACTTAAAGTTGCACATTGCTTATATTTTGCGCAGATTATGGTTTGCGCAGACACGATAGCCGCATAGCTATATCTAGAAAATCAAAGGAAAGGAGGATTCACATCCTCCTTATTGGATATTTAGTTTTTGTAAAGATTAGATGGGGTGACTAGTGGTTTTTGTAATTTGCAGATACATATTAGTGAAGATGCTTAAGTAGTTTCTACAGTAAATGCAAAAGTCACTTTTTCTACAGCTTGTCAACGTTTTTTATTAAGAATGTACTTACTATCGGAAAGGCTATTGCAAATTGCGTTAGCTTTCTACTCGTTAGATGGTTGTGCTCGTCTTTGATTCACTGAAACTCTATTAGCGCATCTCACTTGCTTAGGAGAAGCGAACAGTAGCACCCTTCTGGCTAGGTGATTACTCATGCTTTGTAGGTAATTATTCATGCTTTCTAAATTTAGAACTGCTAAAGACCTGGAGTAGAAAGCTACCAGCGATCAATTCAAGTAACCCATTTTAGACACTCTGTTCATTAATCATCAGGTGGTTCAATGAGAAGTCCTCGTGTTGTCATCGGCTTACCCGTTTACAACGGTCAAAACTATCTTCGTCATGCGATCGAGACAATCTTGGCGCAGACGTATACAGATTTTCAATTACTCATCAGCGATAATGCGTCTACAGATACGACTGAGGAGATCTGTCGTGAGTATGCGAAGCAAGATAGCCGCATCGTCTATCATCGCCAACAGCACAACATCGGGGGTGGACCTAACTACAATTATGTCTTTCAGGCTAGCGATGCTGATTACTTTAAGTGGCAAGCGCACGATGACACACTTGAGCCAGACTATTTGCGGCAGTGTGTAGAGTTGTTAGATCAAGACAATTCTCTTGCAATTGCTCACAGTCGATCGCTGGTCATCAACGAGACTGGTCAGTGTATTGGAACCTATGATGGCGAAATTCGGTTAAACGGTGCAACTCCGTCTGAGCGGTTTTGGAAAATTCTCTGGGCAGGCTACTTTACTGAAGTGTTTGGCCTCATGCGATCGCAGATGGTGAAACGAACTCAGCTACAGCGTAGCTTTGCAGGGTCAGACCGCAATTTTGTCGCAGACATGCTGTTACAAGGCAATGTGGGTTACGTTGAGAACTACCTATTCTCTCGCCGGGACCATGCAGAATGTTATTGCAAACTAAAGGACACCGCAACGAAGTTGGAGTGGTTTGATCCTAAAGTGAAGCGCAGTATGTCGAAGTTCACCGGATTGGTGAAGACGAAAACCTACTTAGATGCGATCGCGACTTTTCCGATGTCCCCGATTGAACGCGCTTGCTGTGTGCAGAAACTAGTGGAGTGGAGCCTGCGACGCGGCATTGAAAGCATCACAGGTTCAGGAGAGCAATTTGGCGATCGTTTCCGGCAAGAGTTTGCAGCCAGTCGTCAATGGGAATCGGATCTCGATATGGAGCGGGTTGTGTTGAATACTTCTGGCGGCTTCACTCCCGTTGGCTCAGTGCTCAGTGAAACAGAATCCTAACGTTTACTGCTGATCAATTTAGACCCTCATCTCATCATCTCCTCATCTCATCATCTAAAGTTGTCTACTCATCTCTAACCGCGCTTACCTCATTAAGCGCGGTTTTTCTAGTTAAATCATTTCAACCCCTTGCTTGGCGTTACTGTGAATAGCAGCTATGGCTGCTTAATGAGAATAATTGCTAAAAATAAACGTCAACGTTATTCTGCTAAAGGGGACATCTTTACTTAAGCCCACTGACTCGCGATCGTCATGTTTAATGATAAAAATTCAGAGAAATTTCCTTTAAATCGTCGTCAAGCGCTGAAGTGGGGACTAGTCGCAGGAGTTGGAGCCGTTGGATCGGCATTGGGAGTTGAAGCACTCAATCGTCGCTCATCGTCTCAAGTCATTATCCCTCCCGTGCAGAATACTTTGTCAAACGCAGCAGTAGCGAACCCGTTAGCGGTTTTGCGCGACTTTGACTATGGAACAGTCAAGCAAGAGAATGGACGCACGGTGCGAGAATTTCGGGTTGAAGCGCACACGTCGCCCATTCAACTCAACAAATCCACTACGTTTATCACCTGGAATCTAAACGGACGAGTTCCAGGACCAACCTTTCGAGCAACCGAGGGCGATCGCATTCGCGTCATTTTCTATAACCGGGCTGGGCATTCCCACTCACTACATTTTCACGGCGTACATCCCCCTGATATGGATGGGATTAAGCCTGTGCGCAATAATACGGTGATGATTTATGAGTTTGATGCAGAGCCGTATGGCGTTCATCTGTATCATTGCCATATTGCGCCTGTGACGAGGCATGTAGGCAAAGGACTCTATGGCATGTTTATTATTGACCCGCCAACGCCGCGTCCGCCTGCGGATGAAATGATCATGATTATGGCGGGCTATGACACGAACGAAGATCAGAAAAACGAACTCTACGCAATCAATGGCTTGCCCGATTACTACATGAATCACCCGATTCCGATTCAACAAAATCAGTTGATTCGGCTGTATATATTAAACCTAATTGAGTTTGATCCGGTCGTCACGTTCCATCTACACGCCAACATGTTTAAAGTATTTCGGACAGGACGCACCCTAGAACCAAGCGAAGAAACTGATGTGATCACGATGGGAACCGCAGAGCGGCACATTTTAGAATTCAGCTTCCGCTATCCTGGCAAATTTATGTTTCATCCGCACCAAGATGCGATCGCAGAAGCAGGGTGTATGGGACTGTTTGAGGTTGTTGGCAATGATAAAGCTTGAAGCAGGATGGGACTAACTCAATCAAATTATTGACAATCATTCCTATAAACCATCAGAATACTTGTGACTACTTGATGAGAAGCCTTTTCAGTAAGTAAATCTTTTTTCAGGTAAAAACATTCATAAGAATCTTGTTCTAACTCTCAAAATCCTGTTCAGTATCACACAATCACCATGTCTATCCTTCGGTTTATTGGTTATTTCTGCTCAGCGTTGAGCATAGCGATCCTGATTTCTTGTAGCAATCAGACCCCGAACACAACAACCTCGGCTCCAGCGGCTCAAAGTTCTACCCAAGCAAGTTCAGCGATGAATCACTCGATGAGTGGCGGTAGAAAAATCAACATTAACTCTGCCATTTTGTCAGAACTCGACAAATTAGAAGCAAAACTGGGTGTTCCAGCGCTGTCAAACAAGATTCAGGCAAGCCGACCTTATGGCAATGTCGAAGAACTGGTCGCAAAGAATGTTGTCACGCAGCCGCAGTTCGATCAGATCAAAGACATGGTGACGATCGAAGATATTCAGCTTGAAGGGGAAGCTAAGGATGTTGATTACATGACGAAGCTAGCCTTGATGAAAGGTCATTTGATAGTTGCCAAAGAATTGCTAGATCTACAAAAGCCTGATCAGGCTGAACCTCATATTGGGCATCCGGTTGAGGAAATTTACGCGGATGTAGAAGACCAACTCAATGAGCGCAAAGTGCAGGCATTTAAAGAGCCTTTGATTGCGCTGCAAGATGAGGTTAAAGCCGGGGCAAAAGATGCAGCCAAAGTTGGCACGGGCTTCAAGTCTTCCATGCAGTCAGTTGACACCGCGATCGCGGCCCTTCCTGAAACGCAACGCAACTCCCCTAGCTTTGTGCTGAAAACGATCAACGGATTGCTAGATACCGCTAACTCCGAGTATGGAGCCGCGATCGCCGATGGCAAAATCTCTCAGTTGATCGAATATCAAGACTCTCGCGGCTTTGTCACATATGCCAATGAACTCTACGATGGGATCTCGGTTCAAATGGCAAAGGAGCATCAGGATGCTCATAAGGAGATTGAAACCACGATGGCAACCTTGACAAAGACATGGCCCACGCCAACGGCTCCTGCCGCCCCAGTCAGTACCAGCGATGAGGTTTCCAAGATGGTGAAGACGATCGAAGCGAGTACTCAGAAAGTGACAAAGGCCTCGTAACCATTACAACAAATGAGATTTCCGAAGCCGCGTCTATACTAATCGCTGGTTTCGGGAATTCTGATTGCTGCCCTTTTTGAATGCCCCTCACGTAACCCTCGTATTAACGTACTTCACTATGGATTTTAGTTCAGCGTTACCCACCTTTGTGATTACTTTGCGGGAAGGGGTCGAAGCGGCGTTAGTCGTCGGAATCGTTCTGGCATATCTCAAAAAAGCGAAACAGCCTCATCTAAACTCCTGGGTTTACGGTGGGATCATCGTTGGACTCATTGCGAGTGCCTTGGTTGGCGTGTTGTTTGGATGGATGATTCAGAGCTTGGGATCAGCAAATCTTCCCTATGGCTCAGCGCTAGAGCCGCTGCTCGAAGGCGTCTTTAGTCTGCTTGCGATCGCGATGCTCAGTTGGATGCTGATTTGGATGACCAAGCACGCTCGTAGCCTAAAACAGGAGGTTGAAGGAGCCATTGGCTCAGCGTTGAGTCGGAATGCTAAAGCAGGCTGGGGCATTTTTGGGCTGATTTTCTTTGCGGTACTGCGAGAAGGATTTGAGACTGTCCTCTTTATTGTGGGCAAGTTTCAGCAAGGATTGATTCCCGCGATCGGTGCTTTGTCTGGAATCGCCGTATCTGCTGGAATTGGCGTCTTGCTGTTTAAGTGGGGCGTCAAGCTCAATTTGCGAAAATTTTTCTTAGTGATGGGCGTGCTGCTGCTGTTGATTGTGTCGGGTCTGGTTGTTACAGCATTGGGACACTTTGACACTGCCCTCAGTACAGTGGCACAAGTCGATCGGAAATCTCAGTCTTTGTGTTTCTTTTACGAACGGTTTGCCAAACCTCAAGACCGAGATTGCATTCTAGGCCCCATGGTTTGGAACTTTGCAAAAGTGCTGCCTGACGATCGGTTTCCAGGAGCAATCTTGAGCGCATTGTTTGGCTATACTCAGCGATTGTACGCGGTTCAAGCCATTGCTTATGTCGTTTTTCTAGTGACGATCGGTAGTATTTATTTTCAAACGCTTTCTGGACGGGCAATCTTCTCTCGCAAAGTCTCTCTTAAGGGAATTGAACCAAATTCCTCTAAATCTAAACAAACAACATAAGCGGGTTAGTGCAGAGAGCAATCCAAAGGAAGTGGATTTGCCAAGTTTTGTAAAATTACTAGGTTCTGTTGACCTTTCAGCGAAGTTCAATCAGCAAGGCTGTGAAATAAACAAAGCTCAGAAAATTCTTGGCGGTCTTCTCGAAGCGAGAAAAGACCCGGCGAAAGTGCTTGAGCTTGTTGAA
>JAHHHO010000024.1 GCA_019359315.1 Myxacorys californica WJT36-NPBG1
GATTCCGATGCTTAAGCAAGGATTATGAGGTGTATTGGGAGGTGAGTGAAGCCATGATTTATGGTTCTTTGATTCGTCTGATGGTACGACGATTGGCTGCTTAAGATTTACTTTATGAATCAGCTCTGACACGCACTCAGACGATCACCAAAGATCGTCTTGAAGCGAAAGTTCGTCGTCTCTGCCAACGACCGCCGATGATAATTCGACTGCTCCTTCCATCGCTTACGCCCCTGTTTGCGGATTGCCCGCAGATTTTCATCACGAGGATGAGGCGGCGCTTTGCAGTTGCCATGCTGCCAAATCACTGCATTCTTGCGCGGTGGGATTACAGGCTTAGCCTCGCACCCAGAAATCGCGTCATAACAATGGCGGTGGTCGTAGGCTCCATCGCCTGACACTTGCTCAATCTCCCCCTCAATTTGCTCCAACAACTCTTCTAACACTTCTCCATCGGCTATATCGTTGGTGGTAACCATTGCAGCTACGATCTCACCAGTTGCTTCATCAATCCCCAGATGCAGTTTGCGCCAGGTTCGCCGTTTGCTCACCCCATGTTGACGGGTCTTCCATTCCCCCTCGCCATACACTTTCACCCCCGTTGAATCCACCACCACATGACGAGCACCCTCCTTCGGCACCACCGGAAGTTCAACCGATAGTTGCCCCAATCGCCGGGACAGTGTGCTGTGGTCTGGCACAGGTAGGTCGATTCCCATCACCTTGAAAATCGATTCGAGAAAGCCTTGGCACTGCCGCCCAGCTAGACGATAGACTGCTTTAAGTGTCGCCATCGTTTGAATGGCAAGGTCACTGTAGAGGACAGACGCGCCTGGTTTGCCGCTCAGCGCTTCGACTACCCACTTCTCCAGGATGGATTCTTCGATCCAGAAGGTGAGGCTTCCTCTCTGCTTGAGTCCAGCGCTATCCTCAGACCAGTTGCGGATGCGGTATCCCTCTTTCATCACTCTCGCTGAAGTGAACTCTGAAACCTAGCTCCAGTGCGAGTTTCCTATTTTGACGGCTCGAAGATGACAAAAGAGCAAAACGCAGGTGCAGCAAAGCTTTCAGCTTTTGCTCCTACCAAAGTGATGAAAGAGGGGTATTGAGGTTTCATGGCACGTTGCGGTGTGGTAACTACAACCTACCATCCCTCTTCCCTCCGCAACCCCTCTTCATGCAACAACGCCCCCAAAAACTCTCGGTCTGCGGTCAAGTACGCCACTTCCACGTCTCCAAATACGACTAAGAACTCAGTCAACAACTCGCTGCGCTCGGTTGTGTTAGAGTTGCCGCGCTTGTTCAGAAATGTCCAAAATAAGGGAAACGCAACGCCTTGATGCACGACACCCAACATGAGGATGTTGATGGTAGAGTTTCCCAACTCCCAAGTCGTGCGGTCGATGCTCAACACCCACGGCTGCGGAATCTCCATCACCTCAATGACGATTCGAGCAATCGTATCGTAATCGATCTCAAAGCTGCGGAAGAAACGCTGTAGCCCCATCACCCACTGAGCGATGAAACCGTAGCAGAAATCGTTCAAGCCGGGCGTACCCACTGGAAGGTCGAAAACGAGAATAACAACACCCTCAAGACCAAGGGCTACAACCTGGAACACAATTTTGGACACGGAAAGCAGCACCTTTCCTCATTCTTGGCAACCCTGAACATCTTGTCCCTCCTCTTTCATACGTTGCTAGAGTTGCTCGACTTGAAGTACAAGTTGCGGCGATCTCACTTGCCCACCCGTAAGACCTTTTTTGATGATTTGCGAGCATTAACCCGATATATGTATTTCGGCAGTTGGGATCATCTGCTCACCTTCATGCTGCAAGGGCTAGAGCTAGACATCCCGCCGAATACCAGTTAAATTTCCATACTGAGAATTGCTGGAACCGCACTAAGAACAGATCAACGTACTTTAATAACCTATGTTTATTTGGTAAGAACAAAAGTTTCCATTTATGTTATTGATGGACTAAGGTTTGTTCTTAATGTTCGAGCTTTTGTTCTTAATGCTCAAACTTTTGTTCTTAATGTTCGAGCTTTTGCGATTTTTCCAGTACAATTACTGAGCAAACTCGCACATCTTTATTCAAAGAATACAAAAAATTTGCGGATTCTGCGCTTCTAACATGTTCTCGAATCGTCGAAACCCAACTTAATAAATTCACACGATTTTGCACAGCAACATCTCGCCTGTCCACCGATGATTGCAGGCGAGATGCTGACGCTACAATAACCTGGCTCTATGCGCCTCGTTGAGACTTCCAAGGACCCCAAATGGCAAACGTAATGCCTGGACTTTGGATATTGGCAAACAAAGTTTTACCATCCGGCGAGAAACAGGCTCCCGCAAACTCACTATCGTTGATGGCATTTTTTGCCAGACGATAGAGTTGTCCCTCAGGAGTGACGCCCACTAAGAACTGCTCCGCATCGCCATCTTCACAAATAATCAGATCGCCATGGGGTGCCACAACAATGTTGTCAGGACCATCGAGTTCATCTTTCGATTGCGCCTCAACAAACAGTTCGATCGTCTCCCGCTCAGGAATATACCGCCAAACTTGGCCTGCACCGTTCGGTCTGCCATTGGTGGGATCAACAGAACCACCGCTTGTACAACAGAAGTAAATTTCACCGTTGCCGTACCACATGCCTTCTCCACGAGCAAACTGAGCAGCGCCCTTACTAAACCCTTCTACCCGTACCGTATCGGTCGCAGGGTTTGGATCAGTAATGGTCACCCATTCCACTGGCATCGGTTGACGCTTGGGAACGCCTGAGAAGGTTTTTGCCTGCGGCATACCCTTAATCACGAGCGCTTGCAGAGTGCCGCCTGCACTTAACTGACCGGGCTGAGTTGGAACAAAGCGATAGATCAGACTATCTCGTTGATCTTCAGTTTCATAAATAATTCCGGTTCTAGGATCAACTGCGATCGCTTCGTGGTTGAACCGTCCCATTGCAACTAACGGCACGGGAGCGACAGGAGCAGTTGCGTTGATCGGAACCTCAAAGTTATAGCCGTGAGCCTGCGAAACATTTCTCGCGCCGCCCGGTGTATTGGTTGCTGGTGTTGAAGTATTTTCTTCACAAGTAATCCATGACCCCCAAGGAGTCGGACCTCCTGCACAATTACGGTACGTGCCGCTTAGCGACGCATAGTGATTGATTAGCTCACCATTTGGTCCAATCTGTAGTGTGGTTGTCCCTCCTTTGCAAGCAGGATCGTAAGGACGAGGACCCACAACTTGGGTTTTAGAATCTGGACTCAATTCGTGGTTGCGAATCAGAATAACTGAGTTTTGAGGGCCGGGGAAAGCTGCCATGCCATCATGACCACCAGGTACGGGAGAACCATCGCTCATGGTTTCGCCTGTTCGTGACAAAGCGCGGTACTTAAACCCTCTTGGCAAATCTAATAAGCCGTTTGGATCAGGTATGAGTTCTCCGTAACCTCCCCCAAATACTGATTGCCCATTTGCTCTTCTCGTATAGAGCGCCTCTAAAGGAGACATCATCAATGTGCTAGCAGCACTCGCTCCTGCCAAGGTGAAAAACTTCCGTCGTGATAATTGCATCGGCTTTTAGATACATATGTAACCAAAAGGAAGCTTACTAGGCTTGCATGAAGACCAAGCTAAGGTTGGTTTAACGTCCCGCAGGGTTGACTTAATGTATTGTTAGAGTTTTCCCATCGCTGCTGAGAATTGATTTCAACGACTCGTGGCGGACGACTAATCTGGATTCCTTGCTGCTCCGTCTGTACAAGCCCGTTCGTCTTCTATAAGAGTATTTTTCTAGGCAGTGTTTGTAGGTTAAGACAAGGGGTAATATTGCTTCAATTGAACACAAAGCTTTACATCTTGCTGACTCAGCCTTCTCTCGTCGAGCAAACGCGATCGCGGACTGGTATTGACTACTAACCAACAACATTCAAATCGCTGCCGCACTGCAAACGCAGGATAACTATAATCACAGAAAGTTTCTGCCTAATATCCTATGTGGGATAGTTAGACAGAAACTTAGAAATCGAATTAAGCTTTCCTCTGATTCGCTACGCCACTCCGAAGGAAACGCCTCACAAGAGCTTGACTAGAAGATACTCTGCGACGAAACAAGCTGGGGCTGAGTAGCAAGATCCAGAGCATTCCTGCCAGCAATAGAGATGAGATCTTGAGGCAGCAGTCGAGAAGCCCCAAGCACGACATCCGCTCCATTCTCCAAAGCATTGCCTTTGCCATGACGAATCTTAATCTTGGTATCCGCTCGGTAAATTCCCTCTGTGCCATCGGTGAAATCGACGCTGAAGGCAATCTGACCTGCATCATTGAGTCCACGCAATTGCACTTGTTGCACGATTGAACCTCCGAGCGATTCTCCTGGCGCAATCACCTGTTCAGTTACAGAACCAACTCGGGCAAAAATTCCCGTTGACTCTGACCCAAGTTGTCCGGGTTGAAACACAATCACACCCGAATTGTTGATCAGCGCATTCGCAGCGATGCGATCGCTAATCTGAGTAATCGTCCCTTGATCTAGTAGAAACAGCCCTGATTGATTGGCGGTTGAACCCGAAAACAGAATTGACCCGCGATCATTCACCGTAAACGAAGTCACATCTAATCGCTGATCAGAAACCCGCACTGGCTCGGTTGCTCCTGAATCAAAGCGATAAATATTGTTAGCATCGACTTCCGTTCGGTTTCCATAGGCAGTCCCCGATCGCGCAAAAAACGCTGTGCCTGCATCATTTAAAACCGGAGAAAAGACGCGCTCCGTGAAGGGTTGTTGTGGACCTGAACCTGCTACCGCCAAAATTTTGCCGTCAAACACAATTGTCGTATTTGAGGCGCTCTGCCCAAACTCTATCTTCGTGTCAATTTGAGCCAGAGTTTGTCCGCGATCGTTAATTTGCAGATTACTAAACGTATTTGTTCGAGAAGTGCCTCCTCCAATCAATCCCGTTGCCTCGGCAACTTGAGCAAGGGTTCCATCGGTTTGACTCAGAAACAATCGATCAACGGGTTGATTTACACCATATACCCTAAAATTCGCCTCTGCATCAAATAGAACATTGCCTGCATCACTCAAGGCAAGATTGTCACCAAAGCTGTATGTTGCTATCAACCTATCAGGTGGAAATTGAGAGAGAAGATCTGAAAAGGAATTAGATAGAGTTTGCAGATCGACGACGGTTTTTGTGGTTTTGCCATCACTGGTAAACAGTCCCGTAATTCTCGATGAGTTCTCATTTCCGGCAGCAAACGCAACTAATCCATTATCGTTAAGGTCAAAATCGCCAAGGTTGGTAAATTGACCATTTTGCAGATCGGCGATCGTTCTGATTTTTCCACCACTGCTTGTAAAAATGCCTGTGATTTGCGATGCATCGTTGCTTGTGGAGAAGGCAACGAGTCCATCATCATTTAGTAGAACGTTATCGAAGTTTGTGAAGCCATCTTTTGAATCAGCAATCTCTTTGAATTTGAACTTAATTTGAGTCGCAGCTGGAGAATTAGATTGTGCAAGAATGTCGGTAGATGTCAACATTGTTAATAGAATGAGTAGGGTTATAACGCAAGCAAAATTAAACCTATAAGCACACTTTCATTAGTCAATTGCGCTTATATTAGGACCTCAGGGAACTTCTATTGATAAAAATCTGTACTTAAATATTAGAATAATCGCGCTAACATTACAGGCCGAATTGATGATTGTTTAAATAACTCTCTTCAAATTCTCTTCATATAACCTTTATTTAGACAGCGCAATTAGCTTTACAAAATTGTAGAGAATGTCTGCTAGCTATACTCATGTTTTTAATAAAAAACAGTGTTAGTTTCCTTGGTGTTTATAAAGAATGACGAGCATTAGATTAAGTATAAGAAGCTACTCTATTACTGAAAAACTGCTGATTCTAAAGTCTTGAATTTGAGCACTTAAAATTCATTTTGCTTCGCTTTCCTAGAAGGCTACTGAGCTTTAAATCACACTTAAATCTCAGCGATCCCTAGAAGAATTGAGCCATTAAAATAGTCCTGTGTCATCAACTGTAATCAACCCTTCATCTTACGAATGCTATACCGCCGCTTTGGACGAACCAATCTTCAAATGCCCGTCTTCTCTTGCGGGGGAATGCGCTATCAATACAAATGGCAAGATGTCCCCGATCGCGACATTCCGCCCGACAATCAAGCCAACCTCGAAGCCACAGTTCGTCGCGCCTTTGACTTGGGCATTCATCACATCGAAACGGCTCGCGGCTATGGTTCATCCGAGCAGCAGCTTGGCAAAATCCTGCCGAAACTGCCGCGTGAAACTCTGATCGCTCAAACCAAGATTTCACCTAAACCCAATCCCAAAGAATTCTTAGAAACCTTTGAGCGATCGCTTTCTCTTCTCAAACTCGACCACATTGATCTGCTCGGCATCCACGGCATCAACTTACTCGAACATCTCGACTGGTGCACTCGTCCGGGTGGTTGTCTCGATGCCGTCCGCAAACTCCAAGACCAAGGCAAAGTTCGCTTCGTTGGCTTCTCGACTCACGGCCCCACCGATGTCATTGTCAAAGCGATCGAGACGAATCAATTCGATTACGTCAATCTGCACTGGTATTACATCAATCAGCAAAACTGGGCAGCCATTGACGCCGCTAATCAGCGCGATGTGGGCGTCTTCATCATTAGCCCCTCGAATAAAGGCGGGAACCTATTTAATCCGCCGCCTCGGTTGGTTGAGCTGTGCGCTCCGCTCAGTCCGCTAGTGTTTAACGACTTGTTTTGCCTCAGTCATCCGCAAGTGCATACGCTTAGCATTGGCGCAGCGCGACCGGGTGATTTTGATGAACATTTGAAGACGTTAGACCTGCTGCATCAAGCAGATGAACTCTTACCACCGATTATTGAGCGATTAGAAGACGCCGCGATCGCCCGCCTTGGCAAAGACTGGTATCTCAACTGGCAAACCGGACTGCCCAACGTCAATGAAACGCCAGGACGGTTAAATCTTTCGGCGGTGCTGTGGCTCAGAAACCTTGCGATCGCCTATGACCTCGTAGACTACGCCAAGATGCGCTACAACCTTTTGGGACAAGCCGATCATTGGTTTCCTGGCGCACGCATCGATCAAATTGATCCTGACGCCTTGCGTCCTTACCTCGTCAACAGTCCCTTTGCCGATCAAATTCCAGATGTGCTACGAGAAACACACGAGCTACTGGGTGGTGAAGCTGTAAAACGATTGTCTCAACAATAAACGAACAAGAAAGAATAACAAGCAGCATCTTTGACGTCAGGGTGTTCTCACTTATTTGCTAGATGGTTTTTCGTTACATGGTTAGAAAAATCAGTCACATGCTTTATCCTATTCAAGAAGCGCTTGTCGCCAGCGATCGCGACAAAGTGTTTAACTGATCATCCGCAACGGAAAGCTTCTTGCTAAAGTAAGAAGACTCCGCTCAAGCGGTACTTCTACTGCCCTCATTTCTTGTGATTGCGATCTACCCCGGAAGCTTTGACCCGATTACCTTTGGTCACCTCGACATTATCAAACGAGGGGCACATTTTTGCGATCGCGTCATTGTTGCCGTGCTTCGCAATCCCAACAAAACGCCGCTTTTCACGGTCGAAGAACGGCTCGCCCAAATTCGGTTAACCACCCGACACCTACCCAATGTAGAAGTAGACAGCTTTGAAGGGTTGACTGTCACCTATGCTCAGAGACAGGGCGCAACGGCTCTCCTGCGTGGACTCCGAGCCGTCTCAGATTTTGAGATGGAATTACAGATGGCGCACACCAATAAAACGCTGTCAACTCAACTAGAGACTGTCTTCTTAGCTACCTCTAATGAGTATAGTTTTCTCAGTAGTAGTGTGGTCAAAGAGATTGCCCGCTTTGGAGGTCCGATCGACCACCTGGTTCCTAAACACGTTGCCGAAAGTATATACCGATGCTACGCCAAGACTCATCCAGTATCAGCCCTGACGGAACCCACACTAGCGGAAGCCGAGCCGCCCACCCGGATGCTGCACGAGTAGGCAGTGTAGACATTCAACGGGAACTCAATCGGATGGAGGAACTGATTCTTGACAGTCCGAGAATTCCGCTGTCGCGCCGCACAATGGTCGATGAAGAACAAATCCTCGACCAGCTTGATCTGATTCGGCTGAGTCTTCCCGAAGCCTTTCACGAGGCAGAAGAAATTGTGCGGCAAAAAGACGCGATTCTCGACCAGGCAGAACAGTATGCCCAAGAACTGATTGAAGCCGCAGAGCATCGGGCGGCTCAAATAATGAACGAGTCAGGCATTCTGCGCCAAGCGGAGCTAGAAGCGCAGCAGATTCGGCAGCAGGTGCAGCGCGAATGCGACGAGGTGCAACAGCAAACGATCGCAGAGATCGAGCGGACGCGGCGACAGGCGCAGCAAGATCTCGAAGAGATGCGGCGAATCTCAATTGAGGAAAGCGAAGAGATTCAGGCAGGAGCCGATCGCTATGCCGATCGAGTGCTGCGAGATATGGAAGCTCAGATGGGCGAGATGTTGCGAATTGTTCGCAACGGACGGCAACAACTGCAAATTAACCAACCGCAAGCCCAAGCCAAACCGCAAGTTCAGGTACAAGTGCCACGATCGAAAGAAGGTAATCCTAACGTAGGACGACCCGCACCCAAAGCAGGAGAACGGAAGAATTAAGCAATTTCTTCAAAGCTTCGCTCTAATCGCACTATTGGAAATGGATGAGGGATGAAGAACGCCTAGGCGTTCTTCATCCCTTATTTCTCTGTCTGTTCCTCTCTCTGTAGGGGGAACAATTCAATTCATGAATCTGTCCTTTTAGCAATGGCTTTTTATAAAAAGTTACATATTCTAGGCGTAATGCCATCTTCTGAAGATGAAGCATGAAATAACGTCTTCAACCGTAGGTGACACGCTCATGGACAGTAACCCTTCTTCAGCCGCCGCATTTTCAGCGTCGCTCAAGCAGGGCATCTGGATTCTTTGCATTCCAGCTTGGCTCTTTGGCACGATCGAACGAGGCACAACCGCCATGTCCGATCATGTTCTCTCGACCTCCGATGTGATTCAAGTTCTAACTGCCGCTTTCTTTCTTGCGAGCTGGCTGCTGCTTAAACCGAATAAACATCGCACTGTCGTAAAGCCATAGCTCGTAAAGCCATAGTTGTAAAGCAATAGTGGTTTCTGTAGGCGTTACTACTCTTTGTAATTTAGGAGCTACAGCAATGAAAGGACAAATGTGTTGGTTAGCAGGTTTCGGCAGTGCAACTAAGATTCTTCATGTGCGAGACGCTGCCCATCAGCCTTGGAAACCCTATACTGCGTCGGTACACCGAGTTCCCGACCTCCAGATTCCCCGCGCGTCTAAGGGATGGACAACCTATCAAAAGCTTTATCGGGCAGGCTGGACGCTCGTTCCTACAGCTGAAGCCTACTCTACGACGATTATTCAAACTTCTGAACCAACAGCGGTTTCAGTCTAAAGGTGTGCTAACCAGAGGAGAGTCAAATTGAGGCAACGATTAGCCCAAAGTGGGACTGCGAAGCAACCCCAGCGATCGCCAAGCACAAACCGCTTTGCTATTTGGTATGAAAAATTTTAGTGAAAAGTTGCAAGCGTCATTGCTTCGCTTCAGAGCTAAAATAAGTACCTATGGATAACAGCGAAGTCATTACTCTCCTCTCTCGTCGAGAAATTGAAAAAATGCGCCGAGCCGGACAGCTTGCAGCGCAATTATTGCAACATCTTGAACCATTTGTTAAACCTGGCGTGAGTACCCTCGAACTGAATGACGAGGCAGAACGTTGGACTCAGGCACATGGCGCGAAGAGCGCGCCTCTGGGTTACGGTGGCGACAAGCATCGACCGGCTTTTCCAAAGTCAATCTGCACTAGCGTGAATGAAGTAGTGTGTCACGGCATTCCCAACGCCAAGCAACTGCTCAAAGATGGTGACATTATTAATATCGATGTCACGCTGATTGTGGATGGCTATCACGGTGACACGTCAAAAATGTATTTGGTTGGAGAACCCTCTGCAACGGCTCGTCGCCTCGTTGAAGTCACCGAAAAATGTCGCCAACTTGGAATTGAGCAAGTCAAACCAGGTGCAAGGCTGGGTGACATTGGCGCAGCGATCCAAGACTACGCAGAATCACAGGGGTTCTCTGTCGTTCGCGATTTTGTTGGACACGGCATCAGTAACATTTTTCATACGGCTCCGCAGGTCGCGCACTACGGTTCGTATGGCACAGGCAAGAAGCTCCGCGCTGGAATGGTGTTTACGATCGAGCCGATGATCAATGAGGGTACTTACGAAATAGAAGTCCTCAAAGACAAATGGACAGCAGTAACGAAAGATCGGTCGCTTTCGGCTCAGTGTGAGCATACGATTGCAGTGACAGACTCAGGCCACGAAATCCTCACGCTACCGTAGAGGCAGGAATGCGTGTCGCCTGAGCGCTTCACGGTGTAACCTTTGGTAGGGGAGCAAAACCCGTACCCGCAACTGAGTTTGGGTTTAGTTTGGGATCGTTGTAGTGCAAGAAGCGCGATCGCAGTTCCGTCCGGAATTCGGCGTGCAGGTATTTTTCTTGAAACGATCGCCACTGATCCCAAGCCTGACTTCGGTTGTGAGCAAGCTGATCCCACAGAACAGGACATGCTTTTTGCGGCGCATCGTCTAAGCGAGATTCGAGATAGTCATTGAGAATTACGCTGTCTTGAATCTCTCCCAGCGCATCCTGAATCGATTTGAATTCATCAACTTGGGCGCGATAATCCTCGTCATACAAATCGACAAACAGCTCGGTTTGGTAGCGAACTTGCTTCATCTTTTTCCGCAAGTCATGTAGGGTGTGCCCTTTCTGCTTCAGCAGCACTCGAATGTTGTCTCCGCTAAGGAAGTCTAAGGAAAGCTGCCCTGCGTTCGTCTGCGTTCCAAACAGCCAAGCGGGATGGAGCAACACAGTACTAATGAGCGGCAGCAACAGATCGGGTAACACGTGCTGAATCGGAAGCTGAGTCACTTCTTGATAGTCAGGCGCTTCTAACCAATCTTCGAATCCTGCCTTGAACTTATCGTACTTGCTGGAATGCAGAGTTTTTTGAAGGGTTTCAAACTTGTTCGATCGATCCTCTGTCACCTGCTTGAGAACGCGATCGCGGGTTTTTCGCTCTGATTTAGAAATTGCGGCGGGTGATTGTAAAGTTGCGCTCAGAATATCTAGATCTCTCACATCCCCTAACACCTGAGCAAATTTGCGAATGCGTTGCACGCTCGTTGATTTAGGTAACACAACTGCAAAATCGAATACTTGCAACGCTGTCCGCATTCGACGTAAGCCTACTCGCATTTGGTGCAGTGCTTCTGGATCGTGATCCTTCAGAACATCCGATTCGTGCTTAATCGATTTTCGGTAGTGTTTCTGAATCGCTTCGTAAGCAACATCACCTAGCGTTGTTTGTTTCACTTGTGGATTTGTAAGCTTTTTCATAGTCAATCTGGTATAGCAATCTGATGCAAACGTCTTGGACTTGCTTCAGTTACTACATCATAATTAGCATGACTACGAATTCATCTAACGATTGGAGTATTCATGTCAACGGCTCAACTTAGCGTGTTGCAATACATTTAACACTTCTTAACGCAAGCGATTTTTTACTTAAAACTTCCTTGAAAAGAATCTTAGTGTTTCTACCTGCCGCTACATCGTGCCCTTAAACAAGCCTTGAGGACGAACCAACAGCACCAAAACCATGATCAGTAGCGCAACGCCTTGTTTATACTCTGGACGCAAAACATAGGTACTCAGTTCTTGAGCAATCCCGATCGTCAGCGCCCCCGCGATCGCGCCGTAAGGATTGCCAATTCCACCCAAAATCACAGACGCAAACAGCGGCAAGATTAAAAACCAGCCCATATTCGGGCGTACCGCTTCGACTAAGCCCAACATGCTGCCGCCCAAGGCGGTGAACGTTCCAGCAATTACCCACGTCCAGAGCACAACCCGATCAACATTAATTCCAGTCACACGGGCGAGATCCAAATCATCCGCAACGGCTCGCATTGCTTTACCAATCTTGGTGTTTTGCAACAAATAATGCAACGCCGCGATCGCGGCGATCGCCATGCCAATTACCAATAGTTTGTAGAATGGAATTAATAACCCCGCAAACGAGATAGCCGGGGTGACGGGAAGATTGTAGCGTTGATTGCCGCCGCCCCAAATGAAAATGATACCGTTCCGAAGAAAGAGCGCTAACCCGATCGAAATAATAATCAGCGTTGTAGAATTAGCGCGTTTTGCTCGCATTGGCGACCACAATAGCTTCTCGCCCAGTAACGTTGCCCCGACCGTAGCGATCGCAGAACCCACCATTGAGATCCAAATGTTTACCCCAGACGCATTCAGCAGCAGGGTAAAATAGGCTCCCAGGGTCATGAAATCACCGTGGGCAAAGTTGGAGAGGCGTAAAATGCCGTAGGTCAACGTCAGCCCTACCGCAGACAGGGCAATGATACTTCCAACCGAGATTCCGTTAATAATTAGCTGAGCGATTTGAGTGAAATCCATTCAGGCGTCCATGCATCACATCTATCGCTCTGATTGTGCATGAATTGGAGAAGTTTGGGAAGAGATGAGGCGACGAATTGAAATTTAAAAATAAAAAAGCAGCCCCTACCCGGTTTGGACTGCCCTTGTGTTAGACGATGAGCTTCTCAATCTGTATACATCATGCCTTAGCAGGCCAAGAAGCCACATCTCCCTAGAGAAAGATGCCGTTAGTAATTCTGTAAATTGCCGCTGTGCTGCCGTTGTGCTCGCAATTCGATACTAGTGTCATTTTAGACTAGTTCTTCTAACTCGATCACTCGTCTTTTGACTCTCCTTCGCGGTTGTGGGCGGCGAGTGCGATCGCACAGGGATAAATCACGTGTTCCTGTATATGAATGCGGTTTTGTAGCGTTTCGGCTGTATCGCTAGGTAGAACTGGAACCGCCGCTTGCATAATAATTTCGCCACTATCGACTTCTGGAACCACAAGATGAACGGTGCATCCTGTAATCTTGACGCCTGCAGCTAATGCTTGTTCCACCGCCCGGTTGCCCTTAAAGCTAGGGAGTAAGCTGGGATGAATGTTGAGAACTCGACTCGGAAAAGCATTGAGCAACACGGGTGTCACAATCCGCATCCATCCTGCCATCACGAGCCATTCAATATTGTGATGCTTCAGTGTTTTGACGATCGCGCGATCCAATGCTTCGCGGCTCTCAAAGTCGCGATGATTGAGCAACACGGCAGGCACATCAAATCGTTTGGCTCGCTCAACGACTTTCGCTTCTGGATTGTTGTAGATGACCACTTGAATTTGAGCGTTGAGGCGGCGATCGCAGATCGCTTGAGCGATCGCTTCAAAGTTACTGCCACTCCATGACGCCATCACCCCTAATCTCACAGGAGGGTCGAGTTGAGGAATAGACGACAGGACAGGCGAGCATAAGCTATTAGCTAAATCAGACGAATTCATGTAGAACCGATGCCCGATATGAACTGAACTACAATAACCCTAATCCAACTCAATCTTTTATACGGTTCATGGGTTCCGATTCTAAGACTCCATCGGATAGACGGCTCTCGCAGCTATTAGACAGCGACGCGATCGCAGCTTGGCTATTTCTATCGCCTGCACTCCTTTTACTAGGCGTGTTCGTGCTGTATCCGATCGCGTACCTCTGCTACCTCAGCTTCACGACAGGTAGTTTTACCCGCGAAGGCATCCATTGGATCGGACTACGAAACTATTGGCGACTGTTTCTGAGTCCCGACTTTTGGCAAGTGCTGGGCAACACGGTTTACTTTACGATCGCAACCGTCATTCCTAGCTTGGTGATCCCACTCGCGTTAGCCGTGATATTGGATCGCGCAATAGCCCTGCGCGGATTGCTCCGCGCCGCTTATTTTATTCCGTCCATCACCTCTCTCGTGGCGGTGGGGTTAGGCTTTCGGTGGTTATTTCAAACGGATGGGCCGGTCAACGCCGGACTAAGCGCGATCGGGATTGCGCCGATTGCTTGGCTTCAAGATACGGCTTGGGCCATGCCAGTTCTAATTCTGCTCAGCATCTGGAAGCAGCTTGGGTTCAACCTGATTGTCTTCCTAGCAGGACTGCAAACCATTCCTCTCAACCGCTACGAGGCCGCCGAACTCGACGGCGCGATCGCATGGCAAAAATTTTGGTACATCACCCTGCCCGAATTGCGTCCAACGCTGATTTTTGCAGCAGTCACAACCGCAATTTTTACGCTGCGGAGTTTCGAGCAAGTTTACGTGATTACAGGCGGCGGGCCGCTTAATTCAACGAATTTGATGGTGTACTACATCTACGAGCAAGCCTTTGCTCAGTTTGACTTTGGGTACGCGGCAGCCGCAGCAACCCTTTTACTGATCGCTGCGATCGCGCTTGTTTACGGGCAACTCAAAGCTACAGAAGAAAACGAGTAGCTTGTGTCGATGAATCATCACAGACAGCCGACTACCCGTTATTCCTTAAATTGCTTCAGCTTAGATTGCTTCAGGAAATGTCCGTCTAAATTCGTCAATCAAATCATCCATTTCTTCTAGCGCTTGATTGACATCAATGCGTAATGTTCCTAAATCGGGTTGCTCCAACAGACGAAGCAATGACTCTCGCTTGCCTTCAATCAATCGAATCCGTTCTTTGATCATCTCTGCGTCCATAGCCTCTTCCTCAACAAACGTCTAGAACTTAAAATATTTCCAATTATTAAGCTCTATCTAATTCTAATCAGATGTGAGGAATGTATCAGCCGCAACGAAATTTTAAGCTTAAACCGCTCTCCGTGTTTTCTCTTCACAAAAGAGAAAGAACTCACACAAAAAGTTTACGCAGAGCGTAATCAGAAGTCCGGGATGCGGGTAGATTAAGGTGTACTCAATCAATGCTGTCTCAATCTATTATCGCTTTATGAGGAAAAAAAGTCACCGCCCGTTTTTGTTAATGGTGGTCTTGTGCAGTAGTGCAGGCGTTGTGTTAGGCGGAACGTCCAGTTGGGCAGAAAGTAATCAGTGTTTACAGCAAAAAGTTGTCACGAATCAGTGTCTCGTTCAAAATCCCGTGTCCAAGACCTTTGAAGGCATGGCAACAGGATTATTAGCCGGGATGGGCGCAGCAGTCGGAGTTACGTGGTCTCATAAGCGCAGTAAGTAAAAATTAAAAAAGAGGGTAAAGATTATCTTTACCCTCTTCTTTTTGGAGATCGTCAGATGCGACCGCTTGCCCCTAGATATTGGCACTGGGCAATCGTGCCTCTACCCTAAAACTCATACGAGCGATCGCTCAGCCAAAGCCGAAGCGGAACCGCATTGCCCTGAGCATCTACTTTGATTTCAACGACTGCTGATTGTTTGCGCTGGCTCTCTTGAATGGCTTTATTCACTTCATCGCGCCGAGTTTCAGGCAAATAATAAGTGCTGAGTCCATAATCGACTTGCCCGTATTGCACTCGTCCTTTCAGCGCCACTTGATTAGAGGGTAGAGAGGCTGGGCGATCTGGGCTTACTCCTACAGGCTTCCAAGCGATCGGACGCCCTGGTTTCTGTTCAGGCAGTTGCAATATCACATAGAGGACTGTGTTTTCCTTCAACGAATTCCTCGCTTCTAGGGGAAGCGTTTTCCAGCCGGGCAGCTTTCTCAACGTGTCTAGAGTAGAGATGTCATAGCCTAGGGTCTGCGAGTAGCCTCGTAGCAGGTCGTAGGGATCAACAGGGACAGTTTGCAAGACGACCGTTTTTCCGGTGAGGTGAGTGTAGACGGCTTGAGCTGGAATGGCCGTAATGAGAGCCGTCTGCACCAGTAGCGGAATCCAAAATCGCCAAGAGCGAAGCGGTTGGAGAGACATAGAACGTTAGGGATGAGGGATGAACAAGAATTGCTCGATAGGAAACTGGAGGGAAATAGAGAACTGGAGGAAATTGGTCACTGGCGGTTTAGTCTTCGGTATTGGTAGATAAGGTCGTTAGAGTCCGGACATATCGCTCGAACCAGAGACCTGCCAAGATTACCCCAACACCACACAGAACAAACACCAAGGCTTTGAGCAGCAAGCCAGTATCATATTCCAACAACCGACTGAAGATTTGCAGAATGAGGAGAACTATGCCAAACCAAAAGGCGGGTCTATCTGCAATTCCGATGCTGGTTCGGACAACCCCGATCGCAAGCACGGCTAGTAACGCATTAAAGACAAACGGCGCAACGACCGGAAGCGGCTGAAGCTGAATGTCCCAAAAAATGATTAAAGCCGTCAGTGCGATGAAGAGAAGAATGGTGCTGGTGCTGGGACTGAAATAGAATCGACCGGAACGAGTTCTGGCAAATCTTAGTAGATAGAGCCATTGCGCGATCGCAATCCCTGCCAGAATCACAACACTGGGTAGCGATCGCCATTCGCTATTCGTTCCCAGCAAAGTATCCCAACCGGAATCCTTCCAAAGCCAACCAAATGACAGCCAGAAAAAAGCGCCACCCAAATAAACTACAGCACATCGACGAGCAATAGGTTGAAACAGCTGAGCTAGGGATACTGAGGAGAGGGAACGCCGCCGAATCGAGTCCCACAGCGTATCGTCGTAGCTCCACAGCAGAGCGGCAGGAAGCACCGCGATGACAGCCGAGAAAAGTCCTGATCGAGTTGAGAGATTAAAGGGAGTGCTCATTAAAGCCGAGACGAGTGCGATCGCGCTCAACGTGAATAACACCTTTGAGCGACACCAGTAAGCCAAAGGCAGAAACAGCACGCTGACCACGAGCGGCATCTGCTGAACCATCAGGCTCAACAGTGAGCTATCTTCACCTCTCCACAATCCGCTCTGCAAATAGCCCGTCCAGCTATACCAGTAGCCAATGCCAATCAGCAAAATTGCTAACATTCCTAAAGAGGTCAGCCGCAAACCATATGCCATCATAAGGACGCCGATTCCCCACGTCAGGAATAACCCGTAGGGAGAGCCGCCAATATGAAACATTTGCGCCATCAGCGCTATGTTCGCTCCTAAGCTCAGCGACCCTAGCAGCAACAGGGCCTGACCCAAACGAGACTGCCATACATCGCCTGGTTGTCTCCAAAGCGCAAACCCGGCGAAATTGACCCCGATAAACACGCTAAACAGAAGCGCTACTCTAGCTAGACGAGGAATGTCTTGCCAGTTTGCCGCGACAAACGTAATTACACCTAGACCAATAAGCACACATCCCAGTCCAAGCAGAATGAGGGTGAAACGGTTTTTAGCTTGCGTATCGAGTTGATCAAACTGATAGCGATCGCGCAACTGCTGAAATTGCGTACTGTTGATTAACCCGTCCGTTTGCCACTGTTGCGCTTCTTGACGAAGCTCATGTCGAAATTTTTCGGAGGACATAAAAACTTACTCCCTAAGTACTGAGGAGCTTAATGAAGCGAAACCGCAAGATTACGGAAATCACCTCTAACTTCTCATAACTGTTTTGAAGTGAGGCTAAGACTATGCCACCTATACGATTGGTAGAACGACAGTTTTAATTTCTAAGTAACGGTTAGCAAAATCTATGTACAATTAAGCACTAACCGTCACAAAATATTAAGGTTTCGAGACATAAATTGCCTCAAACTCCAATTCAAACAGATTCCAGTAGAAATTCTGGTGTCAAACTGTTAAAAACTTGGTAATTTCCTTACAACACGTTCTTTTATACAAAGGCGCACCTTCTGAAGCAACTGCCCCTTAGTTTGAACCTGTATTACTGGTTTCATCGAATTCTTCACTGTAGCCCTTAAGGTATGAGTTCCTTAGTAGTCGAGACTTCCCTTTACACCCTTGTCGCTGACTCAGCCGCTTCACCATCGGCTTTGCAAATGAGTCCGATCACGTTCAAATCGCTGATGAACAGTTTATTAGATGTGCTGGTTGAGCAGCAACTCCCAGCATTGATCTGGGCGAAACTACCGCGTGGGGAAGCGTGGCAAGCAGAACTTGAGCGATATATGAAACTCGGCGATGTTGCTCAGGGAACCTACCTATTTAAAAATCAACGGGATGACGTTCCAGAAGAGGCGTTACCCACAACCCATAAGCCCATGTCTGAGTCGGTGGACAGTACTCAGGAGTCGCCTGAGTGTAAGCTTCACTCAAAACCTGACTCAACAGCGGTATCGGTTCAGCTTGCCGCTGATAGCCCGCTTCGACGAGAATATTTTTTGATCATTTGGTCAACGCAATTTTGCGGAGTCTTGGTTGCCCATCGTTCAAAAAATGGGGCGACATCCAAAGATGAGCTTCAAACCACCTTTATTCCAGACGAAGAAACGACCGAAAAGCGACCCTCATTAATGACCTTTCTGGTGCTGGATCAGGCAACGACTCGGCGAGCAGTGGGCGCATTGCACAGGTCTATGGAAGCCATCTCGTCCCCGTTGAACAAAAGCTGGGAAGCCGCGATCGCAAAAATTCAGCCCGCTCAAGTCAGTTCTCCAATGATTGAGCAGTTCCTCATCCGGCAAGTCCAGCGCCAAGAAGACCTGTGGCAGAGAGGCACCAGCTACCGTCGTCAAGCCGAACTCGCCAATCTCTTACAGCTTCAAAATGAGGAATTAGTCAGCGCCATTCGGTTAAAAGATGAGTTTGTGCATACGGTGGGGCAAGAACTCCGAACGCCGCTCACGACGATGAAAACAGCGATCACGTTGCTCAATTCTCCTACATTAAAGCCGCCGCAACGTCAGCGCTACATGGATTTGCTCGTGAAAGAGTGCGATCGCCAGACGGCACTAATTAGTAGCTTGCTCGATCTCGTCAGTCTCGATCAGATGGCAGATCAAGCGATTATTCAAGCGTTGCAGTTGATAGACATTGTGCCCGGAGTGGTCAGCACCTACCAACCATTGGCAGAAGAAAAAGGAGTGCGGTTAGCGTATACGGTGCCTGAAAATTTACCTGCGATCGCCTGTCTCAACACCTGGTTAAAGCAAATTGTGATTCATCTGCTCCGCAACGGGATTAAGTTCACGCCGAGAGGCGGACAGGTTTGGGTCAGAGCCAAGCAGCAGGATGATTTTGTCCAACTAGAGTTCAAAGATACCGGAATTGGAATTCCAGCAAATGAGATTTCAAAAATCTTTGATCGGTTCTATCGGGTGCGGCAAGCCGTCGAGACTGAAACGAACGGGGCAGGATTGGGACTCACCGTTGTTCAGCAATTGCTAATCCATTGCGGCGGCTCGATTTCGGTCAGAAGTCGGGCAGGAGAAGGATCTGTTTTTACAGTTTTGTTACCCATTTACAAAGGCACAGTCGAACCCGATTAGCAGAATTAGATTTGAGTTCTAAGAGGAATCCGCTAAGGTTAGAATCGGGCCTCTTTTGTTAGCGTTTGCTTAGCGCTCAAGTTTTATGTCCATTACCATTTCGATTAACGCCGCTCAGATTGATGCCTTAGATTTATCACCCGCCGTGGATGCGATCGCGCCGCTCCTAACTCACGCGGCTGAATATGAGCAGCAGATCCAGTTCGCGATCGACTATCCCTTAGAACCCGGCGATCCCCGAGAATTGCCAGAAGTGCCAGAGGTGCGCCTTTGGTTTATTCGTTTAGATGCCTTGTATCCATGGCTGCCGTTTCTGCTGGACTGGAAGGCTGGAGAATTTGCCCGCTACACCGCCATGCTTGTGCCTCATCAGTTTCATCCCAAAGACGGCATCCAGTACAACCCGGAAGCCCTTGAAATTCATGTGATGCACAAAACGTTTGTCTTGTTGTACTGGCTCAAAGAGTTAGGGATCGAAAGCCCATCACGGCTCAAGGCGATGACCCAAATGGTGGGCTACGAGTTGGAGGATGAGTTTTTTGAGATGTTAAATCGTTAATGTTAAATCGTTAGAGAGAAGCGGACAGGGTACAATGCTTCCCTAGTTGGAGTACGTTTGCATCACAGTTGATTCTATCTGAGCAAACGATCGCCTCTAAAATTCGCTTCTTTAGCGCCTAATTTTACGATGCTTGAGCTTCCTAGTCCTAGATCCGTTGCGTCTAAACGCGCTGGCATTCCCGACCAGCGCTGGAACCTGCTTCCGGTTCAAACCGAACGGGCATTAGCGTTAGCTCAAGCAACGCAAGTCTCTCCACTTTTAGCGCAAGTTCTACTCAATCGTGGGCTCGACACGCCAAAAGCCATTGCGACGTTCCTCGATCCCGATTCTGAAGCACTGCCTTCCCCACTAGAAGACTTTTCCGATCTGGCGCTGAGTCTAGAACTGCTGATCAATGCGATTAATGAGCGTCAAGCGATCGCGATTTGCGGTGACTACGACGCAGACGGCATGACGAGTACAGCCCTTCTGCTGCGGGCACTGCGCTACCTTGGCGCACAAGTAGACTACGCGATTCCCAGCCGCATGAACGAAGGGTACGGCATCAATGAGCGGATTATCGAAGAATTTTATGATGAAGGGGTCGGACTGATTCTCACCGTCGATAACGGAATTGCCGCGCATAAACCGATCGAACGTGCTCGTGAGTTGGGATTAACAGTGATCATTACGGATCACCACGATTTACCGCCACAGCTACCAAACGCGAATGCCATTCTCAATCCTAAATTGATTGCTGAAACATCTCCCTATCGCAGCATGGCAGGCGTCGGAGTGGCCTATGTTTTAGCGGTTTGTCTAGCTCAGAGTTTTGGGCAGCGTGACTTGCAAAATACGCTGCTAGAGTTGTTTACTTTGGGAACGATCGCTGATCTTGCGCCGCTAACGGGGGTGAATCGTCGGTGGGTGCGGAGAGGCTTACAACTCCTGCCGAAATCTAAGATTGAAGGAATTCAAGCGCTGATTCAAGTGGCGGGATTGAGCGGTGAGAAAAACCTGAAGCCAGAAGCGATCGGCTTTCGCTTGGGGCCTCGAATTAATGCCGTGGGTCGCTTGGCAGATCCACAGATTGTGATTGAACTATTAACCACTAACGATGATGGCATTGCATTAGAGCGAGCCATGCAGTGTGAACAGATTAATAAACATCGGCAGCAACTCTGCGAAACCATTGAAAAAGAAGCCATTAGTGCTTATGAGAATGGATCGGTCAACGCGAAAGAAGAACATGTGTTGCTCTTAGTGCAACCAGAATGGCATCATGGCGTGATCGGAATTGTCGCATCTCGGTTAGTCGAACGATATGGCGTTCCGGTGTTCATTGGAACATATGAAGATGACAAGCGAGAACACATTCGTGGGTCAGCGCGAAGTATTCCAGAGTTCAATGTGTTTGACGCACTAGAGTTTACGAAAGATTGCCTCCTCAAGCATGGAGGACACAAAGCCGCAGGCGGATTTTCCTTTGAGGGCACGCGGCTGGAAGAGGTGCGATCGCGCCTCCGACAATTCGCTCAACAGTGCCTCAAACCCGAACATCTCAAGCCGTTAGTCACTATTGATGCCCAAGCGAATCTAGAGCAACTCGACTTTCATCTCTACGCCCAACTCGACGCGCTCCACCCCTGCGGCATGGAGAATCCCGATCCTGTGTTTTGGACGCCCAACGTCCGGATCAGTGATCAAAAGCTGGTTGGCAAAGGGCATCTCAAATTTATGGTGAGTCATGATTCGATTGCCGCTAGAAAAATTGCCGCGATCGCATGGCGGTGGGGAGAATACTATCCGTTACCGAAATTCTTGGACATCGCCTATCGGCTTCGCACGAATGAATGGAACGGCGACGTTTCGATTCAACTTGAAGTGGTTGGAGTTAGATTGCCACATCAGCCCAGCGCGGCTGGAGTCGAGTTTTTGTTTAACCAGCGATCGTATAGCTGCACAATAGAAGAACAAAGCGGCGTTAAAGAACTGAAAATTCGCAATGATAGAGGCGACGTTCTAGCTATCCAGAAGGGACAAAAGATTGGTACACTCGGCAAAATCAATCATCCCTCTCAAACTGTCGATGTTTCTCAGCAACCTTACTACGACTTAATCAGAACTGCCCTCACCGCTTTGACTGTCTCATGAGGTTACTTTCTGAACGGGAAATAGAGAACAGGGTGCATACTTCGACGGACGCATTCATTCGCAAAGCTTGGAGACGACCATTCTAATAAGGGGTTGACGTTATTGGACGAGAGCGCGATCGCGCTAATGTCAAACTCTTGCGCTGCCGTTAGCAACTCCGTAATCGGATTGCCATGCCGAACTTCAATTTTTATGTTGATTCCCAACCCTTGGAAGTCGTTTCGGATCGGCTCCAACTTCTGAGCGACAAATTCTTGTTCTTCCTGAGCCGACCATCTCAACCGACCGCCTTCCTCAATCACTCGACACAGAACGCAGTTTCTTACCCCATGATTACGGTTAGCCTGCGCTAGTCGCTTCACTTGCTCAACGGTAAATTTTGACGCTTCACTGTCGTCATACGGCAACAACAAATCACGAAACAAATGCTGACATCGCAGACTGAGTTCTTCTGAGGTGTAGGTCGAGATTAGCTGAGGACGCAGGGTAAACAGGGGAAGCGTGAGTTGTTTGGCAAGGTCAATAGTGGTACTTCCAAACAGTTTCTCGGTCAGTAGATTGCGGTTTTGTGTGCCCAGAATTAGTACATCGGCTCGATGGGTTTTTGCGGCTTGAAGCATTGCATCAACCGCTCGTCCCGCTTTTACTTCGACTTTTACTTCGACTCCCGCAGGTACATGTTCTAATGCAACCGCTAATTTCTCTTCAGCGCGATTCATCTTCTCAGTGTCGGGGCGGGGAACTCCTGATTTCTCAACCAAGGGAACGACATGCAGAAAGACAATTTGCGTTGCGCCACTGGCCGCTAAGTCAGGGATGAACTGCGTTAGACGCTGCAAACTATCTGTGAAGTCAGTACAAATGAGAGGACGCTGAAACATAACAGTAAGAATTAAAGGTTAAACAAGTAGCTGATGCGACGTTGCAGCAATCTTTTTTGCAAAGGAAGCGATACCCAAAATCCTAACTTAAAGTCTTCCATGTTGAATTATTGACTGCCAATTGAGTCAGATCGAGCTATTTACCAACGTTGAGCGCTTACATTTTAGGAGCTAGATGGTGAACTCGATCGCAAATGCAAGGACACGGTATTAGACCTGTACTTCATTTGCCTTTGCGTTAGCGCTGCCGAAGGCGTCAGAAAATCGGCAAATCGTCAGGCATTTCTAAACGTTGAACAACATCCTCATGATTATCCTGGAGGCAGTGCAAGTTTTCTAGAAAGTTGTCCTTTGCTGCACTGTCTGAAGTATTGCTACGTGGAGATTTAAGCTCACTTTCCTTTAACCCCTTCAGTGGTAGGAAGCACCACAGACCTTGACTTACGAGACGCAGCCACACCATGCCTCCTGTCGTTGCAACAAACAGCACGAAAGCTAATGTGCTAGAAGGTTCGGGAACCGCACGGCCACAGGAACCAAGCCCTTGCGGAGCTTGAACACAGGCTTTCGTCTCCACGCGCTGTACTAACCTAAGAGAGGTTGGGCAGTCAAATGTGCGAGAGTACATTCCCCCAACTTCTGCTACAGCAAATTCCTGTCGCCCTCCGATCCCGGTATCCGTGAGGTTAGGCAATAAGGTGAGATTATTTCCCGTCGATCTGATCTTGAGACGATCGACGCTTCCTGGCGTGTCTAGGTTGCCTAACACTGTAATATTGAGTGAATCTAGAAGGGTTTCTAGTCCGTCTGTAACGTCATACAATGCCAGCGAAATAGCACCCGTTGCCCTTGCAAGTTCTAAGCTCGGATTGTCGATCGCGGTTTCTAGAGCTAATAGGCCGAAGAAGGCGAAACCAAAGCGGATAGGAACGGTTTGACTTGCCGAGAGAAAGAGGTTTTCTGTGCTTGCCGCCGATCGAGCCAAGTTCTGAAAGTCAGTTCCGTTACCAACGGCAATACTATTTACGTTAGCTTCGGCTGCAAATGGTTCTGTTGAAGTTGGGGAAGAAAGCTGACCCGCAAGAATAGTTTGTGCTCTGGAGAATGCCAAACTAGCGGCGTTGGTAGGGGAGGCTGCGATCGCGATCGCAGCAAACGGCGCAGTGACTAACAGCCGCGACTGACGAATTCTAAAATTTAATTTCATGCAGTTTGCTCACAACCTTGACTAGGGTTGAGTTCCTACTTCGAGGGTTTGCTGACGCTGAATTCTGACGACGTTTGATACCCTGAAAGACGGTAATTGAAAGCTTTTAGATCCGCAATGGATAGGGTGTATCTTAGGTAGACCTATCTTGGATCTACTGTGTACGTAGCTGGTAGCGCTACAGAGATGATAAACAGAATACGGGAGAGATTCAGTAGATAAATTGGGATTTCACGAAAAACCTATATAAATCAAACGCGCTGTACTGGTACAAGTTGGTGATGGTAGTATATTCCTCCCTTGGCATGATGTTATTGCCATCCCTTAGCGCCTATTTCTTAATACAGAACGAGAAAGGCTTGGGATAAAGTACATCATGGCAAATCTTTTAGAAACAGCAGCACAGGCAGGGTCATTCAGCACCTTTTTAGAAGCGGTGAAAAAGTGTGATCTTGCGTCTACTCTAAATGCAGAAGGCTCTCTAACTCTACTCATACCGACCAATGATGCATTTACCAAACTGCCTGAAGGGACGCTAGACGGACTGTTAGAAGATGTAACCAAGTTGAAGAAAGTGCTGATGTATCACGTTGTCTTTGGCGATGTGCGATCGCAGGATCTCGCCGAAATTGACGAAGCGCCAACTGCAGAAGGCTCGGTAATTGCGGTTGATCATTCAAACGGTATTACTGTCAATGATGTTCGTGTTCTCAAGACAGACATACTCGCCGACAACGGCGTGATTCATGAAATTGAAGGGGTATTAATGCCGGCAATGCTGGCAGGTCATTCATAAATCTGCGAATCTCGATGCTACGGACGTGAATGATTTGTTATCCTAGACTCCTCTCGGACACACTTTCAACAGGAATAGGGCATTGAACACATTTGCCGCACTGAACCCTCAAACCCGGCGGAGCTTGAGGGTTCTCTTTGTTGCGGGACTGTTATTTTGGTCAAGTCTGGCAAGTCTACTGCCGACGTTGCCGCCTTACATTAAATCCATTGGGGCAGCAGATGATTTGCTGGGGGTTGTTATGGGATCCTTTGCGGTAGGGCTGCTAATCGTTCGTCCTGTTCTTGGACGCATGGCAGATACTCGTGGACGCAAAGGGGTACTGCTAATTGGAATTAGTGTGGCTGCGATCGCGCCCGTCTGTCACCTGCTGACGCAATCAATTCCGGTGCTCATTCTCGTGCGGATGTTTCATGGAGTCAGCATTGCCGCCTTTACAACCGCCTACAGTTCTCTCGTGGTCGATCTTTCTCCACCTCAAAAACGCGGTGAATTGATTGGTTACATGAGCTTAGTTAACCCAATCGGAATGGCGATCGGTCCGGCAATCGGCGGATTTCTAGAGGCGTGGCAAGGATTTGCTCCGGTCTTCTTCCTCGCATCGGGCCTCGGCGCAGTGAGCTTTCTCTGTGCATACCAGGTCAAGCCTCCTGCTTTGCATCCCCAGCCTGAAGCAGAGCAGTCTAGAGAAAATGTATTTTGGCGATTACTGCTCAGCGATCGCATTCGGATTCCGACGATCACAATGTTACTAGTCGGGATTGTCTTTGGCGCGATCGCAACGTTTGTACCGCTCTACATTGCCGAAGCAAACGTAAATTTGAATGCTGGATTGTTTTACACGGCGGCAGCAATTACGAGTTTTGGAACACGATTTGTCGCTGGAAAAGCCAGCGATCGCCACGGACGCGGACGCTTTATCACAATTGGATTGCTCTGCTACGGTTTGTCAATGCTCGTGCTGTGGCAAGCTCGCACGGCTGAATGGTTTCTCGTGGCGGGGCTGCTAGAAGGAATTGGCGGCGGAACCTACTTGCCCATCATGATTGCTTTGGTTGCTGATCGGTGTCAGCCGCACGAACGCGGACGCATCTTCGGCTTGTTTATTGGTGGATTTGATTTGGGCATTGCGATCGCAGGCCCGCTTTTAGGATCGGTTGCAAAATCACTCGGTTATCGGGGACTGTACGGCGTTTCAGCTTGTGTTGCATTTGCTGCACTGCTGGTGTTTGTAACGCTTTCGAGCAAGAGTATTTCTGAATCGGTTAAGTTCGCCTTGGGGCACAGCAAAGATCCTTATGCCATTCCTAGAGACAGCATGGTTTCTCAGTAGCGCATTTAACGTCGCGAATGCTATTTACGCTTCGTGTACTTTTCCGTTGGGCATCACTGCCCCTGAAAGCTTCGCCCCCGTCATCTTCACCATCACGCGATCGTCAAATCCCACTTTTGCCCCGCGCAGATTCGCGCCGCTCAAATCTGCGCCGCTCAAATCTGCACCAATTAGGTTGGCATCTTGCAAGTCTGCCCCACACAGGTTTGCCCCTAGCAAATTCGCCCGGAACAAATTTGCTCCTTGCATCTTTGCTCCTTCTAAATTCACTTTATGCATGAAAGCATCGCTCAGGTTTGCATTGCTTAAGTTGGCACGGCTCAGGTTATAGCCCGACAAGTCTTTCTCTTTCAGATCGCGACCACTGAGATCGGTTCCGGTGAGGTCACGCTCTTGAGAACGAGGCGGCGTTTTTGGCGGTTGATGATACTCCGCCCGATAGTGCGACTGCCGATAGTAGTTTGACTGTTGAGAGGTGCTGGACTGCTGAGATGAAGAGGAGGTGCTGGACTGCTGAGATGAAGAGTTCGATGGTTGAGGTGGGGACGGCTGAGCTTGCGGGGGTTTGTGATACTCCGATCGATACTGTGACTGTGAGTAGTAGTTTTGATAATTTTGAGAGGACTGGGTGGCGTGCCCGCTGCCCTTCTGACCATTCTGCGAGGAGTGCCCATTGGACGAGTGACCGTTTTGAGACGAATGAGTAGAATACCCGTTCTGCGAGGAGTGCCCGTTGGACGAGTGACCGTTTTGGGACGAATGAGTAGACTGCCCGTTAGACGACGGACGGTGATAGTAAGAATGATAATAAGTTTGTCTCGATTCGCTTCTTGACGGTTCGTGCGATCGCGTGGTCTGCGCTTGAGGTTTCGGGTTGCGCTCATGCTTTCGCAACACATCACGCGCATGATTGAGTTCCTTGATTTTCGCTTCCGCTTTTTGCACGAGGCGGGGATTATCTTTCGGCACACGATCGGGATGCCAAATGAACACTAGATCTTTGTACGCCTGATTAACCTCTTCCCAAGGCGCACCAAGTTCGAGTCCCAATACTTGATAACAGCGTTCTAGTTCTCCCATCTACTTCACCACCCGACTAGCCCGAAGTTTACAAGAAGTGTGATCACTCACTCACCATGTTCCCTAGTGAAGTAGCCATCGCGCGTTTGATCTAGTCTAAACGGAACTCCTGCCTATTGGGTCTAAGTAAAGACTGATTTAACCTCGTTAACCCAAAGATTAGCAAATTGAATCATACTCTCCTCAAAACGATCACTAAAAAAAGGGGACGTCAAGCGCCCCCTACTTCTATTTAAGTCTATTTAAGAGGTTAGGCTCTACCGGAAAATATTGAGAATGCCAAATGCACTTCCCAAAGGATTCAGAATGGTTCCTAATACAGAACCAATCCTAGCCAATCCATTTTTGCCGACTACGATCGTATCGTTGTTCCGCAACGCTGGATTATTGGCCGAATTGATGCCTTGCTTAAAGTCCACCGCTAGCTGACGCCGGTCAACTGTTCCATTGGGCTGAAGCCGCAAGAAGTCAACCTGCTTTGTCCGAGAACTGGTAATAAAACCACCTGCCGCTAGAATTGCTTGGTTCATTGGCGTATTGGGTGGTACTTGAATTTGACCGGGCTTGCTCACTTCACCCACCACATTTACTGTGATGGAGTCAGGCGAGAAGCTAGCGGTGGCAACGGTTGCTGCATCTTCTGGAGAGAGGGCAACGGCGGTCGGAATGACGATGCGATCGCCTTGCTGCAATCGGAGGTCTTGCTTAGCATCCCCGGCTTTGAGCAAATCCATCAAGTTCACATTAATGCTGCGCTCCGTGCCATCACGAGCCGTTCGCTTCACTTGAATTTCGCGAATATTAGCCCGTTCTGTAATGCCGCCTGCAATTTGAATGGCTCGCGTTACGGTTGGCGCTTTTACTTTTGCGGTAACATTTGTTTGCCCGTTCGTGGTTTGACCCGCTGTCACTGGAACCTGTTCACCCACTACACTATGAGGACCCGGACGGTTCACCTCTCCAGCCACAATGATGTCAATCGGCTCATTGTTATTTGACTCTAAGGTTGTTCCAGCAAAATCATTGCCCATAGCAGTCGTTGCCGTGCTTGCCGGGACAACAATGCTATCGCCATCGCGCAGCTGAATGTCTTGGCTCAAGTCTCCCGACTTTAACAGTGCCTGCAAATTGACTTGAATCGGCGTTGTGCCCGCGTTTGTTCCAGGCAAACGGCGTAGAATCTGAACCTGCTGAAGATCAGCGCTCTGGGTAAGACCTCCAGCTAGTTGCAGCATTTTTGTGAGCGTCGGCGTTCCTGCTTCGGTCAGCGATGTCGTGTAGGCTCCTGGGCGCGTCACTTCTCCTGAAACCGCAATTTGCACCGGACGCGAACTCATCAAGCTGACTGTCACCACTGGGCGCGTCAACCATTCTCTGTAGCGGGATTCGATCGCGCCAGAGGCTTGACGCAAAGTCAAGCCGCCCACTCGAACTGTTCCAGCTAAGGGCAGGTTCAGCGAACCATCGGCTAAGACCTGGTACTCACCGCTATACTCAGGCACGCCAAAAACATCAAGTTTTACCTTGTCTCCGGCCCCTAGTAAATAGCTTTGATCTACGACTGGAGCACTCGCTGGAGCCGAAATTGGGGCGGGACTAGGCAATACTGGCGTACTGTTAGGTGGTAAGGCTCTTCCTCCAGGGGTAGTCGTCTGCGCGATCGCAGGAGCGGCAACCCCGGTTAATCCCAGGATCGCGATCATCCACGATGTTGAAAATTTTGCTGTCAAAACCTTTGAGTTAACCTTTCTAACTGCTGATGGTTCAATCATGTTGTAATTCACTCTTTTCCTAAGCGCATACAGTCCGAGTCAAGTCTTTGATGTGCTGACGCGAACCCTGGTAGAATCGCATCCTGGTAAACCGCTAACGTCTCCTGATGCACCCGATCGACACTGAGCCATTCTAAGTGGTCTTGAGCGCGCTGCTGCCAATGCTCTAATTGAGTTGGACTCTGCAACAGGTAAGAAAGTGCCCTAGAGAGAGCAGAAACATCGCCCGGTGGCACTAAAATACCAGCCTTGCCGCCTTCAAGCACTTCAGGAATTCCGTCTACCTCTGACGCGATGATGGCACATCCGGCTTCTCGCGCTTCAGATAAGACCAACCCAAACGGCTCTCGACTAGATGCCAGCACAAAAATGTCTGTTGAGAGCAAATAGCGCTGAGGCTCTGGTTGAAAGCCTTCAAAATGAATTCGGTCTGCAAAGGCACTGTTTAGAGCTTGCTGCTCAAACGCTAGCCGATCCGAACCATTTCCTACTAAATATAAATGGACGGTTGGATTGGCGTCAGCTATCTGCACAAAGGCTTCAATTAACTGAGCAATTCCTTTACGGTAGAACAGACCCGCTACAGTCGTGATGGCAGGGCGCTTTAGACGGATTGGTTCCGTTTCAGCCAGGGGGCGTCGTCGGGGGCTTCCGATTGTGCCATTTGATACTACACTGATTTTGTGAATTGGCACTCCTCGCTCGTGCATGGAGTGAGCAACCGATTGACTCACTGCAATCACGCGATCGGCCAACCCCATGAGAATGGAGGTCGATTGATGCTCGTTGTGAACCGTCGATATTAAAGTGTATTCGCTTTTCCGTTGACGAAGAAAGCGGGCTAAAACCGCTCCCGTCATCATATGAGCGTGGATAATATCGGGAGCAAACGTTTGAACAATGCGACGAAATCTAAGTATTGCTTGAAAAAGTTGAATGGGAGTTCGGCGCTGGTCTAAGTAAAAGCACTGAATTCCATAGGGCTTCATTAAAGCTTCATATTCACCGCCGCCACAGGCAACTGCCACCTCAAGTCCTGCCTGTGCCTGTAAGCAGGCTAGGTCAACCGCCGCATTCACGATTCCATTTCCAAGTTCCCGACAATCGTTGAGGATGTGTAGAATTCGCATTAGCTATTTTGCAATATTTGTTCAATGACATCAACGTATTGCGTGACCACGTGATCGCTGGAAAAGAGAAGCGATCGCGCCTTCAGAACCTCTGAGTTAACCGGATGAGCCAAAGTTTCAAGAATCGCGGTTGCCATGAAGTCTGGATCTGCGATCGGCACTAATTTGCCATACTTGCCGTTCTCTAATATCTCCGCCGGGCCGCTCGGACAATCCGTTGCCACAATTGGCGTTCCCACTGCCATCGCTTCGGCAACGACATTTCCAAACCCTTCGTAATGGGATGAGAGCACAAAGACCGCCGAATTGGCCATGTAAACGTAAGGATTTTCTACAAATCCAAGCAAAGCGACATCCTGTTCAAGCTTCAATTCCCGAATCAGGGTCTCTAACCGTGGGCGATCTTCTCCTTCACCTAAAATGATGAGCCGTGCCCGTCGCTGCTGCCGTACCCGTTGAAAGGCTTGAATCAACGTAAAAAAATCTTTTTGACCCACTAATCGTCCCACCCCAAGCACCACAGGCGGCTCTCCAGGCAGAAACCAGGGGTGAGCTAACGGCTCCTGGCTTTTCCGAATCACATCTGGGGTCACAACAGGATTGTAGATGACTTGAATACGATCTAATGGCAAGGCAGTGAGGTGGGCTAAATCTTTTGCAGTTCCCCAAGACGCTGCCACTAGTGCATCAGATTTTGGATAAAGCCATCGCACTAAACAAGTGCGAATGTAAGCCGCTACGTAGTGCTGATCATGCTGGAACTGCCCAGATAGGTAGGTCTGCACACACATCACAACTTTCGTTGGCACTGTTACCTGCCTAGCCCATTTTTTAGCCCAAAGCGCGGAACTAATGATGTCAAGGGCAGAGAAGATAACGGTGGGGTTTTCATGCTGCAGGTAACGGCTCAGTGCAACGGTCTTCCAGACAACAACGGGAAACGTGGACTTGAGATCAATAACTCGGACACTAGAAGGAACAAGTTCTAAGTAATCTCCCTCAGCTTCTGCCAAAACCAGATCTGTCTTTATTCCTCGCTCAGCAAATCCTTGGGCAAGATGAAGCATGGCGCGTTCTGCTCCGCCACCATCCAAGTTAGGTAAAAATATACTGATCGATGTCCCTTTTACGTTCATAAACTCAGGACGTGCTCCACTCTGTAAGAGAATCCCTTGAGTGATGCCTATTTAGCCTCTGTCCCTAGTGGGACTGGCGATGGACAGAGGTAAACCTTTATCTATCGATTTAAACGGTTCGATTGAGCTACTTGGCTTGGGAGGAAGGAGTTGCCTTTAAAACTTTTGATGCTAAGAGATGCGTACTTTGCTTGAGCTACTTGGCTTGGGAGGAAGGAGTTGCCTTTAAAACTTTTGATGCTAAGAGATGCGTACTTTGCTGATTGATCGTGTCTAAATTAAATCGGAGCTGAGCTTCACGCTGAGCACGCTGAGCGATCGCGTCTGTCTCAGTTAAATTTTGCTGACAATACGCGATCGCATTTGCTAACTCATGTACATCCCCTGGAGTCACTAACCAGCCCGTTTCTCCCGATTCGACCAATTCCAGCGCGCCTCCTGCTTTTGCCGCAATGACGGGCGTTCCACACAACATTGCTTCTACAATGACTCGCCCAAACGGTTCAGCAACGGTTGACGTGTGAACAACTAGATCACACATTTGCATCAGTGCGATGACGTCCGATCGAAAGCCTAGAAAGGTAACGCGATCGCGCAGTCCTAGGTGATCGACTTGGCTCTGTAACTGTTGTACGTAGTCCTGTTCACCAAATAAAGCATCTCCAACAAAAACTGCCACTACGTTCTCTGAGCAGTGGCTCAGTGCCTCTAATAGCACATGCTGACCTTTCCAGGGAGACAACCGGCTGAAATGCCCAATCACAAATTTTTCCTGCAATTCTAAAGTTAATCGGAGAGTTTTAGCTTGGTTGTGATTCTCTTGGTATTGTTGAAGACGAAATCCGTTGTACACAACATGTACAGTTTCAGGATTCCCACCCGCTTCAATCAAGGCTGTTCGACTCGCTTGGGAATTAGCAATGACTAATGTAGCGCGGTTCGCCAAAGCTACCGCTAAGCGTCGATTCGTTGAGCTGAAGTGTTCTAAAGAAAGGATGTCGTGCAAATGATACACCAGTGGGCGACCACTCAAGAGGCTGGCGATCGCGCCAACCACTAGTGCCTTCTGGGTATTAGCGTAAATGAGATCGTATTGATGGCTCAACCGCGCTATCTTTGCAATCAGCGGCGCTAGCTGTCTTACACTTTTAAGCCCAGCCAGCCAACTGCTCTGCTTGCGGACACCAATCGGGGCTTGACTTAATACTTGAACCGCAATCTGGTTCTCTTCTAGCAATCGCCGAAATGCACCGTCCTCAAATAATCCGACAAGGCACTGACCGCGATGGCACATTGCAATATCCAGCAAACACAGTTCTGCACCTCCAGGTTTACCACTTTGGTCAAGAAAAAGAATTTTCACAGCAACGCAGCACAAAATGGGGTTTCAGCTAGCCATCCAAGCGGAATGCCAAATGTCTAGGGTCTAGCCTTCGACAGACTCCAACCAATTGTAAATTCGGTCTAGCTGCTCTAAGGTAATTAGCCCGTACTGCCACAAAATCATAGGTAAAGGACCTGGATTTTGTTCGCGGTATCTTAAGGCAAGCGAAATTGATGCAGTAGACAGTGAAAGTTCGTCTTGTAAAAAGCCAATAAATCTAGAGTGCTTTGCGACAGCCATGGGGCATCACCTCCGTACAGTGGACTATATTGTTGACAATCTAGTTCAAATTCCAGTGAGTGTATGGTTCAGTCTTCAATCTGGACTACCCTACCTCCTGAAATTGGAACAAAATTAATCTGCGAAACGAGTTATGTGGAAATGAACTTATTACAAACGCTTTGGTGATAGCCAAACCTCTTTAAGGCTTGACTAAATATAGGAACACTTTCTAAAAGCGGACTGGCGATTAAGATAATTGCCATATTGAATCTAAACCTCTATCTATAGAGCGATTGTCCCGCTGTTTTTAAGATATGTAACACAATATTACTGTTTATGTAACTTAAACAAAATTTTTAAAGCAGATGCGATCGTAGATCTAGGTTAATGATTTCAGGTTTTGGCAAGATTTCCAAAAAATTTAATATTTGGATTGCTTAGATATGAGAAATATCAGTTTCTAAGAAGTTGATTACGCTCTAGGAACTGTACGGGAATACGATCGCCGACCTTAATATTCAGTTCGCTTGCCCGCCCATCTGCTAACTCAATAACTTGATCAATATCGCCGATCGCAGGCCCATAGGTAGGGCATGGAGCTGATTGACAAGGCTGTACATTAGCCGCAATGTATTTCACGATTCCTTTTCGTAGGAAAACCATGTCTAACGGAATTAGCGTGTTTTTCATCCAAAACTGCGTTGGGCGAGCAGGTTCAAAAATAAACAGCATGCCGCGATTTGCCGCTAAGCTGGTTCGATTCATCAATCCAATTGCTTGCTCTTGCGGAGTTCTTGCAACTTCGAGTTGAATGGATTGTTCAGCAACTTGAATTTGTGCTGTGATCGGCAACATTTGTCCTAAAGCAGTACTTGCCTGTGCAGCGGTCGATGAATTTGGAGGCTGCGACGTTTGAAATAGCGCACATCCAACCAACAAACTTAGTCCTAGCCCAACGAATCCAACTTGATACTTCCGCACAATCTGGCGCACTCGCGATACCTTCACCATTACGATTCTCTTAACACATATCCAACGCCGCGGACCGTCTGAATTAGACGCTTCTCGCCTTCATCCTCGACTTTTAGCCGCAGATAACGGACATAAACTTCTATCACATTCGACTCTCCCACAAAATCGTAGCCCCACACGTTCTCTAAAATCTGTTCACGGGTGAGTACTTCGCGGGGATGCTCCATCAAATATTTGAGCAACTCGAATTCTTTCATTGTTAGATCGATCGTTCGCCCCTTTCGCAACGCTCGACGCGTCGCCAGATCTAACCCCAAATCACCAAATCTTAACTGCTCAGTGCTAGGCGTATCAGGTTTGAGATAAAGCTGAACGAGCTTCAGAAACTCATCACTACGGTAAGGCTTAAGAAAATAATCGTCGGCACCTGCCTCTAAACACGCTACGCGATCGTCAACGGTGTCTCGCGCCATCAGCAATAGCACCGGGACACGCGCACCAGAACTGCGCAGATCTTGGCAAAACGATAACCCCGACTCTCCCGTTGTTAACAAGCGATCGACAACCACTAACGCTGGGTTGCGTTCCATTGCCTGACGCAATCCAGCGTAGGCATCGTGAACCACGATCGTGTCATACCCAGATTCTTTTAGATCGAGACTGACGTGCTGAGCCAGCGATTCATCAGTTTCGACAATCAGTACACAAGGAGTAGATTCGAGAGAAACAATGCTCATACGATTAACCGGAAAATCACAACAGGACGCATCTCGGTTGATCACGCGGCTCGCTTTACTAATGTCTATCTGTTAGATGGAAAACTAGTGACGAGCAATATTCTCCCTTGTTTTAGCACGCATCTCAAAATATTAGTTAAATTCAGCTCATCACCTCCAGATTCAGCCGTTCTTAACAGCTTCGCTCAGATGGCTTTGCAATATCAGACGGCTTTGCAATATGAGGCAGCCCCCATCCCAGCTTTTCTCTAAGCACGTGAAAGAATTCATGCGGTCGTAGTCGAACAAAGCGAACCGGGTAAGGAGCTTTGCCAATACAAACGCGATCGTCAGGTAATACATAGCAGCCGGCATTCCCATCAGCCGTCAAGATCAACCGATTTGGTGCGGCAGGAAACAGAGTGACTAGCTGGTCGTTCGCAAACACTAACGATCGCGATGCTAACGAATGGGGACAAATTGGAACCAAAATGATCACTGGAACTCCAGGTGTAATAACCGGACCTCCTGCTGATAAGGAGTATGCCGTTGACCCTGTTGGAGTTGAGAGAATAATGCCATCTGCTGCAATGTCTACGCGAGTATGCTTACCAATTTCGACTTCAAAGTGACACATACTGGTCAGTGGTTCTCGGTGGAGAACCATCTCATTCAGACACAAAGCTTCCCATAGCAGTGTGTCCTGCCGAAGAATCTGCACCCGAAGCATCGTGCGTTCTTCAATTTCATAATCGCCATTGATTAAGCACTCGATCGCATCGGGCAGCTTGTCGAGCAGAATTTCGGTTAGAAATCCCATGTGCCCTGTATTAACGGCAAGCAGGGGAATCTGGCAGGGAGCTACCTGCCGACAGGCAGACAGAACAGTGCCATCGCCGCCCAGAACGATGGCAAATTTCATATCAGCATCAAACCCAGGCGGCATTAAGCGATCGATGGGCGTATGGCAAACTGGACTCTCTGGAGTTGCATATCCTAAAATACCTCCTGCTCCTGTTGCCAAAACAACGTCCCAGCCGCGAGACCGAAACTTGTCCTCTAACTCCTGAGCCGTCTGACAAGCGAGTGGTTTGTCATCGTTGAAAATAATGCCGACCTTGTGCGGGCGCATACTGAATTTATAGTGAGAGATCGGGGAAGAAAGATAAACTCTGAATGATTGATGAAGTATTCCTTAAGAACTAGATAAGACTGCAAAGCTATTGATTCCTCTGCCTATCGTATTTTCTAAAATCGGGGATACGTCTTTTTCTTCTTGTTCTCTTGTTTTTTCTTGGCCTCTGCCTGGGCAAACTCAACCTCTTTGAGCTTTTTCATAATTCGGCTGAAATAGTCCTGCATGTAAGACTCAAGCGTTGTCATATCCTTGCGATCGAGACCGAAAGTCGCATATACATCATCCATTGGCGCATTGAGAGGCTTCCCCGTCGCTACCACCTCAGTAAAAGCAAGCCGATCTGCGATGTTCCATGTCCACTGAAAGAACCGAGCCACACCCCTGACTCCGCGTAAAACCCCAATTGGCATCCGCGTTACCTTTGCTTCCCTGCCAGACAGCCGCTCACAGAGTTGAATAATTTCTTCGGCTGCCCAAGCGCGAGATCCAACCACTGGAAAGATTTTCCCTTCAGTCTCAGAAACTTTGAGCGCTCGAACCGCAAACTTGGCGATGTCGATCGTATCCATGTACGCCGTTGGAGCAGTGTCACCCATTACCCAAACCGCCTGATTCTCCAGAATTGGAATAGCATACTGACCAATGAGACCTTGCAAAAATCCGCAGGGACGCAAAATCGTGTAGTTCAGCCCACATTGTGCCAAGAATTTTTCAGTACAGGCCTTGATGTCCATCAAGGGAACGTCCGGAAATTTCTCAGCATCGAGAATCGAGAAAAAGATATAGCGCTCGACCCCCGCCGCTTTCGCTGCCTTGATCAGGTTGACTTTGCCGTCCCAGTCTACTTGTCGAATGGTCAGTGAATCGGTTGCTCGTGCGGTTGCAGCATCAATTACAGCTGTCACACCCTCTAGTGCTTTTGGCAGTGAATCAGGGTTACATAGATTTCCCGTTACTAACTCCGCACCCCATTCCTTTAGAAATGTCGCCTTCTTTGGACTGCGAACTAAACAGCGAACTTCGTATCCCTCGTCTAGGGCGCGACGAGTCACCTGTCTGCCAAGAGTGCCGGTAGCACCCACAATCAATACGCTCATGAGGGGTTTGGTGACAAATTGTAAACTTTTCGTCAAATTTTATCAGAAATCTCGACCTAAAGTAAAAAATTTGATGTTCAAAGATGAGATTTATGATTAATGCTTCTCATCCTAACGTAGATGGATCAAGCTAACATAGCCCGCGATTACTGGTGAAGCACGGGTTTGAATAAGGTCAAGACGATTGGAGCAAAGTTAAATAGTCTAAACTAAAAATTAGGACTTGGGTTCAGTCCGTTTTGGAAAAGGCGTACGCTACGCTGGAGACGGTCTTGCTCTCTAAGCGGTGTGATGCTTTGAAAAGCTGCACAGCTACTACTGCCAATATTTTTTGCTATGTCGAACTCAAATTCGCTTTCCGCCCAGCCGCCCGACAGTGTGCCTTCACCGCTAGCAGAACCATTAAATTGCACTGTTCAACATCCAGTTAATCTAGGCAATGTCCGTCATTTGCAGCAGAAAATACTCGACTTGAATAAGGCGCAACAAATGGCAGAGTTCTTTAGTTTACTGGGCGATACGAATCGGTTAAGAATTCTGTCTATGCTGGCAGTTCAGGAGTTATGCGTTTGTGACCTTGCAGCGGCAGTAGAAATGAGCGAGTCGGCTGTTTCGCACCAGCTTCGCGCGCTGCGGGCAATGCGTTTAGTGGGATATCGCAAGCAAGGGCGCAATGTCTTCTATTCCCTCAAAGATCATCATGTGTTTAATTTGTATCGCGAGGTAGCTGAACACTTAGATGAAGAGGATTAAATAGGAAAAAGGGAAAGGGCAGATCCTGAGAGTGCAGTTTTCCTTTTTCCTTTGCCTTTGCTTATTCTTCTCCCCCTTGGAGCTTGAGTAGCAAGAAGCCCAAGGACAACCCGACGAGGATGAGGCTAAACGCTAAGAAGGCAGTATTAAAAATCTCTCCAGCCATGATGTGATTTCTCCAAATAAGGAATATTAGTCGGTTGTGCGCTAGGCGACCTGACTTAAATAAACAGGCGTCATTCCTGAGATAGGATTTCCTGCATAACGTATTCTAGAGCAGTTCCAAGGCTGGTTTTTACGATTTTGTAAATTTGATGATCAACCGTTCTCGTTTAGTTGTTACACTTGGCGATCCTGCTGGGATTGGAGCAGAAGTCGTTTTGAAAGCACTTGCAGATCCGATCGCGATCGCAGGGGCAGACATTACGCTCTCCGGGAGTTCTGCCTATCTACAAGACGCCTACGATCGCTTGAAGTCAGTCTGCAACGATCCTTTAGCAGATCCACATCAGTTCAATATTCTAGAAACAGAGATACCCGATCCGGTCATGGTTGGCGTTGAGACTGCTATTAGTGGTGATGCAAGTTTCCGGTGGTTGGACAACGCGATCGCGCATACCTTGAACGGAGAGTTTGATAGTTTAGTCACCGCTCCTATTGCAAAATCTGCTTGGAAAGCGGCAGGACATCTTTATCCTGGACAGACTGAACTTTTAGCGGAGCGAGCTGGCGTCGGTCGCTTTGGAATGCTATTTGTCGCTCAATCTCCTCATACGGGATGGACGTTGCGAACGTTGTTAGCCACAACTCATATTCCGCTCTGTCGAGTATCGGAGACCCTAACACCAAAACTCCTCACGCTCAAGTTAGATCTGCTTTTAGAGTGTTTGCAGCGCGACTTTGGTATCACTCAGCCTCGGATTGCGATCGCGGGTCTCAATCCTCATAGTGGTGAACAAGGACAACTGGGGCATGAAGAAGCCGATTGGATGAGTGCTTGGCTCGACGCGATGCGGCTTCAGTTTCCTCAAGCCACACTAGAGGGACTTCTACCACCTGATACCCTCTGGGTAAAGCCGGGTCAAGCTTGGTTTGGCACAGGAGCAGGGAACGCCCATGATGGGTATCTGGCGCTTTATCACGATCAAGGCTTAATTCCGGTCAAGCTAATGGCGTTCGATCGCGCGGTCAACACCTCGATTGGGTTGCCCTTTATTCGGACCTCTCCTGACCACGGAACCGCCTTTGATATTGCAGGTAAAGGGATTGCTGATGCGACCAGCATGAAAGCCGCTATTCAGCTTGCTGTTGAACTGGCGCAGCGAAAGCAAAATGCTTCACAAGCGTAATTCCACCGGGGTTATAAACTGCCGATTTCCATTCTGCGCAATGTTGCTCAGGGCGACACAAGGACTGAGTAAGTAAGGTTTTTGCGCTACTACCAAAGGAGGAGATTGTGTCAGAGCCTCCTGACTTCACACCTAAGACTGAATTGATTTTTTGGGTTGATTAGCTAACAATATAGGGAAGATTCGGTATATCTCACTACCAAAAATATAGCCCACGCTAAAGTTTCGCCTCAAAACTGAAATCAAGCCAATTTTTGCCAAGTTTTTCTGGTTCGACTGTCATTATTCAGATCCAGAGTTTTAACTTCCTATTTCACACCTCAATTTCTGATATCTGATACAAGAAGGTGCCACATGCTTCAAACTGCACAATATTCGCTTAGCTTAATTCAGGACGAAGTGCGTCAATTGGTTGATCAAGGAACTGTCAGCCGGTATCAACCCATCTACACGCTCTGCAAGCACATTCCTGCCCGCGAATGGGTTCATTTTGAGAGCGAACTAGAGCATCACGGGTTTCTCCTGCGCGATCGCATCGGAGACCTGATGGGTCATGAGTCTTGGGAAAACGACTGATTCTCTCTACACATTTTTTCACACGACGAGGTTTAAACACGATAAGGTCTGAGGTTTACGGCGTCGCCAATCTCAGACCTCTTTGATGCTAGGCAATCCCAGTAAAAACTTTTTCTGCTGGACCAGTCATATAGATTCGGTTGTCTGTTGCCCATTCGATTGCTAAAGATCCGCCCGGAAGCTCGACAGTGGCTCTGCGATCGCACTTTTCATTCAGAACTCCTGCCACGAGGGATGCACAGGCTCCTGTTCCACAGGCTAAGGTGATGCCCGCTCCGCGTTCCCAAACGCGCATTTTGAGATAGTCCGATCTAACTACTTGAATGAATTCGGTATTGATGCGTTGTGGAAAGACAGCGTGATTTTCAAACTGAGGACCAAGTTGCTCAAGCGCAATTTCAGCTACGTCTTCAACAAACGTGATGCAGTGAGGATTTCCCATACTGACGCAAGTCACGTTCCACATTTTGCCAGCGACCTCTAGCGGTTGATTCACGACTTTCTGATCGGCAGCCACCAGGGTTGTCGGAATTTCTCCTGCTAACAGTCGAGGCTCTCCCATATTGACTGTGACTTGACCATTCTCCTCTAATTTCGGCGTCATCATGCCTGCCAAGGTATGAATCTGATATTGCGCTCTAGATGCGCCCGCTTCGGCAGTTTCTAGATCTGCCAAGAACCGTCCCAAGCAACGAATTCCATTGCCGCACATTTCAGGTTCGGAGCCATCGGAGTTGAAAATCCGCATGCTGTAGTCGGCTCCGTCTTGTCCTGGCAAGGCGAAAATTACCCCGTCTGCGCCGATCCCAAAGTGGCGATCGCACATTTTTATCGCTTGTTCTGGCGTTAAAAGTGGGTCTACTGCGGCTCGATTGTCGATCAAAATAAAGTCGTTGCCGATCCCGTGGTACTTTGTGAATTCGATAGTCATGGGCTTTTAGAAACGTAGATTGGTTTAAATGTGCAGAGTTCTGACGATTGAGGCACTCTATAAAGGTTGGAGCGGTAGATGAAGGAATTTAATTATGGCGCTAGACCTAGATACTGGATTGCCAAGCACTCGTCAGATTCAAACCATAATTCGTGAAGAAACAGAAGTCGAGATGAAGCTTACGACAGGCGATGTGCTAACAGGTAAAGTGCGTTGGCAAGACACTCACTGTATTTGTTTGCTTGATCCCCACGAGCAGCCGACCATTATTTGGCGACAAGCGATCGCATTCATTAAACCAAAATTGTAAGTAGACCAAAACTGTAGGCAATATGTATCGGTTATTGGGTTAACGGTGAGATTGGCTGAAACTCCTAGGGATGTACGACAGCGCATCTCTACCCTTAAGTTTTTGCTCCGATCTAGCCATTACTTACCCAACGCCTGCTATTAGGATGGCTCTGTCAAATCGTCTGCGATCGCGTATTCTGTCCCATTTAAGCTAACGGTTGAAAGTGGAACTTGACCGTCAGAAAATAATGGCTGGGCAGCAGTTCCGTCTGTGTTGGGCGGTGCGCTAATGGCTTCATTCGCTTGAATGAGAGAATGAAACCCTCCGCAGAGTAACAGTCGATCGCCAACCTGAATATCGACTTGATTGTCAGGAAACCGCAGGAACTTGCCTTCGCGCCGAACGGCTTGTACCCGGATACCGTACTGATTTAATACATCGAAATCCGCTAGGGTTTTGCCAGCAATTGGACTTTCTGATGGAACTTCTAACCATTGACACGACGCATTAAAGGCAGGAACTGCCGCTTCTCCTTTCGCCAATTCAGCAAAGGTCGCCATTTCGTCGGGTTCTCCTACCAGCAGTAAGCGATCGCCCTGTTCCAAGGTGGTTTGAGGATCGGGATAATCAATTTCTCCTCCACCCGCCCGCCGAATTGCCATCAACGCTACCCCAGTTAGCCGCCGCATATCTGCTTCTTCTAACGTCATTCCGGTTAAAGGCGAGAGATCGGGCAGGCTGTACCATTGGCTGTTCATCTCTTTAGTAGCCGCTTTCAAATCTCGTGAGATTTCTGAGGAAGGACGTTCAGGACGAAGTTCACGGTAGTGAGAATTCCGAATTTGCTGAACCTCTCGCTGAACGGCTGCTGGAGTCAGCCCAACGCCATTCAACAGATGGGCTGACAGTTCTAAGCTCGCTTCAAATTCGGGTTGAACAACTTCTTTTGCCCCCAATTGATAGAGCAGTTCAATATCTTTGTCTCTGATTGCCCGGACCACAACATCTAATTCGGGCGAAATTTCGAGCGATCGCTTCAGGCAAAGACGAGTACTCATCGCATCGGGAAGCGAGATCGCCATGCCTTGCGCATGAGCAACCCCTGCTTTTTCGAGAACATGCAGACTCACCGCATTGCCGTAGATATAGGGCAGTCCTGCCTCGCGGACTTTCTGAATGCGGCTTTCGGATTGATCAATCACCAAGACTGGATAATTGCGATCTTGCAAGAGACGAACAATATTACGTCCAATGCGACCATAGCCGCAAACGACAACGTGATTCTGAGTCGGCAGATCATCTGAGATAGCCAGGGGAAGATCGGATTGATCTAAATACCTCGCCAGCCGGGGGATCGATTCTGCCCACGTAAAGAGCGTCGGGATCAGTCGCAACACAAATGGTGTCAGAACCAACGTTACAGCAGTTGTGCCTAAAATCAGCAGATAAACGTGGCGAGAGACTAATCCCAGCGATCGCCCTTCGCTTGCCAACACAAAGGAAAACTCTCCAATTTGAGCGAGACCTAATCCGGTTAGTAAAGCAGTCTTGAGCGGATAACGAAACCCTCGAACAATAGGCGTCACGATCAAAAATTTACCGACAAATACGAGAGCTACCAATTCTAAAATGAGTTCTAGATTGTTCCAGAGAAACACGGGATCGATCAGCATGCCGATCGCGGCAAAAAACAGCGCTGCGAAAATATCGCGCAACGGCTCGACATAAGCCAGCGTTTGATCAGCGTACTCTACCTCTGAAATCATCAAGCCTGCGACAAACGCTCCCATTTCGATCGAAAGACCCAAATGTTCAGTCAGCAACGCAATGCCAAAACAAATGGCAACAACCCCCAATAAAAATAATTCGCGACTTTCGGTTTTAGCTAATAGTTTTAATAGCGGCGGAATGATCCAGATTCCTGCCGCGATCGCACCCAAAGCAAATAATCCAGTTTGTAGCAGTGCCCACCCCACGGCTAATCCAATGTCTTGAACGGGCTTATCGAGTGCAGGCAGCACCGCCAGCATTAAACCCAATGCCAGATCTTGAACCACCAGCATTCCTAACATGACCTGCCCGTGAGGTGTGCCAGTTTCGTTGCGCTCCATCAAGCACTTCAACACGACTGCCGTTGATGAGAGCGATAGAATCGCCCCAAGAAATACCCCTTGCGGCGGCGACGTTACCCAGCCCATGCCTAATGAGACAAGGGTCGTTATGACAATTGTTAAGGTAATTTGTAAGCCTCCTCCACCAAGGCTGATCCCCTTTACCTTCTTCAATTCTGAGAATGAAAACTCAACTCCCAGCGCAAATAGTAGAAAAGCGACGCCAAACTGCGCTAACGTCTCGACCTGAATAATTTCTTTGATTAACCCTAGTCCGGTTGGACCAACCACAACTCCTGCTAGCAGATATCCAAGCAAAACGGGTTGCTTTAATAGTGCTGCTAGCAGTCCGCCCCCTGCTGCTGCCGCCAGAACCAAGACGAGATCAACAATTAGCCTGAAGTCTTCTTGCACAGCTTTATTAGAAAATTATTACAGTCTATAAACTTCAGAATACTAAGTTTTCCTGATAATCGGTCAAGTCCAAACGGCGATTTACAGAGCAATCGTAGATTAATTCTTAAGGAATCTTGCTTTCTCCTAAACGGGTGAAGACAAGACGGGTTGTATATGATACAAGTCTTAGCTCAAGGAGTTTCTGTAAATCGCTTACTCTAAATGGCTTTGTCAACCATTACGTTGACCGAGATTTAACTGAATCGTGTTGTCCGACACCGAAACTAGGGCAAAATGATTCGGGGGTTATCTGTACAAACTGCTGCTTTGGAGTTTAGGGAAGCGCTATGAGCATTGAGAAAATTGTTGAACAAGCCCTACAAGATGGCTATTTGACACCAGCAATGGAAGCGGAGGTCGGACGGATTTGCGATACTGCCTCGGAACTGTCGATCGAGGAATACATGGCGCTAGATCGCCTAATGGGATCGCTACTAACAGGCGAAGTTGTCGCCGTTCCTCGCAAGCAGTTTATTAACGTAATGGAAGAATTAGTATTAACGGAAGCGATCGCGCGGGTGGCAGAGATCGAAGCCACGAGCGATCGCACCTTAGATCTAGGCGATATTGCAGCTTATGCTCTAAACCGTTTGCTACCACTCTATGCCACTACGGAGGAGGGCGCTAGTTATCAGCGACAGAGAGCCAAAGAAGAACTGCAAGGGCTAATCGCTCAGCAAGTGGGAGAAGCAATCGCCCGTAATTTAGATCGCCCTGACTTCTTTCCTGAACGGCAAGCGTTCGGCAAAAACTCTAAAGACGAAATCCTTACTCAGGTTAATGCCTTATTGCAAGCCTATGCCCCTACCTTTGAGCCAGAACCCAAGTAATCCTAAGCGATCAAACTATTACAGTATTCAAGCAAGTTGAAGATTTTAGTTTAAGGACACCCGTGATCTGCAAAGATAGCGGGTGTCTTTATGGGCGAACACTCACAGGAGTTCCCAACTCTATTTGTTTTGCAAGCGCTTCAATATCAGCGTTTTTCATGCGAAGACAGCCATGCGAAACGGCTTCTCCAAGTAGCGATTCATCAGGCGTGCCGTGAAACCCGATTAGCAGCTTACCGTGATTGTAAAAGCCGAGCCACCATTTTCCCAAAGGATTGCGATCGCCTGGTGGAATTACTTCTCCTGTAATGGGATGTTGCCAAACGGGATTTTGATATTTCTGGAAAACCTGGAACGATCCGAGTGGTGTTTCCCAGCCTTCTTTGCCAATTGCGACTGGAAAGCTCTTTTTGAGGGCTTTGCTCTGGTAAACGTAGACCCTGCGATCGCTCAAATCCACGATCAAGTTGTATGTCGATACTGGCGATAGCACAGCCACAGGTTTCGGTCGAGAGTCAGCAAAAACCGAGGGCCAGGTCAACGTTGGTAAACCTACTTTGTGTCGTTGAGCGCTAAGCAGCAAGAGCCCTGATCCAATGCAGAGCAGCATAAGATGATGCACGATAGGAGACGTTTGAAGCTTTGTAGCCATGATGCGATCGCAAAATTTCCTTACGGCAAATGCTTCGGTGTTCCCAATTTAGCCTTTTGAAGAACGTTAAATAAACCTAAAATATTTGGTTTTTCCCGGAACTGATCGCATTGAAAAGGAATCACCCTAGGAAAACAGCAAATCTAAACGCTTTAACTAGAATCAGTAATTTTTAGTTAAGGTGTGCAGCTTAAGGCTAATTTGCTACACCACTTTGTGAAGAATGGGTAGAGTTAGGTTCAAAAACCAAACCCAAACCTACAATGCTGTCGAGTGGTGTGATGTATTCATTTTTGATGTGTGAGGAGCTACCGCTATGCGTGAAAAGTTGCTATTAGCGATCGTCGTCACCTTGTCTTTAAGTTGGTTACAGCAACTTTCGACGCCAACCGCTAGAATTTCGCCTCAAATCGAACAAGCTCGCGATTCGATAGCGAGCTTTATTGCTTCCAATACTTCTGATAATAATACGACTCCGTCTTCTTACCCATGACCTTTTATCTCTACCTGTAGAAGCATCTTTTAGGTCTAGAGCAAGATATGCTGGTAACACAACCGAACAAACTCCCGATCCAGGGGAACTTTCCTTGATACAGAGCGGTCAGAAGATTTGGAAACTAGAACATCTTTGAGCTTCCGCCCATGAGTCAGTCCTTTCCTGTATCCTGGTCTTCGGTTGAGGTAGCGGTTCCTCAAACGCCAGTGCAAGCAGAAAAACTCTCTAATTACGATTTAGTACTTCAGTGTCAAGTCGGGCATCGTCCAGAGAAAGCGGTGTTCGCTGAACTCATGCGGCGATATCAATCGCACGTAGACAAAGTTCTCTATCATCTTGCTCCTGATTGGCAAGACCGTGCTGATCTCGCACAAGAAGTTTGGATTCGGGTCTACCGCAATATTCCCCGGCTGAATGAGCCTGTGAAGTTTAGAGGTTGGTTGAGCCGCATTGCGACCAATTTGTTTTACGACGAGTTACGCAAACGGAAGCGGACAGCGAGTCCTCTCTCATTGGATGCTCCACTCTCCCTCGAAGATGGCGAACTGGATTGGGAAATTGCCTCAGAAACGCCCGGTCCTGATGAAGAGTTAAGCACCCGCGAGTTCTACGACCAGTTGAATGATGCGATCGCAGACTTGCCCGAAGTCTTTCGTACTACTATCGTCCTTCGCGAAATCGAAGGCATGGCCTATGAAGAAATCGCAGAAATTACAGGCGTTTCTCTAGGAACGGTAAAGTCTAGAATTGCTAGAGCACGTTTACGTTTGCAGACTCAGTTGCAGCAATACCTTGATGGCAAGTAACCGTTAAAGTCCCCGTACTGTTACCTTAGTTAGGTGAATTTACGGTTTGGTTTTGATAGTATTCTTCACAATGAAAGCTCTAGTTGTTAGAGTGACTAGTTGAGGAGTAGATGAGCCAGAAGCTCTCATTAGTTGAGTGGGTATTCTCCTAACAGAAGTGATCCCAAATGAATCCCAGATTTGATCCGCGTGATAAATCCATGCAACCTTCGTCCCATTTTCCCCAGGAGCCTATGAGTTCTCAGGGTCAGTCCGAATCCAATCTTCACGGCGATTCGCTCTATGAAACTCCGAAAGATCGCTTTGAGTTGCTAAGTGCCTACCTAGATGGTGAGGTGACTGCAACCGAGCGGCGTCAAGTAGAGGAGTGGCTAGCCAACGACCCAACCGTTCAGCAACTTCATGCACGACTGCTGAAATTGCGTCAGGCGTTTCGCTCTATTCCTGCTCCTGCGCCGAGCCAGCCTGTCGAAGCAGCGATCGATCAAGTATTTGACAAGATTGAGCGGCGTCCCAATTTGAGTTTAGTTCGGGGCGTCAATACTCAAAGGTTTGCTATACCGATGAGTGTTGCTGCCATGTTTGTGGGCGCAGTCACCGTATTTGGTCTTAATCGATTGCAGTCTCCTAGCGCTCCTCAGCCTGTTGCAGTACAGCAATCTGAACCTTTAGAGACAGGCGGATTAATGGTGGCGCTTGATCAACCTGTCGTGGCCATCCCCAAGACCACTTCGCCTAATGTCAAAACGCCAGAAAACAAGCCTTTCGACCATAAGGGTGGCGACGCTCACTAAGCTGTTGTTTTCAGTTTGGCAAAGCTGATAGGGCTCTAGTTAGATTCTCGATAATCCGTAGTTCACCTCAGAACTACGGATTATTTTGTTGGTGACTCCCATACTTTTAGGCATAACTTTTGCTGAGTTTGTCTGGGGTTGATTGGCTATAGTTTGTAACGCCTCAATTAGAATAAGTAGACCATTGGTTTTATCCGTAGGAGTCGCGATCGTGGAGTCCCGTTACACCCCCGCAGAAATTGAGGCAAAGTGGCAGCAAACTTGGGCAGAACACCAGCTTTATCAAACGTCTGAAACGAGTGACAAGCCAAAGTTTTATGCGCTATCGATGTTTCCCTACCCGTCAGGCAATCTGCACATGGGACACGTACGGGTCTATACGATCGTGGACGTGATTGCTCGGCTCAAGCGAATGCAGGGCTACCGTGTTCTCAATCCGATGGGGTGGGATGCCTTTGGACTGCCTGCGGAAAATGCAGCGATCGAGCGAAAAACTCAGCCTGCGAAGTGGACGTACCAAAATATTGACCAGATGCGGGAGCAGCTAAAGCAGTTAGGCATTTCTTTTGATTGGGATCGAGAAATCGCCACCTGCTCACCTGACTATTACCGCTGGACGCAGTGGATTTTTTTAGAGTTTTTCAAAGCGGGATTAGCCTATCAGAAGGAAGCTACGGTCAATTGGGATCCGATTGATCAAACGGTACTTGCAAATGAACAGGTCGATGCCGAAGGAAAGTCGTGGAGATCAGGCGCGATCGTAGAGCGAAAATTGCTGCGCCAGTGGTTTCTCAAAATCACCAATTACGCCGACCAGTTGTTAGCCGACCTCGACAAACTGACCGGATGGCCTGAGCGCGTCAAGCTGATGCAGGCAAACTGGATCGGCAAATCAGTCGGAGCGTATTTAGAGTTTCCAATTGTAGGGATCGATGAGAAGATCGGCGTCTTCACGACTCGCCCGGATACAGTCTATGGCGTCAGCTATGTCGTGCTAGCGCCTGAACATCCGCTCACTCAGAAAGTAGCGACCTCTGATCGCGTTTCTGCGGTTGAAGCGTTTGTTCAAGAAGTCTCTGGTCAAAGCGAGATGGATCGCACGGCAGAAGATCGACCAAAGCGCGGCATTCCGACAGGCGGCACAGCGATTAATCCGTTCACAGGTGAGGAGATCCCGATTTGGATCGCGGACTATGTGCTGTATGAATACGGAACTGGCGCTGTCATGGGCGTGCCCGCTCACGATGTGAGAGATTTCCAGTTTGCAACCCAACAGAATTTACCGATTAAGGTTGTCATTGCACCGCCCGATCAGCCGATCTCCGACCTGAAAGAAGCGTACACGGAAGCTGGAACAGTCGTGAATTCTGCTCAATTTGATGGCATGGTTTCAACCGAGGCAAAGGGTGAGATCGTCGCCTACGCTGAGAAACAAGGTTGGGGAAAAGCCCGAATTCAATATCGCTTGCGGGATTGGTTGATTTCTCGTCAACGCTACTGGGGTGCGCCGATTCCGATTATTCATTGTCCCGAGTGCGGTGCGGTTCCGGTTCCAGAGGCCGATCTGCCTGTGCAATTGCCAGAAGATGTTGAACTGTCGGGCCGGGGTGGTTCTCCGTTGAGTAAATTAGAGTCTTGGCTGAATGTGCCTTGTCCGTCCTGCGGAACGCCTGCCAAACGAGAAACTGACACGATGGACACCTTTATTGATTCATCGTGGTATTTCTTGCGCTATCCCGATGCTAAGAATGATCAAGCAGTCTTTGAGCGCGCGAAAACGAACGATTGGATGCCCGTTGATCAATATGTTGGCGGCATTGAACATGCAATTTTACACTTGCTGTACTCGCGGTTTTTTACAAAGGTGTTGCGCGATCGCGGCTTGCTCAACTTTGATGAACCGTTTGAGCGGTTGTTGACTCAAGGCATGGTGCAAGGCAGAACTTACAAAAATCCGACAACCGGAAAATACGTCTTGCCGATTGACATTAAGGATCCAGCAAATCCGATCGATCCCGATACAGGTGAGACGCTGGAGGTCGTCTTTGAGAAGATGTCAAAGTCGAAATATAACGGGGTGGCTCCGGGAGATGTTGTCGATAAGTACGGCGCAGATACCGCTCGCATGTTCATTCTGTTCAAAGCGCCGCCTGAAAAGGATTTGGAGTGGGAAGATGCAGACGTTGAGGGGCAATTCCGATTTTTGAATCGGGTCTGGCGATTGGTGAGCGAATCCGCAGAATCTCTTAAGACCGCACGATCACAAGATCTCACTAAACCGGAAAAAGAATTGCGTCGAGCGATTCACACGGCAATTAAAGAAGTCACTGACGACTTGCAGGGCGACTATCAGTTCAATACAGCCATCTCAGAATTGATGAAGCTCAGCAATGCGCTGGGAGATTTTCCGGAAAAGACTTCTTCAGCTTTTGCAGAAGGAATCAAAACCTTGCTGCTGCTGTTGGCCCCGTTCTCGCCTCACCTCACCGAGGAGCTGTGGCACGCGATCGGACAGCCAGAATCGATTCATACTCAACCCTTTCCAACCGTCGATCCAACAGCGCTCATTGCGGATGAGAAAACGATTGTGATTCAGATTATGGGGAAAACTAGAGGCACAATCGAAGCGGCAACTGCGATCGCAGATGACAAAGTTGCTTTAGAAAAATTTGCCACCGACTCGGACGTTGCTCGTCGCTATATCGATGGAAAAACCATCAAGAAGGTGATTGTCGTACCTGGCAAACTGGTTAACTTCGTCGTCTCCTAACCTCTTGCGAGCGGCTCATCAAATCTCAGGTGGAAGCAGGAAGCAAATTGTTTCCTGCTTCTCGGTCCGTTTAGCTCGCATTTGTAGCTTGCTGGACTAGCTCAATCACCTGTGAGCGGCTCAGCTTCTCAGAGCCATGCTGCATCGCGTCTAGCGTGGCGTGCGCCAACGTGAGGATGATTTGGCAAAAGTCGAAGGCTGGACTACCTGGGGGTAACGATGTGATGTAGGCATTCGCCAGCTGAAGCTGACGACGAGAATATGCTTGCATGTTGTCATTGGTCCAGCCATCGGGATAGAAGTCCACACGACGGGTCAAATCTTCGCTGTGGTTACGAAGAATATTCACCGACTGCAAGCCTCGACCAAAGCCGATCGCATCCATCCGGTCGGTTTGTGTGCCATCATGCCAAGACCACAAATCTGAAAGCAGTAGCCCCACCGAACCTGCCACGCTAAACGTATAGCGATCGAGATCGGTTTCGGTTTGAATCATCCAGTTTTGGTCTGCCCAGTGCGCCATTCGATCTGCCATTGCCGCCGTTGATTCCCACACTCGCGGCGCAATGTTTGCAGGCGCAAAGGTTGCCCATTCACCAATTCGCAGCGACACCTCTGGTAGCTGATCAGCGTACCCGCTAAAAGCAGGCTCAAAATCCTTATCTCCAAATCCATCTACTCCAGATTGGAGAATTAAGCTAATCTGCCGAAGAATCTTAGCTTTGACGGCATTATCAAGGTGGGGGTCATCTTCAATTTCGTCGATCGCTCGCATACAGAGGTAAGCAGATGCCACAGCTTGTTGCAAACCTTGCGGCAGCCGACTGATGGGAATAAAAAATGTCCGACTCGTATCTTTCAAGACCTCAAGGGCATCTTTTCGCATGTTCATGTGGTGTTCACTCCTCTCTCCAAACTTTATATACCAGGCTGTGATCTAAAACGGTGTTTCCTTGGCAAAAGCACCGAACTTCAACTACTAAAGCTCTTAGTCATCACGATATTAAATGACAGTGTTTCAAGAGAAATGAGAAATCCTGGAAAAGTTCAGTATTCACAACGGTTGACTGAAGTCTAATGGGTCTAATTTGAAGTTGCAGTACTCCTTGTGGAATAGACTACTAAATTGTTCTATCAGTTTTACTAATGGTTATGAACTACTGGTTGCTTAAGTCCGAGCCAGAGGTTTATGGAATTCGAGATTTAAAGCGCGATTTCACCACTATCTGGGATGGAGTCCGCAACTATCAAGCGCGAAATTTCCTACGCGCTATGCAACCGGGCGATCTAGTCTTCTTCTACCATTCCAACACTAGCCCTCCTGGAATTGCTGGATTGATGAAGGTGGTGGAAGCTAACCTTGCCGACCCCACTCAGTTTGATTCAAGCAGTCCCTATTACGATCAAAAATCGACGCCTGACGCGCCCCGATGGCAAACTGTTTGTGTAGAGTTTGTCGAAGAATGGGCTGAAATTGTTTCCCTCGAGCAGCTAAAACAAACCTTTACACCGGATGACCTTATGGTAGTGCGTCCGGGAAATCGCCTTTCTGTAACAGCTGTAAGCCACTCGACGGCTCAAAAAATTCTAAAACTAGCAAACCCCCATCGAGCGATGCCTGCTATAGCAGATTGAGGTAGCAATCCCCAAAATCTTAGGTAGAAATCCCTAATCTTTACCCTCACTTTTGACGATCGCTAAGCTAGAATTGTAAAGGCTTCTTTACCATCCCTAGCTGGACTTTTTATGACCCTCCCAATCCGCAACGTTGCTATTATTGCCCACGTTGACCACGGCAAAACAACTCTTGTCGATGCTTTGCTGAAACAGTCTGGTACGTTTCGAGAGGGAGAAGACGTTCCAGATTGCGTGATGGACTCGAATGACCTAGAGCGTGAGCGGGGCATCACGATCTTGTCGAAAAATACGGCGGTTCACTACGGAGACACGCTGATCAACATCGTCGATACACCTGGACACGCGGATTTCGGCGGCGAGGTGGAGCGAGTGTTGGGCATGGTAGATGGCTGTCTGCTGATCGTCGATGCGAACGAAGGCCCAATGCCTCAGACGCGCTTTGTATTGAAGAAAGCCTTGGAAAAAGGGCTGCGTCCGATCGTCTTTGTGAATAAGATCGATCGGCCTCGGGCTAATCCTCACATTGCGGTTGATAAAGTACTCGATCTGTTCCTTGAACTGGGTGCTGACGATGATCAGTGTGAGTTTCCCTATCTTTTCGGCTCTGGTTTGTCTGGCTTTGCCAAAGACACCCTGGAAGAAGAATCAAGTGACATGAAGCCCCTTTTTGAGGCGATTTTGCGTCACGTTCCCCCGCCTGTGGGTGATGCCGAAAAGCCACTCCAGCTTCAAGTCACAACGTTGGACTACTCGGATTACTTGGGTCGGATTGTGATCGGCAAAATTCACAACGGCACGATTCGCATGGGACAGCAGGCGGCGATCGTTACAGAAACAGGCGACGTGGTGAAAGGCAAGATTACGAAGCTTATGGGCTTTGATGGGCTTAAGCGCGTCGAAATTCCTGAAGCAACAGCGGGCAACCTGGTGGCTGTGGCCGGATTTGCAAATGCCAACATTGGCGAAACCATTACCGACCCCAATGATCCTCAAGCGTTGCCGCTCATTAAAGTAGATGAGCCAACCTTGCAGATGACCTTCTCGGTGAATGATTCGCCGTTTGCTGGACTGGAAGGTGATTTCGTGACATCCCGGCAGATGCGCGATCGCTTGTACCGCGAGCTTGAAACGAACGTTGCGCTTCGCATCGAAGACACGGACTCGCCCGATAAATTGGCAGTTTCAGGTCGAGGTGAACTGCACTTAGGTATTCTGATCGAAACGATGCGTCGGGAAGGCTACGAGTTTCAGGTATCTCAGCCGCAGGTAATTTACCGTGAAATGAATGGACACCCCTGTGAGCCGTTTGAAACCTTAGTGTTGGATGTGCCTGAAGAAGCGGTCGGTGGCTGCATCGAGCGGTTAGGTCAGCGTCGCGGCGAGATGCAGGATATGCAGGTCGGATCAAACGGACGCACAAATCTTGAATTTGTGATTCCAGCACGGGGATTGATTGGCTTCCGAGGGGAGTTTATGCGAATTACTCGTGGTGAGGGCATCATGAACCACAGTTTCTTGGAGTACCGCCCTATGAGTGGCGACATTGAAGCGCGTCGCAACGGGGTTCTGATCTCGTTTGAAGAAGGTGTTGCGACCTTCTACTCGATGCAGAACGCAGAAGATCGCGGCGTGTTCTTCATTAGACCTGGAACGAAGGTTTATAAGGGCATGATTGTCGGGGAACACAACCGTCCTCAAGATCTCGAACTCAACGTTTGCAAGGCGAAGCAACTGACGAACCACCGTGCATCTGGCGGTGAAGAACTGGTGCAATTGAAAGAACCGATCGAGATGAGTTTGGAGCGGGCGCTAGAGTACATTGGACCTGATGAGCTTCTAGAGGTCACGCCTGAGTCGATTCGTCTGCGTAAAGTCGCGAAAGCGAAGAAGCTAGCGAAGAAATAAACAGCGAGTTCTGCTGCTCAGTCTGTCGATGGTGCCAGTTGCCTAATATTTGGTGACTGGCATTATTGTCTTTAAAGGGCAAAATTCTTTGCGCTGTTTTCGAGATGCGAATTAACTACCGCCATGCAGAATTCAAGAAATTTTCTATGGAGTATAAGTCTTGTAGCTCTTTTCACTTTGATAGTACCGATGTGGATGCTACTCATAATCGATTTGGAAGTATTCATTATTGTCAGCAAAATTCAGACTATTCAGACAAAAGTGGGTGTTATGAAGAAGCCCTTGAATCAAGCAATGTAAAGAGATATCGACCTAGATATATGAACAAGAACTAAACTGGTCTCTTGCAAGCCTTGATATACAGGATGAATTAACATCCATTTATCAAATAGACAGGCTTCTAACTCTCGCTAATGATTGTAGAATTGCCATATTTTAACTTTCTAAGGCTCTACTTCATTCCATAAGCGCTCAAGCTGGCGTTGCCAAGCAGACATGGTTTCTTCGCGCGATCGCTTCCCCATCTCCAAATCTCCCATCATTCCTTCTTGATAGAAGCGATCTAGGGTTTGCATGGTTGCCTCTAACGTTTGTCCTTGCCGTTTTGCCGCTTGGATAATCTGACGAATTTGCTTTTCGGCAAATGTGCTAAACATGTCATTTAACCCTTGTTCCTTCAGCGCTAACATGCGTTGAATTGCAGCGCTAAGATCATCAGTCGTCAAACTTGCCAGTGAATGCTGAAACACAGACCAGAGAACGTCTTGATGAATGGCATAGCGCGTCTCTTGAGTTAGATCAAAATTTGCTTCTAACAGTTCTCCTATAAATGGCTGCGCGTCTTGGGCAGGTGCGATCGGTAACAATACTCGTAACCAAGACTGATCGTCTGTTAGCAAGGCTAAAAGTCGATAGTCAGGCGTTTCAATTTGAAAAGAACCCGGCGCTAAGGTTTGCACTGCCGAGTCAAACAATTGATTTAGGGTGGCGGTCAGTTCTTCTAAAGTCATGGGATTTGCAGTAGCACACGTACAACTCAGCCAGCACCGTCTCAATATCAGAATCAGAATGAGACGGTGTGTTTGGTTCTTTTTACTGTAATCGCCATTCTGAAAACAAAAAAACCCCAATCGGAGGATTGGGGTGCTTAGGAAGGGAAAAACAAGGAAGTCCTGAGTAGAGGAGGCAACTAGGAGTTAATTAGCCACTCTTCAACTGCTTCCTCTTTTGTATTTGTCCGTCGGCTGGGAGTTTCGCGCTCGAACTTCATGTGAATCTCCCGGTTTTGCTCGCCGTCTGCGGCGACTGCCATAATCGGGAAGTCGATCAGCCCGTCTTGGAAGGACATTTGGAATCGGAACGTTCCGTCTGGATTGAGTTTGATTGGGCGTCCGCCAATCGTTACGGTAGCATCTGGCTCGGTCGCACCGTAGACAATTAGTTCTGCATCGGCAACCAGCCAGAACTTGCGAGGACGAACTGGGGGAGCTGACGCGGAGAAACCTGCGCCCGACATGGTAAGACCCGAAACCGTTGGCAGCGCCCACATGCCCATGCCCGATGGGAACACATAGGAACTGATGCTCTCTTCGTGGATGGAGCGATCGCTTTGCTGCATCGAGCCATAAAGCGAACCGGCGATGCGCTGAGCTTCGACGCCTTGCACCATGCCAAAGATATCGTCGTAAATCGGATTGCCTGTAGCGCTCATGCCGCCTGCGATCGCGCCGCCTGCTGCCCGTTGGGTCGGAGGAACTAATTCCATCACCGTTTTGCCGCGCAGGTCTTGATCCCAATTTAAGGTGACAAAGTGATCTTCGATCCAATCCGATGGGTAGACGGGCGGAACGCGTACCTGAGCCGAGCGAGCCAAGGTCAACCAGCGTCCGTCAGCACAGCGATAGCCAATTTCGAGCATGTAGTCGCGATCGCTAACCGGAATCGGCAAGTACCACTCCCGCGCCATTTCATCGCAGGGATATTCCTGCACGCTATGAGAAGTCTGGAATTCTACGTTGATATCGGTCACGTCATACAGACGCATCGCTAGCATTTGTCCGCCCTGACGACGTAACTCCTCTTTATGCTCGTTAGGAATATCCCAGTAAGTGTAAGCCCACTGTGGATCGCGGGGCATTAGCACAATACGACTCTCGCCGTAGCCGGATGGTAGGTCAGCAAGATCGCTATCAACGCCTGCTAAAGAAACAACGCTTGGTTCAGTCTTGAGTTGAGAATTGTCTTGTCCAACGTCAAATTTTGCCGCTTCCACAGTTTCTTGTGCCTCTAAGCTACGAGTGGGAACAGGGGATGAAAAACGAGTGCGCTGAATGTCTTCGATCGATGCCAGCAGTTGGTCTTTACGCATCCGGCTGTATCGCGAAACGCCATATTCGCTGGCAACGCGCCTCAGTTGGCGCAACGTCATCTCGGTCAAAGGAGGTCTTTCGGTACTCATAGCATTCTCCACAACAGTAATAACGCCTCGGTTAAGCCAAATCGTGTATTGGGATCACGTGTTTTGAAATCACACGTGCATCGGGATCAATCGTGCGGTTTGCATAACCCTTTCTTGGGGATCGCTAGTTGAGTTCATCATGCAGCAAAGCTAAATAGGGATCAAGGGGATAGAACACTTGATTTCAGGCTAAAACACGAAATTTCAATGAAAATGGGGATCGTTATGTCATGATAACCTGACATTTTTACGCATGGGGATCAACGTATAAGAATTAGGAAAGCATCACATAAGGATTACTTGACATAACGATCCCGAAATTTATCTAAATGTCAGAGTTAAATGACATTTGCTTCTGGTTCTTCTCCCACCGCTTTCTAGTAGACTGCTGTAAGCAAGCTTTGGAATGTAACGTTATGAATTCCGGTTCTGATCCTTCTGATGTTGAAAAATCTGTTGAAGTCGAGGAGGATTTAGGCAATCAAACGGAAACGCTGTCTAAACAAAGTCGAATTATTAGTAAAGTATTGGCCCCAGCAGTGCGGCTGTGGTTGCGATCGCAGGTCGAACACATTGAAGACTTGCAGGTAGAGATCGAAGCGGGCGATCGTCAGATTCTTGGTGGTCATATTCGACAGATCGCCCTTTCTGCTCAAAAAGCGGTCTATCGTGGGCTGCACCTCACACGGGTTCGCTTAACTGGACAGAACATTCGCGTCAATTTGGGGCAAATTGCTCGGGGAAAGCCGATGCGATTGTTGGAACCCGTGCCGATTGAAGGAACGCTTTTGCTGCAAGAAGCTGACCTGAATGCGTCTGCAAATGCGCCCTTACTTAAAGCCGGAGTGACTCAATTTTTAGTAACGTTGCTCAGATCAAGCGGTTCTGAGGTAGAAGAACCAGCGCTCAATCTTCAGAACTTAAAGATTCGATTGGAAGAGAATCAGATTGTGTTGGCGGCTGCGTTGATTTCGCGCAGTGGAACCGAGAATGCGATCGCAATTCGCTCTGGATTTGAGATGGGTGCGCCAAATCTTCTCAAGCTCGTCAATCCCCACTGGTTGCCTCATGCGGGTGCGAAACGTGGACTCGCAATTCACGATCTCGACGGCTACGAATTTGATTTGGGTAAGGATACCGAAATTCAGGACTTGAAACTGGAGACGGGACAGCTTTCGTGTCGAGCAAAGCTGTTGGTGAGATCGTGAGCGGTAAGCCGTTTTGTTAATACGATGCAGGATTTCTACGGCTCAATTGGGCAATAGCGGTAAGACCAGCGTGACAAAGTAATAGACTAACGGAGCCGTAAACACATAGCTATCCGCGCGATCGAGGATGCCACCATGTCCAGGAATCAGTTGTCCAGAATCTTTTACTCCCGCATCGCGTTTCATCATCGATTCGGTCAAATCGCCGAGTAGACTGGCAACCCCAATCAATAAGCCTAGTAAAACACCTGTGATTGGCCATCCTGACCAATCGAGATACCACGATCCGGCAACACCGACTGCAACACTAGCAGAGACTCCAAAGACTGCCCCTTCAACCGTCTTCTTGGGACTGATATCTGACAGGCGGGTGCGCCCGATCCATTTACCGATAAAGTAAGCGCCAATATCTGCTGCCCAAATACAGAGAAAGGCGAGAAAGGTGTGGGTCAGTCCTTTTGGCAAAGCGTCTAAACCCTGCCAAGAGGTGAGCCAGAATCCATCAAGCGGAATGTTGCTCAGTTCCGCTTGACCGAGCGATCGCAGCCGCACCCAGTAACTCGGCAAATAGCCGCAGTAGAACAAGCCCATGATCGAGGTGGAAATATCTGCGATCGTGGCTAGTTTGGGCTGAAACAGCAGATAGAAACAGATAAACGTTCCGGCGACTGGGAAAATAGCATCTGCCAGCGAGGGATTTAAGTTTGAGACGATCAGTAAAATTTGGCTGACGACTAATGTTGTTTTGGCAGCGGGGACAATGCCTTTCGCACGCGCAAGCTGAAAGTATTCGAGTTGCCCAAGATAAATAATGATGCCGAAACAGACCGTGAAATACCAGCCACCCATGAGAATCATGGCTAGAGCAAGTACGATCGCGACAACTCCACTAAAAATTCGAGACCAAGGCATATAAACTAACCGTGCGTGAAGGGAACTTGGTCTAATCTCAACTTGATCAACGGCGACTTTGCTCTCAAAAAATTAATGTCAGGTTAAGCAGGTTAAGGGTTGCTTTGGAATACTTTATCAATGATCTGTAAGCAATAGTAAATGCTGAATGAATATTTAAACTTTTATTGGTATTAACCCGTCAATTCATTTTCTCTCCACTTAACACGAAAATTGGATCGACTGCCGCAAACGTTTGACTTGTGCCACGAGTTTCCAAACGATTAATGGCAGATTGCACAACTTCAATGTTGCGAGCATGAAGTTCAGCGAAGCTTTCTGAAATTTTATAAAGGGTTTCTAAGTTAGCCGCCGTAGCCACAACACGCCCATGTGGTTTAAGGTGCTGCCACACTTCTTTGAGAATATCTTTGATGGACCGTCCACCCTCAATGCAGACGCGATCGGGAGCGCTGGTTAACGTTTTTAGACAGTCGGGAGCGCTGCCTTCAACGATGCTGACGTTTTTGACCCCGAAGCGATCGCAGTTACGACGAATCAGATTAGCCACATCTTCATCTCGCTCGATCGCGATGATTTGCCCACCAGGACACAATAAACCTGCTTCGACCGGAATTGTTCCGGTTCCGGCTCCAATGTCCCACAACACGGAATCGGGTTTGAGCCGTAGTTGACAGAGCAAGAGCAGCCGAATCTCTCGTTGACTCATCGGAATGCCAGGCAGGTTCTCAAATAAATCATCAGGAATGCCAGGGGTGACGTAAGACCAAAGCGGAGAAGTCATAGGGGTAAGTCTTGACTTAAATAGAGCTTTATTCAGTGGAATTTTAGAGAATAGTTGAAGGTTGTGCAGTCAAGTCCCTTCATCGTAATTGGGAGACATCAAAACATCACAAGCGGTAAGCTGCAACTTTTTTCTCAAATGACTAAAGTTCGCTTTGCCGAGGAATGCAGACCCAAAATTAAGAAACACGACGCCAAAATCAAGGAATCTTTCTGCATATCAAGTAACGAAAACTTGAATCGAGAAATGCTTCTGTTGAATTAAGTAATGCTTATGCAGAACCCAAATAATGGAAGCCGAAATCGACAAACGCTTATCGAAAATTGAATAACAGAAGCCGAAATCAGCAAATGCTTCTGTGAATTAAGTAATGTTTATGCAAAACGGACTAATAGAAGTTGAAACACGATAAACGCTTATCAAAAATCAAGTAGCGGAGAACTGAATTAACAAACGCGATGGGCGAAAACTATCTGAAGTAGTACCGTGTCGTAATATGACACAGCATGGAAGCTAATCAACAGGTCTACACCACTACCTACCCGTTCTAAAGAACTTGGAAGAGCCAGAACCCTGTTTCTGTCGTTCACGTATTTACTGAACGACACGCAATGTCTTAAGCATGGGATCTGCACACCCTGTAATGAAACCACCTGATTTAAGAACGTATTGCAAAGCATTGATAGCGTCTTGAGTAATGAATTCTCCGGGCATCAGAATGGGAATGCCAGGTGGATAAGGGCAAACAAGTTCTGTAGAGATGCGATCGCACGCTTGATCGGTCGAAATCATTTCGCTTCGAGCAAAAAACGCTTCACGGGGAGACATTGCCTGCTTTTCATTCAACAACTTTCCATATCCCACAGATATCCCATCCGCTCCTTGCGAAGCATGGCTGGAGGCATCTGCTGCCAACGTTTCCCACGCTGCAACCAACCGATCGACATCTGTTTCCGTATTGCCCAAACTAAAAATAAAGGTGACATGCCGTAAAGACGGCAATTCTGCCGTTACATCTAGCTGCTGATGCAGAATTTCGTCTGCCGTAAATCCATCTATGCCTAAGTTAGAAACCGTTACAGTCAATCGAGTCCGATCGAGGGCATAGAATCCAGCTGTCGTTGCCTGTTCAGGATTTAGGGTTGCTAATTTTGGAATGGCTTGCAGCCGCGATCGCGCTTCATCCGCTAACCGTAGAGTCTGATCCATCAACTCCTGTCCCTCAGTTGCCATCTGCCCTCGTGCCGCGTCTAACGAGGCTAGAAGCAAATAACTCGGACTTGTCGATTGAACAAGCTGCAACGATTGCGAAACGCGATCGCGATCAATTCGATCTCCCTGAACATGCAGCATCGAAGCCTGCGTCAGGGCTGATAAGGTTTTGTGCGTTGATTGCACAGTTAAATCGGCTCCTGCTTGTAGTGCAGACATTGGTAAATCAGCATGAAACGCAAAGTGCGCTCCGTGAGCTTCATCCACGATTAATGGAAGGTTGTATCGGTGAGTCAGATCTGCGATCGCTTCAACATGACCGCAGACACCAAAATACGTGGGATAGATCATCAGCACGGCTTTTGCATCAGGGTGCTGCACTAACGCAGTTGCCACCGTTTCAGGCGTAATACTATGAGCGAGATCTAAGATCGGATCGTATTCGGGATGAATAAACACTGGAATTGCACCAGAGAGAATCAGAGCCGCGATCGCAGATTGATGCGCATTGCGCGGCAGAATAATTTTCTCGCCAGGAGCACACGTTGCTAGGATCGCGGCCATAATTCCGCAGGTCGAGCCATTCGCAAGAAACCAAGTTCGGTCTGCTCCAAACGTTTGCGCGGCTAATGCTTGCGCTTCGGCAATCACGCCTTGAGGCGCAAATAAATTATCGAGTTCGGGCAATTCGGGCAAGTCAGCCTGAAAGACTTGAGAGCCGAGGAGATGGGTGAGTGCGATCGCGCTGCCAACTCCACGCTTATGCCCTGGCGCATAGAAGGAAGCGTGCGATTTGAGGGAGCAAGCGGTCAGAGCCTCTAATAGTGGCAAGCGAACATTAAGCATGATCAACACGCATATTGAACTTAACGGATATTAACGGAACCGCCGTTCCTGCATCTCTCTGGGCAGATGTTTCCCGCCCAACTTCCTTTCTAGGTTAGGAACGTCAAGTAATTCGTTAGGATATTCTATGGTTAATCCGCCGACCATTCCCGATCCAACGGTTCCCGATCCGGCTCCTAGCCCAACTCCCGAACCGTTTCCCAAGCCCGATCCGTTCCCGTCGCCTGTACCGGAACCCATTCCCTCTCCCGCCCCGGAACCTGTGCCGTCGCCTGTACCGGAGCCTGTTCCCACTCCCGTCCCTCAAACCATACCGGGACCTGTTTAACCGTTTGTATCTCACCTACCTAACTATGCTAAGAGCCGGGATTGTTGGACTCCCCAACGTTGGAAAATCAACTTTATTTAATGCGGTGGTTGCCAATGCCAAAGCCCAAGCCGCCAACTATCCCTTCTGTACGATTGAGCCAAATGTCGGTATTGTCGCCGTCCCTGACGATCGGCTAAAAGTCTTAGCCAATATTTCTAGCTCAGCCGAGATTTTGCCAGCACGAGTCGAATTTGTGGACATCGCTGGATTAGTGAAAGGTGCAAGCCGCGGGGAAGGCTTGGGCAACCAATTTCTCGCCAACATTCGAGAAGTCGATGCGATCGTACATGTGGTGCGCTGCTTTGAAGATGACGACGTGATTCACGTTTCCGGCTCGGTTGATCCGGTGCGCGACATTGAAGTGATCAATCTCGAACTAGGACTGGCTGATTTAGATCAAGTCGAGCGCCGAATTGAACGTGCCCGGAAGCAGTCTCGCACCAGCAAAGAAGCTCAAATCGAAACGGGCGCACTCGAAAAGTTGATTCCAGTCCTCAACGAAGGGAAACCCGCACGTCAAGTCAGTCTCACCGAAGAGGAAGAAGATCTGATCAAACCACTCGGATTGCTGACTCGCAAGCCGATTATCTATGCCACAAATGTTTCTGAAGATGACCTGGCAACAGGTAACGAATGGGTTGAGCAGGTGAGAGCGCTCGCCGCTCAAGAAAACGCTCAAGTCGTGGTGGTGTCGGCTCAAGTTGAATCGGAACTCGTGGAATTGCCAGAGAGCGATCGCGCCGATTTTCTAGAATCGCTAGGCGTCGAAGAAGGCGGGCTAAAGTCACTCATCCGCGCGACTTACGAACTGTTGGGACTGCGAACCTACTTCACGACCGGGCCAAAAGAAACCCGCGCCTGGACAATTCACGCGGGCATGTTAGCGCCTCAAGCCGCAGGCGTCATTCACACAGATTTTGAGCGGGGCTTTATTCGTGCCGAAACCGTAGCTTACAAAGACTTAGTAGCCACAGGCTCAATGGCAGGAGCCAAAGAAAAAGGCTTGGTTCGCAGTGAAGGCAAAGAATACGTCGTTCAAGAAGGCGATGTATTGTTATTCCGCTTTAATGTGTAAACACTGAAGCCATGCCAGTGTAAAGATTGGTACGCGGCTCAGCAATATTACGGAAGGTTGTGTATAATTACAGGTAGAAAGGTTTCGCGGAAGCCTCAAAGCTGAATTTCTACGCCTAATCCAACGGTTTGGATTTCATAGCACCTCGATCTCACGATCGGGGTCTTTTAATTTTTACCTCATCCCTCATCCTTACTCCCTCATCCTCCAGTCGTGTGTGACAATAGGGTTAAAGAATGTAAACATTTCTCATATAGGACTCGATACCATGCGTGTAATCCTCATGACAGGCAAAGGCGGCGTCGGTAAAACCTCGGTGGCTGCCGCAACTGGACTTCGCTGTGCCGAATTAGGATATCGAACGCTGGTATTGAGTACCGACCCGGCTCACTCATTAGCTGACAGCTTCGATCTTGAATTAGGACACGAACCAAGAGAAGTGCGTCCGAATCTTTGGGGAGCCGAACTCGACGCCCTTATGGAGCTTGAAGGGAACTGGGGAGCCGTCAAGCGTTACATCACCCAAGTTTTGCAAGCTCGCGGACTCGAAGGGGTTCAGGCAGAAGAGTTAGCCATCCTGCCGGGCATGGACGAGATTTTTGGACTCGTGCGAATGAAGCGGCACTACGACGAAGGCGAGTTTGATGTACTGATCATCGATTCTGCCCCCACTGGAACCGCTTTGCGGCTACTGAGTCTACCGGAAGTGGGAGGGTGGTACATGCGAAAATTCTACAAGCCGTTTCAGGGGATTTCGGTCGTGTTACGTCCGTTAGTTGAGCCAATCTTTCGCCCGATCGCCGGGTTTTCGCTGCCCGACAAAGAAGTAATGGACGCGCCTTACGAGTTTTACGAACAAATCGAAGCGCTGGAAAAGGTTCTGACTGACCCCACCAAAACTACCGTGCGACTCGTAATGAACCCCGAAAAAATGGTGATTAAAGAATCGCTGCGTGCCCATGCTTATCTGAGTCTTTACAACGTTGCCACTGATCTCGTTGTTGCGAACCGGATCATTCCTGACTCTGTTTCCGATCCGTTCTTCCAAGGTTGGAAGGCACAGCAGCAGGGCTATCGCCAAGAGATTCACGACAATTTTCTACCGTTGCCTGTGAAGGAAGTGCCGCTTTATTCTAAGGAAATGTGTGGCTTAGAATCGCTCGATCGCTTAAAAGAAACGCTCTATCCCGACAACGAAGACCCGACGCAAATTTATTACAAAGAAACAACACTACGAGTCGTTCAAGATCAAAATCAGTACAGCTTGGAGCTTTACTTGCCTGGAATCGCTAAGGATCAGGTTGAGCTAAGCAAAACGGGTGATGAATTGAATGTCCGAATTGGAAATCATCGCCGTAATTTGGTTCTGCCGCAAGCGTTGGCAGCTCTGCAACCATCTGGAGCCAAAATGGAAGACGATTATCTCAAGATTCGCTTTTCTGACCCGGCCAAGGTTTGATCGTCGCCTTGTATTTGAGCGATCGCGATTTGAATGTCTGTTTCGCGTGATTTGGTTGCGATCGCTCTAATTACTTGATAGATCCTAAGAAAAGAATCCAACAGCCTCCATTTAGGAATGCGGTTAATACGGCTCCAATAATGACACCTTTCATGAGTCCAAATTGCCGTTTGCGGTTTAGATAAATCACTAACGAATCACATAGACCAATTGAGCAACGCCCCAACCAATCAAGGCAAACGTTGGAAGCGCAAGAATATTATTAAACGGGGAAGGTAGCGATCGCGCAACAGAGAAAATCAGTTGCGCCACGATCGCACCAACAAAAAGCGCAAGAATATGCACTCCAAATAGTAGAAGAACGCCCTTTAGGAGCTGCGTGGTTTCATTTCTCTGACTCATACTTTTCTGAGTGAATGCAATTATTGCGACTTTCGGAGGGTGGGACGCCCTTGCATCTTCACAACCTGTAATACGCCCTAGGCAATTGTTGACCTACAGCATAGATTACAAGCTCGTGGCGAAGAGAATGAGGCACAACAGCTACCAGGGCAATCATCTACTATCGCCGATGGCCGAATTTGACTACGTTTCAGACTGACTTTGGCACGGCAACTAACCGTAGCGATCGCCCTCTACCCCTAATACAAAGAAGCTAGGAGCGAGAGTTGAATCTCATTCCTAGCTTCCTCTTTGATATACCCTCAGGGGAATTCGAAGCCACGACCATAGATTTAGCTCTATGCTGTGAGCCTTCAGATTCTGTCATCAGCGATCGCGGCTCTGGTCCGACCTTGGGCTTATGAGTCATAGGTACTAGTGGAAATCGCACCTTCAGGGCCCAAGGCATCTTAAGAGCCCTCTCCGGACAAGTACGAGTTCTCTATGGTAGGTAAGTTTCATACTTTTCTTCTTTAGTATTCAGCAAGGAGATGAGCTTGCCGATTGATACCTAAAGACCTGGAATTTTTTCTATTATCTCTATTGTAAGCTTCGCGACTACATTTCAGCACTTCAGCATTCCTTCAGAATTTAATATGTCTAGCGTTTCTCCCGATATCACTCATCTTTTGCAATCTCTTGATACGTTGAGTTTGGATTCTAGACTAGCGAGTATTTTTAGATCCAAACCTGCTCAACTCTGCACCTTTACATTTTGGTTGCTCGAGATTGAATATCAAGGCAAACGCGAGCACCGTTTACTGTTTGGATGGATTGTTCCTAAAGCAGTAGAGAAGTTTAATACTTGGAGCTTTACATCCTTGAAGCGGTGGCAAGCCAATTCCTGTAAGTTTCAGATTCACCGAGTGTCATTTCAGCACTATGGTCAGACTATTCTGAGTGTTATAAAACAGCTTTGCCAAGGTGCTTCGTTAGCTGAGGCCTGTACTGTCGCTGATATCAATATTCCGAAGCGGACCTTTAAAGACTTCTGCTTCGCTGGGTCAGTTCATAAAATTGCTGAATCGTTTGAAGTGTGTCCAATCACTTTTTTGGATACAGCGTGGCATAATCAGTTGACCAAATCGCTGTCGATCGCTTTAGCAAGTCCTGCCTCAAACGCCCCTGCTTTTGTAGGAACATTGTTCTACAAGCGAAAGCTCGATCTCTTTGAGCATCCCACTAGTCAGAATGCTCAAGATCGAGACGAGATAGCCAAGAAATGCCTGTTACATCTACACAAAGAAACGGGATTGAACTTTTGTGCGACTGATATTGCGCGACTTGGAAACTTAGAGTGGATTTGCTGTCCGAGTCTTGACCAGAATGGAACTGCTCAGGTTCTTCTAACGGTAACTCAGGAGTGCGAAGTCACGATCGAGATTCAGCCGAATACTCTACCGATTGGTACGAGTTGTCTAATTCAGTGCCAAGGACAGAGTGAGGGCGTTACTGTATTTGCTCGATCGCGGCTGATTGTGATCACACCTGGGACTACGTGCGTCACGTTTACTGCACCTGAAGCTACCCGAATTGTCACGGCTACGATTTGGCAGCATGATCTAGACTCTGGTGAAGGAGAATTATGGTACCAAGACTCTATATTGATTTTACAGAAGATTAATTTCAATCAAGGAGTTGCTAGTTCCAAGATGCGCCTTTCCTCGAGATGGCTGCAAGAATGCGAGCGAAATTCAAGGGTACGGGAGCGAGCAGAGGCTGCACAGGAAATTCAACAAATTCACTACACTTCCTTTTCTGTTTCAAGTCAGTCTCCTTCTGCTTGGATCATTGCAACCCACGAAGCTCGAGAGTTTGCACAAACGCTGTTTCCAGTTCCTTCAGGTGGAAAATTCTTCCCGAAAGACTGGACGGGGGATGAATTTGGTCGCTTGAGTTTTTCTGAGTGGTTACAAACGCTTGCCAAAAATCCCACAACAGCTCGAATTGTTTTACTCGACCCGTTCTTTGATGAATCCGGCATTGCAGAATTTATCGCCCGAGTGAGTACAGCGCAGACTGAGTATATTGTCGTTACCAACACTACTGCAGCGTCCCGTGAAGGTCCCGAAAAACTGCAAGCTGCGTGTCAAAAGCATCATTTTCTTCTGAGGAATCTAAACTTTCAATTGCTTGATCTTTGTAGGAAAGCAGGCGGAACCGACCAAATCTTTCACGATCGCTATATCTTCGTCTTTGATACCGCAGGAAAAGCTTGCCAAGGGTATCACTTGTCAAATTCAATTCAAGGTGCAACCAAACGTCACCCGCTGCTGATCACCCCAATTCCAGCTGACATTCTGCCTAATGTTTACTGCTACGTTGAACAGTTAATTCATCCAAACGATAGCGCGACTTGGGAAACTGTACAGTTATTTTCCTCAATTGAGAAAAATAATTCCTCGATTGCTCCTCGGTTCGGACTCGCGTCGCTTTCTGATGCCAAGGCGTTTTTTGCGCTGCTGCTTCAAAACCAATCGCTGGCTCTAGAGCAAACTGATCTGGCTGACTATTTGAGAGAACAGGGACTGCTTGATGAAAACGATGATTTTGTCGTGACTTCAGAGGCAAGCGATCATCTCAAAGCTGCGATCACTCAATTTGCCAAGACGTTAACGTCTCTCGATCGAGCAATGTTTAGCGGTCAATGGTCAGATTTCAGTCATTGGCTAAGGCATCTGGTCGATGAATTGCACTCGCACTACTTAGAACAAGTTTGTAAGGTCAGTTGTAATGGTTTGATGGCTCAATTGCACCTCCATCTACTGGAAGAATCATATTCATTGCCGTTCATCGCAGCCTTTAATTCTAGCCACCAGATGGAAGCATTGACGATTGTTGATACCGTGCAAGGCTCGTTTGAGGAGACAATACGACAAGCGCACGTTCTTTTTTTTCACACTGACCCTCATAGTTGGACGCCTTGTCTGAACGACCAAGGTGTTCAGGCAGCCGCAGAAGTTTTTTTAAAGGTCGAGCCGAGCCGGTTAGTGCCTATTCTTTCAGCGTTACTAGCGTTACTAGATGCATTAGCTGCCGAAGATAGAGAAAAATACCAAGCTTGGTCAATCCGGTATCGCTTATCGCGGCTAGTTCAGTCCGTACTGGCCGCGTTGGAATTAGATCAACGCGGTTTTCAACCCAATGAAGCGCTCGTCATCGCGCTGTTGCAAAGCGATATTCCTGGATTACGTGCGATCGCAGCCTTTAATCTTTCACCACTACGCAGTCGTTCACTCACATGGCAGCGCTCCTACCGACTACTCGAAAATTTGCCGTTGTTAGAACAGCTTTACGCCTTTGCAGAATGGATCTATCAGATTCGGATTCAAGAAAATGTGCGACCTGAAAACAGCGAAAAATTGAAAGCCCTCCGCCTCTCAATTTTTCAACAAATGGTTCAGGTAAGTCCTGGTAATTTGTCTAATGCAACTTTAAAACAGGTTGTATGTCAAGCGAGTGGGCCCATTGTTGGAAGTTGGGCGCGATCAACTGCGGTGGAACTCTTGAAGCCCTTTGTTCAATCGGGTAAATTGAACGCAAATCAAGTTTCAGATACTTGGATGTCAATCCTCTATCGGCCCTTGAAGCAATTGATTGCCGATCCACAGCCACAAGCACTCAACGTAATTTCTAACACCTTATCTCGCGAAGGCGAAGAATTGATTGGAGTCGCTGCTGAAGCCCTACTTGCGTCCGGTCGAGAGGAGCGCGAAAGATGGACGGAAGAGTTAGTGACGCTTCACCGATCCGCTAAACGAATTGCTGAGAAGCCGTTTGCTCAAGCAGATGAGAGTAGATGGGCGAATGCTCAACTTTGCCTTGCCCGATTAGATGAATTTGTTGAATGGTTGTTTCTGAATAGTTGTTTAAAGACACTCGAAACTCGCTCGATGTGGACTTGCAATCGCTATCTGCTCTGCTTCACAAGCACGATCCTAAATACTAAACTCGTCGGGTAATAACGAGTAGGAGAAACATTTTTTCCCAGCGAAGAGCGAACGATACAACTGTATTTCGATATCCCTAAAAACTTTCAGCCTCAAACTTTGCTGATTGACACCGTAGCTCCGGTTCAAGTGAAGCTGAAATAACCGCATTTACTGTAAACCGCAAATAAATTCCTTTACCCAAAATGGTTGTGGCTTTGTTTCTTCCGTATTTGCTTCAAAAGCATGGAAGAACAAAGTTTTGTGCTGTCAAGCTTTTAGAGGGCTTAAACCTCTTTATCCTTTGCGGTATGCAACTAATTTTGCAGTAGACGTGACCAGACACGCAATTTCCTAACAGCTTTTATATAAAACTATAAAAGCTGAATAAGTTGATCCATATGATCTTCTTACAGGAAAATTTGTGGCTGCACTGCTGGGAGGAGCGAGCAATGAGAGACGCGGATAGTTCACAAGAACCAGTCAAGCCGCCTTTAGAAGATGGCAGAGAACAAAACCAGGAGCCTGTAACTGAGAACTCTGTGACTGAGGTTTCCCCTCAAACGCCAAGGAACAGAACTGGCATCTATTTGGTGGTTGTCGGATTGGTTGTGATTACGGTTGCAGTGATCCTCTCCAAATTTCCAATCCCTGGGGACTGGGTCGGTATGGCAACAAGTGAGGAGAAATCTCAGGTAGCTATAGAAGAAGCAAACGGCAAGACCACCAAAACAACCACCACAATTAAAACTGAGCCGTCCAAAACGCTTTGGGATTGGATGAGTTTGCTTCTTGCTCCTGCAACTTTAGCGGTTCTTGGCTTCGTGTTCCAGTCATCACAGGAACAGGCAAAAGCTGCTAGAGAAGAGGTTGAGAAGAAAGCGGAAGCCGCCGCCAAAAAGAGAGCTGAGGAACAAGCACAAGCAGAAAAGGACAGAGCTGAGGAACAAGCACAAGCAGAAAAGGACAGAGCTGAAGATAGGCAGCGTGACGACGCGATAGAAGCCTACATAAATAGCATCTCAGACCTATTGGTTGGCAAGAGTTTGAGTATTCTAGCCAAACAAAAGGCGAGAGGTATGCTCAAGAAGGGACAACAGGATCTGCTCGATGCAGGCATGGATGTTATTCGTGCTAGAACGTTGTCAATATTCCGAAGGTTCACGGATTATGAAGACCGGAACCGTACAGATGGAGAACGCAAGGGCAGCATTCTGCTATTTCTTTACGATACAGGACTGATAAGGAAGCAGAAAGAGGATGAGCAAGGGCAAGAAGATACAGAGCCGAAACAATTTCAAGCTTTGCTATCCCTCAGCGGTGCCGACCTCAGCGGTGCCAACCTCAGTGGTGCCGACCTCAAGGGTGCCAACCTCAAGGGTGCCGACCTCAGCGGTGCCGACCTCCGCTTTGCCAGGCTCAACGGTGCCGACCTCAGCGGTGCCGACCTCATCGGTGCCAACCTCATCGGTGCCAACCTCGGTTATGCCGACCTCAGTTATGCCAACCTCAGCGGTGCCAGGCTCAACGGTGCCAACCTCAACGGTGCCAACCTCAGCGGTGCCAGGCTCAGCGGTGCCAGGCTCAGCCGTGCCGACCTCGGCGGTGCCGACCTCCGCAGTGCTATCCTATTTACCGTGGATTTAAGCCAAACAAACTCACTCACCCTACAACAGCTAGAAGTAAAAGAGCAGCCGTTATTGTGCAGGGTCAAATTGCCCAAAAATATTGAAGTTGACCCTAATCGAGACTGTGAAAACTTACCAGAAGTATTGCTAAAGAGGTATCCCGAACAATTTGAGAATCTGGCGAAAGATCAGGCAGACGTGAATGAGCATTCAAAGTCCTAAACCGTCTGTCCCTCTACGATCTACAACTTTATTTGCTAGTAAAGAACTTTATTCGCAGTAGACATTTACTTCTTTCAGAGTCAGAGCCGCTCGTCATTTTGCGATCGCGGTGTCGATTTGTCATGGCTAATTGCGCCAAAACCCTTATCTGAAGCTACTCTTGATGAGTCTGTTTTAGATTTGGAGCTTCCCCATGACCCAACCCGTGATTACTTCTTACTTCGGCTCGACAGCAACGGTGATTGATTCAACGCAATCGATCACCGCTTCCCCCACGGCCCCAGCTCTAATAATTCCGTTTGATGCCCTCGCCAGCGCTGGCCTGGATAATGCAGCCAGCATGAGCGACCCAGACAAGGTTTTCGGGGCAATTCTCAAACTCGCTCGAACCTTCACAACTGCGGATACCGATGAGGAAAGCGGGATTGAGGTAGGCAACCCTAGAAAAACCTTTGTGGTCCGTGGCAACAGTCAGAAAATTGGCTATGACTACTCGGTAACTGTCTACACGGCAGACACTACGCCGGCAGAATTTGACCCGGATAGTGTGATCTAATGCCTAGACAGCTTATCTATCAAGGGTGCGACGGAAAAGACGCAGCCGTTGTGGAGTGGAACCCACAGAACACGGAAGCACCCGCAGCTTTCAAAACCGACCTGACGCCGATCAAGGTCTATCTCTCACCCCCTGATGCTCAAGGGGGTGAGCTGAATCCTTACCAGTATTACGAATTCTTCTATCGGTACAAACAGAAGCAATACAACTCCGCAGCCGGTGGACCTAATACCTATTGGGTGGAGCTAGACATCGAGGGAAACCCGTTGATCTCTAGCTTCTATGTGTATGGAGCGCCTAGCAATTTGCGCCTAGTGCTTCAGGGGATAGATCCTAATGGAATCTCTAGAAATTTCTGGACAATCACGGTAGACGGTATCAGCTACGACTACATCTACAACGAAACAACCGATCAGTGGGAACAAATCGACGTACCCTACCAAGAGGACATCGGATTCCTTGAAAGCTACAGCCAGCCGATATATTCAGGCCAAACTTACGGTGAAACTGAAATTCTAGAGAAATGGGTAATAGATGAGAACGGAAACAGGAAAGAATTTGGAGGGGCGATAGGAGGAACGACTTGGAAAATAGCGGTCGAATCGTCGATTGATGGCACTTATGAGCAAATATTCGAGCAAACATTTCTGTCAGAGCCGCAAAACATTCGCGTAGACTGCGACCAATGTTCTAATGAATGCCTGAAAATCGTTAGCGATGATAGAAAACGGTTCACTTGTGTGTGCAGAGACTAGCACTTAAAGCAAATAGGAATAGAAACACATGCCTGATAATGGCTTAACGCTTCAAGAGTTAAGTGATAATATCCGCCAAAAAATGACGGGTGACTTTGAGGCAACGAAAAAAGCGTTTGAGGACTTATACAAGAAAAGCGGCGTAGGTGACAATCTAGACGTAATTAGGAAGAATTTAGAGAAGCAGATCAAGCCCGTTACAGATGTAGTTAACGATCAAAAGGTAAAGGATTTCGTCAAGAAACCAGACGGGTTCTTTAAAAAGTGGATCATCGATCCGATCGTTAACACATTCGATAAGTCGATTCTAAAGCCGGTTGCAAAGTCGATTGATGAAATCGCTTTTAAGCCACTGTCTAGGGCATTAAGCGACGGGTTCAGAGCTGCCGATCGCGTTCTATCCGGTTGGCTGCGGCCTATCGGTCGGTCGATCGATTCTGCGGGGCAATACTTGCGTAGAATCGTTGGAGATATAAAAGGGGTACAGCGTACCGCGTCGAGCGCGCTAGGAACTGCTTTAGAAACTTCTCGAAACGTTGGCAGGATGGCAGATGATGTTATCCCGGCTGTTCGTGTTCTGGGCAAAATTTCAGGAACGCTTCTGAAGGTGCTACCGATCATCGGCTTGATTTTCGACATGCTTTCAGCCAATGAGATTTTCAAGGCGATCGAGGCCCAAAAAACGCAGCTGATCGCCTTGAATCAGCAAGGGAGAGACAGCAAAGCGGCCTATGATTTGATGAAAATTCAAAATGATCGGCTTGCTTTGCTAGTTCGCGAACAGACCGCAATTAAAGAGACGTTGCGACGGTTCAACTATACAGAGCTAGATTTGAGACTAGATCGCATTGAAGGGCAGCTCCGAAATCTCGGAGCTGGTAGCCAGAATGGGCAGAAAGTAGACTTGTCACCCCTAGACAGCAAGTTAGGAGTGATTCAAAGCCAATTAGACCGGCTCGGCAGTTCAAGCGGTCAGAAGGTCGATTTAAGCCCCGTACAGAGCCAACTAAATGACCTTAAGGCATCCGTGGCGAGAATTCCTACCACGGCTGGAAAAGTCGATTTAAGCCCCGTACAAAGCCAACTAAATGACCTTAAGGCATCCGTGGCGAGAATTCCTACCACGGCTGGAAAAGTCGATTTAAGCCCAATTCAGAGCCAATTAACCGACCTTAGAGCATCCGTCGCTCGGATTCCTACCACGGCCCCAAGAGTCGATTTAAGCCCAATTCAGAGCCAATTAACCGACCTTAAAGCCTCGATCGCTCGGATTCCTACCACTCAGCCGGTCATTCCCAGACCTGACTATTCATCTATATTGCAAGCGATCGGAGCTGTTTCAAACCTCTTACAGCCATTGGCAGGCATTCCGCCCACACTCGCGAGAATTGCGACTAGGCAGGTTGAGTGTTGCTTAGAGTTTCGCACCGGAAACAATGACGTGCTGGGGAATTTAGCGAATGCGTTAGCCGCTCTGGACGGTCTAAGAGGGGATGTAAACGAACTTAAAGCCGATGATGAGGTCCAGTACAGCCCCGTGGCGATGAAAATCTTTAAGTCCTGCACGAAGATTGTGAATGGCAAGTCTGTTAAAGAAATCGATTTTGATCTCCAGACTATTCAGGTTCTGCAATCCGATGCTGCCATCTACCAGGCGCTAAGCGATCAACTCTTCGCCCTGGCGAGTGCCCAATGCAGCCGGTCAGAACCGAACGAAGATCTTTTGAAGCGTGTTTATAACATTCTGGGTGGGGTGATTTGGTTTAGCGGGGACCGACCCGAGGGACTTGATCCAGAAATTCCTTATTACAAAGGTGACTTTGCGACTGGATTAAAAGGTCTGAGTCAGATTTTGTACGATGCCGATGGCAACGCAATTCCTACAGCATCCTGGGATTTAATCGATTTAACCCGCAATAGCTTAGTGCCTAGCTTCTATCACGCTGGATTGCATCGGCTACCGGCGACAGTGCCCACAAAAATTCATCTAAAACAGGATGAGACGGAAACCACAGAGAAGATTGACACTCTCGTAGACTTCCAAAACTGGCAGTTTAAGCAGCTCGATAGCGCATTAGGTTACTATCCCCTAAACATCAAGTACAAAGACGCTACGGGTACAGAGAAGCTGATTGAGATTGAGAATCTATCAGAAGCAATCAGCGAAATTGTTGGTTTGCTGCTGTCACTTGATAGTGATACGGACCTAATCTCTGAGGTTGCCATCAAAAACGTCGGTGAAACCGTCCAAAATAAAGCACAAATCAGCCTCGCCGTAGACTATCTCCGGGCAATCAGTGACTTTTTAGGATTCAAGTTTGAGACGGGCAGTAAAAAGTTACAGCTCCCCATTGATCCGCGTAGTAAGTCAGTGAAGGGATTTCTAGAGAAATCCGAGGTAGACATTCAATCGATTGTGCTGAAAGAGTCGGACGATAACGACATCATCTCTAAGCTCAATCAGTTGCTCATTGTTACCGGCATGACCCGCGCCGCCGTGACCAAAAAAGCACTCGCCGGGAAATTAGACGGGGACAAAATTAAGGAAGAAATTGCGGAAAGTGATGATGACTGGGACAAGTTCATTCAGTACCTCAACGAAATCCCCGCAGGGTTAAAAAATCCAGGTGACGCCACACCTAAAGCTAGGGACAAAACGAGCTACCTTAGCCCTACCGACCAGACGGACGGGTGAGTGTCTTTCAATTAAATAGCGAGTGGAACACTAGCACCAAACGATTCCACAGAAAGGAGGTAGAGGGGTTATGACTACGGGATTGCTCACGCTCACGCGCTCGCAACTGTTCAGTAAGGTAGCCAGAGACATCGCCGGTGAGAAGGTTATCGACATTTACGGCGCGTTGACTCGTGAGCAAGACGGGGACTTGTCCACGGGTGGAGGGACCGGGGGAGGAGGCATTTTAGACTTTATCTTTAACACGGGGAAAAAGCTTCTAGGGTTTGCCCTCAGTGCGATCGTCAGCATCGGAGGATGGGCACTGAGCAAATTAAGCCAGTGGTTCATGTCTGCGATTTTGACGATCTACACCTATGACTGGGCGCAAACTGATGCCATGCTGCAAAACCAGATCAAGCAAAACGGTCTAGCGGTCGTCACGTCGCTCGGTGAATTAGTGGGAAGTGGCGCGGTCTGGTTAGGCTCGATCGCCATCGCCGGGGCCGCGACATTCAAATTTCCAATTATCGCCGGACACGTTCTACTGAAGCTGGCAGAAGAGGGAGGGGAGGAGCTGCGCTCTAAACTGCTAGGACTCGTGAACACTGCCGTCACGAAAGCCGGTGAGAGCGCGATGATTCAGGCGATGCTGACCATGAGGCGTTTAAGGCTATTTGGTGCAAAACCAATCAACGAGTACAAAGAACCCTGGATTATTAGCGATCAAATCGAGAAGAAAATTGAGAGCGTCCCTGATGCGACTTTAAAGGCTTTTCTAACAGGATTAAAAGAAGGAGTAGAGGATTCTGTATTTGAAGCGCTATATGTCGTGACGTTTGGCATTGAGGAAGCCTTCAAGGCGAGTAAGCTTGCTGCTGTGGCACACGCCGGGAAAGAGAAGCTGATAGAACTCCAGCCGGATCAGCGAAACGACGATGAATCTATCGTCCTGCGGGGTAGAGCCAGTGAACTCAAGCCGATCGCGACGAATATTCTTGGAACGGGCAAACTCGTTCGTAATCGTGAAATTGGGCAGTTTGTAGGGTATCCCCTGATCGATTACGTCAAGGCCAATCCTCACGTCCGTAAACTATCGGTGACGTTCAGAGGGAAGGAGAAACCCCCTTATCGGAGTGTTGAGGGGAACCTGATCAAGACGGTCAATTACAACATTCCAGACGTCAAAATAGGCTTGACATGGGAACAAATCAAACTAGCGATGACGCCGTTTGAATGGGGGAAGTATCGCTGTACAGCAAACCTCAAGAACGGGCGTCAGATGGCAGTTTACGGGGCTAGTCCGAGTGAAGCCGAAAGCACCCTCAGAAAACTGCTGACGCTATCGACAACGGAGATTCTAACGCTGTCCATAACAGAAGAGAAGGACAGAAATATCAAGTTAAAGAAGGACACGATTAGAGTCTTTCCCGCTTATGCCACTCTGCTGACTCGTCAGACGGACGGCACAGATCCCGATTACGTAGACCTTGAGGGGAAGGGATACGCTAATTTTACGCAGAAGTTGGAAATGTATCACGACTCAGAACCTCCCGAAAGTCCAGTTTTGAAGTAACCCGATATTGCAATCTTCAAGTCAGCTCTGAACTACTTTGAGAACTCATAACCCATAGGGTTATACACGCACAAACGAGCAAAACCCTTTCCACGTAAGGTGTTGCGAATTTGACTCTAGCGGGTAATGTAGACATAGTTTTACTATTCTTGCTGGTTTTTTAGAGAGGTCATCTCAGATGGGCAATCCGCGTAAGTCTCGTGATCGGGTAATGGTAACGCCGTTCACGGGTGCAACAATCAAGTATGGATTCTTGACCAATACCGAAGCGGCGGCGCGTACGGCTCTAGGTCAAGTTGCTGCGGCAGAAGGTACGGCCAAGTTGGTCTTTGGTGCAAACACACCGAAACCTGGTAGAGCTTCCAAGGGTGGGACCAATTCTTACTACTCAATTGAGCAGAGGGCTACTTTGTTGGCTGCAAAATGGAATCTCAGCTCGCCATTCGTCAAGCCGCAACGCTCTAGCACCAAGACTAAAGCGGTTTTTGTTGAGGTGGATACTGTCAAGTATGCGTGGAAAATGCCGCTTGCTACCTATACCGCGATTGGCGCGGATCGAGCTAATTTAGGTATCCAGGACTGCGTAGCGACCGAGAAGGATTACGTCACGGGCACAAACTTCCCTCGACCTCAGCGAGCGCGAAAGCTGATCCTCGTTGGGACGGGTGCAGAACAAACCGAAGAATCCTATTCAACCTTTGTTGATGATGACGCCGTAGGGACTGGGCTACCTACTGGATGGACGATCATCAACGCAGGTAAGCAGCTCGTCCAGTAACAAGGTTTGACCAATGGATTCTATTCTCCTCCTTCCGGGTTCCTTTGAATTTGAGCAAACTTTAATTAGGGCTTGGGACATCCTTTACGGTAACGTTTCTCCTGTATGCGTTATCGGTAGCGATGGGTTGCCTCGTTCCGTAAATGAAGACGAATTAGAGGAATACCTAGAGGGTGGGGAGTACGAAGAAAGACAGTCAATCCTTGAATTACCTGTAGTTGTGGGGACGTGCTTTGATTAGGCGAGAAAATAACACAACAAAATAATGTGACGCTTTTTTCTCGCTTAATAAGCGTAACGGGTAACGGTAAGGTCAATAGTAGAAATCATGGCTTGGACAACACTTTTTGAAGGCATTATTACTAGAGACTGGCAGTACACCTTACCCATGGATGCTCAGGTTATTAGAATTAGGAATCTATCGACCAGTCCAACGCCTTTTGTGTCGAAAGGATGGATTGCTAGAAGTAGAGAGAATGCAGGCGTCAAAGAAATTTTCTACCTGCGTCATTTCTTTAGTGACAAAGAGACGTTAATTCTAGACCTAAGTGAATCTCCTAATTGGCTTTATTCTTCTAGCGTTGCGGTGAGACGGTCTAGGCATTACAAGATCAACTGGACGATAGCAATCGACTATCTAGAGGGTTACGACTTGAACAGGCAAAAGCGAGTCTTTACGGTAACTCAAGACCAATTAGAGAATGGCTTGTTCGTTGCAAATCATGACCTTCAAGAAGAATTCGTGTCTTACGATGTCTGGGATAGCAATAAGCGACATTTTGAAGTCGCAGATGTCACCATTGCAGATGACAGTAATCTTATTTTTGATTTCAGCCCACTAGAGCCGCTAGAGGGATTCTATAAGGTCGTGATCTATAAGTGACATGAGTAGATTTCTAATTCTGCGGTTGTTAGACAAGGGTGACAAGTTCATTCAGTTATTTGTTAAAGGTTTAACTGAGAACTATAACCTTAAATTTCCCTCTAGTAAGCCGCTTACAGGTCAATCACTTAGATTTGCCGATGACAACGGCGCGATCGAATGGGTGGAGCTGCAATCTAATGCATCCGTAGACCTAACCGCGATCGATCAACAAATTGCTGCCAATGCCGCTAGTATTGCAACTACCAATCAAAATCTCGCTAGTTTGAGTCAATCAGTAGTAAGTACACAGCAAACTTTAGCGAGCAAAGAAGATTCTGGAGTAGCGGCAAATTTACTAGCTCAGCATTTAGCGGCGTTTAGCCATAGCAGTTTTATAACGACTACAGAGTTTGAACAATCCAACCAAGTTATTTTCGATTTAATTGATGATTTGCAGTCTCAAATAACCTCGTTAAACACTTACGCTACTAGCAACACTCGCAAAACTCTAGTAATTCAACCTGACGCAGGCTCCACAACAGATTTACTACAAGTCAAATCAGCAACCGGGGTTATAGGGTTGAGAGTCGCTTTTGATGGAGCGATAACATTAGGTTCTACAAATGGTGCGCTAGGGATGAGAGGCGCTACCCCTGGCGGGAAAGCAAGCATTACAGGCTCTAGAGGCGGAAATACAGCGTTAGGCGATCTGCTAACGAAGTTAGGCAATCAGGGTTACTTCACGAACAACACGAGCGCTTAAGGGGCAAAACCACATGTTTTACACTTCCGAAGGGGTGACCATTACTCGCAGCACGCTAAGACGGACAGAGGAAATCCTTATCAAGGGGGCTACACTGGCTGAAATTTGGCGCTCTACGGTCGTTCAATCGAGCGATGGTATGGAACACGTCGCAAGGGATTCTGAACCCTTGCTGGTGACTCCTGACGATGTGGTGCTATTGGCTGAGCAGTGGGAAAACTTACCACAATATCACGCGATATTTGGCACGAAAGAGGCGTTGATCGCGTCACTGACTGTGGCGATGCCTACACTAATGTTTATCGGTGACGCAGCAGATAAGCGGAGAATGCAATCCAATGCTGAAAGTTGAAACCGTCGCATTCTTCCTTACCGTTCTCTCGTTCTGCATCGCCACTAGTACAACCGTCTGGAAGATGTCAGCGAGTTTGGCAACGATGAAAGCCGAATTGCGCGAACTGATTTTTCAGTCGCAGCATGAACTAGACGCTAAGACCAAAGAGATGGGCCATATTGATGACAAGCTAATGCTAGGAATCAATGGCGCGATGGAAATCGCTCAACACGTCAGGGAGAGGACCGACCGAACCCACGAGCAAGTAAGCAGCCGGATAACAGACATAGAGCTGTTTTTATCAAAGCATCTTCAATTTGAGCGGAGGAAGTGATGTCAGTAGTACGAGAAGCCGATGTGTTAACCAATCAGGGAATGATCCGGCTGTGGTTGAGAGAAGCGGGAATGCTCGATAGCATTGCAACGGCGATCGCTCTGCATACGCTCGCCCTAGAAATTCAAAGGAATTGTGCGATCATCGGCTGCGACGATGCCACGGTGATCGAAGAACCTCAGAAGGATGGAATTACCTCTGAAGGATTAAATTTAGTCAATCTGAGCCATAATTTCACTCAGGACTAGAAAAGGACTATATAACCGAAAGGTGATAGTTTGAAACCCGCATTCTCTCGTTTGTCATCAGGGGGCATCTGAACGAGAGAATGCGGGTTTTGAGTTGGTTAACTGCCTTATGGAGCAGAAGCTCACTACTCCACTACTGATAGATTGTGTTCTTCATACCATTCTTCATTGCTGTCGTTGGTAGGCTGTGTTCCCTCCACGACACAGTAGGACCACGCGTACTTCTCTCGCTTTACTCCAATGACGTAGCCAACCTCCTTCTCTGCTTGGACTTTCTGACCAAGATGATATTTGGGAATCATGAAGGGAATGACAGAGGCATCGATTTTGATTTGTTCAACCATTGTTATTTTCCTTTGACACGTTTAAGCCCCTCCAAATTGCTTTGTGAGGGGCTTCTTTTATGGTTCCCAAGTTGCTGTGTGGAGCAGGATACCTGCTCAAGCCTGCAGTGCTAACGGGGTTAACAGAGCCGTGGTGCCGATTATGGAGTACATAAGGGGCGAAACTACTCGCACGCAATGAGCAGCGATCGCCCACTCATCGCTTTGATCAGGCCATAACACTCACAGCTTGCTTCTTCTAAATGTTCGCGATCAACTATCGTAATTCTGCCTCGCCCATAGCGGATGAGTCCTGCCTCTTGCAGGATTCCTGCCGCGACCGTCACTCCTGACCTCCGGGTGCCAAGCATCTGAGAAATAAAGTCTTGAGTCAGCGGGAGGTCATTCGAATCGATACGATCGCTCACCATCAGCAGCCACCGCGCTAATCGTTCTTCAATGCTATGGCGGCGGAAGCAGGCTCCCCCCTGGGCCACCTGAAAAAATAGAGTCTGCATGTACCTTAGCAGCAGGCGTTGCAGCCGTCCTCCTCGCTCGAACTCTGCCTTAAAGGGTGCTGCCGCCATGCGTACCCCACTATCGCAGGGCTAGTTTATTGACCGTAGAAAAAGCAGAATAGCGTCGATGTTTCTGCCCTGCCTGACCATGAGCTTAATCGAGCACCTCAAACACGTGAAAGATTTCCGCACCCAGCCGCGCTACGAGCT